>NZ_JBNGOQ010000003.1:0-961976 GCF_050589645.1 Eudoraea algarum | reverse complement strand
ATCGTCGCCATGGTAGGCCGTTACCCTACCATCAAGCTAATGGGACGCATAGCCATCCCTTACCGTAACCTTTAATGGAGGTACGATGCCGTACTTCCATACCATGGGGCGTTAATCCAAGTTTCCCTGGGCTATTCCCCGGTAAGGGGCAGGTTCTATACGCGTTGCGCACCCGTGCGCCGGTCGCCATCTTCCAGCAAGCTGGAAATGCTGCCCCTCGACTTGCATGTGTTAGGCCTGCCGCTAGCGTTCATCCTGAGCCAGGATCAAACTCTTCATCGTTGTCTTATAAATAAGATTCCGACCCAAGAGCCCCCGGCCCATGAACCTTTGTTGTTCTTAATGTTCCTTATCGTTGGCCCGCGCAAACGCGCCGACCAAGCTGTCGATCCAATATTTCAATGAACTAACCTTAAATCTCCGCCCGAAAGCGGGTGCAAATATATAACCGTTTTTTAAATAAAAAATATAATTTCAGTAATTTTTGATCTTTTTTTTTAGGCCCATTTTTAATGTATTCTAAACTAGAATATTGCACAAAAAAAAAGTGCCAAAAAAAGGGTATTAAATGTAATGGAAATTAATCTTCTATGCAACTATTTTTTTTGCTTCCGATCCAGGTTCCATTTATTGGTAAGGGAGGCATAATCGTAATCCAGGACCGATTCCTGTCGTTCCAACTTATTCGCCGCAAAAGCCCGCTGCAGAATGTCCTCTATAAGGTAGTCTTCATGGATCTCATCCGGATGAAACTCCTCCTTAATACTTATCTTAAACAACTTTGCCGTGGTATTGTACCAGAAGGCGCGCCAACCGCTTCGCAACTCCTTTACCAAGTTAAATGCCGTCTTCCCGGTTTGCCGGTAAATCAGCTTTACCAAAATCTGCCCTTCGGTACGCGTTAGTTTCTTGAGCTCTTCCGAAAATTCACTTTCAATATACTTCTGCACCTCCTTGGTATACTTTTTCCGCTTGCGCCGCTTCGTTATCTTCGCCAAACTATCGTTCAGCTCCACTAACCGTTCCGAGGCCAATTTTGCATAGGGATATACTTTAATGGTCTTACGCCTCAAAATGTAGTACCGGAGCTTTTCCTTGTAATTGGCAAACTCCAATTTGCCAAAAATATAGACCTCGTCCAAGGGAATGGAACTCTGCACTAGGGAGTCGCCCTCCAGAATAATGTATTTTTCCATTATGGAATCCAAGGGCTTTTCCTTTACTTGCGCACAACCAAAGAAACCCATCAATCCCAAAACAACCACAAATACTTCTTTCCTCATAAGACCGTAAAAGAAAAAGCCATGCCAAAATTAACGATAAACATCTGACGATATTATTAAATAAAAGTGAATATTGCTAAGTTTGCAGCTATAAAACATACGTACATGAGTGCAAAGAAGATCATTACCAAAAAATCGCTTGGTTTTTTTGAGAAGTACCTTAATAATGCTGCCCCTACAGGCTATGAATGGGAAGGGCAAAAAATGTGGATGGATTATGTAAAACCCTATGTGGACACCTTCATTACGGACACCTATGGCACCGCGGTAGGCGTTATAAATCCGGATGCTCCCTACAAGGTGGTCATTGAGGGACATTCTGACGAAATCTCATGGTATGTGAACTATATTACGGATAACGGCCTTCTCTATGTTATCCGAAATGGAGGAAGCGACCACCAAATAGCCCCATCCAAATGGGTGAACATCCACACCAAGGGAGGAATCGTAAAAGGGGTTTTCGGATGGCCCGCCATCCACACCAGGAACAAGGCCAAGGAAGAACCGCCCAAATTGGACAACATTTGTATTGACATCGGGGCCAAGGACAAGGAGGAAGTTGAAAAAATGGGTGTGCACGTGGGCTGTGTCATCACCTATCCGGACGAATTCCACGTGCTGAACAAGGACAAGTTTGTCTGCAGGGCCCTGGATAACCGCGCAGGTGGCTTTATGATAGCCGAAGTGGCCAGATTGCTACATGAAAATAAGAAAGAGTTACCCTTTGGCCTATACATCACCAACTCGGTACAGGAAGAAATAGGATTGCGTGGCGCGGAAATGATTACCCAGACCATAAAACCCAATGTGGCCATAGTAACCGATGTATGCCACGACACCACCACACCGATGATCGATAAGAAAGTACAAGGGCATACGGAGATGGGTGCGGGCCCTGTAATATCCTATGCGCCCGCAGTGCAGAACAAGCTGCGTGAGCGGATTATTGAAACTGCCGAAGCCCGGAAAATCCCCTTTCAGCGTATGGCGGCTTCCCGTTCCACAGGTACGGATACCGACGCCTTTGCATACAGTAATGGTGGGGTTGCCTCTGCCCTGATATCCCTACCCTTGCGCTACATGCACACCACGGTAGAGACCGTACACAAGGACGATGTGGAAAACGTAATCCGTTTGATCTACGAAACCTTGTTGACCATTAAAGCCGGGGAGACGTTCAGTTACTTTGACGAATAACCGTATCGTCTGCCCGGGGCGGCCATCACTCTTTAAAAAAAGAGCAGTGCTTAGTTTCCTTTTTTTCAATCCGATCTATGGATGAACTAATAGACATTCTGAATAGTGACGGTACTCCTACGGGCAAAACGGCCATGAAGTCGGAGGCCCATAGAAAAGGACTGTTTCACCCCACCATCCATGTTTGGTTCTACACACAAGATGGGCGCATATTGTTACAACAGCGGGGGAGGAACAAAAGTACCTTTCCACTTTTATGGGATGTTTCCGTGGCCGGGCATATAGGAGCCGGTGAGGAGATTGCCCTTGCTGCCCTACGGGAGGTGCAGGAAGAAATTGGACTGGCAATTGAAGCAAAAGACCTGGAAAAAATCGGCTTTTTCAAAGCGTTCCATAGCCATAGCGAAACCCTGATCGATCGCGAGTTTCACCACAGTTTTTTATGTGAGCTCAAAGTCCCGCTGGCACAATTAAGGAAACAAGAAAGCGAAGTGGAAGCCTTGCGCTTGATCCCATTGGACCAATTTGCCCGGGAGCATAGCTCGGACCGCTACGTACCCAGCTCTACAGATTACTACACCAAGGTGGTTTCCGAAATACAAAAAAAACTACAGGGTCTCTAAAAAAGCTTGGGGGTTATCCAAGGGGTAAGTCTGCTGCTCCCCATTTACCATGTTCTTCACAACAAAGGAATTGTCGGCAAGTTCCTGTGCTCCAATAGAAATCACGTAGGGAACCTTTCGGTTGTTGGCGTATTTAAACTGCTTTTGCATTTTAGCTGCTATGGGATAAAGATCCGCCTTGATTCCAGTGGAACGTAGCTTACCTACCAGTTTTAAGGCCTCCAAGGCCTCCTGCCCCCCAAAATTGACACAAAGTACATCCAAAGATCGTTGCAGGGCCTTTGGAAAAAGCCCCAACTCTTCCAGCACGAGGTAAATCCGATCTAGACCAAAGGATATGCCCACACCGCTTACCTCCTTCAGGCCAAAGATTCCTGTTAGGTCATCATATCGTCCACCTCCTCCAATAGAGCCCATGGCCACGCCTTTGGGTGGGGCCACCTCAAAAATGGTCCCTGTATAGTAGTTAAGTCCGCGTGCCAGGGTAACATCAATGGCAAGGGTGCTGGAGCGCAATCCAAGTGCCTCCACAGTCTGGAGGATTTCCCTTAATTCCGCTATCCCTTTAGACCCCTCTTCAGAATCCTTCAGGAGGGCGGCCAGGGTATCCAACTGATCTGTATTTGAACCCGAAAGGGAGAACAAGGGCGCTGCCAGCGCAATGGCATTTTCGTGGATGCCTTTGTCCAACATTTCCTTTTTAACCCCTTCTTCCCCAATCTTGTCCAACTTATCCAAGGCTACCGTAAAATCGGTCAACAGATGCTTTGCCCCGATAACTTCGGCTATTCCCGATAATATTTTTCTGTGATTCACTTTAAGTGTTACCCCGTGCAACTGGAGATCCGTGAAAACGGAATCATACAATTGGATCAGTTCCACTTCCTGTAGGAGCGAGTTGGCACCCACCACATCGGCATCGCATTGGTAAAATTCGCGAAAGCGGCCTTTTTGGGGGCGATCTGCCCGCCATACCGGCTGAATTTGGTAACGCTTAAAAGGAAAATCTAGCTCGTTTTGATGCATCACCACATAACGCGCAAAGGGAACGGTTAAATCGTACCGAAGCGCTTTTTCCGAAATCTTGGGGGTCAGGGAACTCGATTTCTTGGAGCTGTAGGTTACATCATCTACCTTGCTGATATAGTCTCCCGAGTTCAATATCTTAAAGATCAAGCGATCGCCCTCTTCCCCGTATTTGCCCATAAGAGTGTCCAAATTTTCAAAGGAAGGGGTCTCTATGGGTTGAAAGCCAAAAAGCTGAAAGTGTTTTTTGACCGTATCAAAAATGTAGTTGCGTTTAATGAGCTCGGCAGGGGAAAAGTCCCTTGTGCCCTTGGGTATGCTTGGTTTTTTTGCCATGTAGTACTGTTCTATTACAAATATAAACACTTTGTAATCGGTATCGCGTTCAAAACCCCTCGACTGCGTTCGGGGAGACCGCTTTATCCGATGATATTGTCAAACCATTGGTACAATTCGCCTTTGGTAATGACCGCACCCTGTTGTATAAGGGTAAACTTATCCAGATTCTTGTCGTCCGTATACGCTTTTGAGGCAGTGAGATATTCCACAAAATCGGACTGGTAATTGTTCTTGAACCATGTAAAGCCTTGCTCTGTTCCCAGGTCAATATCCGGATTCATCACCTTTATGGAAATGAGTTTCATCTCCTTTTCGGTCAAGTGAAACAAATGCATATGCTGGGCGGAAATGTTTTCCAAGAAGGTCACCTTGGTCAATACACCCTCCCATATCAAATCGCTAAAGACGTCCAATTCCTCCTCGGCCACTTGTGGCTTTTCTTTCTTTAGGGTGTTCCACTCCTCTGCCGTAATGGACTGGGTGGCCAAAAAATTAATGAATTCGGCTTGCAATTCCTCCAATTGCTGTTTTGTGAGTCGGGCATATTTCATCCGGCAAAAATAAAAAGCCCCGACGACATTGTCAGGGCTTTTTCACATTTTAATTTCTCCTTTAGTTAAAGATGTAGCGCAATCCAAATTGCATCTGCCATCTGGACACCAGATCCGGATTGTTCACAAACGTACTGGTCTGTGAGGTATCAAAACTGTACACCGGATTTCCTGATCCATCGATCGAAACCCCCAAGGGTTGCGTGGTCAAAGGATCTTGAACCACACCCCAATCGGAATTAATGAGGTTACCGAGATTCAGGACATCAATGCTAAATTGGATGGTATTTTTCTTGTCCCCGGTCATAAAATTGAAATCCTGCAACACCTTAACGTCCCAGCGCCCGGTCCATGGTCTAAGGATATCATTACGGCCAGCATACCCTCCCCTTCTGGAGTTCAGATACTCGTCTTGCTGAATAAAGGCCTCAAATGCTGCGCGTTGCGCAGCGGCATCGCCTGTAAACTGCTGTTGTTGCAATTGATCGGCCGTGGGAACAAAAATAAGGTCGTTGGTAAACGAGCCATCATTGTTGATATCCCCGGAATAGGTATACGAGAAACGTCCTCCCTGGGCATATTCAAAAAATGCCCCTATGGAAGTGGCCCAGGTATCCCCGCCGTAGCTCCAGGACTTGTTCAATTGTCCTATGATCCGATGTTTGTTACCAAATAAACTAGGCGAAGTGGCGGCAGAATTCACATTGCCCAGCACAGGGTTCAGGTCAAAGATATCACTACTGATCTCCGCTCCCAGCGAATTGGCATCCCGGCTTTCCAGAAAGCTATAGGCAAGACTGGCGAAGAAATTGTTATCGAACTGTTTCTGCAGTTTGAAGGACCAGTTAAAGGAATAGCCCACATCCACATTGGAGAATACATAGGCATTGGTGGGCCCACCAAAGATCTGTGCCCGATCTTCGGGCAGGTAAATTGGCCTGCTGTCAACCCCCGGTAAGGTACCGGTAGGCGTCCCTGCCCCAAAATTGAATACCGTGGCCGCGTTCAGGTCTTCCGTATAGATGATATCCGTACTGGCCACAATGCCGTTCTCAAAGCGATAATCGATGCCCAAATTGCTCCGCCATACCTGCGGGAACTGAAAATTGGGATTGGTGGGGGTGTAGAAGAAGAAATCGGTATTGGCTACCTGGTTCCCTACCCATACAAAGGGGAAACGACCAGAGAAAATACCCGATCCCCCACGCACCTGTGCCGACTGATCACCATGGACGTCCCAGTTGAACCCTACCCGGGGCGACCAAAGGATATCATTGTCCGGTAAATCCAAACTGTTTAGGAATACGGGATCCCCATTTTCATCAAAATATTGTATATCCGGGGCATATCCACCACCATCGGCCAACAGACCGCCCTTGCGATCAATATTTTCCTGCACCAAATCCCTGGTATTGAAATACAGTGGCTTATCTGCCCTTAGCCCATAGGTAAGTTTAAAATTGTCCGTGACATTCCATTCGTCCTGAATGTAAAAAGCGAGCTGCCCCACATTGGTCTCGGCCAAGGCCCAGCCTCCTGGCTCCCCTATCTCCAGGGCATTGTTACTGTCAAACACGTTTTGGGCATTGGTCAATGCGTCACCTATTAAGCCATTATCCACGGCATCCAAGAATGCGCCCACATTTGGGAAGTCACCAAAAACACCTACAAAGCCGCGGCTATCGCCGAAGGCGTAAGCACCCAAATTGAAGGAATTGAAGAATTCAAAACGTTCAAAAGAGAAACCAACGGTAAACGTATGGTCTCCGGTAAAAAAGTTGAGATTGTCCGTAATCTGGAAGACCTCCTGCCCCAATCTGTTGTTGATGGAGAACGGTTCGTGGCCCGCCACAATGGCCCGTACCCCGTCTTGTTGAATATTGATGGCCGGTGCAGGAGCGGAAAAGGGATCCCTTGCATCCTCGAACTTGGTATATCCAATTTGAAACTTATTGGTCGCCGTACCGTTGGACAAGTTGGAGTTCAATTCCGCCAAAAAGGAATTGATCCTATTGTTGATCGTATACCCGCTATTGGCAAACTGAAGCGTTATGGCATCAGGTCCCCTTCTTCCTATGGCGAACTCGTTAGCCGTTAGGTCGCGGGAGGCGTCCAAGAAGTTGTATATCAATGCTAATCTATTGTTATCGTCTATGTTCCAATCGAGCTTAAAGATGCCTTTGACCGATTCCGTGTCCAAGGTATATCCTTCAAAGGGTCCAGTTTCATAACCCAAGCCGGCCAAGGCATCGGAAACCAGCTGCAGGTCCGTTGCGGAGACCCTGGAAACATTGTTCCCCGCCTGTCCCCGATTGGCAACGAAGCTAGATCCCAGATCCTCGCGCTGATCTCGCTCAAAATTGGCGAAGAAGAAAAGTTTATTCTTTACGATGGGGCCACCAATGCTGATTCCGTATTGGGTCTGGGTCAGGTCTGGCACAAAAATATCCTCGCCTTCCACCTTGCTACCGGTCAGGTCCTGGTTTCTAAAAAAGCCGTATACGGTGCCCTTTACTTCATTGGTACCGCTTTTGGTAACCGCGTTTACCGCGGCCCCCGTGAAGCCTGCCTGGGTCACGTCATAAGGTGCCAGGGATACCTGAATCTGGTCTATAGCGTCCAGGGAAATGGGTTGCGCGTTGGACTGCCCTCCTGGGGTGGCGGCATCCAAACCAAAGGGATTGTTAAAAATGGATCCGTCCAGGGAAAAGTTATTGTATTGTTCATTACGTCCCCCAAAGGAATTACCATCAGAGGTAGGTTCCAAACGGGTAAAATCCTGTGCTGAACGGGTAATGGTTGGCAGTCGGGTAAGTTCCCTACGACCAATACTGGTCTCGGACCCCGTTCTATCGCTACCAAATGTACCCGCTTGATCCGAAACCACGATAACCTCGTCCAGCGCCTGGCTTTGGGAAGCCAATTTTGCATTCAGGTTAAAGGTCTTACCCAGGGTAAGAAACACATCGTTCCTTACCTGGTCCTGGAACCCTACATAGGAAATGGTAACCTCATACGGTCCACCGACCCTAAGATTCAGCAAATTGAATCTTCCATCTTCATTGGATATAGCGCCATAGCGGGTACCCGTAGGGGTATGTATGGCTACAATGTTGGCACCCAATAAAGGGGCGTCCTGATCATCTACCACGGTACCCCGTATGTTTGAGGTGGTCACCTGGGAATACGCGGAAAATACCGTTAAAACAAGCGCAAGGCTTAAGAGGAGTAGTTTTTTCATAGGAGTTAGCTGTTAATTAAGTTTTAAGTAAATGCTAACTTAAGAAAAAAATAAAGGAGCTATGCATGCATAGCTCCTTAAAAGTTATTAACACGGAAGTACTGGTTACTTCTTTGCCTCCGCAATTACTTCAAAAGGGAGTTCCAATACCACTTCCCTGTGCAAACGAATGGAAGCATTGTAAGGGCCGGTTCTTTTCACAGCCCCCCCTTTTATACTGATATATTTCTTATCGACCTCTTGGCCTGCCTTTTCAAGCGCAGCGGCCAAATCTATGGTCGTAACCGATCCAAACAATTTATCGCCCGTGCCTACTTTTGCCGGAATCTTAATTTCCAGCTGTTTCAAAGCTTCCGCCTGCTTATTGGCCTCGTCAACGATTTTCTTTTCCTTGTGCGCTTTCTGCCTAAGGTTTTCAGCCAATACTTTCTTTGCCGAAGGTGTGGCCAGCATGGCCAGTCCCCGCGGGATCAGATAGTTTCTGCCAAAACCGTTCTTAACGGTGACCAAATCGTCTTTAAAGCCCAAATTCTGTACGTCTTCCTTTAATATAAGTTCCATAATCAAGCTTCTTTTTATTTTAACAAATCACCAACGTAGGGCATTAATGCCAAATGACGCGCCCTTTTCACGGCCGTAGCCACTTTTCGTTGATACTTTAGGGAGGTCCCCGTTAGTCTTCTAGGAAGTAATTTTCCTTGTTCGTTTACCAGTTTCATTAAGAAATCCGGGTCTTTATAATCGATGTACTTAATTCCGGATTTTTTGAAACGGCAGTACTTCTTTTGCTTGTTGGTCTCAATGTTCAAAGGGGTCAAATACCTGATTTCCCCGTCCTTTTTACCTTTTGCCTGTTGTTCTATAGATGACATACTGTTATGCTTTAGCTTTTAATTTGGTTCTTCTTCTCTCTGCCCAAGCAACTGCGTGCTTGTCCAATTTAACGGTAAGAAAACGCATAACACGCTCGTCCCTTCTAAACTCTAGCTCATAACCGGCAATTACCTCACCTGGAGCGGTAAATTCGAACAAATGGTAAAAACCACTTTTTTTGTGCTGGATCGCGTAGGCCAATTTCTTGAGCCCCCAATCCTCTTTGGAGACCATTTTGGCTCCATTTTTAGTTAAAAAATTTTCAAATTTCTTAACTGTTTCCTCTATCTGAGTGTCAGATAGAACGGGATTTAGAATGAAAACAGTTTCGTAATGATTCATATTGATATCTATTTTTAGGAGCGCAAAAGTAATAATTATTCACACTAATCACAAGAAAACGAAAAAATCTTCGTTATAGGTACTATAATCATAAAAATCGAACTTAACCTAAACTTAAACCAATGGTCACGACCAATTACACAAGAAACAATGCAATGTTTACATCTTTTGTTGCAGTTAATCTTGTTTTTTCGGTAATTTGTCGATGATTTAACCCCACAAATCAACCCTTTTATGAAATTACGCAGTATAATTGTAGACGATTCATCCATGCAAAGGATGGCAGTTGCCAAGCTCGTGAACAACCACCCAAATCTTGCTTTAGTAGCTGAATACAGCAATGCTATTGAAGCAAAGAACGGTATCAAAAACAATGAGATAGACCTAATTTTTCTCGATGTTGAAATGCCGATCATAAGCGGCTTTGATCTTTTGGAATCCTTGGAAAATCGTCCGCAGGTGATTTTGATCACAGGAAAACCGGATTACGCCCTCAAAGCATTTGACTACGACGTTACGGATTATTTGCACAAGCCCATTACCATGGCTCGCTTTGATGCATCCGTAAAAAGGGCCGTAGCCAAATATGAACAAATGCACAGGGTGAACGAAGACGAAGAGCATATCTTCGTAAAGAGCAACCTCAAGAAAAGGAAAGTCATCCTAAACGATATTAAGTGGATCGAAGCCTTGGGCGATTACATCAAATTGGTTACCGATGAGGCCAATATTGTGATTCTTTCCACGATGAAATCTTTTGAACAGCAATTGCCAGAGGAGAAATTCCTTAGAATCCACAAATCCTATATCGTGAATCTGGAAAAAGTGGAGAAATTCAACAGTAAGAACGTTGAAGTTAGCGGAAGACAGATTCCTCTGAGCAGAAACAAAAAGACCGAATTGGCAGAAGCCCTTAGCAACGTCTAAGGAAGGAACTAAACGTAGTCTACATTATAGATTACCCGTACTGCTTTATACTGGGAAATAGCATTAAACGACTTTTCGATCCGTTTAATGCTATTTTTTGTTTGCCTAAGCGAGGTCTGTTTGGCCATCTTCACAATGACATTTTTTAAATACTGGTTGCGTATTCTGGCTACCGGTGGATACTCTGGCCCCAGTACTTGGATATTTGAAAGGTTTCTGAGCGATTTGGCAAACCAGAGGGAGGCTTCGTTCAATTTGTTGTAATCCCTATGTTTAAACGTAATTTTAATGATTCTATGTGTTGGAGGGTAATGGTACTGTTCCCTATCGTACAATTGTTCCTTGTACATGCCATCATAGTCATTCGTAGATACCTGCTTTAAAATTTGATGGTAGGGATTATAGGTCTGTATAATGACCTTGCCCCGCTTTTTGGTCCTCCCTGCCCTACCCGCCACCTGGGTCAATAACTGAAAACTTCTTTCATGGGCCCTGAAGTCTGGGAAATTCAGTAGGGCATCGGCGTTCATAATGCCCACCAGCCCCACATGTCTAAAATCGAGCCCCTTGGTCAACATCTGCGTTCCTACCAAAATATCAAGTTCCTGGGCCTCAAAGGCCGAAATGATCTTCTCGTAGCTGTATTTCCCCCTGGTGCTATCCAGGTCCATACGACCTACCTTGACCTCCGGGAATAGGGCATGGAGTTCTTTTTCCACTTGTTCGGTTCCAAACCCCTTGGTATCCAAGGTGGGACTTCCGCAGGCTACACAACTTTGGGGAAAGGCCATATGGTGACCACAGTAATGACAACGCAACTGCTGTCTGTGCTGGTGGTAGGTTAAACTCACATCGCAATTGGGGCATTGGGGGGAGTGGCCACAGGTGGTACATTCCACTATGGGTGCATATCCCCGCCGGTTCTGGAATAGAATAACCTGCTCCCTGTTGTCCAAGGTTTCCGTAATCTCCTCCAACAGGCGTTCCGAAAAATGCCCCTTCATCCTTCTTTTTTTGGTTTGCTCCTTTAGGTCTACCAATTCCATCTCGGGCATGAGCACATCGCCATACCGTCTTTTGATACTGGCATAGCCGTACTTTTCCCTACTTACGTTGTAAAAACTTTCAATACTGGGGGTTGCCGAGCCAAGCAATATTTTGGCCTTATGCAAGTTGCCCAACACAACGGCAGCATCACGGGCATGGTATCTTGGTGCTGGATCATACTGTTTAAAGGAGGCTTCGTGTTCCTCGTCCACGATGATCAGTCCCAAATTTGCAAACGGTAAGAAGAGGGCCGATCGGGCACCTATAACGATCTGGGCCTTGGGTTTGCCCATCAATACATTGTTCCAGACCTCTACCCTTTCCTGTATGCTGTATTTGGAATGGTAGACGGAAACCTTTTCCCCAAAATAGTCTTGTAACCTGGAAATCAGCTGGGTAGTAAGCGCAATTTCCGGTAAAAGGTACAGGGCTTGTTTTCCTGTTGCTATACAAGCTTCCAGGAGCTTGACATAGACCTCCGTCTTTCCCGATGACGTTACCCCGTGTAAGAGTGCGACTTTCTCCTTTTCAAAAGATTGCTTTATCTCATTTAAAGCATTTTCCTGGTATTCATTAAGCCCTTTCGACTGCACCTCCAGCCCATCCCCTTGGTAAACGACCCTATCGGTCCGTCGTAGTTGTTCCTCAAGGATACCTTTGTCGATCAAAGCCTTGATTATGGCGCTCGAGCAACCACTGACCTTCTCCAGTTCGCGTATGGTGATGGGGTTCTTTGTCCCGCCCTGCAGCTGAAACAAAGCCAAAACCACCTGACTCTGTTTAGGTGCGCGTACCAGTTTTTCCAGAAGCTGTTCCAGGGCGGCATCGGTGCGGTAGTCCTTCCCAAGGTTAATATGCCGTACCATTTTGGGCTTATAGCGTTCTTGGAGCTCCTCCTTAAGCAGGATAACGTTTCGCTCCAGTAAGCGGTTAAGAATGGGCAAGACGTTTTTCCGTTCTACGATGTCGCTTATATCCTGCACGCTGAGGGAAGATCGATGTTGCAAAGCCTCAAAAACCAGGAACTCGTCGTCCTTTAATCGGCTTTCGTCCACTTCCGTACGCTCATTTTTTAGGATTACCGTTTCGCTTTCCAGTAAAAAAGCGCTGGGTACCGCACTCCTAAAGACTTCTCCAAGGGTACACATGTAGTAAGACGCGATCCAAGACCAATGCTGCAATTGCACCGGATGCACTATGGGATGTTCATCCAAAATCTGATGGATTTCCTTGGCTTCGTATACCCCAGGGGGCTCCGTATGGATATCGTGTACTAGGCCAGTGTATATTTTAGATTTTCCAAAGGGAACCGCGACCCGCATCCCTACCTGTAAAAATTCCGCTTCTTCTTCAGAAACACTATAGGTAAAAAGCTTTTCTAGGGGGATGGGTAAGACTACATTGACAAAGTATTGCATAGCACCATGACCTTCTAATCTTCAACACGTATCCAGGTTTGCGTACGGTATAAAAATGCGAGGTAGCCCCTGACCTTTAGCTCGTTGGAGTTTTTGGGATTCAGCCAGATCTTACATCTAAAGGTCATGGCCTGTTCCGGGTCAAACAGGGTCTTTCCCTTGTACTGGCCATCCTTATATTTTTTAAGGCCTTCGATTATCCGCATGCCCACGATGGGTTTGTTCCTTTTAGTTCCCTTGCATTTGACGCACTTGGCATTTTCTTTCCCCTCCTCCAGGATTTTCAGGATTTTGCCGTGAATATCCCCATCCTTTTTATACACTTCCACGATGGCCTTGGGTTTGTCCGTGCGGTCGTCTATGGTCATCCATTTTCCAAAAATGCTCTGGCCCTGTGCCATTTGAACAGAGCACCATAACAGAGCTATGAGGAGCAACTTATTCTTTCTTGCCATTATGCCTTATATTTTTTCGTAGGGAGTTCAGGGTAGCATTCAATTCAAAACCGAGCAGCAAGATATTGGAATTTAACCAGATGTACACCATTAAGATCAATAATCCTCCCAGTGCCCCGTAAAGTTCGTTGTATCTGGCAAATTTTTCCACATAAACACCAAACAGATAGGAGGTTAAAAGAAATAGCAGTGTGGTCATCAATGCCCCGGCGGAAAAAAAACGCACCTGTTTTCCCTCGGCGGTACCAAAATAGTACAGGATGGCCGTGGTAAAATAAGATAGTAGGACAAAGAAAAGCACCTTTCCTATTTGTGCACCCACAATATCGTTTTCGGTAAGGTCGTAGCCCCGGGTCTTTGCCGCCCACTCGCTCAAATATTCCAAAATATAAAATTCGAAATACACGTAGGTTACCGCACCGATGATGAGCAAAAAAGAGAGGATCAGGCCAACCATTAGGGCATACACATATTGCCTGAAAAAATTACGGGTAAGATCAATATGATAGGAGTTTTCAAATCCGCCAAAAATGGCGTTGACCCCATTGGTCATTAAAAAAATGGAAAGTACAAAGGTAGAGGACAACAGTCCACCGCGTTTTTGATCCTTGATCTGCTGATAAATTTCCCCGAAATACTCCCCGGTCGCCGTGGGAAGAAAAGATTCCAGAAACAGTAGAAACTGTGCATCGAAATTCTCATTTCCCACGCTGGCATAAGGAATAATAAAGGGAACAAGGGTAATCATAAAAATAAGCAGGGGGAAGAGTGCCATAAACAGGCTAAAGGCAATGGAACTGGCCCGGGTCGACAGCGCACCGGCCACAATACCAAAAAAATACATCTCAATGAGATCGTAGAAGGAAAGTCCCTCGAAGGCCGGGAGTTTAATTTTTTTCAATAGGCGTACGATCCAGTTCACCACTGGAATCTTATCCAATTTTTCCTCTATTTCCTTCGACATTTACACTGCTTTAAGGCTAAGGTCCATATTATATATTGAATGTGTCAGGGCCCCTGAAGAAATGTAGTCCACCCCACACTGGGCATACTTGCGTATGGTTTTTTCGGTGATGCCCCCGGAAGATTCGGTTAGACAGGTGTTTCCAATGCGTTTCACCGCCTCCCTGGTATCCTCATAATTAAAATTATCCAAAAGAATGCGATAGATACCATCGGACCGGAGAATCTCCCCTACCTCGTCCAAATTCCTAGCCTCTACTATAATCTTAAGATCTCTGTTGGTCTTGCGAAGATACGCCTGTGTTTTGCTTATGGCAGCGGTAATACCGCCTGCAAAATCGATATGATTGTCCTTTAGCATGATCATGTCATAGAGCGCAAACCTATGATTTTCTCCCCCACCTATCTTCACCGCCCATTTCTCCAGGGCACGGATTCCAGGGCTTGTCTTTCGGGTATCCAAAATTTTGGCACCGGTACCCTCCAACAAGTCTACAAAATGGGCCGTCTTAGTGGCAATAGCGCTCATGCGCTGCATGGCATTGAGCACAAGGCGTTCGGCCTTTAGAATACTCTGGGAACGCCCTTGCACGTAAAAAGCAACATCACCATGGCCCACTTTTTCCCCATCGTTGATGACGCTTTCCATTTGTAGTTCCCCATCCACATATGAGAAGACCTTTTCCGCAAAATCCACACCCGCAATTATCCCTTCGTCCTTCACCAGGAGTTTTGCCTTTCCGGTAGCGGAAGGCGGAATACAGGCCAGAGAGCTATGATCCCCATCACCCACGTCCTCCCGAATGGCGTTTGTTATAATTATTCGTATCTCTTCATTGAATTGTTCCTCTGTAATCATTCCAACCGATTTGGTGTGTGCTAATTTACTAAAAACAAAGCCCAATAAAGAAATAGGATATATTGAAAGTTTTTAACTTTGGCACATGACCATAAAACTGCTTGCCCTTGGGAAAACGGATAAGGCCGAACTACAACGCCTCATATCGGAATACGAGCAGCGATTGCGGCATTACGTAAAATTTCAGGCCGAGTTCGTTCCGGATCTAAAAAATACCAAAACACTATCGGAGCAGCAACAGAAACAGAAAGAGGGCGAAGCGCTACTGAAAAGAGTAGACCGGGGAGACCTGTTGATTTTATGGGATGAAAGAGGAACTTCCTACACTTCTATCGCGTTTGCGGACTATCTACAGAAGAAAATGAACTCGGGGGTAAAACAACTGATCTTTGCCATTGGGGGGCCTTATGGATTCAGCGAAGCGGTCTACCAACGGGCCAACGGGAAAATAAGCCTGTCGCAGATGACATTGTCCCATCAAATGGTGCGTTTGTTCGTAACCGAACAGATTTACCGTGCCTTTACGATTTTGAGGAACGAACCCTATCACCATCAATAAAGACTTGCCATAGGGAGCTTTAGTACAGCACCCTAAATTTTATGGTATTCTCCACTTTTTTTAAGGCCTTTACGACTTCCTTGTTATATTCCTTGTCCAAATCGGTGATTACATAGCCCACTTCACTATCGGTAGATAGGTACTGTCCTGAAATATTCATCTCGTACTTGGCCAGAACTTCGTTTATTTTTGCCATAATTCCCGGTACGTTTTTGTGGATATGCAGGAAACGATGGGCATTGCTCTGCTTGGGTAAACGGATATTGGGGAAGTTTACGGCATCTACCGTATTCCCGGAATTTATGTAGTCCATGATCTTGTTGGGAACAAAATCGGCAATATTTCGTTGCGCTTCTTCCGTACTGCCTCCCACATGCGGCGTAAGGATTACATTGGACAGGCCTTGCAACTGGGTAATAAAATCTCCATTGCTTCTTGGCTCTTCTGGATAAACATCTACCGCCGCCCCGGAGAGCTTTCCGCTTTTTAAAGCCGAAACCAAGGCCTCAATATCTACCACGAACCCTCTGGATAGGTTGATCAGCATGGCCCCGTCCTTCATTTGCCCGATCTCCCTATTTCCAATGAAATTCTTGTTCGCTTTGTTATCGTCCACGTGCAGGGTTACTACATCCGAAACACTGAGCAAATCCTCAAGGGTAGCACATTTAATGGCATTGCCCAGGGCCAAGCGATCTTCCACATCATAATAGTACACCCGCATACCGATGGCTTCTGCCAGTACCGATAGCTGTTTTCCAATATTGCCATATCCAATGACACCCAAATTTTTTCCCCGGACCTCCCTGGAATTGGTTGCCGTCTTGTTCCACCGACCACTGTGAATCTCAGTGCTCCGCGGAAACACGTGCCTCATAAGCATAATGATCTGACCAATGGCGAGTTCCACCACAGAACGAGTGTTGCTGTAGGGCGCATTGAACACCACTACCCCTTTCTGCTTACAGCTCTCCAAATCTATTTGGGTAGTCCCGATACAAAAAGCACCTACCACCAATAACTTGTTGGCGGCTTCCAAAACCTTTTGGGTCACCTGGGTCTTTGAGCGAATGCCCAGGACATGGACCCCTTTAATTTTTTTTATAAGTTCTTCCTCGGAAAGACTGTGCTGGACGAGCTCTACGGAAAATCCATCTTCGGAGAGGTTATCAAAAGCAGCGGGATGCACATTTTCGAGCAGGAGTATTTTGATCCTGTTCTTGGGGTAGGATATTTTCCTGGGCAAATCGTTCACGAACAAAAACTCGTCCAGATTGGGCGCTACGTGATCCGCGTTGTTCGCCGCTTTTTCCCGATGTACATTTTCGGTATAGGCAAAGAACTTATCGGCTATGCCCGCTTCGCGCATAACATAATCGCTATACCCATCCCCGATGACCTGTACCTCACCGTCCAGATCAAGCCGTTTTAGACATTCGATCTTTCCGTTATGCGAAGCCAGTACGTTCTTCTCATCAAAACCTACGATATTGCCTTCCCCATCAAACTTAAAGGTGTTTGCATATACCCGATCCGAAGGAATGTTGTACTCTTCCACAATGGGATCTATGAATTCCTTGAAACCACAGGAGATTACATAGATATCATCCGAGAAATTCTGGAAGAACTCCTTGTTGTGTTCGATGGATTTTGATATTTTTTGTTTCAGTTCGGTCACCAAACCTTCCAAATCGTTCTTATGGGCTTTCAACAACTTTATTCTCTTTTCCAGAGACTCGGTAAAAGAGATGTCCCCATCTATACCCAGATTCGTGATTTTCTGTATCTCATTGATAATTTCCTCCCTATTGGATCTTCCTTGCAGGGTCATTTCGGCCAAAACATCCAATGCTTCTACCCTGGTTAAGGTACTATCAAAATCGAAAACGTACTTTCTGCCCACGGCTATCATACTTTAAAAAAAATTAAGCCTCAAAAGTAAAGATTAATTCTGTCCGTTTTTTGGTTTTGTCCTTAAAATTGGTTTGCAAGAAGCTTTGGGACCCTTTTGATGCAGATTTGATGCAAATCACATACTAAAATTAAGGATATCGCAATTTGCATTTGATGGGTTCATTCCAGAAAGGAAATAATCCTCCTGGAGAAGGCCTCGGTCTTGTACGTCCCATTGTGATCTCCGGCTACGATCTGAAGCCCGCTTTTTGGAATGGCTCGTTGCAGCTCCCCTGGGTCTCCGTTATCCGTATCCAAGTCTCCCGATATAATTAGCGTTTGTGCCGTAATGGTCCCCAATTCTTCCTTAAGGGTGACCGGTTGGTATTCCTGTTGCAGGTACAATGACCTTAGGTCGGCTCCGATCGATCTGGCGTAATCTACAGCACCCTGGGTCTCCGGGGTCGTTTTTCCATTAAAAGCGGCGGCGAACATCTTTCGTCTTTCCCAATTGGGGTCGCTAAAATCAATGCCCATGCCTCCCAAAACCCCTTTGACAATGCGTTTATCCACAGTCAGAAGTTTCGCCAGTACTATACTGCCCCTGGAATACCCAACGGCCATGTACTGCTTAAGCTTCAGATAATCTGCGAGTGCCTTCATATCATGTACTTCCACGTCCTTGGCATACCCCTTTTTTGTCTGGGGTTTGTCCGATAATCCGTTGCCCCGTAAGTCGGGAACAATGACCCGATAACCGTTTGCAAGCAATTCCTTTTTCAGCACCGTTTTGTCCCAGGAACTTCCGGAATTTATAAAACCATGGATCAGTAAGACAGCGATACCCTTTCCCTCATCGGTGTAGGCTATTTTAACAGAATCCGCGGTGGTAAAGAACGCAGACTGCGCAGTGCATTGCAGCACGGAAAAAAGAGAAAGGAGTAGTGTGATATTTCGCATTGCGAATCCGTTTTATTTAAACACTGGTATAGATA
Source organism: Eudoraea algarum (assembly GCF_050589645.1). Lineage (NCBI taxonomy): Bacteria > Pseudomonadati > Bacteroidota > Flavobacteriia > Flavobacteriales > Flavobacteriaceae > Eudoraea > Eudoraea algarum. The sequence goes on along the minus strand of NZ_JBNGOQ010000003.1, from coordinate 943,385 downwards.
ATCCCTGTTAGAATGGCCAGTCCAAAGCTTACCAGCGTACCGATAAGGATATATTCGGTAAGTTTCCGATTATTGGTTTCTTTAAGGTCGTTAAAGCGAAAGACCGATTTGGCCGCTATGAGCAGGCCAATGGCCTCCCATCTGCCCAAGATAATGAACACCAGGACAAAAAGCCGTTCTATGATTCCTATATATTTCCCGGCATTGGGCAAGGATTTGTGGTCCAATTCTATCTGATTGGCAAAGCCCTCCAACAATTTTCCCATGACAATGGCGGCCGGAAAGGTCACAAAAGTGACCGCAGTGACCAAGCCCCAATCCAATTGGGAGATAAGCCATAGGCTATGTTCCGCTAAGTTGCCGTAATATGCGCAAGCGTAAAGGACCAAAAGGTGTAAAAATTGATCTATAAAAAAGGGGATGTTCTTGTTCTTAAAATAAGGATTGGCATATAGTTTTCCCAAATCGATAAGGTAATGGGAAAGGGTGATAATGCCTACCAATTTCCAATAGGCAAGGTCCCAGAGCAAGACCATGGTCACAAGGAAATGTAGCAGAACATGGAGGTACAGATACTTGGAAGTCACTTTGTTCGCTTCCTTGTGAACCACCCAGCGGGCAGGTTGCAGTAAAAAGTCGCCTATAAGATGGGCCAATAGAAGTTTGATGAAAAATATCATGTGTGCTGTTGTTTTAAGGTTTGGGTATAATAATCCAATAGCTCAAGGACCAGATCCAATCGCGCTCTTTTTTGACGTTGACTTACAGCCGATTGTTGAATGTTAAGCTGCTTCGAGACCTGCTGTTGCGAGGCCTCTGGCATTTCCAAGGACAGGGCTACGATTTCTGCCGATACTTGCGACCAATCATCCATAAAATTGAGGGCCAGTTTTAATAGCAGGTTCATGGTTTTATCGTAGACTTCGTTCTCCGTGGCAATGGCCAGATTCAGCTTTTGTTTTTTTAGGGCTTCAAAGGTGCGGCCAGATCGCTGGTGGGCGGTTCCATTGGATTCGCTCACCCGTTCTCCGGTAAAGGTCTCGGTGCCGATACCTATACCCATGCGTACGTCCAACCCTTTGACGGATTTAATGAGGGCCTTGATGTGTACAGCGGTCTGTAGTGCCTGTGCCGGTGGTAACCTTAGCTGAAATTCGTCACCCCGGTAAATTTCCCAATCGGTCGGATGTTTCCCAATTTGGGACAAATGGGCCTTAAGATCTTTAATCCATTTAGAACCCTTGTAATGTTCTGAATTGATGATGTCACCCGTGATTATTGCCGTCATATTATTAGTTAAAATGCTAATATATAAAAATATAAGCAAAAAAGCTAATATTTAAATAAATTAGTTAAAAAGCTTATATTTTCATATATCAGTGTATCTGCTAATACGTTGATTCAAAAATTAAAACCAACGCCTTACCTGCGTACAATAGTGTTGGTATTCCTTTCCAAAACGTTGGGAAAGTGCCTTTTCTTCCGGCTTGATCTGAAAGTTGTTCATATACGAAACAAAGCCTGCGGCAATCAACGTATTAAAAGCATTTCCCAACCAAAGTCCCCAAGCCAGTAAAAGCAACAAGAGGGCCAGGTACATCGGGTTCCTGGAATAGGCATAGATACCCTTGGTGACCAAAGAGGTGGCTTTGGACGGCCTCATGGGATCCACAGTGGTCCGCCTCCTAAAAAACTGTACCATGGCCACCACCACAATCGCCACGGCCACAAATGTCAACATCTTTATCAAATATTGGCGCCCAAAAAATTCAAATTGGCCCACGGGGAAGAACTCCTTTAAGAGGTACATCAGCAATCCAAAAAAAAGAAAGATAAACGCCGGTGGAATTTTTAGTTTCATAGCTTAAATCAAGGCGCCATAAATTTACTATTTTTAAACGGGTAACACACACCGCCCAAATAAGATCTATTCCATGGAACTCGTTTTTGCCACGCACAACCAAAATAAATTCAGGGAAGTAAAAGGTTTATTGCCCGGACATATTTCACTCTTATCATTAAAGGATATTGGATGTTCCCACGAAATTCCCGAGACCGAGGACACCTTGGAAGGGAATGCCCTGCTAAAAGCAAAACATGTAAGCGATCATCACGGATATCCCTGTTTTGCAGACGATACCGGACTATTGGTAGATGCCTTGAACGGTGCCCCGGGGGTACATTCCGCCCGCTATGCCGGCGCACAAAAAAGCGCTGAGGACAATATGGACAAACTGCTAAAAGCCCTTAAGGGCAAGCATAGAACTGCCCAATTTAAAACAGTGATCGCCCTGAAGAAAGGAACTGAAAACCAACTGTTCACAGGAATCGTAAAGGGACAGATTACCCCGGAAAAACACGGTAGAAGGGGCTTTGGTTACGACCCCATCTTTAGACCGGAAGGTTATGACAAGACCTTTGCCGAGCTGCCTTTGGCGGAAAAAAACCGAATCAGCCATAGGGGGCGGGCCATACAGCACCTCATCACCTATTTAAAAACGCAGGGCTAGTCAACTGAAGGTCAACGGCCAAGTATTTCATTTCCATAGCATCCATGTGGATTATTAGCATTACCTTTGCCGCTTAATTAACGCCGCTGGTATAGCATGTGTTGCGCTGGGCATAATAAGGTTAAGCGATAATCGCTCTATGCAACATACAATATTTGCGATTTAGTAAAACCTATTATGACAAAATTTGAAGCATTGGGGCTAGAACAGTCCCTATTGGATGCTGTTACCGATCTTGGATTTGAAAATCCTTCGGAAGTACAGGAAAAAGCAATCCCTATTTTACTGGAAAATGAAACCGACCTGGTAGCGCTTGCGCAGACAGGTACCGGAAAAACAGCCGCCTTTGGCTTCCCATTGATCCAAAAAATAGATAGCAGTAGCAGAACCACACAAGGACTTATCCTTTCACCCACCCGGGAGCTCTGCTTACAGATTACCAACGAACTAAAGTTGTATTCAAAATACATCAAGGGACTGAACACCGTTGCCATTTATGGCGGGGCCAGCATCAGTGAGCAGGCCAAACAGATAAAACGGGGGGCACAGATCGTTGTGGCCACACCAGGTCGTATGAAGGATATGATAGGCCGTGGTATCGTGGACATTTCCAAAATCGATTATTGCATATTGGACGAGGCCGATGAAATGTTGAACATGGGCTTCTATGAGGACATTAAGGACATTCTTTCCAATACACCGGACGAAAAATTTACCTGGTTGTTTTCGGCCACCATGCCCAAAGAAGTGGCCACCATTGCCAAAAAGTTTATGCACCATCCTAAGGAAATAACGGTAGGTGATAAAAATGCGGGCGCCACTACGGTACAACATGAGTACTATGTTGTGGGCGGACGCGATCGCTATCCGACCCTAAAAAGACTGGCGGATACCAATCCCGATATCTTTTCGGTCGTGTTTTGCCGGACCAAGCGGGATACCCAAAAGGTAGCTGAAAAGCTTATCGAAGATGGTTACAACGCCGGTGCCCTACATGGGGACCTGAGCCAAAACCAACGCGATTTGGTCATGAATGCCTTTCGCAAAAAACAGATTCAAATGCTTGTGGCCACGGACGTAGCCGCAAGAGGTATTGATGTAGATGACATTACGCATGTGATCAATTACCAATTACCAGATGAAATAGAAACCTACACCCACCGTAGCGGGCGTACGGGAAGAGCTGGTAAATCTGGTATTTCCATGGTCATCGTCACCCGAAGTGAACTTCGAAAGATTAAGTCCATAGAAGGCAAAATCAAACAAAAATTCATTGCCAAAAAAATCCCGACAGGGATGGAAATCTGCGAAATACAATTGTACCATTTGGCCAGTAAAATAAGGGACACTCAAATTAATGAAGAGGTTGCCAATTATTTACCTGCCATAAACGATGTATTACAGGGCATTGACCGCGATGAGCTCATCAAAAAAATTATTTCCGTAGAGTTTAGCCGTTTCTATAATTACTACAACAAGGCGAAAGACCTGAATACCGTGGATACTGACGGACATGGTGAGCGAAAACGAAGTAAGGGCGAACGTGGGGAAGCTTCCTCCAACGGTTCCGTGCGCTATTTCATCAATGTAGGTGAAAAGGATGATTACGATTGGATGTCGCTGAAGGATTTCCTAAAGGACACCTTGAGCCTTGGAAGGGATGATGTATATCGGGTAGATGTTAAGGACAGTTTCTCCTTCTTCAATACAGATGCCGAGCATACGGAGCTTATTTTACAGACCTTTTCCGATTTTAAGGTAGATGGTAGGTTCGTAAATGTGGAAGTCTCCAAAAACCCTGGGGGTAGTGGCAGAAGTGGAAGAGATCGAAGCAGGGGCGGTGGCAAGGACCGCGACAGAAGCAGGGGCAAGAGAAGAGACAGAAAATCATCTCATGGAAAGTCGAGTCACTCCGGTAAAAGGAGGAGCAAAAAAAGAGACGGATTCTTTTAGTTAATTGTATATTAAAAAAACACGCCATGGCGTGTTTTTTTATTTTGTTTAGTACTTTTAAAATTGGATTCACGTACATGAGGAAATATATACTTCTTTGTTTGGCCTTATCACTGGGTTTTTTTGGTTTTTCACAGGAAACAGGGGAAAGTACCGTAGATAAGGAACTCAACGCAGTTGTGGTAAACGCCCAGACCGACTTTCCCATGGAAAGCGTCCATGTGGTGAACCTCAACAAAGTAGTGGGTACCATTACCAACAAAAGGGGAGAATTTTCTATTACCGCAGCGGTCAACGACACAATATACTTTTCTTTTCTGGGCTTTAAATCCCAAAAAATAAGGGTCACCAACGATATGTTCAAGTTCAAGGATACCAAGGTAAAATTGACAGAGTTGGCCTACGCGTTGGAGGAAGTCATTCTTAGACCCTTTCAACTTACAGGCTATTTGGAAATCGATGTAAAAAATCTTCCTGTAAACAACGCCTACCAGTACAGCATTTCGGGCCTAAACGTGGGTTATGAAGCGGGCAAGAAAAACCCAAGCGCGGTCACCAAGGTATTGGGCGCCATTCTTAATCCCGCCGATCTGCTCCGTAATTTGTTCGGCAAAAAACCCAATCAGATGCGAAAGCTGAGAAAAATAAAGGAAGACGATAGAATTCGGGACCTTTTGGCGTCCAAATTCGATCGGGAGACCCTTACCGAATTGCTGCAGTTGGAAAAAATGGATATCGATGATATCCTAAACAACTGTAATTACTCCAAATCCTTCATCACCACGGCGAATGACCTTCAAATTCTTGATGCCATTAGTGCCTGCTATGAGGAATATAAGGTCCTTAACCGACAGAACTAGTATTTTCCGTGCCCCGTTCCGCTTGATGCACTTTGCATGATTCCCTCTAAGATGCACATTTCCAGGCCCTAAGTCCAATATGTCGTTGAATTTAATTGCCAGAAATAAATTTTATAATTCCGCGATCATTTTATAGTTTTAAAGAAAATAGATACATATGAAAAAACTGCTGTTCGCCACGGTAATTTTCTCCCTCCTTCTCGCTTGTAAAACTGAAAAAAAAGAGGCCGCAAATAACGCGACCCCAATGGCCTTGGATTCCATTCCGGAAGTGGTAAGGGAAGTCCCTTTTGTCTGGGAAGGCGCCAATATCTATTTTTTGTTGACCGATCGTTTCAACAACGGAAATACCGAAAACGATGTGAACTTTGAGCGAAATAATGAGACTGGGGTGTTACGAGGTTTTATGGGAGGCGATATAGCAGGAATTATTGAAAAAATAGAAGATGGGTACTTCACTTCATTGGGCGTAAATGCCATATGGTTCACCCCCGTAGTGGAACAGATACACGGGGATACCGATGAAGGCACTGGAAACAGTTATGGGTATCACGGCTATTGGACCAAGGACTGGACCGCATTAGATCCCAATTTTGGTACCATGGAAGATTTGGAAAACTTGGTCAAGACCGCCCATGACAAAGGTATACGGGTTTTGTTGGACGTGGTATTGAACCACACCGGTCCGGTAACGGACGAAGATCCCGTTTGGCCATCGGACTGGGTGCGTACCGAGCCTACCTGTCAATTTACCACCTACGAAACAACCACCGCCTGCACACTGGTGGACAATCTTCCCGATATCTACACCGCCTCCGATGAGGCCGTGGAACTTCCGGATCCTTTGCTCGCCAAATGGAAAGCCGAAGGGCGGTTAAGTGCTGAGCTCGATGAACTACAATTGTTTTTTGAACGTACCGGACATCCAAGGGCCCCCCGATTCTACATTATCAAATGGTTGACCGACTATGTGAACGATCTTGGAATAGACGGTTTTAGGGTAGATACCGTAAAGCATGTTGATGAACAGGCCTGGGCCGAGCTATACCAAGAGGCTTCGCACGCCTTTGAGACCTGGAAAAAGAAACATCCGAACCAGATTTTGGACGATAATCCCTTTTACATGGTAGGGGAAGTTTATAACTACGGTATTTCGGGAGGGCGGCCGTTCAACTTTGGTGATAAAAAGGTCGACTTTTACGACTATGGATTTAAAAGCCTCATCAATTTTGAACTAAAGACCGATGCCGACAAAGCGTACGAAACCATATTCAAGAAGTACCACAGCTTGTTGAACTCAAAGTTAAAGGGAAAAAGCGTGGTCAACTATCTTACCTCCCATGATGATAGCAATCCGTTCGACAAGGAAAGGGAAAAACCCTATCGTGCTGCCAACGTACTCCTATTGACCCCGGGAGCCTCACAAATCTATTACGGGGATGAAACCGCCAGAAGCCTAACCATAGACGGTAGCGTTGGTGATGCTACACTGCGGTCCTTTATGAATTGGGAAGAACTCGATAGTCTGCCCGAAACCAGGAAAATATTGGATCATTGGCAAAAATTGGGCGCTTTCAGAAAACAACATCCTGCCGTGGGCGCCGGGAAACACAAACGCCTTGCAAAAAAGCCCTATGTATTCAGCAGAATGTATACCGATGGGGATTACAAGGACAAAGTGGTGGTAGGCCTAGATCTTCCCAAAGGGAAAAAATCGCTTTGGGTCAAAGGCTTTTTCGGCGATGGCACCAAATTATATGATACCTACTCAAAGACCCAAGTAATGGTCAAAAATGGGAAGGTGCTCTTGGACAATGAACATACCATAGCGCTTCTTGAATTGGCTCCTTAAGGCTAGGGGGTTCTGCGCTCCACGCAACCCAAGGCAAGCCGGGGTATCTAACAATAAAAACAAAGATGAGACCCTTACGAATCTTCTTGGCCGTCGTGGCCCTGACCCTATTTTCATGTGAGAACGACGATACCGCCTTTACCTCTGAATTTGATCAAAGTTTGTCCCAGTGGCGGCAATTGAAGGCACAATTCAACAATAGTTATGTGTTTTCACTGGTACAGAGTTCTGTTTTCGGTTTTGGATCTACAACCACCATTACCGTTCAAAACGGTGTAGTTACCCAAAGGGCATTTGAAGCCTATCAACGTACAGACACTCCTGGCGAAAAGGAAGTTACCCGTAGCTGGGTGGAGAATCAGGACGAGTTGAATACCAACGATGAGGGAGCGGCCCCAATGACCATTGACGAAATCTACACTTCTTGCGATAAGGACATCCTATCCGTTAGCCCAGACGATAACTTTATCGATTTTGGTACGGACAGTAATGGGGTAATACAATTGTGCACCTTCATTCCAAAAAACTGCGCCGATGATTGCATCGTAGGTTTTGTACTGGATTCCTTTGAGTGGTTATAGGTGGCACTAAGCCCGGGAATGCAGTGCGATCCGATTGCCTTCCGAATCCTTGAACAAAGCCATAAATCCATGACCATCCCCTATTTCGGTCTTTGGTTTTAGAATTTCACCGCCGGCCCCTGCTACACGTCCCAATTCTACGTTTACGTCCACAGAGGAAAAGTAGATCAAAGGGCCGTCCGTAACACTTGGCGTATACATTTCATGTTGCACCAAAGATCCGGATGCGCCTGGTTTATCCTCGGCATGCGGGAACCAACCCATAATCAATCCTCCGAGATCGTGCACGGAAATGGAAAGCTCAAAGACCGATTCGTAAAAAGTCTTGGCCCGATCCATATCGGTCACTGGGATTTCGAACCACCCTATCGGATTGTACTCCATATCATTTTTCCATTAAAATTTTTAAACTTTGTAAACCCTCCTCGAAATCCTTGCCTACCGCTTTATCCATATTCATAAAGAGCATCATAATGCTCACAGGGAACTTGTTTTTGCCCGAAAAGCCCCAGGTTACCTTGGTTTTGCCATCGGAAACCTCATCTACCTCCATATAGCAGTCAGAAGTTGATTTCCAGGGTTTAAGGAAGCGCAGTTCTCCTTCTACTCGCTTGCCATCCACAATTTTGGTGATTTCCTGTTCCCCTTCGCCAACGTCCTTGTTGCCGTTCCAATAGCTTACGGCTCCAACCTCCCCATCGGTACCCGTGAACTTTTTCTCCATGTTGGGATCTTTCTTTTCCCAAGGGGACCATTGTTGTTGGTTCTTTAGATACTTCAAATACTCAAAAACCACAGCTTTAGGTCTTGCAATTTCAATAGTTCTAAAAACGTCGTACGTTTTCGGGGCTATCATGGCGAGTATGAACACCAGCACCGCGATACCCGCTACAATGTAAAGCAATATCATCATTTTGTTTATCAATTAGTTAGTTGTCCTTTAAAAGTAAAAAAAAAATCACCCATCTTCATGATATCTCGCCAAAATGTCGTCTATGCTCTTTATGGATTTTTGGATCCAATCCAGTTGTTTTTCCAATTTTTCGGTTTCCGTCAACTGCCAATCGATGGTACTTTTTCTCAATTGTTGGGTGAGGGCATGCAATATAATGGCCGCGGACACAGAGATATTGAGGCTTTCGGTAAAACCCACCATAGGAATCTTTATAAAACCATCCGCGCGTTGCATGACCGTTTCACTAAGTCCCTCTTTTTCGGTACCAAAGAACAAGGCAATCTTATCCGTTATGGTAAAATCGTCCAACAAGCAAGTTGCCTTGTGCGGGCTTGTGGCTATAATTTGATAACCCTGGCCGGCCAAATGGGCGATACATTCCCCAGCATTTGGGTACCGATGTACATCTACCCACTGTTGGGCCCCCATGGCAATATTTTTATCGAGACGCTTTCCAAACCTGTTCTCTATAAGATGGGCCTCCTGAATACCAAAGACCTCGCAACTTCGTATTACCGCACTGGCATTGTGTAACTGAAACACATCTTCCACTGCCACCGTAATATACTTGGTACGCTCCTGGAGCACCTCCAGAAAACGCTGCTTTCGTTCCGGAGTAACAAATGTTTCTAGATAAGATAAGAGTTTAGCATCGATCATAAACCGAATATAATAAAAAAGGAAAATGTATCTTTAATAGCTTTTTATAAAGGGTGATGGATCAAAAAATAGTAGTATTGACCGGCGCGGGGGTAAGCGCCGAAAGTGGGCTAAAGACCTTTCGCGATGCAAATGGGCTCTGGGAGGGCCATGATGTTATGGAAGTGGCATCCCCCCAAGGATTTGCCCAAGATCCTGCCCTGGTCCTGGATTTTTACAATCAGCGACGAAAGCAACTTAAAACGGTGAGGCCCAACAGGGCCCATGAGGCCTTGGCAGACTTGGAAAGGCACTTCCAGGTCCAGATCATTACCCAAAATGTGGACAATTTACATGAAAGGGCTGGGAGTTCCCAGGTGCTTCATTTGCACGGAGAACTACTAAAAGTACGATGTACGCAAAACGAACGCTTAGTGCTGAATTGGGAAAACGACCTGCTTTTGGGCGACCTTAGCGAAAATGAGGCCCAGTTGCGACCGCATATTGTCTGGTTCGGTGAGGCGGTACCTCTGCTTGAAAAGGCCATGGAAATCACCTACACCGCGGATATCCTGATCATCATCGGAACATCCATGCAAGTGTATCCCGCAGCCAGTCTGATCAATTTTATAAGACCCGGAACGCCTATTTATTTTATAGACCCCAGACCCAGTATCGCGGCTTCCAATTATACCAATTTGACCATCATTGAAGAAACCGCCGCCACCGGGGTCCCTATTCTGGTTGCCGACCTAATTGATACAAGGCCCTAGTCTTCCTGGCCCAGTCTGCCACCTCCTTTCGCTGCTGTTCACTTAGCCTTGCCTCGGCATGTGTCCAGGTATATTCTTTCAAGGGCATTTCCCTTTCGGTAATCATTTCTACCAACTCCTCCAATTTATGGTCTTTTTTCTTAAGGTTATAGGCGTCCCAATCAGAAAAATTAAGGTGTCCTTTACCATGCTCCACATGGTCTGCAAGCCAGTAGGAAACCGGAGCAATATTGTTGTACCAGGGATATACGGTATTGTTGCTATGGCAATCGTAGCAAGTTTCCTGTAAGATGGCCTTGACCTGTGGGGGCGGATTGGTCTCCTTTAGGAATGCTACCGTATGTTCTCCTTCCTGGATATTCTTTTCGGGGCGGTAAAACTGCATCCCGATCAAGATGACCAGTAATCCCACTGCTATTTTTTTTAGTACTTTCATGCTGCTAACTTTATTGGCTAAAAATACACTTTTGTGACCAAAACAGAACTATACGATGCCCTGGATTATGTGAACTCCTCTCGTCAAAAAAGGATGGAAATGGCCAACTTGGTACGCAACGAGCCAAAGCTGCTCCTGCCTCTGATCGAAATTGTAATGGAGGCAGATAATCCCCTTTCCGTCAAGGCTGCTTGGGTCATGGAATTTACGGTCAAACAAGATCTGTCCCTGATTTTTCCCCTCTTGGACAAATTTACCGCAGGCATAGGCTCCCTGCATTTGGATTCCGCAGTCCGACCCATGGCCAAAATATGCGAATGTCTCATTTTGGCCTATTTTTCAAAAAAACCAAACGAGGTCCGGAAGGTACTCGAAGAGCATCATCTGGAAGCCATTTCCACGGCATGCTTTGATTGGCTTATCGGGGACTACAAAGTGGCTGCAAAAGCCTATTCCATGACTTCCCTATATCTGCTCGGCAAAAAATTTAAATGGATACATCCAGAACTACGGCTGGTACTGGAACGGCATTATGCCACATCTAGTGCAGCTTACAAAGCGCGCGCCAGGTATACCCTGGCAAAACTCAACAATTAAAGGAACATATGCTTTCCAAACCTTTTAAACTCCTTAACTTATAGCTATCTTTGGCCCTTTCCATAAAGTAAAGCTTAGGTGATGTTATTGAACGAATTAAGTGCCGTATCCCCCATTGACGGACGTTATAGAAGTAAGACCACTTCCTTGGCGCCATTTTTTTCCGAAGAGGCCCTTATCAAATACAGGGTACGGGTAGAGATTGAATATTTTATCGCACTATGCGAAATTCCCTTGCCTCAGCTCGCGGCTTTTGACACCAAACTCTTCAAGGACTTAAGAAACATCTACCTGAACTTCGGTTCGGAAGACGCGCAGGCCATTAAGGATATAGAAAAGATCACCAACCATGACGTTAAAGCGGTAGAATATTTTATTAAGAAAAAATTCGATGGCCTAAAATTGGACTCCTTCAAGGAATTTATCCATTTTGGCCTTACCTCTCAGGACATCAATAATACCGCTATTCCGCTCTCTCTTAAAGAAGCCATGAACGAGGTATACGTGCCGCAATATTTGGAGGTGCTCCACAGATTGCAGGAACTGGCATTGGAGTGGGCTTCCGTTCCCATGTTGGCCAGAACGCACGGGCAACCGGCCTCCCCTACCCGTCTGGGAAAGGAAATCGATGTTTTTGTGGTACGCTTAAAAGAACAGTTCAATTTGTTGAACGATATTCCCAGCGCCTCTAAATTTGGTGGGGCAACCGGCAACTACAACGCACATCAAGTAGCTTATCCAGATGTGGATTGGAGAGTGTTCGGGGAACAATTTGTACAGGAAAAATTGGGACTCTACCATTCCTTCCCTACCACACAGATAGAGCATTACGATCATATGGCAGCGCTCTTCGATACCTTAAAAAGAATCAATACCATTCTGCTTGATCTGGACAGGGACGTATGGACTTATGTATCCATGGACTACTTTAAGCAAAAAATAAAAAAGGGCGAGGTAGGGTCTTCCGCCATGCCGCATAAGGTGAATCCGATCGACTTTGAAAATTCGGAAGGGAATCTGGGCATGGCCAATGCCATTTTTGAACATCTATCGGCAAAACTGCCCGTTTCCCGTCTTCAGCGGGATCTCACGGATAGCACCGTGCTCAGAAATATAGGTGTCCCCCTGGCCCATACCCTTATTGCTTTTCAGTCTACCGTAAAAGGACTGAACAAATTGGTGTTGAACGCGGAGAAGTTTGCCGAAGACCTCGAAAACAATTGGGCCGTTGTGGCAGAGGCTATTCAGACGATTCTGAGACGCGAAGCCTACCCCGATCCGTATGAGGCCTTAAAAGGATTGACCCGTACCAATGAAAAAATTACACGCAAAACCCTTTCTGATTTCATAGACACCTTACAAGTTTCCGATGCGGTCAAAAAAGAACTAAAAGGAATTAGCCCTCATAACTATACCGGCGTGTAATTCCGTGTTTCTAGGGGAACAGAGATCTTAGCTAGTCCCATAATAATATCCCCTACCCTTGCTTCTGTATCTCTACCTGATGTGGGAACGGTATTTCAATACCGGCCTTATCCAGTGCCAACTTGCAATTTTCCAAGGTGCCAAAATACACATCCCAATAGTCCTCAGGCCTACAAAAGGGACGTACAGCAAAATTTACGGAACTGTCTGCCAATTCGGATACGTTAACGGAAGGAGGTGGGTCCTGCAATACCTTGGGGTTGGAGGTCAATACCGCTAAGAGCACCTCCTTCGCATTTTTGATATCCTCCCCATAACCAATGCCTATGGTGGTGTCTACGCGCATTGTTCCCTCCGCGGTATAGTTGATGATATTGCCATTGGCCATGGCGCCGTTGGGTACAATGGCCAGTTTGTTTTCCGGGGTGATCAATTTTGTGGTGAAAATCTCTATTTCCTTTACCGCACCCAAAACACCTTGCGCCTCGATCAGATCCCCAATTTTATAGGGCCTAAAAATCATGAGCAGTACCCCTCCCGCAAAGTTGGAAAGTGAACCTTGTAAGGCGAAGCCAATGGCCAATCCAGCAGCCGCTATCACGGCAGCAAAGGTGGTTACGTCTACCCCCAGTCTTGAAATGACAACAATAATTAGAAATACCTTCAAGGCCCATGAAATCAGATTTAATAGAAATCGTTGCAAGGACTCTTCGTATTTGCTTTTGGACATTACTTTTCTAGTGGCCCCGGTAATTCTTTTGATTATCCAGGAACCAATGATGTAGATGAGAATTGCCGTGATTAATTTTGGCCCGAATTCCTTGGCCAGTTCAATGCCGTAGTTGAACCATTCTTGTGCTTTTTCCATAGTTGTGTAGTGTCAGTGTTAATTTGCGAAACAAGATAAGGATTCGCCTTTAAAAAAAGAACCCTCGGCATCCACTGTTGCCTACGGGCAACAAAAAGCCCGTTTTAGATTGCTCTAAAACGGGCTGCTATTGTTAGGGAGGAACACTACTTAGCCTTTAAGGAACTTTCCGATTTCTCCCAATCCTTCCCCATTATAATCCGATTGTTGAAGGGCCTGGATGAGTTGTACCAAGTGTGCAGGGTTCATATCATCGCCCAGTACGCGGACCAGGGCAAAGCCCTTGTCATTGCTACTGCCGTATATAATCACTTCGTCTATAGCATCCTCATCGCCCAGATACTTGATCACGCCTTTTCCATAACTGGAGTTCAGTTTCATGAGCTCTACAAACTCATCGTTTTTCAGTATGGCGTTTACCTTGGCCTTTTCCACCTTGTACTCCGCAGCATTCTGGGCTGTTTTTTTAAAGGCCAAAAGGTTCATTTTCCGAAGGGAACTCAGTGCTTTGCGTTGACCTTCGGTCAGGTCTGCCTTTTCTAAATTCAGGATACTGGTGGGGACATCCAGGGATATAAAGTTTGGATTCTCCGCGCTGTCCACATAGTATTCCTGCAAGCTTTGTGTGGAGGAGCAGGCCATCAAAGCGACCCCGGCTACCAACACTATTGCAATTTTGCTTAACAATTTTTTCATCTGTCTTTGTTTATAACGTTTCTCGTTATTCATGCTTTTTGCCCGCTTTCTTGAGGTCGCGGTGCAAGTTCATCTTATCCGTAAGCTTACCTATCTTGGTAAGGTCAATATCGCCCGTTATGGAGACCAGTACGGTTTCGAACTCCCTGCCGTTATGGTCCATCTTCATTTTATCCATGCCGCTAACGAACATCAATAGTTCCTTTACATGGGTATCGTCCTTGCCATTTTTGATATAGAAGTTTACATGGGTGTCCTCGTCCTTGACCCGCATAAGCTCTTCCATGGAGGAGGAATTTAGATATTGGTCCACCGAAGTCTTCATTTGGCCGCTGACTCCTTTGTCCTCGGTAATGAACACCCTTATCTTATCGAGTTCGCTAACCAATTGCGCCAACTCCCTTGCTTCGTGGTCATCGGCATCCTCGCCTATGGTAGTTATCAATTCCATCATACGCTTGTTGATGATTACCGAAGCCACATGTTCCATGTCCTCGTATTTGTCGAATAGCGACTGTGAGAACCCTGCGAGGGGCATTAGGGCCAGTGCCAATAGTGTTATGATTGTTTTTTTCATGATTGATGATGTTATAATTTGATTATTTGTTCTTTTTACCGGCCTTGTTCAATTCTTCGGGAAGGTTCATCTTTTTCGTAAGGGAATTGATCTTGTTCAGGTCAATATCACCCGTAAGTGAAAGAAGCACGGTTTCAAATTTTCTCCCATTGGCCTCTACATCCTTTATTCCGGTGACGAACATCAATAGTTCACTGACATGATCGGCATCCTTACCGGTTTTAATGTAGAACTTCACATTGGCATCCTTATCCTTGATCCGCATCAATTCTTCCAAAGATGCCGTTTTAAGGTACTTGCTTACGGAGGCCTTCATATCTGCCGAAATGCCCTTATCCTCCGTGGTAAAGACCTTTAGACTGCTTACACTTTTGGCAATGTCCATAAAGTCTTGGGCTTCCTGATCATCCACTTCTACCTCTATCTTGCTCAATAGGTTGAACATGCTCTTATTCACCACTACGGAGGTTACTTCATCCAGGTCCTCGTACTTGTCGAAAAGCGATTGCGAGAAACCGCTAAGGGGTAAGGCCGCAAGCATCAATAGTACAATGTATGTTTTCATCTTATTCATCGTTTTAATTTTCGTTGTAAATTTTTTGTTTTGTTTCTTCAAACTCGTTCAAGTAGGCCATTTTTTCGGTTCCTTTCCCGAAATTTTCGGCCAGAAGGCTCAACGCTTTCTTAGTTTCGTTATAAGCGTATGTTGCCTCGTTTCTATCATGGATAGTTTTACCATAATAGATGCCAGCTGATAAAACGGCGACTGCTGCAATGGAAAGCCACTTGTAGTAGTTTTTTCTAGGTTTTAGTGGAACCTGCTTGGTATACCGCTCTTCTTTGGCTTTGGAAAAATACTGAAACAACGGACTGTACTGCTTAAGATGTGTTGCTACACTTTCTTGGGAAAAATAGGCCCGTAAGGTTTCTTCCTCGGCTACCGTGGTGGTGGCTTCAAAATACTTCTCCAATAATTTTTCTATGTTATCCAATTCCATAACTATGTTTTTGCAATAATTTTTCTCTTACCGTTTTTCTTGCCCTGGACAAGGCCACACGCACTGCGGTGGGTTTCATATCCAATAGATCGGCTATCTCGTCAAAATCGTATTCCTCCACATCCCGCAATTGCAATACCAATTTTTGTTGCTCGGGAAGATCTTCCATGATCTTTTGTACCCAATCCACACTATCTTTTGCCTCCACCTCCTTCTGTAGGGAGGTTTGTCCGTCCGCATAATTGCTATGCACCAATTTTAAGTTTCCCGCCTGTTTCGACTTTAGTCGGTCCAGACAAAAGTTCTTGGTCATGGTCATGGCAAAGGCTTCTACATTGTTATAACTTTCTATCGCCTTACTTTTGGACCAGAGTTTCAACAAAATTTCCTGTGTGGCATCTTCAGCTTCCTCTGTGGAGACCAGCAAACGCTTTGCCAGCCTGTACAGTTTATCCTTAAAGGGCATTACCACACTTAAAAACTCCGTCTGATTCATTATAGGTTCGGTTGCTGTGTAAACCATTATAGGTGTTTTACAAAAGGAAGACGACGTATAACGATTTTTGTTACAAAAAATTTTTTTTTCCTTTGATTGTAAGTATTTTAGGCCATTGTAAACTAAATTTAAACAGGTTTACGTACATTAAGTAAAGGAAAATAAGGAATTGCCCCAGCAATTATCCCATTTCTGGAATGATAATTGTTAATGCTTATCGAGTACAAAGTTAAAACTTAAAACGACTATGAAATGTGCTAGGATCCAGCCCCTGTGCATTGCGTAAAGCAATTGAGCTGTTTTCTATCAGGTTTTAAAAAAAAAACGAAATGAAAGAGCTTAAAAAGTATTTTTTGCTGTTTTTGGGCATGGCCACTATTTTGACCGCCTGTAGCAGCGATGATGGTATTGAGAATCCCACCGAACCACCCAATCCGACCAGCGTAGATGTAACCGTACAAAACTTTATGTGGCAAGCCATGAACCTATGGTACTTTTGGCAAGGGGAGGTTCCCAATTTGGCCGATAACCGATTTGCCACCGATGCGGAATACACAGAATATCTACAGGGGTTTTCCAATCCCGAGAGCTTTTATTTCAATGAACTTTTGTTTTCGGAAGATCGGTTTAGCTTTTTAAATGAGGATTATCGAGTACTGGTACAAAACTTTGCCGGAGTCTCCAAAAGCAATGGCCTGGAGTTTGGTCTGGTAAAATTTGCGGACAGTGAGGATGTCTTTGGATATGTGCAATATATCATTCCCAATTCCGATGCCGCTTCCAAACCCATAGCACGGGGGGATATCTTTATCGGGGTCGATGGGCAACAGCTCACCACCAGTAATTTCTCGGATCTTTTGTTCGGGGATAACGATACCTACATCCTGAATATGGCCGATATTGATGCCGGAACCGTTACCGCCAACAATATTGAAGTAAGCCTTACCAAACAGGAAGGCTTAGTGGAAAACCCTGTTTTTATCACTGATTCCTTTGAAATCAACGGAAATAAAATTGGGTATTTGATGTACAATCGCTTTACCAACGAATTCGATGAAGATCTTAATGATGCTTTCGGAACACTGAAGACCGCAGGAGTTACGGATTTGGTCCTCGATTTTAGATACAACCCCGGTGGGTCGGTGAACACCTCCCGCCTACTGTCCAGTATGATCTATGGAACCAATACCAGTGACCTGTATATTCGTCAGCGTTGGAACGATAAAATTCAAGCCCAATTGAGCTCCGAACAACTCGAAGATTTCTTTGCGGCCACCACAGGCGCAGGAACACCCATCAATACCTTAAACCTTTCCAAGGTTTATATCCTGGTAACCAATGGGTCCGCTTCCTCCAGTGAACTGGTCATAAACGGACTGAACCCCTATATTGATGTAGTACTCATCGGGGAGACAACTAGGGGTAAAAATGAATTTTCCATTACCATGGTAGACGACTCGGCCAATAATTTTATCTACTCGGATACTAGGGAAGGTGCCATCAATCCCGATAATGATTGGGCCATACAGCCCTTGGTGGGCAGGAATGAAAATTCGGCCGGCTTTTTTGATTATACCTCAGGATTTACCCCGGATATCGCGTTGGAGGAGGACTTGGCCAACCTGGGAGTGCTGGGTGATGTAAACGAGCCTTTACTTGCCAGGGCCATCCAGGAAATTACGGGAGTGACCACCAAAAGGGATTTTACGGTGCAACTACCGGCCAAAATGATGACATTCTCAAAAATGTATTCCCCGCTTAAGGATAATATGTTCTTGGACAAGGACATACGGTTGGAGGTGCAGCAGTAAAAGTGGAAATGAAGTAATATACAAAGGCCCTGACAAATATCAGGGTCTTTTTTAGTGCTTAGTGTAGTCTGCTAGCTTGTTCCAAGCGCTTATATTTTTTGCGCAAAGGTCCTGGGACCGACATCACTTCAGGATGGAAAAGCCCAGCGAGCAATTCAATGCCACGTGTCAGGGTCTCTGCCGAGGACTGGGTGAACAGCTCAAAATCGGCCATAAAAACTTGTCGGTCCCGTACTGCCTTTATATTTTCCCAGCCAACTTTTGCTGTAAGCAGATGCATTTCCTCCTTAGTACGTTCCGTAGTAAAGCCACAAGGGGCTATGACCAGCACCTCCGGATCATACCTTACCATCTTCTCCCAAGAAGTAACAATACTGTCCCCTGATGGATTGGAAAGCATATCAACACCCCCAGCATAGGCAATCTGATGGGGTATCCAATGCCCACAGTTGTATAAGGGGTCTATCCATTCCAAAAGCATTACCCTTTTGGGCAATACCCTATGGGCCCTTAGGCCATCTATGACGACATCGATCCTTCTTTGAAGTCCCTCCAAATAGATGTACGCCTTTTCCTCCTTCCCCAGTGCCGCCGCAATGGTTATGGCCGTATTGAAGACATCGGACAAGGATTCCGGACTTATGGAGATCAGTTCCGGTTGCTTTTCCAACTTGGCGGCCGCAGCAAGGGTACAGGCCGTATCGATCTGGCAAACATCGCAAATGTCCTGGGTAAAAATAATATCGGGTGCAATCACTTCCAAAAGCGGTTCATCTATATAATAGAGCTGCTTTCCTTGGTGTTTACTCGCCGAAAACAGGGCATCGATTTCCCGGCTGCTGTAATTTTTTCCCTCCAAAATACAGCGGACCACAGGAGGTTTCTCCCGCAATGCCACAGACGGACACTCAAAGGTAACCCCGTGCAAATGGTCCTGTAGTCCCATATCGTACATCATCTGGGTAACTGCGGGCAAAAAGGAACAAACCTTGATCATAGTATCGTTTTTATGGCTAACGGCATGTTTACAAACGCAATTGCATCCCAATTCGCAAGTTTCGCCCCCGGGTCGTAAAACCAATGACCTCGGTATAGGTTTCATTGAGCAAATTGCTGGCGTTGACAAAGAGTTTTAGCTTTTTATCGAGCAACTCATGGCTCAAATATACATCCACTAAGGAGAAAGCATCCAGTTCCACAGTGGTGAAGGTATTAAAATCCGTATCCGTTCGCTGTCCCGTAAGGGCGTAGCTAATGGACGCATTGGTTCCTTCGGTAATGGCATAGGCTAGGGAAGCATTTATTTTGTGCTTGGGAATACGGATGGCAGCGTCTCCTTTCCTCTCGGTAAAGGTGTAATTGGCGTTTAGCTGAAGTTCTTCCACTGGAGACCAATCCACTTCCACTTCCACCCCCTGGGCATCAATAGTGCCCTCCGCATTGATGCTCATGAAATTCTGATCAAAGGTGATAAAATTCTCTTCCTTCCGGTCAAAGTACAGCGCACTCACCCTAAAACCGTTGGTACAGGCATATTCCAAGCCGCCTTCGATCGTACGGTTTTCTTCAGGTTCCAAATTGGGATTGGCCCCAAAATCCCCAAACAATTGAATCAAAGAGGGCGTAATATAGGAAGTGGCATAGGACCCAAGGAGTTTAAAATATCCCTTATTGGTCTTAAAACGATACGAAGGGTTTATATGGTATACCAAGTGCGTTCCATATTCCGAATGATTGTTTACACGAAGGCCTGTGTTGATGTTTAGGCCAAAAGGGGAAACATAGACCACATTGGCATAGGGGTCCACCAGGGTAAACTCGGCATCGGCTCCAAACGTGGCTCGATCCTTTAGATAATTTACACCAAGAATTGTATAAAATCGTTCGTTGAAATTGTATTTGTTGTACACGTCCACCACGTAGTTGTCCCCTTCAAAACTACTGGGAAATGCACTGACACTTTCCGAAGTATAGTCGGTGTAGGCCCCATTGAGGTTTACGGAACCACCTTCATAGGAAAAAACCGAGGAAACCCCGAGCCGTTCCTGCTCGCTGGTAAACGAATACGGTGCATCTACAAAGCCGAACGATTCGTCAAATTGGGAATTCAATTTGGTCTGGTTGCCATATAGACCGATGGTAAAAGCATCGCTGACGCGATAGCCTAGTTTGACATCCGTGCTGTAATTGGAGAAATCGTCCTTTTCGTCTCCAGGGGTTACCAAGGCCGATAGGCCATCCGAAAAGCGATGGGAAAAGCCTGCGACATAGGTAAAACGTGACAAGGTACCATTGACCAGCACACTGTTTGAAAATTCCGAGATATTATAATTTTGATCGGCTGCGGTTTGTTGCGTACCCAAACTCGATCGAAAGGTTCCTGAAACAGGTTCTCCGGATGCTTTCTTCGTCACAATGTTGATTACGGCTGTGGCCGCGTTGGTCCCATATAAGGTACTGGCAGCACCCTTGATAATTTCGATGGATTCAATATTGGCCGGGGAAAGCAATCTCATATCGTATTCCTGGGAAAAGGAGGAGGGGTCTGAAATCCGTACACCGTCCAGAAGGATCAATACCTGACGTCCCCTGCCGCCCCGGGCAAAAACGCCCAGTACCGTTCCGTCTCGGCCCCGGCTCCCGGTAATCTCCAGGCCACTTTTGGTGTTGATAATCTCTGCAAGGGTCTTGCCCTGGTTCTTCGCCAATTCATCGGCACCGATTTTGATGACCGTTTTACCCGAATTTTCTCTTTTTAAAGGGAAACGGGAATCACTTACCACCACTTCGTCCAATTTTTGAAGTCGCGTAGAATCGTTTTGTTGCTGTGCGGCAACTCCCGTGCACGCCATTACGGCGGTACAAAGGCCAAAAAGTCTTTTGTTCATTTCGTTTAATCGAATAAACGGGAGGTTAGTATGTCTGTACCCATACGCAAACTTTTATCCCGAAAGTTTAACATTATTGTTTTGAATTGGGCAGGTCTCCTGACTTGCGTCTTGCTACGTACCTTCCCACCGGGACCAAAAATGGTTTTACACCGGCAGTGGTTTTGAAGATGTAGCAAGCATCCCTAAAGGGACTTAGCTTACAGTTGCGGGAACAGTTCCGGATTTGCACCGGATTCCCTTTTAATCATATCCATAATTGTACGGATACGAACCTAAATTCGATGCGAAGGTAAACATTTTGTTTAATCTTTTTGGCAGAATTTAAATAATGCTACTTTTGAACGGTAAACAGAACGGGCCTTGAAAAACACCTCCATCTTACTTTTTCTTTTTATCCTTTTTGCCTGTAAGCAGGAAAAAAAAGAGGGCTTCCCTGTGGTGGAAGAATCCCGAAGTGTCAGCATTACCCATGCAAAAGGTTTCCGCATAGAGCACTCGGGTACGGGCCTAACGCTTATCAAAATCACCTCGCCATGGCCCAATTCGGAAACGGCCTTTACCTATGCCTTGGTACCCAAGGAAAAAATGGCATCCATTTCCCTCAGCAGGGATGCCTATGACGCCATCGTCGCAGTTCCCGTGGAACATATCGTGGTCACTTCCACGACCCATATTCCAGCGCTGGAGGCGCTTGGGGTAGCGGACCGTTTGGTGGGCTTTCCCCAAACGGATTTTATTTCATCTGACTATACCAGGAAGCGCATCGATCAGGGCAAGGTACAGGAACTGGGCAGTAATGAAAATATAAACACAGAACGGGTAATTGCCCTAAATCCCGAGGTGGTCGTAGGTTTTGGAATCAACAACAAAAACAATGCGTATACCACCCTGAAAAAATCCAGGGTTCCCGTGGTCTACAATGGGGATTGGACCGAGGAAACTCCTTTGGGCAAGGCCGAGTGGGTCAAATTTTTTGCGCCCTTTTTCGGGTTGGAGAAAGAAGCCGATAGTATTTTCGGGCAGATTGAAAGCGCCTATAACGATGCCAAAAGCCTAGGAAAAAAGGCCGGAGAAAAACCTACGGTCCTAACAGGCGGATTGTTCAAGGATGTTTGGTACGTTGCCGGTGGTAAAAGTTGGATGGCCCGCTTTTTGGAAGATGCGCATACCCAATATTTGTGGAATGAAAACCAAGAGACCGGAAGCCTATCCCTAAGCCTGGAAAGTGTCCTTGATCGGGCAAGCGAGGCAGAATTTTGGTTAAATCCCTCCATGCTTACCAGCTATGACGCCATGAACGAGGCCAACAAGCATTATCAGGAGTTTGGAGCCTTTAAGAACAAAAAAGTGTATTCCAATACGATTGCAAAAGGCGCTACCGGCGGCCTGCTCTTCTATGAACAGGCCCCCAACCGTCCCGACCTGGTTTTAAAGGACCTTATCCATATTTTTCATCCAGAACTGCTACCGGACCATGTCCCTGTTTTCTTTAAGCCCCTAAACTAAGTGTCGACCTCAAAAACATATCGTTCCTCTTTTCTTGTTTTGACCCTTGTACTACTGGGTTGCCTGGGTCTCAATGTTAGTTTGGGGTCCGTGTCCATTCCGTTGAAGGATACGTTCAACGCCATTGTAGGCGGCAAGGTATCCCAGGATTCCTGGAGTTACATCATATGGAACTATAGGATGCCCAAGGCGTTTACCACAATTCTGGTGGGGAGCGGGCTGTCCCTTAGCGGCTTGCTCATGCAGACCTTGTTTCGCAACCCTTTGGCCGGTCCCTTTGTTTTGGGAATCAGTTCTGGCGCCAGTTTGGGCGCGGCATTGCTTATCATGGGGTCTTCCCTCCTTTCTGGCCTATTTTCCTTTGGAATCGTTAGTGATGTTTCCTTGGCCATAGCCGCCAGTATAGGTAGCTTTTTGGTGCTCTTGGCCGTTACCATTGTGGCTTCGCGAATAAAGGACACCATGGCCCTGTTGATCATTGGTCTTATGTTTGGGAGCATCACGGCGGCCATTGTAAGCGTGCTGTCCTATTTTACGGATGCCACCAAGCTGCAGCAGTTTGTCTATTGGTCCTTTGGCAGTGTGGGCAACCTGTCGTGGCAGCAATTACTACTTCTGGCCATAATCATAATAATCGGACTGCTACTCAGTATCTTGTCCATGAAACCGCTGAACGCATTATTGCTGGGGGAAAATTATGCTAGAAGTTTGGGTGTGAACATCAAAAAATCACGACTGATCATCATCATCGCAACAGGCTTACTGGCTGGTGGTATTACAGCTTTTGCAGGCCCCATAGCCTTTATTGGCCTGGCTGTTCCACATCTGACCCGACAGATATTTGATACTACCGATCACCGGGTGCTGATACCCGCGGTGTTGATCTACGGGGCCATTCTATTGCTACTCTGCGATATACTGGCCCAGTTACCTACATCGGCCTATATTCTACCTATCAATGCCATTACCTCCATTATTGGGGCACCTGTGGTCATCTGGTTGTTGGTACGAAAAAAGAAAATGATATTTTAGCATGAACGCAAAGCACCTTATCCATTAGCACAAGCAACCCACATATCGCCCTGGAGGCCCGTGACCTAGGCATAGGATATAACGCCAAGAAAGTACAAAACTACATTCTTAAGGGCATCCGTTTTTCCATACTGCAAGGAGAACTTGCCGCCATAGTCGGCATCAATGGGGTAGGAAAATCCACCCTTTTGAGAACCCTGGGCCGGGTACAGCGCAAATTGGCAGGAAGCATTTGGGTAAACAATATTCCTCTGGAGCACCATACCCCTTTGGAACTTGCATCCAAGATCAGCATTGTACTGACCGAGCCCATAGCGTCCAAAAATCTTACCGTAAGGGAATTGATCGCCTTGGGCAGGCAACCCTATACCAACTGGTTGGGGACCCTTTCCCCGGACGATGCGTCAAAAATTAAAAATGCCATTGCCATGGTAGGCCTGGAAGCACTGCAATACAAAAAGTGCTACGAGCTTAGCGATGGGCAATTGCAGAAGGTAATGATTGCCAGGGCGCTGGCCCAGGACACCTCCCTGATATTGTTGGATGAGCCCACCACCCATTTGGACCTCTACCACAAGGTGCATATCTTAAAGTTATTGAAATCCATTGCGCACGAAACGGGGAAAACCATTTTGTTCACCACTCATGAGATAGACATGGCCATACAACTGTGCGATAAAATGGTATTGTTGGATCAAAAAGGAAATACTTTTGGTACCCCTGGGGAATTGATCCAACAAAAACACTTTGAAGGTCTGTTCCCTCCCGACACCATCCGATTTGACCCGGATACCGCCTCCTTCAAGGTGAACAAATAGCCTTCTTGTCGGGATCTTTTTTTAACGGCAAAGCTTTATCTTTACTCCAAAGACGTTGAACACATGAACGATTTGCTTGTTTATATTATCCTTGGAACACTCTTTCTGGCCATTGGTTACTTTTTAGGCGCTTATATCCAGAATCTCAAGACAAAATCGAAGCAGAGTACACTTGTAGAACGGGAAAAGCAACTGCAACACCATGTAGCCGCATTGGAAGGAAAATTGGAAAACGCAACAGAGGAAAAGGGACAGTTGCGGACAGAAAAGGAGTTCCTTGGCAATAAAATTACCCGCTACGAATCTGACCTGGAAAACCTACAACAAAAAAACGAGGAGCAAAAGGAGGAAGTGGAGCGTTTGCAGGAAAAATTTACCAAGGAATTTGAAAATTTGGCGAACAAGATCCTCGACGAAAAAAGTACCAAGTTTACCGAACAAAATCAGAAGAACATTAAAAATATCTTGAATCCGCTCCAAGAAAAAATACAGTTGTTCGAGAAAAAAGTGGAAGAAAGCCAAAAAGAGAACATCAGCATTCATTCTGCCTTAAAGGAACAGCTGCTTCACCTGCAAAACCAAAACCTCAAGATTACCCAAGAAGCCGAAAATTTGACCAAGGCTTTAAAAGGAGATAGCAAAATGCAGGGAAATTGGGGAGAACTGGTGTTGGAGCGGGTTCTGGAAAAGTCAGGGCTGGAGAAAGACCGTGAATACTCCATACAGCAAAGCTTTACCTTGGACGACGGAACCCGCGTACTGCCCGATGTCATCATCCATCTGCCCGATGGTAAAAAAATGATCGTCGATTCCAAAGTTTCACTGACAGATTACGAGCGCTATGTAAATGCCGAGGACGAAGAGCGGGAGAAATTTTTAAAGGACCATATCCATTCCCTGAGAAAACATGTGGATCAATTATCGGCAAAAAAATACGAAGACCTTTACGAAATGGAAAGTCCCGATTTTGTGCTGATGTTCGTACCCATAGAACCGGCTTTTGCCGTTGCGATCAACAATGACGCTAACCTTTATAATAAGGCTTTTGAGCAAAACATCGTAATCGTTACCCCGTCCACCCTTTTGGCCACGCTGCGGACCATTGACAGCATGTGGAACAACGAGAAGCAGCAAAAGAACGCCATTGAAATTGCCCGACAGGCCGGTGCATTATATGATAAATTTGAAGGTTTTGTGTCCGATTTGACCAAGGTGGGCAAAAAAATGGATGAGGCCAAGACAGAATATAAGGGGGCCATGAACAAATTGGTAGAAGGCAGGGGCAACATCATAATCAGCATCGAAAAACTGAAGAAAATGGGCGCCAAGGCAAAGAAATCCATTCCGGAACCCATCCTTAAAAGGGCGGAAGAGGATGATTTTGATGAAGAGTAAAAAAACAGTTGATGGGATATGGTTAACGGTTGTTGGTTGGATCGCAATCCGAAACGTATGTATCTCCAGTGTTTAATTCCCAATCACATATAAATGAACTACAATAACAAACGATTCAGGCCCATCAGGAATACCAAAAATGCGGAAACCTCCGAAGAAACCATTTTTTGTTATACCCAAGAGGGCAACATACTGACTTCAGCGTATGAAGGGGGCGGAATTCTAAAGGGCCATCTTATCGGATTGGTGGATGAAGCGGGGACTATAGAAATGAGGTATCACCAGGTCAATAAGGATGGTGTGCTAATGACCGGTATCTGTACCTCCCGACCCCAAATTGCTCCTAACGGAAAAATTCGCTTACATGAAAGTTGGCAGTGGACCTCAGGAAATAATTCAAAGGGGAATTCCATTCTGGAAGAATTGTAAACAGGTGAAAAATGGAAAAATATAAAACGGCCCGGGAGTCGCGGGTATCCATTACGGAACTGATGCTGCCCTCCCACTCCAATTTTAGCGGTAAGATCCATGGTGGCTATATTTTAAACCTGATGGATCAAATTGCTTTTGCTTGCGCGTCCAAACATTCGCAAAGCTATTGTGTAACGGCTTCGGTAAACAAGGTGGATTTTAGGAACCCGATAGAGGTGGGCGAGCTGGTAACGCTAAAAGCTTCCATCAACTATACGGGAAGGACCTCCATGGTTGTAGGCGTCCGCGTAGAATCGGAGAATATTACCTCAGGCAAGAAAAAACATTGTAACTCTTCGTATTTCACCATGGTTGCCAAAGATGCCGAGGGGAAAAGTATCCCTGTGCCCGGTCTGATCGTGGTAGACAAACAAGGGATTCGAAGATTCGCAAGGAGTATACAACGAAAGGAACAGGCATCCTCCAGAAGTACCCTTTTTGACGCTTCCAAATTTAAGATGGAGGCCCATTTGGAGTCTTTGGGCAAGGAAAATATCAAAATTAGGTTGAAGCGCTAATTCCTTGGGCAGCGTCTTGATCTAAGAACCACAACAAATTGCCAGATTCTGGGGAAACCAAAGCTGCGGGATAGGCCTCAAAACCTGCTTCCCTATGCATTATTTCCCTGACCTTTTCCGATTTGCTGCTCCCCGTCACAAGAAAGGCCACATTTTTGGCATTGTTGATAATCTTTCCATTTATGGTGATTCTTCGTTGTCCGGAATCGGGGTGCACAGCTACTTTACAATTTTCATCGGCATGCCACAGCCCGATCTCATGCGGAAAAATGGATGCAGTATGTCCATCATCGCCCATGCCCAGGATGACCAAATCAAACTGGGGTATTCCATTCGCCTTGGGTAGCTCGGTGTCCAAAAGTGCACCATAGGCCTTGGCTTCTTCCTCAGGATCTCGCTCACCTTTGATGCGAAAAACCTGCGTGGAGGAAACCGCTACCTTGGACAACAAATGATCCATGGTCATTTTGTAGTTGCTCTCCACATGATCTGGGGGCACACAACGTTCGTCTCCCCAATAGAAACGAACTTTGGTCCAATCGATTACGGTTCCAAACTGCTCGGCCATGAAATCAAAAACCACTTTTGGGGTACTCCCCCCGGACAGGGCCACATGTACTACGGCCGAGTCCTGTGCCAGCGATGCAAAATAACGTGCAAAATGTTCGGCTACTTCCTGCTTATCGGTATAAATTCGTTTTTCCATGTTTTAATTATTGGTTGATGGTGTTGGGAACTTCATTGCCATTCCGTATCTAGCAAATAACACAGAAGCCGGGATCATCCGAGAGATTCTCCCCTGGGTTTCGCCACATGTAGAGGCCGTCAATAAGCTCATCGGCATTGGTTGGTCCCCAAACTCCCGCAGAATACCCGTACACTTTTACATCCTTTCCATCTTCCCAATAGTTTAAGATCGGGTCCACAAACTCCCACGCGGCCTCAACCTCATCCGCCCGAGCATACAAAGTAGCATCGCCTTGCATAGCATCTAGCAAAAGGCGCTCATAGGCTTCCATGACATGGGTCTCTACCAGGCTGGAATAGTAAAAATCCAAATTGGCGCGTTCTACTTTAAAGCCCTGACCGGGAACCTTGACCCCAAACTTCATCAAAATACCCTCATCGGGCTGAATACGGATGATGAGTTTGTTATCCTTATTGTTGGCACTGGAATCCTGAAAAATATGGTGATGGGGCGATTTAAAATGAATAACCACCTCGGTGACCTTTGTCGGCATCTTCTTGGCCGTACGCACATAAAAAGGTACGTCCTTCCACCGCCAGTTATCCACAAAAAATTTAATGGCCGCATAGGTTTCTGTGGTAGACTCGGGGTCCACACCGTCCTCTTCCCGATATCCCTTCACTTTTTCACCATTAACCACGGAAGACACATATTGTGCCCTTATCGTGTTTTTAAAGAGGGTCTTCTCATCGTTCATGATGCGAAGCGACTTCAGGGCCTTGACCTTCTCATTACGGATTTCCTCCGCACCATCGGCGATAGGGGGTTCCATAACCACCAGGGACACAATCTGCAACAAATGATTTTGGAACATATCCCGCAATGCCCCCGATTTATCATAGTAGCCGCCCCGTTTTTCAACACCCACACTTTCGGCATTGGTAATTTCCACATGCCTTATAAAATTTCGGTTCCACAAGGGTTCAAAAATACTGTTGGCAAAGCGCGTCACCAGAAGGTTCTGTACCGTTTCCTTGCCCAAATAGTGATCTATTCTATAAATCTGCGATTCGTTGAAGTATTGTTGCAACCCTTGGTTCAGCTTTCTGGCCGTTTCCAAACTATAGCCAAAGGGCTTTTCAACAATCAAGCGTTTCCATCCTTGCGATTCGTCAGAAAGGCCCTGATCAAAGAGGTTCTTGGCGATTACCTCGTAAATCCCGGGCGGGGTGGACAAGTAGAAGATAAAGTTGTTTCCCGTGCGGTATTTGGAATTTAGATCGGAGATCCGCTTATGGAGTCGATCATAACTTATGTCGTAATCCCTCCCCAGATCCTCATAAAAGAGCTTATCGGAAAACGCTTTTATGAAATCCTCGGCCTCTCCATCCATTTTTTCTTTCAGATAGGTACTTTCCAACACCACTTTTTTTCGGAACTCCTTGTCTGTGAGGTCACTGCGGCTAACACCCAAGACCACAAAATTTTCTGGGAGGTGTTTTCCTTTGTATAAATTGAAGAGGGCTGGTATTAATTTTCTGGCGGTAAGGTCTCCGGATGCACCAAAAATAACGAGCATCTGATGGGCTGTCTTATTCATTTGCGATGGATGGTTCAATGGTTTGTATCATAATCAAAGGTTCCACGTATAAGCAGGAGTTTACAAAACAATAATGTTAAAAGTCGATATTTTAAATTATTTTTGATTTTTGGCTTTACGAAGATAAAGCATATTACGAAATACTTTTTACAAGCAGCATACATAAGCCTTAAAAAGTGGTTGAGCAATCTTAAACCAAACTGATGGAGTACAATACATATGATTTTGGACTGGTAGGCCTTGGAGTCATGGGACGTAATTTTATTTTGAACGTTGCGGACAACAATTTTAAGGCTTTCGGGTACGATTTGGACGCAGAAAAGGTAAATGCCCTGCGTGAAGAAGGTGGGAATACCAAAAAAGTAGATGCGTCCACAGATATCAAGACCTTTGTGAACGCCCTGGCCCGACCGAGAAAAATTATGCTGTTGGTGCCCGCGGGAAAGATTGTCGATGCCGTAATAGACAGTTTGCTGCCCCACCTGGACAAGGATGACATTATCATAGATGGGGGCAATTCCTTCTTTACCGACACCGACCGTCGGGAGGCCTATCTGCAGGAGAAAGGCATTCATTTTTTTGGCGCCGGGGTATCCGGAGGCGCCAAAGGGGCCAGAAAGGGTCCAAGTATCATGCCCGGGGGATCTAAACCCGGTTATAAAGAGGTACAGCCCATTTTTGAGGCCGTCGCCGCCAAGTTCAACGGGGAACCCTGCGTGGCCTACCTAGGACCTAAATCGGCAGGCAACTACGTAAAAATGGTCCACAACGGTATTGAATATGGATTGATGCAGCTAACCTCAGAAATATACGACCTGCTGAAAAAGGCGGGGGATTTCAACAACGATCAGCTGCATGAAACCTACAAGAAATGGAACCAAGGCAGGCTGCAGTCCTTTTTGGTGGAGATTACCGCTCAGATATTCCAGCAGGAGGATGATCAGGGAAACGGACGCCTGGTCGATAAGATTTTGGATCGCGCCAAGCAGAAAGGTACTGGGAAGTGGACCTCCCAAAACGCTATGGACCTCGGAATTCCCGTACCTTCCATAGACGTGGCCGTGAGCATGCGGGAGCTATCCGCATTAAAGGAAGAACGCCTTAGGGCAGATGCCCTGTATGGCAGACCTGTGGTTGAAACCATAGCGCAAAACAAACTGTCCGCCTTGGCCGAAAAAGCCTTGTACTTTTCCTTTATCATTACCTATGCGCAAGGTCTGCACCAATTGGCAGACGCCTCCAAGGAGTACGGTTATGACCTGGACCTGGCCACTATAGCCAAGATATGGAGGGCAGGCTGTATCATACGGGCTGCGCTTTTGGAAGATATTACCAAGGCCTATAAAGAGGATAGCGAACTGCCCAATTTATTGCTTTCCCCTTCCTTTGTGGACAAAGTATCCTCCACCGTGGATGCAGCTCGTGAACTGGTTTCCCATGCCGCCAAAAATGGTATCCCCCTACCAGGGCTTTCCAATTCCCTGACCTACTTTGATGCCTATACCTCGGGGAGACTCCCTTTGAACCTCATACAGGCCCAACGCGACCACTTTGGATCACATACCTACGAACGGGTAGATGTGGAGGGTATTTTCCATACGGAGTGGGGCGAATAGGTTGATGCCCGGAAGGCTTGGGACGGAATTAGGGCCATCGGCATCCCTAGGCTCCAACTTAGTATTCCTTTAGGCCCAGCATTACTTTTTGGACCAAGCGATCACATTTGGTAGACCCAAATTCAAAGACCTCTGTAGTGATGGAGGATTCGTACAGCGCATCCTTGATCATCTTTTTAGCCCGGTGTAGACGGACCTTGACATTGGCATGGGTAAGGCTCAGGCAGTCCCCAATCTCGGCAATGGACATCCCTTCAATCTCCCTCAAAATATAAACTACCCTATACTTAGATTCTAGTTTTGCTATGGTTTTCTCTAACATTTGTTTCGCCTCTTGTTGAATAATTCTTTTTTCGGGATCGAGTTGCGAAGCCTCTGGAATTTCCAGGACCATGGCATCCCCAGCCTTCCGATTAAGTTGCGCGTACTTGCCCTTGTAACGTATTTTAGCCAAAGCCTCGTTAATGGCAATTCGGATCAACCAGGTAGAAAAACTTGCATTGAACTTAAATTGATATAGCTTCTCGTAGGCTTTTAAATAGCTGTCCTGCATAACATCGGCAATATCTTCCCCATCCTTTAGATACCCTATGACCACCCGATAAAGCTTTTGATTATAACGCCGCATCAATAGTTCGTACAGTTCTTTTTCACCTGCCAGTATTCTTTTAATGGCATCTTCATCCGAAATGGTACTGCTACCAAAATCTTGTACACGTATGACCTTCATGAGCATTGGTTTTAGTCTTTGGATGCAAATGCGCCAAAAAAGTTACAAAACTTTGTAACCTTTTTGCACTTCCGCTATCAAAAGCTGTAGAAACTAAAAACAAATAGGACTATGGATTCAAACAAAAACCTTGTTATCAACGTATTAAAATACACCTTCGGACTTGTGCCGATCGTAGCCGGACTGGACAAATTTACAAACATTCTGACCGATTGGTCCCAATATGCCGCTTCAGGAATTGCAGGTGCACTTCCATTTGAATCGGGAACATTGATGGGAATCGTAGGGGTCATAGAAATCGTTGCGGGTGTCCTAGTGCTGGTCAAGACGAAAACTGGATCTATTATTGTCGCCCTGTGGTTGGTCTTGATCGCTTTGGTCCTTATCACAAGCGGTAACTATCTGGATGTTGCTGTCCGGGACATTGTCATGGCCATTGCGGCATTCTCGCTGTTTAAACTGGTAAGTCCGGAAGTTGTTCGCGCCAATAACTAAATGAAGATGAAAGCGGTCTGAAACATTTCCAATAGGGCAATTGCGAGATGGGGTTTGTTCATCAAATCGGAATACTAAAAGAGATGGTATAAAAGGCCATTGAACGTCCGTTCGAGCGCCTGCCTAAGGCACGGCGCTCGATAAGACCGCTTTTATTTACTCAGGTACATCTTACGCCTGGTATACAGATTGTAGAATTCATCATCCTTTAAGTTATCTATAAAAAGGATACTCTCCCCGGTACTCTTCATCTCAGGACCCAAATTTTTATTTACGTTCGGAAATTTGTTGAAGGAGAAGACCGGTTGTTTAATGGCATACCCTTCCAATTCTGGCTTAAAGTCAAAATCCTTCACCTTTTTCTCGCCCAGCATTACCTTAGTAGCATAATTTACATAGGGTTCATTGTAGGCCTTTGCAATAAAGGGAACGGTCCGCGAAGCCCTGGGATTGGCCTCAATGATGTATACCATATCGTCCTTAATGGCAAATTGTATGTTGATCAGACCAACCGTCCTTAACGCCAACGCAATCTTTTTGGTGTGGTCCTTGATCTGCTGCATCACGAATTCTCCCAGGTTAAATGGCGGCAAGGTTGCATTGGAATCCCCGGAATGGATACCGCAAGGTTCTATGTGCTCCATAATACCAATGATGTAAATTTCCTCTCCGTCGCAAATAGCATCGGCCTCGGCTTCAATGGCACCATCGAGATAATGGTCCAGGAGTAGTTTGTTATTGGGTATTTTACGCAGCAGATCAACCACGTGTTCTTCCAGTTCTTCCTTGTTGATTACAATTTTCATGCCCTGCCCACCCAAAACGTAGGAAGGTCGTACCAAAAGGGGGAAATGTAGTTCATCGGCCAGCTGCAAGGCCTCATCGGCAGTTTCGGCCACACCAAATTGGGGATAGGGAATATTGTTCTCCTTTAATAATTTGGAGAAGCTACCACGGTCTTCGGCGAGGTCCAAGGATTTAAAGCTGGTCCCAATGATCTTTATTCCGTATTTGTCCAGTTTTTCGGCAAGTTTCAAAGCGGTTTGTCCGCCCAGTTGCACAATGACCCCTTCCGGTTTTTCGTGGCGGATAATATCATAGATATGTTCCCAGAAAACCGGCTCAAAATAGAGTTTATCCGCAGTATCAAAATCTGTAGAGACTGTTTCGGGATTGCAATTGATCATGATGGTCTCATAACCACATTCCGAAGCGGCCAGTACCCCATGTACACAGCAATAATCGAACTCGATTCCCTGCCCGATCCGGTTGGGTCCTGAACCCAGCACAACGATTTTTTTTCTGTCGGTAACCACACTGTCATTGGTTACGTAACGTACCCCATCGGCCGTTTCCACTTCCGCTTCAAAAGTAGAGTAATAATAGGGCGTCATGGCCTTGAATTCCGCCGCACAGGTGTCTACCAATTTATAAACCCTGTTAATGCCGAGCGCAGATCGTTTTTTGTGTACCTCACTCTCATAACAGGACAGCATATGGGCAATCTGACGATCTGCAAAGCCTTTTTGCTTTGCTTCCAATAATAGTTCCTTGGGTAAGGTTTCAATGTTGTAACCAGAAATTTCTTTTTCCAAAAAGTGTAGTTCCTCGTACTGTTTCAGGAACCACATATCTATTTTGGTGATGTCATGGATCCGTCCCAGTGGAATGCCCAATTGAATGGCGTCATAAATCACAAAGACCCTGTCCCAACCAGGTATGGTGAGTTTTTTAATGATCTTATCATAATCGGTATATCCCTTGCCATCCGCACCTAAACCGTTCCGTTTGATTTCAAGGGATTGCGTGGCCTTGTGCAGCGCTTCCTGAAAGGAGCGTCCAATGCCCATCACCTCTCCCACCGATTTCATTTGCAAGCCCAAGGTCCGGTCAGATCCCTCAAACTTATCAAAATTCCACCGCGGGATTTTAACGATCACATAATCCAAGGTAGGCTCAAAGAGTGCAGAGGTAGACTTTGTTATCTGATTTTCGAGCTCGTCCAAGTGATATCCAATGGCCAATTTGGTCGCAATTTTGGCAATGGGGTATCCTGTAGCTTTTGATGCCAACGCTGAAGAACGGCTAACCCTAGGATTTATTTCTATGGCAATGATATCTTCTTTTTCATCCGGACTAACGGCGAACTGTACATTACAGCCCCCGGCGAAATCACCGATGCTCCGCATCATCTTTATGGCCATGTCTCGCATTCTTTGGAAGGTAGTATCCGACAAGGTCATTGCCGGCGCAACCGTGATGGAGTCACCAGTGTGGATTCCCATAGGGTCCATATTCTCAATCGTACAGATGATGACTACATTGTCATTTTTATCGCGCAGCAACTCCAGTTCATATTCCTTCCAGCCCATAAGCGCCTTGTCTATCATCACCTCATGGATCGGGGAAATCTCCAGCCCACGACTAAGGAGCTCATCAAAATCCTCGGGTCTGTAGACGATGGAGGCTCCTGCACCACCTAAGGTATAGGAGGCCCGTATCACCAGGGGGAAACCAAACTCTTGGGCGATTTCCTTCCCCTGAAGAAAAGAGGTCGCCGTGGCCTGCGGTGCCATCCCAATGCCAATTTTTAACATGAGCTCACGGAACTTCTCCCGATCTTCCGTAATATTGATCGCATTGATATCTACCCCTATGATCTCAATATCAAAGTCCTCCCAAATTCCTTTTTCATCGGCTTCGATACATAAATTCAGTGCAGTCTGTCCTCCCATGGTGGGCAATACCGCATCAATATTCGGATGATCCTTTAAAATCTGAATGATCGACTTGGTGGTCAATGGCTTTAGGTACACATGATCGGCCATGGAGGGATCGGTCATAATCGTAGCAGGATTGCTGTTGATAAGGACAGTTTCAATACCATCTTCGCGCAACGAACGCAGGGATTGTGATCCAGAATAGTCGAACTCACAGGCCTGTCCAATGATGATCGGGCCCGAACCAATGATCAAAATAGATTTCAGATCTTTTCTTTTAGGCATAGGGTATTTTTTTATTTTTAATGGAATAGGACAAAAAAAAGGTGTTACTTTCAGAAAAGTAACACCTAATTATTTTAAAAAGTTCTGTCATTATTTTTTATGTCTCAGCTCAGAGGATACGGATAATTTTTTTCTTCCTTTAGCTCTTCTTCTGGCAAGAACCTTTCTACCACTCACTGAAGCCATACGCTCCCTGAAACCATGTTTATTCTTTCTTTTCCGCTTAGATGGTTGATATGTTCTTTTCATCCCAGAGTATTTTAACTATACAATAACTATTTCGTAGCAGTATGCTTCGACCTTTGCAAAATCTGGGCGCAAATATACGAAGAGTTTTTGCTTTGCCAAACCGAAATATGAAAATGTTTCGAATTGTTTTTAGTACTTTTGCCGCAACGGAATTAGAATCCCTTCCCAGCATGAAATTTTTGATCCCCACACTGTTTTTTGTTCTCTGCAGCACGGTACTCCTTGGGCAGACCTCCTTGCGGTACCAACTTAATACCGGCGACGTTTTTACCATAAAACAGGATGCAGAGCAAATCATTACCCAGGAATTGGACGGTGCCGCCCATGAAATTACAAATCAGATCAGCGGCATCCTCGAATTTAAGGTAATCGGTGAAAAAGAAGAGACTTATCTTATAGAACTTACCTTTAGGGATTTAAACCTGAGGATGAGCTCTAGCATACAGGGGTTGTTGATGAATGTCAACGCCAAGGAAATTGTGGAGGGCGACATGCAATCCAAGGTTTTTAACAGCCTATTGAACACCCCGGTGCAACTCTCTTTGGCAAAAACAGGGGATATCCTGGCCGTACAGGGCGGGGATAGCTTAGTCACCAAGATGGCGCAAGCCTCTGGCCTGGAGGACGAATTCTCCTTGAACCTTTGGAAAAGGTCCCTGTCCAAGGATTTTGGTTCTGAAGCCCTTTCCAATAGCTATAAACAAATGACCTTTATTTATCCGGTTGCGGAACAAAAGATCGGGAACAGTTGGGAGAACGAATATGCGGGCAAGCTCAGCGCGAAAAATACGTGGACGTTGGACGAGGTAACCACAGAAAATGCGAGCATCAGTGGCATCTCCCAGATCATTATGGATGTGAAGGAGCCCGCAACGACCATGAAACTCTCCGGGACCCAGCAAACCAAGATCATCACTGTTTTGGCCAGTGGGTTTATAAAGTCCATGCAGGTGGAAGGGCTGGCCAAGGGTGTCTCCACCGTGGCACAAATGGGCGATCAGGAAATACCTACCACCATAAAATCAAAAATAACCTACGAGTTAATCCAATAGCAACATGTTCAATAAAAATATTAAACTGGTCATTGCAGCCTTGATCATTGCCTATTCAGGCTATCAATTTGTAGAGGGAAACATTGGCAATGGCATTTTCCTAATTCTGCTTTCCCTAATTTTCATCTTCCTTTATTTCAGGAACGAAATGATTCTCCTGGCATTTCTTCGCATGCGCAAACAGGATTTGGAAGGCACCCAGAAATGGTTGGACAGAATCAAAAAGCCAGAGGCGGCCCTAACGACCAAGCAGCAGGGATATTACAATTACCTCCACGGTATCATCTTTTCCCAGAAGAACCTTACCCAAGCGGAGAAGTACTTTAAAAAAGCGCTGAAATTGGGATTGACCATGGATTATGACGTGGCCATGGCGAAATTAAGCTTGGCCGGCATTGCGATGCAAAAACGGAGAAAGCGGGAAGCCACTACCCTGCTACAGGAGGCCAAAAAATTGGACAAGAACAACATGCTTACCGAACAAATAAAGATGATGCAACAGCAGATGAAAAAAAT
The DNA here is from genome assembly GCF_050589645.1 of Eudoraea algarum. Classification (NCBI taxonomy): domain Bacteria; kingdom Pseudomonadati; phylum Bacteroidota; class Flavobacteriia; order Flavobacteriales; family Flavobacteriaceae; genus Eudoraea; species Eudoraea algarum. Next base: position 906,776 of record NZ_JBNGOQ010000003.1, on the reverse strand, counting down.
CTGAGGTGGTCTTTCGTTATTTGGACAATTTGTAGTACCCCTTGTTAGGGATTTCAATGATGTATTTCTTTCCGGAACTGTTGTTCAAATGAGGCTCACGGAGCCAAGGATTATGCCTTTTTAGGATCTTATAGTTGATTTCGTATTGTTGGGCAAAATCGGCAAAATTAAATACCGGTTCATCTACCTCTACCCTAAAGGTGGGTATGGCATTATACATGTCTTCCTTGCCAATATCAAAACCGTATTTTTCAGGATTCGATAGGATTTCCTTGATGGCCAATATTCGAAAAACGTAACGTCCGGTCTCCTCGCCCAGGAGCAGATCGTAATAATCTTCCGCCTTTTGAATGCCCATAAATTTGTTTATAGCGCCCGGGCCGGCATTATAAGCGGCGGCGGTTAGTGTCCAACTGCCATATTTTTTCTTATATCTTTTTATATAGTTGCAGGCTACTTCGGTAGCCTTGGCAATATGGTAGCGTTCATCTACATTGGAGTTGATTTCCAAGCCGTATTCCCGGCCTGTGGCTTTCATTATTTGCCAAAAGCCGGTGGCACCTGCCGGTGAAACAACTTGCTGTAAGCCGCTTTCCGCAACCGCAAGATATTTAAAATCCTCAGGGACACCGTTCTTTGCCAAAATGGGTTCTATGATAGGAAAATATTTATTGGCACGTTTCATCAAGAGTAGCGCATTGGACTGCCAATAGGTGTTCACCAAAAACTCCCGGTCTACCCGTTCCATAATCTCCGGGTCTTCCACAGGAACGGCCTCTCCGGCAAAATTCAGGTCTTCGGGAATATCGATTGCAGAAATTCTATATCCGTTAGTATCGGCCTGGGTGTCTTTTTCCGTGGGAGGGTTAGCTTCAAAGGCCTTGTGCTGTACGGCAAAAATTAAGGACCCGACAACAAAAACCACCCCCAAAACCATCAAAACATTCTTCAAAAACTTCATAACACGTATTTTTTCGTTACCCAAAGGTATAAAATAGAACTCCCTTATTCCAAAATAATTGTTGGCAGGTGTTCATTGAACCATTTAAATCGGTGAATGATCATGGTATGGGTGCCATTTTTGACAATCGTGCATTTTTTTATATGGGACAAAGGGAATACCGCATCCTTTTCCCCGTGGATGTGAATCAGGCCAGGAAGCTGTTCGGACTGTTTCCAATTTACAATCTGATCAATGGCCCAATCAATATAATACTTGTCACGAATGGATAGATATTGCTCGTACAGTTCCAGGCGCTTGGTGACGGTTTCCCCAAAGGCGTATTTCGCCAAAAGCTCCACGTTGTTCACCAATCCCGTTGGCAACAGTTTGTGGATTTTGGTGTATTTGGCAAAGATCATCCGTTTGGGAAGTTCGGAACTGTGCTTCACACTGGAGACAATAATTACTTTTCTGGTTGGGATATGTTTGGCCATCTCCTGCACAAGCATGCCCCCAAATGAAACGCCCACAAGAACAGGATTTGGATGTTTCACCGCTTTGCACATCGCTAAGGCGTAGGCTTCCAAGCTCATACCCTTATGGGGAACGAACCAATTGAGCAGGTGTTGCTGGAACCTTTCCGGAGGTAGCGCAATGTTGCCAAAAATGGAGGAATTGGCCGCCATGCCAGGCATAAAGTAGACATGTATTTTGTCGCTGGTCATGTGCTGTTAACGCTATAAAAATCTAGGAAAATAGCTTTTTTTTTGTTACCTTTGCTGTCCTGATTCAAATTTAACCTCAATTTAAGAATAATACAAACCAACTAAGGCTTTAGATTACGATTCGAGAGCGTTGTGATCGCCAAACCTAATCAATTTTAAAATCAAACTATATGAATGAAGTAGAAATTAAGGACAATAGTTTCTTGCGCCAATTTGAAACTAGGGTTGATGGACATTTAGCTAAGATTGAGTATTCTTCCCAGGAGCGCAAGGTCTTTTTGACCAAGCTGGTCATTCCGGAAGAAATCACCGACGAAAGTTTCAAAGAGGACTTTATCAAAGGGGTACTTCACCAGATTCAAGAGAAAAACCTACGGGTTGTTCCAACCAGCCCCCAGATAGCTGGTTTTTTGAGAAAGAACCGACAGTATAAGGAAATGCTTCCGGTCGGAATCCGAATCTAACGATCTTCAACCTCTCCTTCGAGAGGTTTTTTTATGCCTTGACGGCTTCGGCCATCCATTGAAATCGCACTACTCCATCTTCCCCAATCTCGCTTAGCTGCACCTTGTGCAGTGTATTCACAAGCTTGGGGTCCCATGGAGCCTTTACCTTTATGTAGTTTTCCGTAAAGCCATGGATGTACCCTTCCTTGTTTTCTCCCTCAAAAAGTACGGTCCGTTCGCTACCCAATTGACCCTCGTAGAAAGCCCTACGTTTTTTTGCGGATAGCCCTCGCAGCATCCTGCTGCGTTTGCTCCTAATATTTTTGGGTACAGCTCCTGGCATGGAAGTGGCCAGGGTATTGTCCCGTTCAGAATAGGTAAAGACATGCAAATAGGAAACATCCAATTCCTGAAGAAAGTGATAGGTTTCCAAAAAATGTGCTTCCGTCTCGCCCGGGAAACCTACAATGACATCCACCCCGATACAGGCATGGGGCATGGTCTGTTTTATATGGTGTACCCTATCTACGTACAGATCTTTCCGATAACGTCTTCGCATAAGTCCAAGTACGGTATCGCTACCACTTTGTAGGGGAATATGAAAGTGGGGCACAAATGTTTTGCTGCCCGCAACAAAATCTATGGTTTCGTTCTTTAGCAAATTGGGCTCTATGGAAGAAATTCGTAGGCGGTGTATCCCCTGGACCTGATCAAGCGCCCTGACCAAATCCAAAAAGGTGTGCTCGTGCTTTTTGTTCCCAAACTCCCCTTTTCCGTAATCGCCTATGTTGACCCCAGTAAGTACTATTTCCTTGATGTCCTGTGCCGCGATCTGCGCTGCATTTTCCAACACATTCGATAATGTGTCGCTGCGTGATATTCCCCTAGCAAGGGGAATTGTACAATAGGTACACTTATAGTCACATCCGTCCTGTACCTTTAAAAAAGCCCGGGTGCGATCACCGATGGCATAACTGCCCACATAAAAATCGGCTTCTTCTATTTCACAGGAATGTACCTCCCCAAAATCGTTCTTGGAAAGGTCGTTGATATAATCGGTAATCTTGAATTTTTCCGTCGCCCCCAAGACCAGATCTACTCCGCCCACGGCCGCAAGTTCCTCCGGTTTTAACTGGGCATAACATCCTATAGCGGCCACAAAAGCCTTTGGATTGGACTTCTGCGCCTGCTTTACGACAGTCTTAAAACGTTTATCGGCATTTTCGGTCACCGAACAGGTGTTGATCACATACATGTCGGCCGGTTCGGAGAACGGCACACGTTCAAACCCCTCTTCCGTAAACCCTCTGGCAATGGTAGAGGTTTCCGAGAAGTTCAGCTTACATCCCAACGTGTAAAATGCGACCTTTTTTTTCATCTCAATTCGGTAATCCTGTTTTTGGGACTGCAAATATACCAACTTATGGTGGAAGTATAAAGTGTGCAGTGTTTACGGGCTAGCGACCATCGAGCAGCTCCAGGGAAAACTACTCGTTCCGCCATTTTTTGGACGTTTCAAAGACGTGCTCAAGAATCGCAGCCTCCTTGTCATCGAATACCACATTGCGGCGTGCCATCATTACCTCGGCGGCCTCAAAAGCTTTTTTGGTGGAATAGGTAGAAAAACCCGATGCCCCACCCCAACTAAAACTGGGGATAAAATTCCGGGGAAAGCCAGGGACGTATACATTGACATTGACTCCGATTACCGTTCCCGTATTGAACATCGTATTGATGGCCGTTTTACTGTGGTCGCCCATCATAAGGCCACAGAACTGTAGTCCGGTATGATCAAACTTCTCGGTTTCGTAATTCCATAGGCGTACCTTGGCATAGTTGTTTTTAAGGTTGGAATTGTTGGAATCGGCGCCAATATTGCACCATTCCCCCAACACCGAATTCCCCAGATATCCGTCATGGCCCTTGCTGGAATATCCAAAGATGACCGAATTATTGATCTCCCCACAGACTTTTCCATAGGGGCCCACTGTGGTTGGCCCATAAATCTTGGCGCCCATTTTGACGACAGCATTTTCACAAAGTGCAAAACCTCCCCTGATCATATTGCCCTCCATGACCAAGGTGTTCCGTCCCAAGTAGATAGGTCCTTCGGAGGCATTTAAAATACTGTATTCCACCTCGGCTCCCTCCTCAAGAAAAATTTGGTCTGGCCGGATCAACTTATTGGTTTTGGAAATTGGAGCACTTTTTCGGCCCCGGGTAATCAGATCAAAATCGGCTTTTATGGCCTCCCCATTTTTGGAAAAGATATCCCAGGTGTGCTGCAGGCGAAATACCTCTTCCTTGAAGGTGATGGTATGGTTATCCGAATAATCGGTTTTCACCTCGGCCTTCCGGGCATAACAGGCAACCAGTGTTCCCTCATGAAAAATGGCCTCGTTCTCCTTTAACTGTTTCACCTGTGCTACCAAAGCCTCAGTAGGTAAATAGGACGCATTGATCAAGACATTTTCCTCCTTTTCCACAAGGGGGTATTTAGCGGAAAGATAGTCCTCGGTGAGGGTGCTTGTTTTCAATTGAAGATGGTTTTCCCACTTCTCCCGGATGGTCAATATTCCAATTCTAATATCCGCTACCGGTCGGGTATAGGTAAAAGGTAGAAGTGCCTTGCGCACGCTTCCATCAAATAGAATATAGTTCATGGTCGGATTTTGAATAAAATTAAAAAAATAACGCCCTCGATGATCATCGAGGGCGTTATTTTATCGAAGCATATAATTATTATTCTTCCTCTGTTTTGGTATCCTTGGCAAATTTCTTGTATTTGCTCTTAAACTTATCGATACGTCCTGCAGTATCTACCAATTTAGCCTTACCGGTGTAGTAAGGGTGAGAGGTTCTGGAAATTTCCAATTTAACCAAAGGATATTCCACACCATCTACCTCCAAGGTCTCCTTGGTATTCGCTGTGGACTTTGTTATAAAAACATCGTCGTTGGACATATCCTTAAATGCCACCAATCTATAATTCTCTGGGTGTATGCCTTTTCTCATCTTGGAAAACTTTTTCTTTTCTAAATTTTTAGCCGTGCAAATTTACGGTTTTTTCTTTAATGAACAATTTAATTGCCAAAAAATAGAAATAAAAAATAACGGTTTTCATTGTAACAAAACCCTGCATCTTGTAACTAATGAAACAAACAACCTTAAAACCCTTGTAAAATGGAAGAAAATCAACCAAAAACCGGAAAGTATGCCATGACCTTTGGGCTTATACTGGGCGCGGTCAATGTCGTCTTCGGGCTAATGCTGTTCGCCTTGGATATGCACTATCAGGGCGGTATCCCCATCTTTGTGGTGAGCGTTTTGTTAATGCTTACCCTCATCATTATTGGCATGGTTCAGTTTAAAAAAGCCAATAACGGACTTATGTCCTTTGGACAAGGCCTAAAAATCGGGGTAGGTATCTGTCTGATAGGCGGTATCGTTGGGATTATTTTTAATCTGTTGATCACCAATGTGTTGGATCCCGATACCGTGCAAAAGGCCCTGGAATACCAGAAGGGCCAGCTCATGGAGAGCGGGAAACTCACTTCGGACCAAATTGAGGCCCAATTGGATGGGCAAAAGCAGTTCTCCACACCCTTTTGGCAAGTTACCTTTGGTCTGCTTTTCAGCGTAATCTTCGGATTCCTATTGTCCCTAATTCCAACATTGGTAATCAAAAAAAAGGACGAAACTCTTAAGTAATTTGTACTTTTGGGTAGATTTCTCAGAAGTATTCAATGAATTTATCCATAGTAATTCCTTTACTGAACGAAGAAGAATCGCTTAAAGAACTACATGATTGGATTGTACAGGTGATGCAATCCAATCATTTTTTATACGAGATTCTTTTTATCGATGACGGGAGCACGGACGACTCATGGGAGGTTGTTTCACAACTTTCCCGGGAAAACCCAAATGTAAAGGGAATTCGTTTTCTGAAAAACTTTGGAAAATCGCAAGCCCTGCATGCCGGTTTTAAGGCAGCCACCGGCGAAGTAGTCGTGACCATGGACGCCGACCTACAGGACAACCCTGAGGAAATTCCGGCGCTTTACGCGCTGATAACCGAAGAAAGGTTCGACCTGATTTCCGGATGGAAAAAGAAGCGCTATGATGCCATAATCACTAAAAATATCCCCTCAAAGCTGTTCAATTGGGCAGCGAGGAAAACCTCGGGGGTCAAGTTGCATGATTTTAATTGTGGGTTAAAGGCCTATCGAAAGCAGGTAATCAAGACCATTGAAGTTTCTGGTGAAATGCACCGTTATATTCCCGTTCTGGTAAAAAGTGCAGGGTTCACAAAAATTGACGAGAAAGTGGTACAGCATCAGGCGAGAAAATACGGCAAAACCAAATTTGGTATGGAGCGATTTATCAACGGTTTTTTGGACCTCATCACCATCTGGTTCGTTTCCAAATTTGGAAGGCGCCCTATGCACCTCTTTGGGGCCCTTGGAGTAGTCATGTCGCTCATTGGCTTTGGCTTTGCCCTTTATTTGGGTATAGACAAACTCTTCTTAAATCCTACCGGGCGTTTGATCACAGACCGGCCGCAATTCTTTATTTCACTTACGGCCATGATCATGGGAACGCAGCTTTTTTTAGCCGGTTTTTTGGGCGAGATCATGGTGCGTTCCAGAAAAGACCAAAAGCGGTATGAAATTTCAGAAGAAATAAACCTCAGGGCAAGTGAAAAACAATATTCTTCGTAATTTTGGCCCAAAGCTAATCCTCTTCCCACTATGGACCCAGTTATAGATACCGCCAAGACCTGGCTCACGGACACCTTTGATGCCGATACCCAAAAAGAAGTATCCCAATTATTGGAAACCGATATTGAAGAACTCAAAGATCGATTTTATCGGAGCCTTGACTTCGGCACCGGAGGTATGCGTGGTATCATGGGCGTGGGTACCAATAGAATCAACAAATATACCCTGGGGAAAAACACCCAGGGACTTAGCAACTATCTAAAAAAGACCTATGGCGGGCAGCAGATCAAAGTGGTCATTGCTTATGACTGCCGTCACAATAGCGATACTTTGGCCAGAACGGTGGCCGAGGTTTTTGCAGCGAACGGGATAAAGGTTTTTCTGTTCTCCGAACTCAGGACAACACCCGAACTCTCGTTCGCAGTAAAGGAGCTTAACTGTCATGCCGGTATTGTACTAACGGCCTCCCATAATCCTCCGGAATACAACGGGTACAAAGTGTATTGGACCGATGGCGGACAGATTGTCCCCCCGCAGGATAACGAGATCATAGATGAAATCAACGCCCTGGATTATAGCGACGTTAATTTTGATGCGGCACCGGACCTCATAGAATTAATAGATAAGACCGTTGATGAAGCTTTTTTGGAAGCCTCCGTGGCCAACGGAAGTTTTGGTGCCAGGGAAAAAGACAACTTTTCAGTAGTATTTACCTCTCTGCACGGCACTTCCATAACGGCCATACCCGAGGTGTTGAAAAGGGCCGGCTATACAAATGTCACCATTATTGAGGAACAGGCGGTCCCTGACGGTAACTTCCCTACCGTAGCATCGCCCAATCCGGAAGAACCGGAAGCCCTTGCCCTGGCCATCAAAAAAGCGGAAGACATTGGGGCCGACATGGTGGTAGGCACCGACCCGGACAGCGACCGCTTGGGTATCGCGGTGAGGAACCATGATGGAAAGCTAGAATTGCTCAACGGCAACCAGACCATGGTCCTCATGACCAAATTTTTACTGGACCGGCAAAAGGAAAAGGGATTCAAGGGGAACGAGTTTATTGCATCCACCATCGTTTCCACTCCCATGATGGATCAAATGGCGGCCGCCTACGGCGTGGAATGTAAAATTGCACTGACCGGATTTAAATGGATTGCCAAAATGATCAAGGATTTTCCCGACCAACATTTTGTCGGGGGCGGCGAAGAGAGCTTTGGTTTTATGGTGGGCGATTTTGTAAGGGACAAGGATGCCGTGACAGCAACACTCTTGGCATGCGAAATAGCGGCCGATGCCAAGGCTCGAGGGAGCTCGTTTTACCTGGAGCTGCTCCAGTCCTATGTGGATTATGGTTTTTATAAGGAAAAATTGATTTCCCTTACCAAAAAGGGCATGAGCGGGGCGGAGGAAATAAAGCAGATGATGGTCGATTTCCGTGAAAACCCAATCGGTGCACTAGACGGTTCCAAGGTGGTTTGGGTAGAAGACTACAACACCTCTGTGGCAAAAAATAGGGTCACAGGAGAAGAAAGAGCCATAACAATTCCAAAATCGAACGTACTCATCTACAGCACAGAAGATGGCACCCGGATGGCGGCACGCCCCAGTGGTACCGAACCCAAAATAAAATTCTATTTCAGCGTTAATGCGCCCTTGGAACGGGTAGCGGATTTTGAGCAGGTAGAACGTCTATTGGAGGGTAAAATAAACCGCATTCTCGCTGAACTGAAACTCGTTTAATGGATTATTTCAAGAAAATCCTTCGTTTTGCCCTACCCTATCGTAGGTACGGTTATCTCAACATCTTTTTTAATATTCTGTATGCGCTGTTCAGCGCGCTCTCCTTTGCCGCCCTGATTCCCATGCTGGATGTCCTTTTCAAACAGGATGTGAAAATACGGACGGCCCCGCAATACACCAATCTTGGGCATTTAAAGGACTACCTGCAGGATTATATCAATTATCGCGTTACCCAATACTCCGGCGATGATGCCATGAAAGGTCTTGTCTTGGTCATTGGACTGGTGTTGGTGTTGTTTTTACTCAAAAATTTCTTCAACTACCTCGCCATGTACTTCATTACCTTTTTGAGGAACGGGGTACTAAAGGATGTTAGGAACCGCATGTACCAAAAAATCGTGGACTTGCCCATATCCTACTTTTCCGAAAAACGAAAGGGCGATGTAATCGCCCGTATAACTTCCGATGTGTTGGAGATCCAGCATTCCTTTCTTTCCGTTTTGGAACTTATTGTAAGGGAGCCATTGACCATACTCTTCACCATCTTGATCATGTTCGGCATCAGCGCCAAACTCACCCTATTTGTATTTATCTTCATTCCCATCGCAGGGATGATTATTTCCCGTATAGGAAAATCCTTAAAAAAGAAATCTGATCGGGTGCAACGGGAACAAGGTGAGTTTTTGTCCATTGTAGAGGAGACTTTGGGCGGACTCAGGGTCATTAAGGCCTTTAACGCGGAGTCGCGATTTTACCATGTCTTCAAAAGTTCCACGGATCGGTTTTTTAGGTTCTCCAACAAACTGTTGAATCGGCAGAACTTGGCGTCACCCACAGGGGAATTCCTTGGTATCCTAGTGATAGGCGTCCTGCTTTGGTTTGGTGGCAAGATGGTGTTGGTAGACAAGACCTTGGATGCTTCTTCCTTTATTGCCTACATGGGCCTTGCCTATAACATCCTTACCCCGGCCAAGGCCATTAGTAAGGCGTCCTATGGCGTTAAAAAGGGCAATGCGGCGGCCGAGCGGGTCCTGGAAATCCTGGAAACCGAAAACCCCATTGTTGAAAAGGAAAACGCACTTATAAAATCCGGATTGGATACCGGCATCCTGCTGGAAAACATAGCATTCAAATATGAGAACGAATATGTACTAAAGGATTTTACACTTTCTGTCCCCAAAGGGCATACGGTGGCCCTGGTAGGGCAGTCGGGAAGCGGAAAAAGTACCATAGCCAATTTGATTACCCGTTTTTACGATGTTAGCAAGGGCAGTATAAAAATCGACGGACAAGATATACGAGATCTTACCAAAAAATCGCTTAGGGATATGATGGGTCTGGTCACCCAGGATTCCATTTTGTTCAATGATACGGTCAGGAACAACATTGGGTTGGGAAAAAGTGACGCGACCGACGAGGAGATCCAGGCTGCCGCCAAAATTGCCAATGCCCATGAGTTTATTATGGAACTCGAAGGGGGCTACGACTTCAATATTGGGGATGGAGGCACTAAACTTAGTGGGGGGCAAAAACAACGGCTTTCCATTGCCCGGGCCGTATTGAAGAATCCGCCCATCATGATCCTGGACGAGGCTACTTCCGCGCTCGATACCGAAAGTGAGCGCTTGGTGCAGGACGCCTTGGAAAATATGATGCGCAACCGCACCTCCATCGTTATCGCCCACAGATTGTCCACCATCCAAAAAGCGGACACCATTGTGGTACTGCAAAAGGGCAAAATCGTGGAACAGGGCACCCATGACGAGTTATTGGCGGCCAATAAGGTCTATAAGAAGTTGGTGGCGATGCAGTCTTTGGACGCCTAGGAGTTAAACCTTTTGCCATAAAGTGGGTCTTATTTAAAATAATTAAGCCAAATTACGTTGATTACCGAAGCAACTTTAGTACATCAATTGCAACAACCGGATACCCGGGCAAAGGCCTTTGAGGTGCTGGTAAACACCTATAAGGAGCGGTTATACTGGCATATTCGGAGGATTGTTCTGGACCATGATGATACGGATGATGTGCTCCAAAATACCTTTATCAAGGTGTTTCGGAATATCGATGGGTTTAAGGGCGACAGTAAGTTGTTTTCCTGGATGTACAGGATCGCTACCAACGAATCCCTTACCTTTTTAAAGGTGAAGTCAAAAAAATTGGGGATAAGCGATGGGGATCTGCACCAGCGGATGACCGACAAATTGCAGGCCGATGTGTATTTTGAGGGCGATGAGATCCAACTGCGGTTGCAAAAAGCAATTGCCCAACTTCCGGAGAAACAGAAACTGGTGTTCAATATGAAGTACTTTGAGGAACTGAAATACGAGGAGATTTCCGAAATATTGGACACCACGGTAGGAGGGTTAAAAGCGTCCTACCATCTGGCGGTAAAAAAATTGGAGGCCTATTTAACCGAAGACTAAACCTTTTAATATATTGAGGGTCAAATTATACACATGAAAAAAAGCAATAAAAAAGAACCGTTTAAAACACCCGATGGGTACTTTGAAGGTTTTGCCGACCGACTTTCGGATCGCCTGTCCGAAGAAGGGCCCGCATTGCCCAAGAAGGAAGGGTTTAAAGTGCCTGAAGGGTATTTCGAAGGACTTGATGCCAAATTGGCGGAAAAGGTAAATCCATCGGAAACCAAGGTGGTACAGCTGCGCTCTTATAGGAAGTACTATTACATTGCAGCATCGGTAGCTGCAATAGCGGTGTTGGTTTTTACGTTGCAACCCAAGAGTCCTCAGGGAGTTGGCTGGGACGATTTGGCAAATTCGGACATTGAAGCGTATTTTGAGGACAATGAATTTGACATGACCTCCGCTGAACTTGCCGATGTACTCCTGCTCGATCAACTTGAACTCAATGATGTCCTGGAAGATCAGCTGAATGAGGAAAGCATAATTGAATATTTGGATGATCATATTGATGATCTGGAAGACCTAAACCTTATTGAAGATGCATATTAAAAACAAAATAGTGTTGTTCCTTGTTTTGCTCGGTACGTCCATGTGCTTTGGGCAGCAAGGGGAACGGATAAAGACACTTAAAGTGGCCTTTATTACAGAACGTTTGGATTTGACCTCCAAGGAAGCCCAGGCTTTCTGGCCCATTTACAACGCCCATGAGGATAAAAAGGCGGCGCTACGCAGGAAGGAACGTGTGGAGATTCGCAGCAAATTAATCGATTTTGGGACCCTTTCCGAAAGAGAGGCCAATGCACTCCTGCAACAGATGATCGCCCTGGAGACCGAAAAGCACAAATTGAATGTGGCTTTTATCAACGAGTTGGGGACCATTATTTCGGCCAAAAAGACCTTCCTATTGATCAAAGCGGAAGAGGATTTTAAGAAACGACTCCTACAACAGATCCAAAAAAGAAGAAAACTAGGGAATTAAGGGTTTAAAAGCCTACGATTTTCGAAAAAAGCTGTCCAAAAAGTAGTTCGATGTCCGTTCGAGCGCCGTGCCTAAGGCAGGCGGGCCCTCGATGCGACATTTTTAACATGTTATACTTTTTTAGACAGTTTTTTATTAAACCTTTTTCCGGTTTCGGAGTCAAAGCACTATAAACCAATAAAATTTAGGTTATGAAAAATTTAAAAATCGCAATGGTCATATTGGCCATGTTCGGAACTTTGGCTTCGATCAGCGCCCAACGGATAGTAAAAATCTACCCTGCATATGGTACCGTGGTGACCACCATTCACAAACCCAAATTGGTGGTACACCGGGGAACGAGCTTTCATTTTGCCAACGGGGTCTGGTACAGGGCCCAAGGAAGGAAATATGTGGTCTGTGCTGCTCCGCTGGGCGTCTCCGTACGCTTTTTACCCAAGGGAAACCGCGTGGTGTACCATAAGGGCAGAAAACTGTATACCTATAAAGGCGTTTGGTACAAGAAAAGAGGAAGAAACTACATTGTGGTTAATGTATAGTGATTTGGTTTGGTTAATTGGTCAAAAAAGGGGAGGTTGTTCGCAATCTCCCCTTTTTTATTTGAAGGTCAGCTTGGCAATACGACCTCTTCCGGCAGCATAGGCTGTACTGTCATTCAAAAATCGAATGGTATAAAAAGACTCCTCCGAAAGTGTCTCCCAGGTCTTTCCCATGTCCTTGGAGTATGAAATCCCGGTAAAACCCAAAGCAACAATGTCGTTCCCGCCAGCATGGGGCACAAATTGTACACAACTCTTGTATCCAGGTGTTTCTCCATCTGCTATCAAGTGCCAACTACGTCCCCCATCTTTGGTAATGGCCTTATTGGCCTTAGCGTTATCCGGGTCCGTATAATCCCCTCCAAAAACCACCCCCAAATCCGCATTGTAAAAATCAATGGAATAAATACCTTGGGTTGGGGCATCTGCCACTATTGGGGTTTTTACCACCTTCCAGCTTGCCCCCTTATCCTCGGAAATATAGATGGTACTACTTGTCGTAACCAGATAAGTCATATCTCCCACCACCTCAATATTCGTATTGCTGGCCGCAAAAGCCCCCTCCCCTTCCGGGACTTCGGGAAGCTCTGAGCAGGGCGTTTTTTTCCAACGGGTTCCACCATCCCTTGTAATAAGAATGGACAAACATCCCTCCCTACTATCGCCCAGCGCAATACCTTCGTTGTCGTTCCAAAAGGTCATGGAATCGTAAAAAACCCCTTCCCCTTCCTCGGTATAGACCAATTCCATACGTCCCTGATCCCCGGTTTTGTACAAAAGGGCAGGATTCCCCACCGAAAGCATAAAAAAATCCGTTGCCGTATGGGCCACAGATCTAAAGGCAGGCGTTATGCTGTCGTATTGCTGCGTATTTGTACGCACTTCACCACTTTGTAGGTCCACCGAGCCAAAAATACCCCTATTGGCGGCAAAGGCCAGACTTCCGGGCATAAGTTCAATGGCCCGGATACCTATGGAATCCGTATAAAGCGTTTCGATATGGACCGAAGAAAAATGGTGACTACCTTCCTGCGTACCGCAGGAGGCCATCACTACAAGAAAAACAAGGGGAAGAAAAATGCGCATGTCCAAAAGTAGGGATAATTGCCAAACCAATGTGTTGTGCGAAGAAAAAAAGGGAGGGGAAAAAGCCACCTCCCTTTACACACAAATCAACCTCAAAAACCCTAATCGCAACCTAAGTCTTGTTTGGACAGTTCATCATTGGCGGGAAAACAAAAGCCCGAAAGCACTTCCTCGGGCACATACCGTTGCAGATTGGGGTCGCGCAGGGCACTTGCCAGAAAAGCCGTCAGATCTGCCATTTCATCATCTGTTAAATTTAGGTTCCCAAATTCCTCTGCCAACTGCGAATTAGGCACCCTATCGTTTTGTTTTCTCCCATTGTTCTTATAGGTCACCACCTCAAGGATACTGGTAAAGGTCCCGCCATGGCCATAAAAAGGATTGTCGGCCAAATTGTATAGGTTGGGTACCTTAAACTTAAAGTTGTCCTCCTCCCTTTCCGTAAAGGCGCCCCTTCCCCTGGTTACGTCCTTTCTAAAACCCCGCCGGTCCAGGATGATGGCTCCATCGCCTATCAGATCGCCCATACCGAAGGCGTGGAATTCGTTGGATTTCAAGGACGGCCCGGTATGACAATTTACGCATTGGCCCTTGCCCATAAACACCAGGGCCCCACGTTTTTCCTGTTCGCTCATGGCGTCAAAATTCCCTTTCAACCATTCTTGCCAAGGTGCCTGATTGGCCAGGACGGTCCTATTAAAAGCCGCTATGGCAAGTGCGCCCGTGAGGCGGGAATACCGTTCGCCCACCGGAACATCCGGAAAGGCGGCATCAAACATTTCCGTATACCCGAATGCCTCGGCAAATTCCTGATCAATTTTTAGCCGATGCACATCCTGTCCGGCCATTCCCTGTACTTCCAGACCTTCAAAGCCCAATAGGTTATCGGGCAAATCGGTGGCGTTGGTCCCCACGTTTATAAACGGTTCATTAATTCCCGTACCGCCCAGGGCTCCGTTCCACAACATCACTTCCTGATAGGCCACATTGATCAGCGTAGGAACCTTTATGGGCAGGATATCCACGGAATCCAAGGGTACATTGGGGTCAACACTTCTTCCCTCACCCGCCAGACCGAAACCGATACCGCCCTCGCTGATGCCCTGTCTGGCACCTGCATAAAATCCCGAAGCCACAGGATGGCAGGTAGCACAGGCATAGGTGAATTTGGTCGACGCCGTCTTAGGTGCCCCACCAGTAGCTGTTTCATGCACCAAAAGTTTGCCCAGGGCTACTTTTTCGGCGGTAAGCGGATTCATCGGATCCTGGGGGATGCTGGCCAAATCGGTTTCCGAGGGCAAAATAAAGAAAGAGGTGCCCAGGCCGTCCGAAGCAACATCCAAAGCTGTGAGCAATTCCTCATCCAAATCAGTGGGGTCGGTAACTACTTCATCCGGATTGGCATCCACATCCACAAACTCCTCATCGGGCCCGCATGAATACAGGGCCATAAAAACGAAGACAACAAAATACCTTTTCATATAAATACGTGTTAACGGGGTTACTAAATTTTGAAAGGTAATTTTCTGCCATCTTTTGTTTTTTGCTGTATTCTTTTAGATGTGTTCTCCTGAAAAAACTTGTGTTCTTTGGAAATAAAAAAACATTATCCCCAACGAAGCCCTTACGCCACTTGCTTCATTGCCATTTTAGTTTTCAGATTTTAAAGTCTTTATATCGGCGATCAACTGTGCAATCGCAGTTTTATTAAGGCCATTGTAAATGCCCCTTATGTGCCTTTCCGTATCTATAAGTACAAAATTCTCGGTATGCAAAAAATCGTTTACATCCTTAGGAACACCTAAATCCTCCTCGACAAAATAGGCATCCCGTCCCAAATCGTAAATCTGCTTTCGTTCCCCGGTCACCAGATGCCATTTGTTGGGGTCTACCCCTTTGTTTGCCCCATAGCTTTTTAAAACGGGTACCGAATCCCTTTCCGGGGTTACTGAATGGGATAGTAATAAAACCCCATCATCGGCTATAAATTCCTTCTGTAAAAGGGACATGTTGGCCGTCATTTTAGGGCATATGCCCGGACAGGAGGTAAAAAAGAAATCGGCCACATATATTTTATTCCCAAAGGTCTCTTGGGTAATGGTGTCGCCCAATTGGTTCACGAATTCAAAATCGGGAATACGGTGAAAGGACCTGATAGTGTCGCTGTCCTTTTCCAACCAATGGGGGCTAAAGGATGCATCCCTATAATACGGTAGATGGGCTGTCCTACTCAATTTTTCGGTTTCCTTGGTGTCTTTACAGGCAGCTAGGGACCATAAGGCGATGAACACCAAGAAACAGCCATTACCGTTGCACCACTTCATCTTCCAATGCATAACATAAATTTGAACGTTTAAGGCCAAAAAAACGACCGTCCCTGGCCTCATAGTTGGCGTAAAGCTTTCCATTCCTCAGCCAAGCCTGTTGCATCCCCTCTTCCCTACCAAGATTCAATCGGGTTTGTCGGGCCAATTGTCCGTTGGGGTACCATTTTCTCTGGACTCCGTGGGCCACTCCATCCACATAATTGGATTCCATGCTTAACACCCCATTGGGCCACCAACTTCGTACCCTTCCGTTTAACCGATTTGCATGGTAGGTTGCCCACCTGCGAAGGGTGCCATCGGCAAACCATTTCTGGGTCCTTCCCTGTTTTTTCCCCTGATAGTATCCCACGCGCTCTGCAATAGCCCCATTGGGATGGTATACCATAGTATAACCGGTAAAGGCCTTATCCCTATAGAACCATTTGCCCAACTTGGGTCGTAGGGTCAATTCGTTTTTGGCCACTTCCACAGGAGCTATTACTAGCTCCTCCGATCCCCGCCCATTGCCCAAAAGGCTAAAAATTAGCACCGGAATGAGCAATAGCTTAGTTAATACTACTTGGCGTACCCTGATAATCGCCCGGAAAAATGATATAGTATGCATTGAGATATAATTCGTTTTCTATGTGATAATGATACTCCGCCTCCGTAGTATGCTGCGTGGCTGCGGTATGGCCACCAGAGGCGTCAAGATCTGTTGGGTAATCCCCAGTGGAGTTGCACTTTCTGCCGTAGATAAAAAATCCGTCGGCCAGAATACCGATCAGGTTCTCATCGTCTTCCGAAAAGGCCGTGGGTTCCAAATGATAGTGATATTCGGCCGGACCAATATGCCCTCCTGTATAATCCAAACTGACGATGGCATCATCCAGTGCCCCATTTGCCTCCTGATCATTAAAAATAGCGGCACCGCTGACGGATATCCCAATCGCACCCATGTTGGTGGACGTGGATGTATTTGCCAAGTTGGGACTGCTCGAAACCCGCAGGGTGTTAGAACCATCGTAGTTGGGAATAAGGCTGGGCGTTAGGCCAGTTGCCACTGTGGGCTCCACATAAAGCGCATTCCCCTCACCCCAATAAGGTGTCGTATGATTGGGGAGTCCGTTGGTCTCAATGACCACATTGGAGCCATCTAGATAAATATCCGTATTATCGGTGTCAAAGTCCTCAAAAGCAGCGTGTAGCTCTGTGACCACAATATCATCGTCATCTTCGGCTTCCCCATCGGACGTGCTATCACTACTACAGGAGATAAAGGCAAGTATCAGTACCGTGATAACAAAACAAACCGGTAAGATTACCTTGAGCTTCATCAATTCGTTTTTTGTTTTCGCAATCATCATTCAATATTTAAGTTATTGTTTTCCTTTGGGGCCCTTTTTTGGGCGTTTTGATCTGGGCGCGTCCTCCAATTCCTCTTTGGAAAGGTATCCGTCTTCATTGGTGTCGATCTTGGCAAAATGTTTTTTTAAGGGACCCTTGCATTCCTCCTCTGAAATTTGCCCATCCTCGTTCACATCCATTTTGGCAAACAGCTCTTCCACCGTTGGAGGTTTGTTTTTTCCCTTCCTCTCATCCGGGGATTGCCCACAAGCGGTATAACACCCCATTAAGGATGAAAGACCCAGTATCAATACAAATTTGGAACTCCTAATCTTCATGTTTTAAAACTTTTAAATGTTATATGAATCTTTAGAGACCTTTTCCAAAAAAAACTTGCGTTTTATAAAAAAAAAGCCTTTCACAAAAGTGAAAGGCCATGCTTATTGCCAAGGGGGCTGGTTTGTGCTATCTTGGTGGGGGACCGTGGCCGTTTTTCCCAGGACCATGAAGCGCATCCTTGAGAATTCTTCGAAACTGGCGCTTTTGTTTTTCATCACAAAGTTCGTAGATGGCCCTAAAGTGACGGGCCACCTGTTGGTCCTCCTCTTTTGCCAAGGTGCCTATAATCGAGGTCAGGGAATCTATTGCCCTTTCCGCATACCTTTCTTTGGAAATACTGTTGAACAAGGCATCCTTAGTAGTTCGCGTCCTTTCCCTAAGTGGCCTCATGGCACTTTCAAATTCATCTTGAAGCGAATCGTACTGTTGCATCTGCGATGGACTAAACCTCAGTTCCTTTACAATAAACAAATGAGGGGGTGCCGGACGTCCGGGAGCTTTGCTAAAAAACAGGTAGAGCAGGGTGCCGTTCATCAGCACCAGGAAAATTAGCAAAATGAATAGAAGTAAATTTTTTTTCATACCTATTTAGTTCACATTAAAAAAAGAATCATTATCCGAGTTGGAAATACCGTAGGCCTGGGCAAAATTCGCCACACTCTGATCGTAATTATCCGAAGCGTACCAAAGCAGGACAAAGGCATTGACCATAATAATACAAATAAGGGCAGCAACCTGATATTTGGGGGTAAACCACGGTATCAGAGGTCTTTCCTCTTCTCCTTTCCCAGTTCTCATTCGGTTCAGGACCCCTTCCTTAAAAAAAGGCGGCGCTTTTACCTGAGCTATTCGGGAAGCAGCTTCCAGGGTCTCTTCCACTTGCTTTTCTACATTTTCTTGATCCATCATAAATTAGTTTGTTCTTATGTTTTAAGATGTCTTTAACAACAAAAACATGCGCTAAAATCCCTCTTTTTTATAATAGGCCTCCAACAATTGCCTTAAACTTTTCTTGGCCCTGAACATAAGTGATTCAACGGATGAAATGCTCTTCCCGGTCACCTCGGCGACCTCTTTGTAACTTCTGCCTTCGATATTGTGCAGGGTAAAAACCACCCGCTGACTGTCCGGTAGGCTATGAATGGCCCTAAACAGTATTTCATTTTTTTCCTTGTTCTCCAAGAGTATGCCCGGATGGTCAAATTCCGTGAAATAGGAACGTCTGTCTATTGGTATATCATTACCCAGAATGGACTGCATAAAGCCAAAACGTTTTTTTGCCTTTTTCTTTCTAATGAACTCCAGGCTCTTGTTCACCGATATGCGATAGATCCAGGTAGAAAGTTTGGCATCACCCTTAAATTTGGAAACTGAATTGAACACCTCTATAAACACTTCCTGGGCAATATCTTCCGCATCGGCAGCATTGGGCACAAAAGAGATACAGGTATTAAACACCTTTTGCTGATATGCCTCCAGCAATTGAAGGTAGGCCCGCTGATCTCCCTGCCTCAGGGCAACAATAAAGAGCTCTTCTTCCAATGGTTAGCTTTACGGCCAAATTACATAATTTAAACGATTTCAAAATGGTACCTTTGCGGCCAGAATTTATTTCGATATGCGATTACATAGAAATCTAGTGTTTGCGGTCATCAATGCCCTAGAGCTCATTTTCAATGAGGGCAAGTATGCCGACAAGATGGTGGAAAAAGTTTTGAGGTTCGATAAACGTTGGGGTTCCCGGGATAGGGCCTTCATTGCCGAAACCACCTATGACATTGTTCGTTGGAAGCGATTGTATATGGAGATTGCAGAGGTAAAACCGCCTTTTAGTCGACCCAATCTGTTTCGTATGTTCGCCGTTTGGGCTGTTTTGCGCGGTATCACACTTCCAGATTGGAAGCAGCTAGAGCCCACCCCTTCCAGAAAAATAAAAGGAAAATTTGACGAACTCTCCAAAATCAGGAAGTACAGGGAGTCCATTCCCGATTGGTTGGATGTTTTGGGAGAAAAAGCACTGGGAAACGAACTTTGGACAAAGGAAATCCACGCCTTAAACCAGCCGGCGGAGGTAATCCTCCGAACCAACACCCTTAAGACGACCAAGGCGGAGCTCGTAAAGCTTTTACGCGAGGACGCTATTGAGACCGATTCCATTAAAGGATATCCCGATGCACTCAAGTTAAGGGAACGGACCAATGTGTTTGTAACGGAAGCATTCAAAAAGGGTTTTTTCGAAGTACAGGATGCCTCATCGCAACTAGTATCCCGATTGTTGGATGTAAAACCCGGTCAACGGGTCGTGGATGCCTGTGCCGGAGCGGGAGGAAAATCCTTGCACCTGGCAGCGCTCATGGAAAACAAAGGACAAGTGATCGCACTGGATATCTATGCCAATAAACTGAAAGAGCTAAAAAGACGCGCCAAGCGGAACGGTGCTCATAATGTGGAGACACGGGCCATAGATTCCACCAAGGTCATAAAAAAACTGCATGGAAGTGCTGATCGGGTACTGATCGATGCCCCTTGTACCGGTCTGGGCGTACTACGCAGAAATCCGGATGCCAAATGGAAACTACAACCCGAGTTTTTGGATAAAATTACCGAGACCCAACAGCAAATCCTCCAAAGCTATAGCAAAATGGTTAAAGATGGCGGGAAATTGGTATATGCCACTTGTTCCATTTTACCGCAGGAGAATCACGAGCAGGTGAAACAATTTCTGTCCTCGGAGAGCGGTGCCGATTTCAAACTGGCAGAGGAAAAGCACATTTTCGTTTCCCGGCAAGGTTTTGATGGCTTTTATATGGCCCTTTTGGAACGGAAGGCATAGGCAAGTAATCAACAATACCGTGCAAAAACTGTTAGAAACTGCCCCTTCTTTTCGGGTACATAGTTTGGGATAATAGTGTAAATTTGTGTTTTCTTAAACTTAACACGTACCGATCCAATGATTCACTTCTTCGGGGATGTAACCACCAAGGTCTTTGCAGTTCAGACCGAAGCCGAACTGTCACAGGAAGATTTTTTAAAACTTACGTGGTTGTTCGGCAACCAACCTAAAATAAACACGGCGTCTCTGGACGCCTTTTTTGTTGGTCCCAGGGCCGCCATGATCACCCCATGGAGTACCAACGCCACGGAGATTACCCAAAATATGGGTCTTGTGGGCATTATGCGTATCGAGGAATATACTGCGGTAACAGCCGATTTTATGGACTTCGATTCCATGCTCTTGCAAAAATACAAGGGGCTCTCCCAAAACATTTTCAATATCGATGTTGAACCCGAACCTATTTTGGAGGTCGACGACATTGCTGTCTATAATAAACAAGAGGGGCTGGCCTTAAGTCCGGAAGAGGTTAGCTACTTGGAAGAAGTAGCACGGAAAATGAATCGAAAACTGACGGATTCTGAGGTTTTTGGATTTAGTCAGGTCAACTCCGAACATTGTAGGCATAAAATATTCAACGGTACCTTCGTTATTGACGGAAAGGAAATGCCCGCTTCGCTGTTTAAAATGATCAAAAGGACCTCGAAGGAACATCCAAACACCATTGTATCGGCTTACAAGGACAATGTGGCTTTTGTTAAAGGCCCCAAGGCCGTACAATTTGCGCCCAAGCGTGCGGACATCCCCGATTATTACAAGGAGACCGAATTTGATTCGGTCATCTCACTGAAAGCTGAAACCCATAACTTCCCCACAACGGTAGAGCCTTTTAACGGCGCGGCTACCGGGTCTGGGGGAGAGATAAGGGATCGACTCGCAGGCGGAAAGGGATCCCTTCCCCTTGCCGGCACGGCAGTTTATATGACCTCCTATTCGCGCCTCGAAGAAAACCGCCCTTGGGAAAAAGGCATGGAAGAAAGGGAGTGGTTGTACCAAACTCCGATGGACATTCTCATAAAAGCTTCCAACGGCGCATCCGATTTCGGGAATAAATTCGGGCAACCCCTGATCGCAGGTTCCGTGCTCACCTTTGAGCACCAACAAGAACTCAGGCGCCTGGGCTTCGATAAAGTGATCATGCTCGCCGGCGGCATAGGTTATGGGCGAGCGGAGCAGGCGCTTAAGGAGACACCAAAAAAGGGTGATAAAATTATGATATTGGGGGGCGACAACTACCGCATTGGCATGGGTGGTGCCGCGGTGTCCAGTGCAGATACCGGTGCCTTCGGGTCGGTGATAGAACTCAATGCGGTGCAACGCTCCAATCCTGAAATGCAAAAAAGAGCCGCGAACGCTATACGGGGCCTTGTGGAAAGTGAGGAAAACCCCATAGTCTCCATCCACGACCATGGAGCGGGAGGACACCTCAACTGTCTTTCCGAACTGGTGGAGGATACCGGGGGCAAAATAGATCTGGACAAACTTCCCGTGGGCGACCCCACACTTTCGGCCAAGGAGATTATCGGTAATGAATCCCAAGAACGTATGGGCTTGGTCATCGGCGAAGCGCATAAAAATCTGTTACAGCGGGTAGCCATACGGGAGCGATCGCCCATCTACGAGGTGGGCCAGGTAACCGGTGACCACCGCTTTACCTTTCAATCCACTAGCACGGGTAAAAAGCCTATGGACGTGGAACTTTCCGATATCTTCGGCAGCTCTCCCAAGACCATCATGGAAGACCGCTCCGTAACAACTACCTATGACGCTCCCTCCTATGCCCTGGAACATTTCCACGATTACCTGGACCAGGTATTACAGCTCGAAGCCGTGGCCTGCAAGGACTGGCTTACCAACAAGGTAGATCGCTGTGTTGGGGGAAGGGTGGCCAAGCAGCAATGTGCAGGGCCGTTGCAGCTACCCCTGAACAACTGCGGGGTCATGGCAATGGATTTTAAAGGCAAGGAGGGCATAGCAACCTCCATAGGACATTCGCCCATTTCTGGATTGATAGACCCCATGGCCGGGAGCCGAAATAGTATTGTTGAGGCGCTGACCAATATTGTTTGGGCTCCATTAAAAGATGGACTGCAGTCCGTTTCCCTTTCGGCGAATTGGATGTGGCCCTGCAAGAACGAAGGGGAAGATGCACGTTTGTACAAGGCCGTGGAGGCCGTCTCCGACTTTGCTATAGCCCTGGGCATCAACGTACCTACGGGAAAAGATTCCCTATCCATGAAACAACGCTATCCGGATGGGGAGGTCATAGCACCTGGAACCGTAATCATCTCTGCGGGAGCCCACTGCAGTGATATCACCCAAGTGGTAGAACCTGTTTTGAAAAGGCAGGGGGGCGACATCTACTACATTGGCCTATTGAAAGACACTTACAAGCTTGGCGGATCTTCCTTCGCCCAAGTCTTAAACGCTATCGGAAACGAGGCTCCCGATGTTGCCGATGCCCCTTATGTGAAAAGGGTCTTCGATACCATGCAACAACTGATCAAATCGGGTCAGGTCCTGGCAGGTCATGACGTAGCCTCTGGTGGCTTGATAACCACACTGCTGGAGCTGTGTTTTGCGGACACCGATTTAGGTGCGACCTTGGATCTTTCCGACCTCCGTGAACCCGATACCATAAAACTCCTATTTGCCGAAAATGCCGGTATCGTTTTTCAGGCCAAGGATGCCAGCATGGAAAAAGTGCTGGAGGCGGCCAATATCCATTTTGTAAAAATTGGAAAGGTACTTCCCCAGGGAGAACTGCTGCTTAAAAATCATGGTATGGAAATGGGACTGAACATTGCGTCGCTCCGGGACACCTGGTATAGAACTTCATATCTTCTGGATACCAAGCAAACTGCAAATAACCTGGCACAGGACCGATTTGAGAACTACAAAAAACAGCCCCTGGGCTATAGTTTCCCAAAGCAATTCGCTGGCAAATTGCCCCAAAGGGCAACAACAGGCACCAGACCCAAGGCGGCCATTCTCAGGGAAAAAGGAAGCAATTCGGAACGGGAAATGGCCAATGCCATGTATTTGGCCGGATTCGATGTGAAAGACGTGCATATGACCGATTTGATCTCAGGGAGGGAAACCCTGGAGGATATCCAATTTATTGGGGCTGTGGGCGGCTTTTCCAATTCGGACGTATTGGGAAGTGCCAAAGGATGGGCAGGTGCCTTCAAATACAATGAAAAGGCCAACAGCGCGCTACGGAAATTCTTTGCACGGCCCGATACCCTCTCCGTAGGAATTTGTAATGGTTGCCAGCTTTTCCTGGAGTTGGACCTTATCAATCCCGATCATGCGCAACTGCCCAAAATGACCTATAACGATTCCCAAAAACACGAAAGCAGTTTTACCTCGGTCAAAATTCAGGAGAACCATTCGGTAATGCTGTCCTCCTTGGCCGGACATACCCTTGGAGTATGGATTTCCCATGGGGAGGGCAAGTTTAGCTTGCCACTTTCAGAGGACCACTATGCCATTGTGGCGAAATATGGTTACGAGGGCTATCCTGCCAACCCGAATGGCAGTGATTATAACACGGCTATGCTTTGTGACCCCACAGGAAGACATTTGGTCACCATGCCGCATATAGAACGTTCTACCTTCCCTTGGAATTGGGCCCATTACCCTGTAGAACGAAAGGATGAAGTCTCTCCGTGGTTGGAAGCTTTTGTCAACGCAAAAAAATGGGTGGAGAAAAATAAAATGTAGCATCGTATGATCATCAGAAAAGCAACCGAAATAGATATCCCTGCCCTAGTGGAGATGATGGCTAACGATCCCCTGGGCCGTTTGCGAGAGGATTACCGGGATCCATTGCCACAAACCTACTATGAAGCTTTTTATCGTATCGATGCGGACCCCAATCAGGAGTTGGTGGTTATGGAAAATGAGGGCCAACAAATTATCGGAACGCTACAATTAAGCCTTATCCCCTACCTCACCTATCAGGGCGGTATTCGGGCCCAGATCGAAGCCGTTCGGGTACATGAGGACCACAGGGGTAAAGGCATTGGGCAAAAATTGTTCGAGTGGGCCATTGCGAGGGCAAAGGAACGCAGGGCACATGTGGTGCAATTGACTACGGACAAGAAAAGGCCCGAAGCCCTCAAATTCTACGAAAAACTGGGTTTTAAAGCCTCGCATGAAGGGATGAAACTACACTTATCCTGAAAATTCGATATTCGGTGTTGATGACCAATAAGGGTTAACCGCCGACCTCCTTCCATCCATTGTTAATTGATAATTGTTAATTGATAATTGATTATACCGTTCCCTTTTCTTATTTTGCGATTACCTATCAGAAACTTAGTATGCAAAACATAACCCGACTCTTTGATTTTCCGTATTACCAATTGGAGAAATTCAATCTTGAAAAAGCGCTGATTACAAAGTATGATGGTGAATGGGTGGCCACCTCCACACAGGAATACATAGATAAGGCAAATACCATTAGTAGGGCCCTACTACGGATGGGCGTGAGGCCCAACGATAAGATTGCATTGATTTCCATGACCAACAGAACCGAATGGAACATCATGGATATCGGTATTTTGCAATTAGGGGCCCAGAACGTACCTATTTACCCGACCATTTCACAAGAGGATTACGAATATGTACTCAACCATTCTGGAGCCACCTATTGTTTTGTTTCCTGTGCAGAGGTGCACGCAAAAGTAGAGGCCATTAAAGCCAATGTACCCCTCTTAAAGGAAGTATACTCTTTTGATACCTTGAGCGATTGCAAAAATTGGAGCAAGGTTTTGGAATTGGGAGCGGACACTTCCAATCAGGCAGAAGTAGAACAGCTTAAGGATGCCGTACAACCGGAGGATTTGGCTACCCTAATATATACATCCGGCACCACAGGCAGGCCAAAGGGGGTTATGCTCTCGCATAGCAATGTGGTGAGCAATGCTTTGGCGAGTTCCAAGCGACTTCCCATAGTCGGTGGAGAAACCAAAGCCTTAAGTTTCCTACCGGTCTGTCATATCTACGAACGCATGATGATGTACCTCTATCAATACGCCGGGGTAAGCATCTATTTCGCGGAGTCTATGGAGAAGATCAGTGATAATCTAAAAGAGACGGCGCCCCACGTGATGACCGCCGTGCCCCGTTTGTTGGAAAAGGTATACGATAAGATCATCGCCAAGGGAGCGGAGCTCGGTGGCATAAAAAAGAAATTGTTCTTTTGGGCCGTTGAAGTGGGCCTGCAATATGAACCTTATGGACAGAACGGCTGGTGGTACGAACGAAAACTGGCCCTGGCCCGAAAGCTTATTTTCAGTAAATGGAAACAAGGACTGGGCAACAATCTTTCCTTAATATCCTCAGGGAGTGCGGCCTTGCAACCCCGACTGGCACGTATATTCAACGCAGCAGAAATGGGTGTCATGGAAGGTTATGGACTCACCGAAACCTCGCCGGTGCTCTCTGTCAACGATATGCGCGATGGCGGGTTTAAAATTGGGACCGTAGGGAAACTCATCGAAAACACGGAAGTTAAAATTGCCGAAGATGGCGAAATCTGCGTGAAAGGTCCCCAGGTCATGATGGGCTATTACAAAGACCCGGAAAAAACGGCCGAAGTGCTCAAGAACGGTTACTTCCATACGGGCGATATCGGAGAAATGGATGCTGACGGTTTTTTAAAAATTACGGACCGCAAAAAGGAAATGTTCAAGACCTCCGGAGGCAAATATGTGGCCCCGCAACTCCTGGAAAACAGGTTTAAACAATCGCGTTTCATAGAGCAGATCATGGTGGTGGGCGAAGGGGAAAAAATGCCAGCGGCCTTGATCCAGCCCAATTTTGAGTTTCTCTATGAATGGGCAGAACGGCATCAGGTCACCTTGGGCGAAAATTCGGATATCGTCATCAACGAAAGGGTCCTGGAACGCTATCAGGAAGAAGTGGATGTCGCCAATGAGAATTTTGCCAAGTGGGAAAAGGTAAAACAGTTTAGGCTTACGCCCGATGTGTGGAGCATAGACGATGGACACCTTACCCCAACAATGAAATTAAGACGTAAAATCGTTAAGGAAAAATACATCGACCTCTACAACAACATCTATGGTCATTGACCTCTAAAAGTCCTTTTTTTACCCTACTGAACAAGGCCCACTTTTCAAAGGGTGTTTTCTGTTAAAATCTTGTGGAAACTTTTACCAAATTTATTATGCATGCATAATAAATTTTTTATATATTTGGTGTCTTATAAACCAGCCATGAAGGATTTAACGATAGATTATGCGCTTAGAGCTACTTGGCAGGCCGTGGCAAGAATGTACAATGAAGAGGCGAAAACCTTTGACTTAACCATGGCCATCGGCTTTACCTTGCTGAGTATCGACCCAAAAACAGGTACGCCCTCTACCGCCCTAGGACCTAAAATGGGTATGGAAGCCACTAGCCTCTCAAGAATATTGAAGAGCATTGAAGAAAGAGGCTATATTGAACGTAAACCCAATCCGAATGACGGAAGAGGGGTGCTGATCCATCTCACAAAATTGGGCCTTGAGAAAAGGGCCATATCCAAAGAGGTAGTGCTTCGTTTCAACAACGTGGTCAAACAACATTTGACCCAAGAGCAGTTGGATCAATTTTTTGAGGTTGTGGAGACTATTAACAAATTAATCGTGGAAAAGAAGATATATACAAAGGACAAAGCTAATTAATACGGGGTATTTGATGAAGAGACATATAAAAAAGGTAGCGGTAATAGGCTCAGGGATCATGGGAAGCGGTATCGCTTGCCATTTTGCCAACATCGGGGTAGAAGTGCTGCTACTCGATATTGTTCCAAGGGAACTCAACGATAAGGAAAAAGCGATGGGGCTCACCTTAGAGGACAAGGCGGTGCGAAATCGCTTGGTAAACAATTCGCTGGCAACTGCTTTAAAATCCAAACCCTCCCCTATTTATCATCAGAAGTTTGCGCAACGGATCACTACAGGCAACCTGGAGGATGATATTGCCAAAGTGGCCAAGGTGGATTGGATTATTGAGGTAGTCGTAGAACGCCTGGATATCAAAAAGATGGTTCTTGAAAATCTGGAAAAACACAGAAAGCCCGGAACCCTGATTACCTCTAATACTTCAGGTATTCCCATAAAATTTATGAGCGAGGGACGAAGTGATGATTTCCAGGAACACTTTTGTGGAACCCACTTCTTCAATCCGGCCCGATATTTAAAACTTTTTGAGATAATTCCCGGTCCCAAAACTTCCTCGGAAGTATTGGATTTCCTCAACGGATACGGGGAACAATTTTTGGGCAAAACCTCCGTGGTCGCCAAGGATACCCCGGCCTTTATAGGAAACCGTATCGGTATCTTTAGTATTCAGAGCCTCTTTCATGCGGTAAAGGACATGGGGCTTACCATTGAGGAAGTGGACAAATTGACCGGACCGGTTATCGGAAGGCCTAAGTCGGCTACCTTTAGAACGGTAGATGTGGTTGGTTTGGACACCCTAGTACACGTGGCCAATGGCATTGCCGAAAATTGCCCGAAGGATGAACGCCACGAGCTCTTTCAGCTCCCGGATTTCATCAAGACCATGGTAGAAAACAAATGGCTGGGCAGCAAAACGGGCCAGGGCTTCTATAAAAAGACAAAAAAGGCGGATGGCGCTAGTGAGATTTTATCGCTAGACTTGGACTCCCTGGAATACCGCTCCAAAAAACGAGCACAATTTGCCACCCTGGAGCAGACCAAGACCATCGATAAGGTCGTGGATCGCTTTAAGGTATTGGTGCAAGGCAAGGACAAAGCGGGCGAGTTTTACAGGAAGAGCTTCGCGGCCCTTTTTTCATACGTATCCCACCGTATTCCGGAAATCACGGATGAGCTTTATAAGATAGATGATGCCATGAAGGCCGGTTTTGGTTGGGAACACGGGCCCTTTCAAATTTGGGATGCCATCGGGGTGCAGGAAGGACTTGCGCTGATACAGGCAGAAGGCCTGGAAACGGCCAGCTGGATCAAGGATATGGATGCGGCCGGTATCGGCTCTTTTTATTCGGTGACCGATGGAGCGACCCATTATTACGATATTCCAAAGAAAGCCATGGAAAAGGTACCCGGACAGGATGCTTTTATCATCCTGGATAACATCAGGCAATCAAAAGAGGTCTTTAAAAATAGCGGGGTGGTGCTCGAGGATTTGGGTGATGGTATTCTGAACGTGGAATTCCAGTCCAAAATGAACACCATTGGAGGTGACGTGTTGGCCGGATTGAACAAGGCTTTCGATATTGCCGAAAAGGATTTTCAGGGGTTGGTCGTTGGCAATCAAGCGGCTAATTTTTCCGTCGGTGCCAATATCGGAATGATATTTATGTTGGCCGTGGAGCAGGAATACGATGAGCTCAATATGGCCATTAAGATGTTCCAGGATACCGTAATGCGTATGCGTTACTCGGCCATTCCCACTGTGGCGGCCCCCCATGGCATGACCTTGGGCGGAGGTTGCGAAATATCGCTGCATGCTGATAAGGTTGTGGCGGCAGCGGAGACCTATATAGGGTTGGTAGAGTTTGGTGTAGGTGTCATTCCCGGTGGTGGTGGATCCAAGGAATTTGCACTACGGGCTGCCGATACCTTTAAAAAGAACGATGTGGAACTCAATGTACTGCAGGAGTATTTCCTTACGATAGGTATGGCGAAAGTGTCTACTTCGGCCTATGAAGCCTATGATCTGGGCATCCTGCAAAAAGGAAAGGACATTGTGGTGGTCAACAAGGACAGGCAGATTGCCACCGCAAAGGCCCACGCCAAATTGATGGCCGAAGCCGGTTATACGCAACCCCCAAGGCGCAGGGACGTAAAAGTCCTGGGGAAACAAGCTTTGGGCATGTTCCTGGTGGGTACCGATGCCATGGAAGCCAGCCACTACATTAGTGAACACGACAAAAAGATTGCCAACAAATTGGCCTATGTTATGGCCGGGGGAGATCTCTCCGAGCCTACCAGGGTCAGTGAACAGTATTTATTGGATTTGGAACGCGAGGCCTTTTTGTCGCTCTGTACCGAACGAAAGACCCTGGAACGAATCCAGCACATGCTCAAAACGGGAAAACCGTTGCGCAACTAATTTGGATTCAAACCCATTTAGGAAATCAGATTTATTAGGAGGCACAAAAAAATAGAAGATTTAAAAAATGAAGACAGCATATATAGTAAAAGCCTATAGAACCGCGGTGGGCAAAGCGCCAAGGGGAGTGTTCCGCTTTAAAAGAACGGATGAACTGGCTGCTGAGACCATAGAACATATGATGAAACAACTGCCGCAGTTGGATAAAAAACGCATAGACGACGTCATCGTGGGCAATGCCATGCCCGAAGGGTCCCAAGGACTCAATATGGCCCGACTCATTTCCCTAATGGGATTGGACATCGTGGATGTCCCTGGTGTAACCGTAAATCGGTTCTGTTCCTCGGGCATTGAAACCATCGGTATTGCCACGGCCAAAATCCAGGCCGGAATGGCCGATTGTATTATTGCTGGAGGGGCCGAAAGCATGAGCGCCGTTCCCATGACCGGATACAAGACCGAGCTCAACTATGACCTGGTCAATGCCGGCCATGAGGATTATTATTGGGGCATGGGGAATACCGCTGAGGCGGTGGCCCAGGAATTTAAGGTATCTAGGGAAGATCAGGATGAATTTGCATACAACTCCCATATGAAAGCCCTAAAAGCACAGGCCGAAGATCGCTTTCAGGATCAGATCGTGCCCATTGAAGTGGAGCAGACCTACGTAAACGCAGCCGGTAAAAGAGACACCAAGACCTATACGGTAACCAAGGACGAAGGGCCACGTAAGGGCACCAACAAAGAAGCCCTGGCCAAACTACGGCCGGTTTTCGCGGCCGGTGGAAGCGTAACCGCGGGGAACTCCTCCCAAATGAGCGATGGTGCCGCCTTTGTTATGGTGATGAGCGAGGAAATGGTCAAGGAACTGAACCTGGAACCCATTGCCCGTCTGGTGAACTATGCGGCGGCAGGAGTAGAACCCCGTATTATGGGTATTGGTCCGGTAAAGGCCGTGCCTAAAGCACTAAAACAGGCTGGCCTAAAGCAGGACGATATTGAGTTGATCGAATTGAACGAGGCTTTTGCCTCCCAATCCTTGGCGGTCATCCGCGAATTGGGGCTTAACAATGACATCATCAACGTAAACGGGGGTGCCATTTCCTTGGGACATCCCCTGGGTTGTACGGGTGCCAAACTATCGGTTCAACTGTTCGATGAGATGCGCAAGCGTGACATGCAAGGAAAATATGGTATGGTCACCATGTGCGTGGGTACGGGACAGGGTGCCGCCGGTATCTATGAATTTTTAAATTAACAGAATGAAAATAATTGCGGGGAGGAATAAGACGTTCTTGACCCTGCTATCCCAAATACAATATATTAAATACTAGAACCATGAGTACGCAAACTATAGAAAAGGACCTTTTAAGAGGTGGACAGTTTCTGGTAAAGGAGACCAAATGCGAAGACGTATTTACCCTTGAGGATTTGTCCGAAGAGCAAAAAATGATGCGCGACAGCACCAAGGAATTTGTGGATCGCGAATTGTGGAGCCACTGGGAACGCTTTGAAAGCAAGGACTACGCTTATACCGAAGAGACCATGCGGCACGCAGGCGAACTGGGACTTTTGGGCATTGCCGTGCCAGAAGCCTACGGCGGTCTGGGCATGGGCTTTGTATCCACGATGTTGGTATGCGATTATATTTCGGGGGCCACAGGTTCCTTTAGTACGGCTTTCGGAGCGCATACCGGAATAGGTACCATGCCTATAATTCTCTATGGAAATGAAGAGCAAAAGAAAAAGTACGTTCCTAAATTGGCCACAGGCGAATGGTTCGGTGCGTATTGCCTAACCGAACCCGGAGCCGGATCGGACGCCAACTCAGGCAAGACCAAGGCCGTACTTTCGGAAGATGGAAAATTCTACGCCATCACCGGTCAGAAGATGTGGATTTCCAATGCGGGCTTTTGCAATATGTTCATTGTGTTCGCGCGTATAGAGGATGACAAGAACATTACGGGTTTTATCGTGGAAAACGACCCGGAAAATGGAATCACCATGGGCGATGAAGAAAAAAAATTAGGAATCCATTCTTCCTCCACCCGGCAGGTATTCTTCAACGAGACCAAGGTGCCCGTGGAGAACATGCTATCGGAGCGTGGAAATGGATTCAAAATCGCCATGAACGCCCTCAACGTGGGGCGGATCAAATTGGCAGCTGCCTGTTTGGAGGCACAGCGCCGCGTGATTACGGAAGCGGTTAAATATGCCAATGAACGCCTACAGTTTAAAACGCCCATTATCAATTTTGGCGCCATTAAATCCAAAGTGGCCACCATGGCCACCAATGCCTATGCGGGCGAATCGGCCTGCTATAGGGCTGCAAAAAACATTGAGGACAGAATTACCCTCCGGGTGGCCCAAGGTAACCCACACCAGGAGGCCGAGCTGAAAGGTGTAGAAGAATACGCCATTGAGTGCTCGATCCTTAAGGTGGCGGTTTCAGAGGACTGCCAGAGTACCACCGATGAGGGCATACAGATTTTCGGAGGCATGGGCTTTAGTGCAGACACCCCCATGGAATCCGCGTGGCGCGATTCCCGTATTGCCCGTATCTATGAGGGTACCAATGAGATCAATAGAATGTTGGCCGTAGGCATGTTGGTCAAAAAGGCGATGAAAGGACATGTAGATCTTTTAGGACCGGCCACTCAGGTGGGCGAGGAACTGATGGGCATTCCTTCTTTTGATGTGCCCGACTTTTCAGAACTGTTCTCCGAGGAAAAAGATTTGCTGGCACGTTTAAAGAAGGTCTTTTTAATGGTAGCAGGAAGTGCCGTCCAAAAATTCGGACCGGAATTGGAAAAGCACCAACAACTGTTGATGGCCGCCTCCGATATACTTATCGAAGTGTACATGGCCGAATCAACCTTGTTGCGAACCGAGAAAAATGCAAAACGTTTTGGCGAAGAGGCACAAGAGGCCCAAATTGCCATGTCTAAATTATACCTGTACAACGCCGTGGATATCATTATCCAAAAAGGAAAGGAAGCTATTGTTTCCTTTGCCGAAGGCGACGAACAACGTATGATGCTCATGGGGCTAAAGCGTTTTACAAAATATACCAATCAACCCAATGTTGTAGCCTTGCGCACTTTAATTGCGGACAAAGTAGCAGCAGATCAGGGTTATACCTTTGACTAATTCAAATTGAACTTTTGTTTTGAGACAGAAGCTAAACCGCTCCATTATCGGAGCGGTTTTTTATTGTAGCATTCCCAAACAACGCCCCATTACCAGAAAGCATAACCCAGAGAAAGTGCGATGCGGGAGACTTCATCCCTGTTGATTACGCTCAAACCCGGAACGATAATGTTTTGGTTGGTTATAAAGTTGAAACGCAAATAAACTCGCCGGTTATAACTATAGCCCAATCCAAACGAAGCCCCCGAGTCATTATCCTGGGCGGTAGAAACCTCCGAGGTTTCCGTGGGACGATCAATGAGAAGGAATGTCCGCCTGTTATTGAGAACCGAATTGGGATACAAGTTGGTAACAAATCCAGCCTCAAGGAAAACATTGCTTTTTTCAGTAATATCGAAGTAATATCTTGCCCCGAGCATGAGTTCGAGAATCGAAAAATCCCCTGTTAAAATCTGCTCGGTCGATGGGTTGTAAATGAAATCATCCGGTTGCACCAAATAGTCGCTGGTAAATGAGCCGTATTGTGCCGATAGAATCACCGAAGCTTTTTTATAACCGAAATACGGGAAAAACGCTTCCACCTCACCTCCAAATTTGGCACCCGAAGCATTCTCGAATTCATAAACCTCGCCGGGTCGACTGGTTAAGCCCACTTCATAACCGTATTGCTGTACGCCTCCCCAAACCTTAAGTGTTATAGGGAAATTTGCCTTTTGCTTTGCCGTTCTTTCATAGACAACAAAGCTATTGTCCCCTAGGCAGGTGTTGATTTCCTCGAAATATTTAATCAAGGATTTTCTGGAATATTTCACTTTTTGGATATCCAATCTATTATCACAGGGAAAATCCTTAAGTAGTTGTCTCTTAAATATGTTGTTTTCTCGCACCTTCAGATCATCCCCAACATACTTTTTGTAAAGGAGCACTTCAATTGGCCCGTCTTCCTTGCTAAACAGATAAACAATATCAATATCTCCCACATACCAGTAAAATGACGCCTTGCCTTCTATGATGTTTTGGACGAAAACGGTTTTCCTGACCAATTCGGGTTCGGGGTTTTTTTCTTTCTTCTTTAATGTGGACTGGGTAATGGGAAAACCTGCACTTACTCGTTTGTAAGCCCCTTGGCCAGCAATTTTGAACTCCTTGCAGTCGCCTACACTAAAAGACCGTATGTCTGTGCTTCCGTTTAAACGGTAGGATACAATTTCAGGGGAGAAAAGCCATCTTTCATTTTGGATAAGACATTCAATTTTGTTGTCGTCATTGTCAATAAAATAGCCAGGCTCAAATGTAATTTGGGCAATTAGGCCATGAAATGTTAACAAGCAAATAAATAGTGCAAAACAGTTTTTCATTTTATAAGTTTGGTTCAAGTTTTAATTTTTGTCAAAAATGGTGCTTTAATTTCGATTCCGCTAATTTTTGTCGTCAAAAGCTGTAGTATATTATATGAAATACACTATTCTAGAAAAAGCATATTCTCCAGGAGATTTCAGAAAAAGAGGACATAAGCTAATAGATGAACTGGCCGATCATTTGGATCGGACCCTCCATGAAAAATCGGAAAAGGTCATCGAGTGGAATCCGCCCGAAAAGGAACAAATCTTTTGGAAGGATTTTCTAAAAAATGGGGACGCGGAACAGTTCTTCCCAGAAGTATTGAAACATACGATCCATCTGCACCATCCCAGGTATATGGGACATCAGGCAAGTCCAACCGCACCCCTTACCGCCTTATCGAGTATGGTGAGCGCGCTATTCAACAATGGGATGGCCGTTTACGAAATGGGAATGGCCCCTACCATGATCGAGGAAGCCGTCACCGGCTTTCTGTGCGAAAAAGTGGGCTACGGGCCTAATGCCAACGGGTTTCTAACCTCTGGTGGCACCTTGGCCAATCTCACAGCCTTGCTTGCCGCGCGCCGGGCAACCGCCTCCTATGATGTGTGGAACAAAGGCAACGGCAAAGCCTTGGGTATCATGGTCAGCGAGGAGGCCCACTACTGTGTGGACCGGGCAGCCAAGATTATGGGACTTGGAGAACAAGGGGTCATCAAAATTCCGACTACGGAAGATTTCAAAATGGATACCACCTTACTGGAAACCTACTACGAACGTGCAAGCAAAAATGGTATTGAAGTATTCGCCGTCGTGGGCAGTGCCCCAAGTACAGCAACCGGTATCCACGACGATTTGGAAGTGCTCGGGAATTTTAGTAAAAAGCATAAGCTCTGGTTCCATGTGGATGGAGCTCACGGTGGGGCCGCCATTTTTTCACCAAAATACCGTCATACCCTAAAAGGTGTCGAAATGGGGGATTCCATCGTCATAGACGGCCACAAAATGATGATGATGCCCATGATTACCACCGCCCTCCTGTTCAAGGAGGGTGTAAACTCCTATGCCACCTTTAGCCAAAAAGCCGATTATCTACTGGGGCAAACACAACAGGACTGGTTCAATTCGGGCAAACGTACCTTTGAGTGCACCAAGACCATGATGTCCATGAACTGGTACCTGTTGCTCAAAAGCTATGGTGAAGAACTCTTTGATGCCTACGTGACCACCCTATATGATCTAGGGCACCAGTTTGGAGGGCTCATCAATGAGGATGCCCAGTTTGAGCTGGCGGTAAACCCTATGTCCAATATCGTATGTTTTCGCTATATCGAACCTGGTAAGGACAATACTACCTTGGATCGGTGCAATGAGGCCGTTCGGCAAGCCCTTTTGGAAGAGGGGGAATTCTACATTGTGCAGACCAAACTAAGGCAAAGGCACTACCTGAGGGTAACGCTCATGAATCCCTTTACCACGACCACCCATCTTCAACAATTGTTGTCCAAAATAAAGGAGAAGGCTAGCGAATGGACTCCATAATAACCTCCTCGCTTTCTTTTCTCGAAAAATTGAGGGCGCATTCGATTAAGGCAAGATGTGAATAGGCCTGGGGAAAATTCCCGAGCAAACGTTTGGTCTTAAAATCGATATCCTCACTGAAAAGGCCCAAATGATTGCTATAGCTCAACAATTTATCAAAATGGCGCATGGCCTTTTCTTCCTCCCCGATCTTGAAGAGGCTGTTGATGAACCAGAACGTGCAAATGGTAAAGGAAGAGGAGGGCAATCCAAAATCGTCCTCATTTTTATAGCGGTACAATAGGCCATCATTGCAGAGGTTGTCCTCTATGGCCCGTACGGTGCTTACAAACTTGGGGTCTTTGGCATGGATAAAACCATAGGATTCCATTAACAGTACCGAAGCGTCCAAATGTGCCGAACCGTACGACTGGGTAAAGGCGTTTACCTCCGTGTTCCAAGAATGCTTAAGAATGTCCTCCTTGATTTCCTGTTCCAGTTTGGTCCATTTTTCGATCTTACGGGTCTTTCTGAAAATTCTTGCAATCTTTACGGCCCGGTCAATGGCCACCCAACAGAGCACTTTTGAAAAGGTAAAATGCCGATCTTCGGCCCGAAATTCCCATATACCCTTATCGGCCTCCTGCCAATGCTTGGCTACGATCCATACGATGCCCTTGGTAAGGCCCCAAAGTTCCTCCCCATTTTCAACGTCCGTACTAAACTTTGCCAATTGCTCATAGATGACGTCCATTAGGATGCCATAAATGTCGTTTTGCCGTTGTTGATAGGCGGCATTACCGATCCGCACCGGTTTGGAGCCCTTATAACCCGAAAGGTGGTCCAGGGTTTCCTCGGTCAGCGTCTTCTCCTTGTTGATGCCGTACATGATCTGGAGCTTCTCATCCTTGTCGGGAATCAAATCGATGATAAATTGCAAATACCTTTTGGCTACATTTTTGTGTCCCAGTTCGGAGATGACCTTGATGACCATGGAGGCATCGCGTATCCAGCAAAAGCGATAGTCCCAGTTGCGCACCTCTCCGATAGTCTCGGGCAAGGAAGTGGTAGCCGCGGCCAGAACGGCACCCGTCTTATTGTAGCTCAATAGCTTTAAGGTTACGGCACTTCTACTGATCTGGGCGTTATATTTTTTGTAGTTGGGCGTCTTACTGCTCCAATTCAGCCAATACACTTTGGTACGTTCCAATTCCAGATACATTTTACGGGTGGTGGGCAAAAATATTTTTTCATTGTAGCCCAACAGAAAAAACCCGTCCTTTTTAAGCTCTATATCCCGCCCTTCTACCACGGCATTTTTATTGAACGAGGTATACAAAAAAACTGTATCGAATTTTTCCGCATGGGTAAGGCTTACCACAAAATTTCGCTTAACAAAGGTTTCGGTCTTCCCCAGTGCGTATTCCAGCTTGGGATCATAGTGCGCCTTAAAAACAGGCCTTCCGCTGATATGCTTCACGTAACGCACAATTTCCGGAGGGGCGTTGTACCCACCGCCTTCCTTGTGGTACCTAGGCATAAAATCATGTAGTTCGAAGGTGTTCTCCCCATCCGAAAACCGGGTAATAAGGACTGCTGTGTGTTTTTTATAGCGTTGTTTAACCGTATAGCCATCTCCCACCTGTATCTCAAAACTCCCCCCTATTTTCTCATCCAGTATTTTGGCAAAGACAGAAGAGGAATCAAATTCGGGCAAGCAACACCAATCCAAGGAACCCATTTCGGAAATCAATGCTGCACTCCTACAATTTCCGATGATTCCGTAATTTAAATTGTCCATATTTTAAATAATCTTAAAAACGCTTTTGTTTAATAGGTTTTGCTGTCCTTTTTGTCGAAATTTAGGAAAATTTCAATCGCCACCCTCCAAAATCAGTGAATTTATGGGCAAAACTATCATAATCTCAAATAGACTACCCGTACAATTGCAAATTCACAAGGGTTCCATTACCGCGGTGCCCAGTGTAGGTGGATTGGCCACTGGGATGAAGTCCGTACACTCTGGGGGCGACAGCCTCTGGATCGGGTGGAGCGGACTCACGGAAGAGGAAATCCCACAAGAACTTGAATCCGATATTGATAAGGCGCTGCAACAGCACGACTGCGCCAAGGTGAAACTGAGTTCCGAGGAAGTAGACGGATTCTATTTTGGTTTCAGCAACCGCACCATCTGGCCGCTTTTCCATTACTTTTTGGAATATTCGGAGTTTACGCTGGATAACTGGACAACCTACCAGGAGGTGAATCAAAAGTTTGCCGACACCATTCTGGAAAAGGCGGGAGCAGAGGATACCATATGGATCCATGATTACCAATTGATGCTGGTACCGCAAATGGTGAAGAAACAGCGCCCCAATACCTCCATAGGTTTCTTTTTACATATCCCCTTCCCTTCTTATGAGATTTTTAGGACCCTTCCTTGGCGGGAGGAAGTGCTACAGGGGCTCCTGGGGTCGGACCTCATTGGTTTTCACACCTATGATTACGAAAGGCATTTTCTGAGCTCCGTGCGCAGACTCCTGGACTTGGAAGTGAGCTTCAACGATATTTATCTGGACAACAGGGTCATTAAGGTAGATTCGTTTCCCATGGGCATCGATTACAAAAAATTTAGCGAGGCTGCCAAGGAGCACGCCAAACGGACAGCCGCCCAACAATCAGAACTACAGCGTAGACTAAATACCCATAAAGAGTCGACCCCAGATGCCAAATTCCTGCTTTCCATAGACCGATTGGATTACAGTAAGGGTATCGCCAAACGCCTCAACGCCTTTGAATATTTCCTCAACAAATATCCGCAGTACAAGGAAAAGGTACGTCTAATCATCCTGGCCGTACCCTCTAGATCTAACGTGCCTCAATACCAATTGCTCAAAAAGGAGATCGATGAACTGGTGGGTCGCATCAATGGGGAGCTGGCAACCGTTAGCTGGACCCCGATCTGGTATTTTTACCGCTCCATGCCCTTTGAAAATCTCATCGATCTATATACTTCCTGCGATATTGCCTGGCTGACCCCTATCCGTGACGGAATGAACCTGGTCGCCAAGGAGTACGTAGCTACCCGTACCGATAAGACCGGGGTATTGATTCTAAGTGAAATGGCAGGTTCGGCCAACGAAATGAACGAATCGCTATTGATCAACCCCAACAATTTTGAGCAGATTGCCGATACCTTGTACGAAGCTATCAATATGCCTATCCAAGAGCAAAAGGAGCGCAACGAACAGCTCCAAAAACGCCTGGAGCGCTATAATGTGGAAAAATGGGCAAATGACTTCATGACTTCCCTAGAACGGCAGAAACATCTGGATGCGGCGAATATTTCCAGGCGCCTCACCGAAAATTTGATTACCTCTGTAGTATCGGATTATACCAAAGCAAAAAAAAGATTGTTGTTTCTGGATTACGACGGTACCTTGGCCGGGTTTCATACCGACCCCCAAAAAGCTTCCCCAGATGTTGCACTTTACCAACTTCTGGACAGAATAAAAGCACAAAAAAATACAGACCTCTATCTGATAAGCGGTCGGGACAAGGACACCTTTAAACGCTGGTTCATGAAAAAGGAATACAATATGATCGTGGAACACGGGGTTTGGATCTCCAAGAAGGGCGGGGAATTTGACCTTTTGGAAAAAGTGAAAAACGATTGGATGGAAAAAATAAGACCCGTGCTGGAATCCTTTGTGGATAGGACGCCGGGGTCTTTTGTGGAGGAAAAAAATTACTCCCTGGCCTGGCATTATAGGAATACCGATCCCGATTTCGGCAACAAAAGGGCCACGGAATTGACCACAGTGCTTACCAGTCTTATCGCCAACGACAACCTCAGCGTGCTTTCGGGAAACAAGGTGTTGGAAATAAAGAACAGCGGAGTGAACAAGGGCCGTGCGGCCATGCGCGTGCTGGTCGAGGACGATTACGATTTTGTATTTGCCATGGGCGATGACTGGACAGACGAATTTATGTTTCAGGAACTGCCCGAGACTGCCATCACCGTAAAGGTGGGCAGGCAAAAAACACAGGCCAAATATTACGTAGAAAACACAAAAAGGGTCAGAGAACTGTTGGAACGCTTTAAATAACGAACGGATGAAAAATTTACTCGGGCTGGTATGCCTCTTTTTTAGTATGCAACTTCTTGCACAGCAAGGTCCGGAAACCATTGTACAACAACAACTGGATGCCTACAACGCCCGCGATATTGATGCCTTTATGGCTACGTATACAGAAGACATAAAGCTGTACAATTTTCCAAACGAATTGCGCTCCGAAGGACAGGAGACCATGAGACAATCCTACGCAGACTTCTTTGAGGCCACGCCCGATCTGCACTGCGAAATAAAGAACCGGATCTTTATAGGCAATACCGTAATCGATGAGGAATACCTTACTGTAAACGGGAAGCATTTTAGTGCAGTGGCCATCTATGAGGTGGAGAACGGAAAAATTGCCAAGGTCACCTTTCTTCGGTAGCAGCTCTTGAAACCAAAACCACATATCCTTCCTACCATTGTGCTGGCCCAATTTGCATGTACGGCTACCTGGTTCGCTGGCAATGCCATCATTGATGAACTGGCCTCAAAGACCGGTTTGGGCCCGGAAATCATCGGGCATGTCATATCGGCTGTACAGTTTGGTTTTATCACCGGTACCCTGGTCTTTGCTTTGCTGATGATCGCCGATCGCTATTCGCCCTCCAAAGTGTTTTTTGTTAGCGCCCTGTTGGCCTCACTGTGCAATTTTGCACTGCTCTTGGACGCTATTTCAACAACGACCCTGCTCATGGCCCGCTTTGGTACCGGCTTTTTCCTGGCAGGAATCTATCCTGTGGGGATGAAAATTGCTTCGGACTATTACCAAAAGGGATTGGGCAAGGCACTGGGCTTTTTGATCGGTGCCCTGGTCCTCGGTGCTGCTTTCCCCTATTTTATAGCAGGTCTTGAATGGGGAACGGACCATATCACCGTGATACGATTAACCTCCTTGCTTGCCCTTGGCGGCGGTCTGGCCATGCTTCTATGGGTACCCAACGGACCTTACAAAAAACCGAGTCCGCCCTTACAACTAAGTTCGGGACCCATGCTCTTTAAGCTTGTGGGTTTCAGAAAAGCGGCATTTGGTTATTTTGGCCATATGTGGGAACTCTACGCTTTTTGGGCTTTTATCCCGGTTGCCTTGGAGACCTTTATGGCCCAGCAGGAGATACCGTTTTCCGTCCCTTGGTGGACCTTCATTATCATTGGCTTGGGCGGGTTTTCCTGTATTCTGGGTGGCTATGGGTCCGTACGCTATGGGAGCAAAAAGGTGGCCTTGTTTTCCCTGGCCGTTTCCGGGGCACTGTGCTTTCTCTCGCCCCTCTTGTTCCACTTGCCCAGTGTTCTTTTTCTAGCCCTATGGTGCCTATGGGGCATGGCCGTGGTAGCCGATTCGCCCCAGTTCTCGTCTTTGGCGGCCATGGCGGTACCGGAACATCTAAAAGGAAC
Source organism: Eudoraea algarum (assembly GCF_050589645.1). Lineage (NCBI taxonomy): Bacteria > Pseudomonadati > Bacteroidota > Flavobacteriia > Flavobacteriales > Flavobacteriaceae > Eudoraea > Eudoraea algarum. The sequence continues at coordinate 865,650 of NZ_JBNGOQ010000003.1, read as the reverse complement.
GGCCCTTACACTCATGAACTGCATTGGGTTTGCCATCAGCATCGTAAGTATCCAGTTGCTCTCCTTCCTACTGGACAAACTGGAAGTACCGCTTCTTTTTTTGATTTTGGGAGTCGGACCTGTACTTGGTTTTTTAAGTCTTTCAAAGAAAGCCTCTTAACATTTTTTTAGGAAATAATACTCCCATATAAACGTACATTGGTGCGACTAAAAAAATCAACGATGAGACAGCTTGTTCCCACCCTTCTACTACTATTTTTTACCACCTTGTTATCCGCTCAGACCGATTCCCGCATATACGATATCATCGAAGCGGTGTCGGCGGATCGTATTGAAAAAGATGTTACCACCCTGGCCAATTTTGGTACGCGCCACACCTTAAGCGATACGCTTTCCACTACACGGGGCATCGGGGCGGCCAGACGTTGGATCAAGAGCGAATTTGAAAAGACTTCCGCCACCTGTGATGGCTGTTTGGACGTATTTTATCAAAAAGACTTGGTAAAACAGGGGGCCAATCAACGCATCGTCAAGGATGTTTGGGTAGTGAACGTGGTAGCCATTCAAAAGGGCACCAAATACCCCAATCGGTTTATTATCATGAGTGGCGATATTGACTCAAGGGTAAGTGATCCCACCGATTTTACCTCCGATTCTCCCGGGGCCAACGACAATGCCAGCGGCATGGCCGGTACTTTGGAGGCTGCCAGGGTGCTTTCCAAATACCAATTTGAGAATAGCATCATTTATGTGGGGCTATCGGGTGAGGAACAAGGCCTTTTCGGAGGAAAAGGGTTGGCGGCCTATGCCAAGGAAAAAGGCTGGGACATCATCGGCATTATAAACAATGACATGATCGGCAATATCACCGGGGTAGATGGGGTGGTCAGCAATCGTGATTTCAGGATTTTTTCCGAACCCGTACCTCCTACCGAAACCGAGGACCAACGTAGGGCCAGACGCTTCTTTGGTGGTGAAGTGGATGGTATTTCACGGCAATTGGCACGTTATGTGCACAAGACTACAAAAACATATATGCCAGAGATGAATCCCACACTGATCTATCGCCTAGATCGTTTTGGCAGAGGTGGGCATCACCGCCCCTTCAACGATGCCGGTTATGCAGGTATTCGGATTATGGAGTCACATGAAAACTATACACAACAACATCAGGATATCCGTACGGAAAACGGCATTGCTTACGGTGATGTTTTGGAACACGTAAATTTTGAATATGCCAAGAAACTTACGGCGGTCAATGCGATCAACCTCGCATCCATTGCCTGGGCCCCTCCAACTCCAGTGGAAGTAAAAATTGGGGGCATTGTAGAACCTTCGGCCAAATTCCAATGGACCAAGGTAGATGGGGCCGTTGGCTACAAGATCTATTGGCGGGATACCACTTCACCTACCTGGGATCACAGTAGAAAAGTGGGCGATGTTACCGAATATACCCTGGAGGGCATTGTCATAGATAATTTCTTCTTTGGGGTGGCGGCCGTAGGAAAGGATGGGCATGAGAGTATGGTGGTCTTTCCCAATGGCATTTTTAGGGATTGACCATAAACAATAAAATATGCGACTCGTAAAGAACTTACTACTTCTGGTGCTCCTGGTAACGGTTTCCTGTTGGAACGGAAGCGGAAAAAAAGAGGGTTACTTGGCCAAGGTCTATGAACCGGCCGCCCTAGGAGAAGGAGAACTTGTACGGTATGAAAACTTTACATCGGTCTACATAGGTTCGCGTAACGTGGAAGTGTACCTTCCCGTGGGATACGATGCCAACTCCAACGAAAAATACAAGGTGCTCTATATGCACGATGGCCAAAATGTCTTTAGCCCAAAAACTTCCTATACAGGCATAGATTGGGGTGTAGACGAGACCCTGGACAGTTTGATAAGGCGTGGAGCAGTAAACAAAACCATCGTCGTAGCCCCCTGGAACGGACAGGCCAAACGCTTTTCGGAGTACATGCCCAAAGCTCCCGCCGCATTCACCGAAAGTGATGAAATAAGGAAGGCCCTAAAAGAAAATACCGGCTTTGATACGCTCTATTCGGACGAATACCTCAAATTTCTGGTGGAGGAGCTAAAACCTTTTATCGATAAAACCTATAACGTTTCCCCGGCCAGGGAGGACACGATCATTATGGGCTCTTCCATGGGCGGACTCATCTCCCTATACGCTATTTGCAGCTATCCCGAGGTGTTCGGAGCTGCTGGTTGTGTCTCCACCCATTGGCCCGTGCCTATATTGGGAGAACTGTACATCGGTACGCTACCGGAAAGCCTACCCTCTCCCGACCATCACAAAATCTATTTCGATTTTGGAACCGAAGGTTTTGATGCGCAATACGAGCCTTTTCAAACCCAGGTGGACACCATGATGATCAACAAGGGATACATCAAGGGTGAAAACTGGAAAACGCTTAAATTTGAAGGCGCTGGCCACAACGAAAGGAGCTGGAACGATCGGGTGCATATTCCGCTCGAATTCCTGCTGAACTAAATACGAAAACATGAAAAAAGTACTTTTATTTCTTGTCTTTTGCCTCCCATTGAGTTACGTGGTGGCACAATCCAATACGTTCACGGAACAGGATACCTTAAGGGGGAGCATTACTCCGGAGAGGGCCTGGTGGGACTTAAACTATTACCATTTGGATATTGAAGTAAAACCGGATGAGAAGTTTATCTCCGGAACCAATACCGTCAGGTACCAGGTACTGGAGGAAAAGGAGGTATTGCAGCTCGACCTGCAACCGCCCATGAAAATAGAAAAAGTCACACAGGACGGACAGGAACTCTCGGTCGAATCCAAGGGGAATGCACATTTTATCCGTCTTGTAAAACCACAGAAGAAAGGCGATTTCAATGAACTTACGGTGCACTATTCCGGTAAACCGAAGGAGGCCGTCCGTGCACCCTGGGATGGTGGATTCTCTTGGAAAAAAGACAACAACGGAAAGCATTTTGTGGCCACTTCCTGCCAGGAACTGGGGGCCAGCGTATGGTGGCCCAATAAAGACCATATGTACGATGAGGTGGATAGCATGGCCATTAGCGTTGAAGTGCCCAAGGATCTGATGAACATTTCCAATGGCCGACTCAAAAAGGTGGAAGAACATGAACATACCAAGACCTATCATTGGTTTGTAAAAAACCCCATCAACAATTATGGAGTGAATGTAAATATCGGTGATTACGTATATTTTGGTGAAAAATACGAAGGGGAAAAGGGTGTCCTGGATCTGGATTATTACGTGTTGAGGGACCACTTGGAGAAAGCCAAGGTACACTTTACGGATGCACCTAAAATGATGCAGGCCTTTGAACATTGGTTTGGACCCTATCCCTTTTATGAGGACAGTTTTAAATTGGTAGAAGTACCCTATTTGGGAATGGAACACCAGAGCTCCGTCACCTATGGCAATGAATACAAAAAGGGATATCTGGGCCATGATCTTTCCCAAACGGGATGGGGCTTAAAATTTGATTTTATCATCGTTCATGAAGGTGGCCATGAATGGTTTGCCAATAATATTACCTATAAGGACATTGCGGACATGTGGATCCACGAAGGCTTTACCGCCTATTCTGAAAACCTCTTCCTGGACTATCACTATGGCAAAGAAGCTTCCGCGGCCTATGTCATAGGCACCAGGGCCAATATCAAGAATGATATTCCCATGATAGGCGTCTACGATGTAAACAAAAAAGGATCGGGAGATATGTACTATAAAGGGGCCAACATCCTCCATACGCTGCGGCACCTCATCGAGGATGATGAAAAATGGCGAAGCATCCTCAGGGGGCTCAATAGTGAATTTTACCATCGTACCGTGACCACCCAGGAAATCGAAAACTATTTGAGCGAACATACCGAAAAAGACCTATCCGCCTTTTTTAACCAGTATTTACGAAGCACACGCATCCCAGTGCTGGAATATAGCGTAACGGGCGACCAGCTTAAATATCGTTACACCAATATCGTGGAGGATTTTGATATGCCGATCCGCATTTATGTGAACGAGAAGGAGAAATGGCTCTTTCCCGGTAAGGACTGGGTCACCGAAGACCTGGCCGGCGATGCGACCGATTTTACATTCGATGAAAATTTCTATATAGAAACGAAGAAAGTGCAATGAAGCTCTATTTTCCTCAATGGCAAGGTGCCGGCACCGGTGAGGACATTCAAGCGGGAGCGGAAGCACTTTTGCAGTATTTGGGGGCCTCGGGATTTGAACGCGTTGAGCTTTCAAAGATTCCTGCCGGGGAAGCTGGGAAAAAGCGGCATTGCATCAACAACTACGAGGCCTTGCACGAACAGTTGCTGAGGCTCAAGACTAAAATTAGCGAAGAACAGCCCGCTACATTACAAACCATTGGAGGGGATTGCGGATTGGAAATCGTGCCCGTCTCCTACCTCAATAACAGGTATTCCAGACTGGGTGTGGTTTGGTTCGATGCACATGCCGACATCAATAGGCCCTGTGATTCAGCCAGCTGCAATTTCCATGGCATGCCGCTAAGAACCCTTTTGGGCGAAGGGGAACCCGATATGGATTCCCTCTTGTTTTCCACCCTGACACCCCGTCAAATTCATTATGTGGGCTTGCGCGATGTAGATCCGGCAGAACAGCAGCGCATTGCCGAGGGGCAAATTTATGCCCCTACCCGTCCCGATGCCGAAGCCTTGGTACAAACCTTGCACAGGAAAAACATCGAGGAAGTCTACATCCACTTTGATTTTGATTGTTTGGACCCATTGGACTACGACAAAACGTACTATCAGGTACCCAGGGGGGTACGAGTGAACGAGGCAGAGACCTGTATCAAAGCCCTGCAAAGCAATTTTAGAATTGTCGGAACCAGTGTACTAGAGTCGGTTACAACGAAGGTTGAAGAATTGGGACCCATAAAAAACATTCTTAAACTTCTGATGGAATGAGAGCAGTAGTTTACGAAAAATTCCAAGGGCCGTTACGGATTCAAAAGGTTCCCGACCCCAGCCCCAACGAAAATGGCGTTGTCCTCAAAGTAGGTGCCACCGGTCTGTGCCGAAGTGATTGGCATGGCTGGATGGGTCATGATCCGGACATTGTACTGCCCCATGTGCCCGGGCACGAATTGGCGGGGACCATAGCGGCCATCGGAAAAAACGTCAAAAATTTCAAAATCGGAGATCGGGTTACCGTTCCCTTTGTCTGTGGATGTGGTAGCTGCGAAATGTGTACTTCTGGCAACCATCAGGTATGCCATCAGCAATCCCAGCCAGGTTTTACCCATTGGGGCTCCTTTGCAGAATACGTGGCCTTGGATTATGCCGATACCAATCTGGTGAAACTTCCTGAGGAAATCAGTGATATTACCGCTGCCACTCTGGGGTGCCGGTTCATCACTTCCTTTAGGGCCGTTGTAGCGCAGGGTAAGGTAGCCCCGGACCAGTATGTGGCCGTGCATGGATGTGGCGGCGTGGGATTATCGGCGATTATGATCGCCAAAGCCTACGGTGCAAAAGTAATCGCTATAGATATCAACGAGGACACCTTGTCCCTCGCAACCGAACTAGGGGCCATGGCAACAGTGAATGCCTCCAACAGCCAGGATGTGGTGTCACAGGTAAGGGAGCTTACCCAAGGGGGTGCACATGTCTCTTTGGATGCCTTGGGCAGTGCTACCACTTGCTTCAATTCCATTGCCAATCTCAGAAAAAGGGGCAAGCATATTCAGGTAGGGCTCATGACCGGCAATCACCAACATCCCAAAATTCCAATGGACAGGGTCATTGCGGACGAATTGGAGCTTATAGGGAGTCATGGCATGCAGGCCCATAAGTATCCTGAAATGTTGGAGATGATCCGTACGGGAAAACTACAGCCGCACAAACTCGTGGAACGCAGGATCAGCCTGGAGGAATCCCTGGGTGCGCTCGCCGATATGGATAAGTTCAAGAATAAGGGTATTTTAGTAATCAATTCATTCTAGATGCCATGACCGACAAGCCAGAGCTGTATTTTAAGAACGATTCGGAATGGCGTGGTTGGTTGCAGGAAAACCACGCCTCTTCCAAGGGCGTATATCTTATCTTCTACCAAGTGGGGCATGAAAAAGAAAGTATGCGCTGGGAGGAAGCGGTTCGTGTGGCCCTCTGTTTTGGATGGATAGACAGCACGGTAAAGAGTTTGGGCGAGGGCAGAAGACGACAATATTTTTGTCCGCGCAAGACCAAAAGTGTCTGGAGCAAACTCAACAAGACCTATATCAAAGAGTTGTCCGCCAAGGGATTGATGCACCAAAGTGGCCTGGCCAAAATCAAGGCCGCCAAAAAAGACGGCTCATGGACCACACTGGACGCCGTGGAGAACGGAACGGTCCCGGATGATCTGCAAAAGGCTTTTGATGCCAATCCAGAGGCCTATGCCAACTACCAGGCATTCGCACCCGGATACCGTAAGAGTTATCTCTATTGGCTCAACCAGGCCAAACGGGAAGAGACCCGTAAAAAAAGGATCAGGGAAATCATCGTGCTCTGTAGAAAAAACATAAAATCCAAATACACGCGTTAGCTGCATTTTCATTAACATCGCTTTAAGAATTTTCCCCCTATAAATCCTTATTTTCGAAAGGACTAAACCAATCCTCATGAAGAACATACTATTACTTTCTTGTTTGGGCCTATTATCCATTCAGCTTGCTCAAAGTCAAGAAGATAAAGCGACAAAAAAGGAAGCCGAAAAATGGGACGTCTCCGATCCCAAGGGCGGATTCAACTATCAGGAACATCGTTTTAACACGGACGAGGGCACCTGGATGAATTTGGATGTAAGTCCTGATGGCCAGACCGTTATCTTTGATCTGCTCGGCGATATTTACAGCATGCCTATTTCCGGTGGCTCAGCTACTCCCCTACGCACAGGAATCCCCTTTGAAGTGCAACCGCGTTTTAGTCCCGATGGAAAAAAGATAGCCTTTACCAGCGATGCCGGTGGTGGCGATAACATTTGGGTGATGAATACCGATGGCTCCGAAGCAAAACAGCTTACCGAGGAAAAGTTCAGATTGCTCAACAATGCCGTGTGGACCCCGGATGGAAATTACCTCATCGCCAGGAAGCATTTTACGTCCCGACGATCACTGGGGGCCGGGGAGATGTGGCAGTACCATATAGCCGGGGGCACCGGGCTACAGCTGACCAAAAGAAAAAATGATCAACAGGATGTAAACGAACCCAACCTTTCACCCGATGGCCGATATCTGTACTACAGTGAAGACATGTACCCAGGAGGTTCCTTTCAATACAACAAGAATCCCAACCAACAGATTTACGAGATCAAACGGTATGATTTTGAAACCGGCAAGACCACAAGGGTCACTGGTGGTCCTGGCGGAGCGGCGAGGCCTCAGGTTTCCCCGGACGGTAAAAAACTGGCCTTTGTAAAACGCATCCGAACCAAAACGGTACTCTATCTGCACGACCTGGAAACCGGGGAGGAATGGCCGCTCTACGATACCCTTAACAAGGACCAACAAGAGGCCTGGGCCATCTTCGGGGTATATCCCAACTTCAGTTGGATGCCCAACAATGAGGAAATTGTCTTCTGGTCGGCCGGAAAAATTCACCGCATCAATATTGCCACACTTGCCGTGACCCCAATCCCCTTTTCAGTGGACGCCAAGGTTAAAATCGCCGAAACCGTGCATTTTGATGCGCCCGTAGCAGCAGAAACCTTCAACGCCAAAGTGATACGGCAGGCCACCACTTCCCCAGATGGAAGAACCGTGGTGTTCAGTGCATTGGGGAAACTCTGGAGCAAGCGCTTGCCCAATGGTACGCCCAAAAGATTGACGAAGTCGAGCGACTTTGAATTTGAGCCTGCATTTTCTCCAGATGGTAAAAATCTGGTGTATGTGGGTTGGAACGATGGGGATCTGGGCGCCATATATCAAATCCCTACCAATGGAGGTACACCTACTAAGCTGAGTACAACAAAGGGAATATACAGAACCCCTACTTATGATCCCACTGGACAACGGATTACCTACCGCAAGGAAAACGGCAATAGCGACCAAGGCCTGAGTTTTGTTAAAAACCCTGGCATTTATACCATGGACGCTTCCGGCAAGAACATCAAAAAGATTACGGATGAAGGGGCCTATCCCATCTTCGCCAAGGACGGAAACCGTATTTTTTATCAGACCGGGGGCACGTATTTTGGAAGCCTTACCAAAAGCCTGCACTCGGTAAACCTCAACGGTAAGGACAAAAAAACCCATGTGAAATTGAAGCACGCCAACCGTTTGGTCCCTAGTCCGGATAACCAATGGGTTGCGTTTTCGCATCTGCATAAAGCCTATATTGCCCCCTTGGTGCTGAACGGCAAGGAAATTGATCTGGACAACAAATCCAAATCCGTACCGGTCTCCCAACTGTCAAAGGACGCCGGCATCAACCTGCATTGGTCCAAGGATAGCAAAAAGGTATTCTGGACGCTGGGCGAAGAATATTTTGCCAGGGACATCAAAGACCGTTATACCTTTTTACCCGGTTCTCCTGAAAAGGTGGCAAAACCGGACAGCACCGGAATCAAAATCAATTTACAGGCCAAAAGCCATGTGCCCGAGGGCAGCATAGCCTTTGTGAATGCCCGCATCATCACCATGGAGGGAGACACTGTTATCGAGGACGGAACCATTTTGGTAAATGGGAACCGCATTGAAAAAATTGGTAAATCCGCGGATATTGTAGTGCCGGCCAAGGCCAAGGTGTATGATGTAAGCGGCAAGACCATTATGCCCGGCATCGTGGATGCCCATGCGCATTTGGGCGCCTTTCGCTACGGATTGACCACACAAAAACATTGGCCATTATATGCCAATCTGGCCTTCGGGGTGACTACGGCCCATGATCCTTCTGCCAATACGGAAACCGTATTCTCGCTCTCCGAGCTGGTGAAATCGGGCGATATAATAGGTCCCCGCATCTATTCCACCGGTTTTATCCTCTATGGTGCCGATGGCGATTTTAAGGCGGTAGTGAACAATCTGGAGGATGCTCGGTCCGCCATAAGGCGTACCAAAGCCTTTGGGGCAACGGCGGTAAAAAGCTATAATCAACCCAGGCGCGACCAGCGGCAGCAGGTAATGCAGGCGGCACGGGAACTGGGCATCAACGTGGTCCCTGAAGGTGGTTCTACTTTTTATCACAATATGAGTATGATTATGGACGGACATACCGGTATTGAACACAACATCCCTGTGGCGCCGGTCTACAAGGATGTGGAGGAATTGTGGAAGACCAGCAACTCGGGTTACACCCCTACCCTCATCGTCAATTACGGGGGTATGAACGGAGAATACTATTTCTATCAAAAGGACAAGGTGTGGGAGAATGAAAAATTGCTGAAATATACCCCAAGGGCACTTGTGGACGCCCGGGCGCGTCACCGTACCATGGTTCCCGACGAGGAATACGAAAACGGGCATATTCTGGTCTCCAAAACCACCACGGCCTTGGCAAACGCAGGGGTAAAGGTGAATCTGGGCGCCCATGGGCAGTTACAGGGCCTTGGGGCGCACTGGGAACTGTGGTTGCTGCATCAAGGGGGCATGACCAATATGCAGGCGCTAAGGGCCGCTACCCTAAACGGTGCCGAGTACATCGGTGCAGGAGCGGAAATAGGTTCACTTAAGGAGGGAAAATTGGCCGATCTTATTGTCCTGGAGGCCAATCCCCTGGACGATATCCGAAATACGGAAACCGTGAAGTACACCATGGTCAACGGAAGGCTTTTTGATACCGATACCATGAACGAAATTGGGAACGCCCCGCAGGAGCGGACGCAATTTTGGTGGGAGAACAACAAATACAATGCAGCCTTTCCCTGGCACGAGGAGGCAAAGAGCTTTACCCGGCCAGGCTGCGGATGTCATTTGGGGCATAACTAAAGATTGAACAAATGATTCGGAATTGTGCATATCTGTTATTACTGCTGGGAATGTTAGGATGCACACCCAAGGAAAAGTTACATTATGATATCGTGATTTCCGGTGCCCAGGTGCTCAACTTTGATTCGGGCGACTTTATCTCTGCAACCGTTTTTATCCAAGAGGGTTCAATTGCAAAACTATCAGAAGACCCCCAGGAGGGATCCTATACTGCCGATACTGAGATTGACGGTAGCGGGAAATTCCTGCTGCCCGGGTTTTGGGACAACCATGTACATTTTAGGGGCGGGGATAGCTTAATCCCGGCAAACAAAAACTTTCTAAAGCTCTTTATCGCCAATGGTATTACCACGGTACGCGATGCGGGGGGAGATCTGGCCCTTCCCGTTTTAGAGTGGAAGAAAAAGATTGCGGACGGGCAATTGGTTGGCCCCACCATCTTTACTGCAGGACCAAAAATAGACGGCCCCAACCCAACTTGGGCAGGCAGCTTGGAAGTAGCGAGCGAGGCCGAGGTAGTTCAGGCCTTGGATTCCCTGGTGCAATTGGGTGTCGATTTCGTTAAACTATACGATAGCCGCATTGCGGGCGAATACCATACCAAGGCCATCCGCGAGGCCAAAAGTCGCGGGTTCGCGGTATCGGGGCATGCCTCCTTTGAAGTTCCTCTCAACGAGACAGTAGCTGCCGGTATCGATGCCGTGGAGCATTTGTACGATATTCTAAAGGCCTGTTCCCATAAGGAGCGGGAAGTTGTGCAACAACTGCGGAACAAAGAACTCGGCTTTTGGGAAGCCATGCCGGTATTACTGGAAAGTTATAGTGACAGTACGGCCCAAAACACCTTTGACCTACTACGGCAGGAAAACGTCTTTGTGGTCCCCACCCTGCATATTGGGGAAACCCTAAGTTATTTGGACGAAGTAGACCACAGTAAGGACCCTTATCTAAAATACATGGGCAAGGGAATCGAGGCTACCTATCAGGGCAGGATCCAAAGGGCACTTCAGGCCTCGGAAGCGACAAGAACGAACCGAAAACAGCTGGACCGGTTTTTTAGGCAGCTGGCCAAATCGCTTCAGGAAGCGGAGGTGAAATTATTGGCAGGTTCGGATAGTGGTGCCTACAATTCCTATACCTATCCCGGGATATCGCTCCATAAGGAACTGGAAGCGATGGTCGCTGTGGGCATACCCCCATTGGAAGTGCTAAAGACCTCGGCCTATCACGGGGCACAATTCTTACAACAAGACGATGAGTACGGGAGTATAGCTCTTGGGAAAGTCGCAGATCTGGTACTCCTGGATGCCAATCCGCTGGAGGATATAACACATACACAAGACATTCATACGGTCATCAAAGGAAGTAGGGTATTCAATACCGCTGCACTGCAGCAGCTTCTGGAAGATGCCCTACAAAATCCATCACCATGAAAAAAATAGTAATTGCGCTTTGGGCCTTTACGCTTACGGCCTGTAACCAAGCGCAGGAGAAAACATCAAACACGGAAGCGGAAGGTACGGACGGTACGGTCATTACCAATGTAAACATTGTGGATGTCCGCAATGGTACAATCCTGGAAAACCGACAGCTCGTTGTGGAAAACGGGAAAATTACAAAAATCTCCGAAAGCCTGGATAATGCGGACGATTATGGAACAACCATTGACGGTACCGGAAAATATGCGGTCCCAGGCCTGGCCGAAATGCACGCCCATATCCCCTCCTCTTCCACGAGTCGGGAGCGTATAGAGGAGACCCTATTTCTCTACCTGTCCAACGGCGTTACCACGATCCGGGGCATGTTGGGACACCCTTCCCATCTGGAATTGCGGAAGCAAGCTGAGAATGGGGAAGTTCTAAGTCCTAGAATCTTCACCTCGAGCCCTTCCCTGAACGGCAATTCGGTCACCAGTGTGGAAGAAGCCATCAGCAAGGTTACCGCCTATAAAAATGACGGATATGATTTCCTTAAAATACATCCGGGCATCCAACGTGCGGTTTTTGACCAGTTGGTGGCCACGGCAAACGAAGTTGGGATTACCTTTTCGGGCCATGTCCCCGTGGATGTGGGCATCAGACACGCCCTGGAAAGTAAATTTGCCTCGGTAGACCATGTAGATGGCTATTTGGAGGGCCTGGTTCCTGAATCGGCGAGTGTGGACCCCACGGCCAACGGCTTTTTTGGCTATGCCTTTACCCCGCTGGCCGATGTATCCCAAATGGATGAGCTGGTAGCCCTATCCAAAACACACGAAGTTTGGATCGTTCCCACCCAGAGTCTTTTTGAACGCTGGTTTGCCCCAACCACTGCAGATGAAATGCTTTCGTCCCCGGAAATGAAATATATGCCCGCAAGTACCCTGGCCAATTGGCGACAACGCAAGGAACAGGCCACCGGGGCCAATTCCGGTTTTGATGTGGCCCAATGGGAACAGTTTATCGGTATTCGCAGGCAATTGATGAAAAAACTACAGGACAATGGCCATGGGATGCTTTTAGGGTCGGACGCGCCCCAGCTTTTTAATGTGCCCGGCTTTTCAATCCATCATGAAATTGATGGTATGGTGAAGGCAGGTCTAAGCCCACTGGAGATTCTGCAGTCCGGCACCATCAACCCGGCCAAATTCTTTGGTATGGAGGGTGCTTTTGGGGAAATTAAGGCCGGTGCCGCTGCTGATCTTTTGGTGGTCAATGCCAATCCCTTGGAAAATATCGGGGCCCTTAAACAAGTTTCGGGGGTCATGGTACAGGGGAAATGGCTTTCCAAGGCCGAAATAGATGCGCGCTTGGCGAAGATTGCCGAAAATGCGGTCAACAACTAAAAATCCATCCAAGAAACAACACGATTATGAAAAGAACAGATTTTATCAAAAGAATGGCCCTGTTGACCGCTGGTACAACCATGCTACCCGAACTTTCATTTGCCCAGGGGCTAGGAACGGGCAGCCCCCCTACGCTTGCAAAAATTGGCGTACAACTTTTTTCGGTCCCCTTGGCCCTCGAGCAGGATTTTGAAGGTACCATCGCCATGTTGGCCCAAATGGGTTTTAAGGAAATTGAACTTTTTGGTCCCTATCCGTACAGTGCGGACTCGGCCAAAGCAGGGTGGCAGGCCATTACCCCCCAGTTGGGTTTTAGCGGGAGTGGTTATTTTGGCCAATCGGAAGACAAGGTAAAAGCGATATTCAAGGAGCACGGCCTAAGCATTCCCGCTGCACATACCGATCTGGACACTTTGGAAACCGCCATGGAAGGACTGGGCAAAGCGGGAGAGGTCTTAGGGTTCGATTATGTGGTCTTACCTGCCATTCCCCCGGAACGCCGAAAAACAGTGGACGATTATAAAAAAATGGCCGATACCTTCAATAAAATTGGCAAGCAGGCCAAGGAGGTGGGCCTAAAGTTCGCCTATCACAATCATGGCTATGGGTTGAGCGAGGTGGAGGGAGAATTGCCTCTACACCATATATTGGATGGAACAGATCCGGAATTGGTGTTTCTTGAAATGGACCTTTTTTGGACCTTTGCCGGTAATGCCGATCCCATTACCTACCTGGAAAAATACAGCGGGCGTTACCACTTGATGCACGTAAAGGATATGAGCGAAAAGAAAACCTTTTCCGGCGATGGCGGAGATCCCAGTCAATGGATCGAGTTGTTCCCGCACATGACCTCCGCAGGCGATGGGGTCATAGACCTGCAAAAGATCATTCCTATCGCTAAGAAAAATGGGGTCACCCACTTTTTCGTGGAGCAGGATATGGTAAAAAATCCGGAAGTAGCCTTAAAAAGGAGTTTTGATTATTTATCCGGAATTTGAGCGCAATATGAAAAACCTCATAGTAGCGACCTTTTTCTTTTTTGGTTTTTACGGCATTTCACAGACCCTGTTAAAACCGGATCGGGTATTTGATGGTACCGAAATGCATGAAAATTGGGCCGTACTGGTACAAGGCAATATCATTGCCCAGGTAGGGCCCGAGGACCGCATGGCCATCCCAAAAAAAACAAAAATCATTGAGCTTGCGGGTACTACCTTGCTGCCAGGGCTTATCGAAGGACATTCGCATTTGTTGCTGCACCCCTATAACGAAACTTCGTGGAACGATCAGGTGTTAAAGGAATCTCCAGTGGAAAGGTCCATCCGAGGTGTGGTCCATGCCAAAAATTCGCTGATGGCCGGGATTACTACGATGCGCGACCTAGGGTCCGAGGGTGCTGGGTATAGCGATGTATACCTCAAAAAATCTATTGATGCCGGCATTGTTCCAGGTCCGCGTTTGCTGGTCGCCGGACCGGCCATTGTGGCCACGGGCGCCTATGGCCCCAAAGGGTTTCACGATGGGGTTACTGTTCCCCTGGGAGCGGAGGCGGCAAGTGGAAACGAAGTGGTTAAAACCGTACGGCGGCAGTTGGGCAATGGGGCAGATTTCATTAAGATCTATGCCGATTACCGTTGGCGCAGCGGAGAAGCCTCAAATCCCACCTTTTCGCTCCAGGAAATCCAATTGATGAACGAAACGGCCAAAAGTGCGGGCCGGTATATTGTGGCTCATGCCAGCACGCCGGAGGGAATGCGTAGAGCTATCCTTGGAGGTGCCGAAACCATTGAACATGGCGATCATGGCACCTTGGAGGTTTTTCAGTTGATGAAGGAAAAAGGGGTGGCCCTATGCCCTACCCTTGCCGCAGGCGATGCCGTTTCACAATACAACGGTTGGCAAAAGGGAAGAGATCCCGAGCCAGATCGTATCGTACAAAAAAGAGCCTCCTTTAAATTGGCATTGCAGGCGGGGGTAACCATCGCCTTTGGTGGCGACGTGGGCGTATTCTCCCATGGGGATAACGTACGGGAGCTCCAAATGATGGTTGATTACGGTATGGAACCCTTGGCCGTATTGCAGGCCGCTACCTCGGTAAATGCACAGGTATTTCACCAGGATGCCCTGGGGAAACTGGAAAAGGGTTTTCTGGCCGATATCATTGCCGTGGAAGGGAATCCGACAATGGATATTTCAAAAATGCGCGCCGTACAATTTGTGATGAAGGACGGTAGGGTATACAAACAGCCCTGAGCGGATTTTTCGGTGGTCCGACAGGGAGGTCAGTCCTTCGGATATTCCTGATGGTGTTTAATTTTCCTAATCTGGTTCAAATGTCGGTCGGTATGCGCTATCCCCGTTAGCAAGAGCTGATGGAGGTCGCGCACCTGACCTATTTTGATGTCCTTAAGCTCCTTTCCCTCCACCGGTGCCCGAAAGGTAAATTGCTTCCTAAAATCGATGGGGGTGGTTTCCACCAGTTGGGTGAGTTCTTGGCGGGCCCTAAGGAAGGCCGACCTGCCATCGTTTATGGAACAGAACCTTCCCAAGGGTTCCAAAAACCATTGCGCTTTCCCCGGCTTGGGGTCCGTGCCGTACTTGGTAAAAAAAGTGTCCTTTCCCTGGGTAATAGATCGGTATTGCAGGTATTGGGGCGCTTTGGACACAACAGACAGTTCCCGATAGTGCAATTGGTTTTGCATTTCCAGATGTTCAACGATCTCGGCTATGGACCAACGTGCGGGGTCTTCCCTAAAGTTCCATTGTACCTCGGTAATATCTTCAAGAACAGCCTGCAGTTCGTTCGTGGTCCGCTGAAGTTCCGAAACGATCAATTGCCGCTCGCTCTCCGTCCACCATTTATTCTGGTCTACCTCGGGGCCGCTCCGGCCACAGCCTAGCAGGAGGACAAACATTGGAAGGTAGTATTTAAAATATTTCATCTGTGCGCTTTTCCGTTAAACCCGAATGTCCATAATCGTTTCCGATGTAAATCGGTCAGACTGCCCTGTTATCAACGACGTGGTCTTTCTCATTGTACAGTTCCCTGACCACCAAATCCTGGGCAATATGTAAGATAATGATAGGGAAAACGGAATCAAAAACGATGTAAAAAATTCCGAATACCAGACCCAGGAGCATCGGTTTAATGGCATTGGAGCCTTGATAACTATGGCCCAGTCCGAATATCACCGATGTGATCAACAGAATATACAGCAGCGAAAGATCGGGAAAAATGACGGCCAAGGCATAAAATAAGTACCCTCGGTAGATGATTTCTTCCGCGATACCCGCCGTAATGGAGACATAGCCCCATAGCGTTTTTTCCCTTTGGGTAATGGGCAGGAACCACTTCAAGGTATCCGTGATACCCTTGGATAATTTGGCCCGGGTCTCCTTGCTCCGCCTTAGGGCGATAATGAGGTAGCTATTGTACAGGAGGTAGATTACATATAGTACTACGCCAGGGTATATGAACCATGCGGGAAGTAGAACGGTGTCAACGGTAATCCATTTGATGCCTATATCGCGGGGGTCCATCCCCGTCAGGGGTATCAACAAAAGCACCACAAGCAGCAATATCCATAACCACAGTATGGTCTGACGGTACAACTTGAGTTTTTCACCTTCACTGTGTGTGCCCAGTTTAAGGAGTCTTTTATACATCAGATAGCCCGACAGCGGAAAGTAAATGGCCAAAACGGCTATCAGGAGCATAAAAACGATAAGAAACAAGTTGATTTCCATATGGGTACGGTTGGTTTGACTGCCACTAATTTAATCTTTTATGCGTAGAACGCCAATGGTGGAATGCGGAAGTCAGAAGTTAGAACTTCCTATTGATAACTGTTCGAGATTCTTCGCTCCGCTGCGCTACCTGCCCTCCGTACGAGACTTTGGAAGGCGGGCACTCTGAATGACAACCTATATTGATTTGTCATTCCGAGCCTGCGAGGAATCTCAGGCAAATTACCTACTGCCAACTGCTAATCGCCCACTGCCTACTGAGCACTGACTACTGCCCACTTTTATACGCTGAAGCTTTAGCGAAAGCATACCACTTATCCCTCCATTCTCCCACTTATTACACCGTGTTTCGCTCCTTACAGTTTAATCATGAACTTGTTTTGAAAAACGGTAACCTGATCCAATATTCAATTGATAATAGTGCGACAAAAACATCCAGGACGTCCCTGAGCAAAGACACTTTTGGTGCAAAACCACAAAGTGATCATCGCAACCATGTTAGCGGATAAAAGCCAGACCAAAGCGACAGCATCATGAAAAAAATACTATCCTTAAGAAAAGGAAAACGCTTAGCTAAAGGATCTTCCCCTGCCCTTCACCGCCGGGCGCGTACGGCTGTTCTGATCACCATCACCGGTTTCACCTGGATCGCCATCACTGGCTTCACCTGGTTGGAGGTGCCCATGGCGACACCGGCACTGGCCGCGCCGATCGCGCGCAACGACAATGTGACCATCCATGAGGATATAGAGACCGAGATCGATGTGCTCGACAATGATAGTGCTGACCGGGGCCTCCGCTTGGGCGTGGACCCTAGTAACATCAATAATGAGTTGAACGGGCAGGCTACAGCGGTCCCCTCGGACAGGCCCACTGCCATCGACTTTCTCCCCGATACGGACTTCCACGGCAATGCCAGCTTTACCTACAGGGCCACCGACGAAAACAACGCAGTGAGCAACGAAGCAAGGGTGAGGGTCACGGTCGTCCCGGTCAACGATGCGCCGAGCTTCAGCCTTGTGGCCGACCCGGACCAGACGGTCAATGAGAATGCCGACCTCCAAACGGTGGCGGACTTCGCTTTTGGGTTCTCAGCAGGTCCGGAAAACGAGGGGACACAGACGCTGATCTCCTACAACGTCACGGTCACGGAAGACCTCAACAACCTCTTCGCGGCACCCTCCGGGGTTTCCCCGACAATCGATCTGGACGGCAAATTGACCTATAGACCGGCGGCCAATGCCCACGGTAGGGCGAAGGTCGCGGTCACGGTACGTGATAGCGGAGGCACAGAACGCAACGGGGTCGATACCAGTGAGGCCCAAACCTTCACGATTAGGGTGAATGAAGTCGACAATACACCCGATGCCCAATTTATCACCACCTGGCGGACCACCTCGGCCAATGAACAGATTACCATTCCCACCACGGGTACGGGTTACAATTATACCGTGGACTGGGGTGATGGCCAAAGCTCCACAGGCCAAACGGGCAACGCTTCCCACAGCTATAGCACGGCAGGGGAACATACGGTGACCATTACCGGTACTTTTCCGAGGGTCTTTTTTAACAATGGGGGCGATAAGGACAAGATTAGGGCCGTAACCCAATGGGGCAACAATCCCTGGACCTCCATGAAGGGGGCTTTTTACGGTTGTGGCAACCTCCGTATCACGGCCACGGATGTGCCCGACCTGTCTGGCGTGGACAACATGTCCCAAATGTTCGCCAGGGCCACGGCCATTAATACGATTCCCAATATGGAGCAGTGGGATGTAGGTTCGGTCACTGATATGGGAGCTATGTTTTTGTATGCCAATAACTTTAATCAAGATATCGGGGGCTGGGACGTTGGCAAGGTCACCAATATGGTCTCTATGTTCGATAACGCTACCAGCTTTGACCAGGACATTGGCAATTGGAACACAAGTGCTGTCACAAGAATGCGGGATATGTTCTTCAATGCCACCAGTTTTAACCAGGACATTGGCCGTTGGGACGTAGGTGCGGTCATTGATATGAACGGGATGTTCCGGAATGCCACTAGCTTTGACCAGAACCTTGGCCGTTGGGATGTAAGTAAGGTCGCCAATATGAGGGCAATGTTCACGGGCGTTAGCCTGTCCGTTTTCAACTACAGTGCCCTGCTGGAGGGATGGGCTAGCCAGTCCGTGCGAAACAATGTTCTTTTTCACGGAGGCGGCTCCCAATATATCCAGGAGAGTGCTGCCGACACGGCCCGGACAAAGCTAATCAACGAACACAGCTGGGACATTATCGATGGCGGGCCTGTATCGCCCTTTGTTTCCACCTGGCGGACCGATATGGACAATGAACGGATCGACCTGCCCCTGGTAGCAAGTGGTACCTATAATTTTGAGGTCCACTGGGGAGATGGCACCTTCAGTACGATAACGGCCCATGATCAGGCCATCCATACCTATGAAACGGCGGGCTCCTATGAGATCACGATCACAGGGGAGATAGTTGGCTGGAATTTCAGTAGTAAACGGAGGAGCAGGGAGAAAATAACGGGCATCAGTGTCTGGGGGCCCTTACGTTTGGGCAATACCGGGGGCTATTTTTCCGGTTGTGAGAACCTGCAGATTACGGTCGATGAGGATGATGTACTGGATACCTCGGGAACGACCAACTTTAGAAACGCCTTTCAGGATTGTAAAGCCATTACCATCATCCCGGGGATACAGTATTGGGAGATGGGCCATGTAACAAATTTGCAGCGTATGTTCGTGAACGCCATCAACTTTGACCAAAACATCGGGGACTGGAACATAAGTGCCGTAACGGAAATGCGTTCTATGTTCGGGGGCGTTACCCTGTCTACCCCTAACTATGACGCCCTGCTTAGGGGATGGGAGGCGCAGGACGTAAAAAGCAATGTCCGTTTTCACGGGGGCGGTTCCAAATATGCCCTGGGAAGCGATGCCGACATGGCCCGGACAAAGCTAATCAACGAACACAACTGGACCATTATCGATGGCGGGGCGATAGATACCGCCCCAACGGTCAGCAGTATTGTGCGCTTTGATCCGGACAATCCGAACACTCCTCCCAATGAAATAACCAACAGCAACAGTGTCACCTTCCATGTTACCTTCAGTGAGCCGGTACAAAATGTGGACGCCACCGATTTTACCACTTCCGGTACAACTTCACAAACAGGAGATATTAGCGTCCAGGCAACTACCGAGGGCAATAATGCGGTTTACTTAGTAACCGTTCCAGGGCTCGACGGCGATGGAAAACTGGGTTTGGGCTTTGCCGATGGCCAGGATATAAAGGACCTTACCAACAACGCACTTGCCAGCCCGGTGGTCCTTCCTGCAGATGCGCAAAACTATACCCTTGATAACACCGCTCCGGATGCCCCTGTTATTAGCAGTCCCACGGATGGAACGGCAACCAACATTGCAGCACAAACGATAAGGGGTACGGCGGAAGCGGGGACAACGGTCACGGTGACTTTCGGTACAAACCCCCAAGAGGCAATAGCCGATAGTGAGGGAAACTGGATGACTGCCGAGGAGATTACCCTGATAGAGGGCTCGAACACCATTACCGCAACAGCAAGGGACGCTTTGGGGAACACCTCAGTAGCCACATCAATTGCTATCACGCTGGATATAACGCTACCGGCACCCCCTGTTATTAGCAGTCCCACGCATGGAACCATAACCAATAGTGTTGCACAGACCGTAAGTGGTACTGCAGAAGCGGGGGCAAAGGTCTCCGTTTATATCGGTACAAACACCCAAGAGGCAATAGCCGATAGTGAGGGAAACTGGATGACTGCCGAGGAGATTACCCTGGTAGAGGGATTGAACATAATTAGCGTAGCCCAAACCGACTTGGCAGGGAACACTTCAGCTCCTGCATCAATTGATGTCATACTGGATGTGACTGCGCCTGCAGCCCCTGTCATTGATAGCCCCACGGATGGAACCATAACCAATAGTGCTGCACAAACGGTAAGCGGTGTAGCCGAAGCGCGAGCACAGGTCACGGTAGAGGTTACATCAGGCGATAGAACGGTATCGTATGGCCCGGTCACGGCGGAGTCATCAGGGGGCTGGGATGTAGAAAACGTTACCCTTACAGAGGGAAGTAATACGATTACCGTGCTACAAACCGACTTGGCGGGAAACCCGTCTCCGCGGGCCACATCAATTACGGTCACGCTGGATACAATTGCGCCGATAATCACCCTCCTTACCGGCACCAACCCACAATCCATTGTGGTCGGCATGGCCTATACCGAACTCGGTGCGACGGCCTTTGACAATGTGGATGGCGATATTTCTTCCCGTATCATCATCGATATCTCATCGGTCAATACGAATACCATAGGCTCTTATGAGGTAACCTATAACGTATCCGATGCTACGGGGAACCCGGCCGTACAGGTAACAAGAACAGTAAATGTAGTGGACCCTACCACACCCGTAATCACGCTTCTGGGGGATAATCCCCAGACCATAGAGGCCGGCACTACATATACCGAGCTTGGTGCGACGGCCGTTGACGATGTGGACGGTGATATTTCTTCTAATATCACCATCGATGCCTCATCGGTAGATACCAATACGGTGGGCTCCTACACCGTGACTTATGATGTAACGGATGCGGCAGGAAATCCGGCGATACAGGTAGTCCGAACCATAATTGTTGTGGACACGACTGCACCGGTAATCACGCTTACAGGGGCCAACCCACTGGTCATCGTGGTCGGTACCGCATATACCGAGCTCGGTGCGACGGCCGTTGACAATGTGGATGGTGACATTTCTTCCAATATCACCATCGATATCGCATCGGTCAATACCAATACCGTAGGCTCTTATGAAGTAACCTACAACATATCTGATACTGCGGGCAATGCCGCTATAGAAGTCATCCGGACTGTTGTCATAAAGGACAACGCAGACCCCAAGCTATCCAAACCGATCGAGGACCAACAACTGTCCACCGGCACCGGCGATCATGCCCTTGCCCTCGCGGAAGTCTTTGAAGATGCAGACGGGGACCAGCTTACCTATTCGGCCCTCTCGGATAACGAAGGAGTGGTCACCGTAAAAACTGAAGGCAGTAAGCTCACCTTTACCACGGTGGGGACAGGTACGGCCACCATCACGGTGACCGCGGACGATGGTTTTGGGGGTACGATCATCCATACATTCAAAGTAGAAGTGGTCTGTGCCATCGAGGCCCTGCCGGCGGACAATTTCCAGCTCCGGGCCACGGGCGAGACCTGTGGGGACAAGGACAATGGTTCGATCCGTATCACCGCAGGGCAGGAACTTGAATACACCGCCACAATAAACAACAACGGCCATGAATTCAGTAAGACTCTGGAAATCAAGGACCTGTCCCCGGGCTCCTATTCCGTGTGCATCGCCATCAAGGGATCCGCTTGCCAGCAGTGTTTTGAACTGGAGATCGATGAGGGCCCCGTACTGGCCGGGAAGACCACGGTGAACAAAACCGCCGGCCTCCGTGCCCGGGTAGGCGTGGAAATAGCATCCGGTAAGGCACCCTATACGGTTAGGGTCAACGATAAGATCATTGGGCAATACGGTACGGGAAGCTTTTCCGTAACGGCGGACCCATGGGACAAAGTGGAGGTCCTTTCCAGTGTGGCCTGTGAGGGGAAACTGGTCGTGAAACTGCCTTGGTCGGGTAGAACAAGCATAATTGAAAACCCTGTGGAGTCTTATGTTGAATTCATCGTCCCCGGGGCGATGAAGGAGCACATGGCCGTGGATATCTATGATATGTCCGGGGCCAGGGTGTCCTCGGAAATATACCATGTCAACAATCGTAAAGTAGTGGTGGGCATGGAGCAATTGGAGGCAGGGGTATACCTGGTGTATCTGGAAGCGGGGAGTCCGAGAAGGTTTAAGATCATCAAACAGTAAACAATGAACAATTAGCAATGAACAATAAACGAGAAACCTGAAACAGTAGGCAATAGGTGGCTGTCTAAAACTGTCACATCGAGCGCAGTCGAGATGTAATGGAAACTGGAACCTCACAAGAGTTCTCGACTGCGCTCGAACGGACGGAGCCCCTCATTTGTCATTCAGAGCGAAGCGAAAGGAAGAATCCAATAAAAGCCCACGTCAGTTCGAGTGGTCTGGTAGAAGGTTCCGGTTTGGACAGGCTCGAAAATCGTATCGAGAACAGTGGGCGGTAGGCACACCTTCGCTAAAGCTACGGTATAATGACAATTGGCAGTGAACAATAAATAATTAATAATAGAAAGTAAACTACAGAAATTATGAAAAGTATGAAAAAAGAACTTATCGCCTTATTGGGCCTATGTACCGTATTGTCTATGGGATGCCCGGGAGGAGTAGATGATGATCCACCCCCTCCGCCAACGGAAAACAAGGCCCCTTCCGTTCCGGCCCTGGTATTCCCTACCAATGGCGGGGATTGCACGAACATTTCCCTGGAACTGAAATGGAACCCGGCCACCGACCCTGAGGGGGACCCAATAAGTTATGTAGTGGAGATCGCCACCAGCGGTAATTTTTCCCCGGTACTGTTCAACGCCACCACCTCGGAGGCCGCAAGGAGTTTTGACCTGGAAAAGGGAACGGCCTACCATTGGCGGGTAAGGGCCAGGGATAATAAGGGCAATGAAAGTGCCCATTCTCCCGTACATACCTTTTTCACGGAACCTGAAGCCGCGGTGAATCATGTTCCCCAAGTCCCTGAGATCGTGTCCCCGGCATTGGGCGCAACGGTAAGGGAAGCCAGCGCGGAAATGAAATGGAAGGTCGGGGACAGCGATAACGATCCGCTACGGTCCCATCTGTATTTTGGAACGGAAAATCCGCCCCCATCGCACAGGGACAACCTGGAAACGACAACGGAGGAGGTAACCGTGGAGGTCGGGAAGGCCTACTACTGGAGGATTGTGGTCAGGGACGACAAAGGGGGTGTGGCCATTGGCCCGGTATGGAGTTTTAGGGTAGAATAGGAAAGAACAATGAAACCAAAAAATCGTTTTGGCGAAAAGGTATTGAATGGTATCCTTCAGTTTATCATAACCGTCCTTGTAGTGACGCTGCTCGGCGCCATTGCCTATATTGTGTTATGGTACTTTGGACTGTGGAAATCATAATCAGAAGTCAGAAATTGGAAGTTGGAACTTATTATTTAAATCTGAATGCTGCCCTCTGTATACTGGCTACTGTTAATTGAAAATTGTTCATTGTCAACGCACACCGCCCGCGTGCCGCAGAAGCTTTAGCGGAGGCACAAGCCTCGGCGTAAGTGTGTTCACTGTTCATTGACCTGGTTTTTATGACCCCTCCGGCCCCGACGCTTCGGTCGGGGCCACCTCCCCTGATCTAGGGGAGGAGCCTTTGTGAGGTCCCAGCTAGGGGGTTTTAAGTGATAAAAGGAGGCAATATTTAAGCTCCCCTCCTTGTTCAAGGAGGGGAATGAATCACGCCTTTGGCGTGAGAAAGGGGAGGTTTTTTCTACCCCTCCGTCCCCGACGCTCGCTTTGCTTCGGTCGGGGCCACCTCCCCTTAGCTAAGGGGAGGAGCTACTTGGAACTACGAATAATGGATTCCGCACTAAATGCGGAATGACAAATCCCACCACGATTTCTATATTGGGCATTGCTTATTGTTCACTACCTACTGTCAATACACGCTGTAGCCTTGGCGAAGGCGTGCCAACCATCAACGCTAGACCCTCAACCAACCTTCCCATTTCCTTAACAGACCTTTAAGAAATGTGGAAAAAGATTTCTTTACCTTTAAGCGACTAATTAACTATCCTAAAAATCGATGAACAGAATACTCATCCTCATGATGCTATGCGCATCATCCTTCCTTTTTGCACAAGACTTTAAAATGGACCTGGTCCAAGATTTGAAACCTCGAAATATCGGCCCCGGCGGCATGAGTGGGCGGGTAACGGCCATAGATGTAGTCCACTCCAATCCCGATATTATGTATGTGGGCACCGCTTCCGGCGGCTTGTGGAAATCCACTTCGGGCGGGATCAAATGGGAGCCCATTTTTGATAAGGAAGTGACCGCTTCCGTAGGTGCCGTAGCCATTCAGCAATCCAATCCCTCGGTTATTTGGGTAGGTACGGGCGAGGGCAATCCGCGTAACAGCCTCAACGGGGGTTACGGCATCTATAAATCCCTGGACGGGGGCAAGAGCTGGAAGGCCATGGGACTGCAGCAGACCCGGCATATCCACAGGGTGATCATTGATCCTTCCGACCCCAATACGGTCTATGTAGGTGCCATTGGTTCCCCATGGGGCGAACATCCCGAACGCGGCGTTTTTAAAACTACGGACGGGGGAATCACATGGGAAAAAATCCTGTTTGCAAACAACAAGACTGGGGTCGCCGATCTGGTCATGGACCCTACGAATCCCAATAAATTGATCGCTGCCCTTTGGGAGCACAAACGAGATCCCTGGTTTTTTAAGTCGGGCGGGGCCGGCAGTGGCCTACACATGACCCATGACGGAGGAAAGACCTGGAAAAAATTGACCCATGAGGACGGATTGCCCAAGGGCGACCTGGGGCGGATAGGGATTGCCATTGCACCCAACAAACCTAAGGTCATCTATGCCCTGATCGAAGCCAAAAAAAATGCGCTCTACAAATCCGAGGATGGGGGTTTTAAATGGAAAAAAGTAAACGACAAGAACGATATTGGCAACCGACCCTTTTACTATTCGGAAATTTATGTGGACCCCCAGAACGAAAACCGGGTCTATTCCATTTTTACCTATGTAAACGTTTCCGAGGACGGTGGCAAGAATTTTACGCAGCTCATGCCGGCCTATCAGGTAGACAACGGGGTACACCCGGATCATCACGCCTGGTGGATACATCCCGAAAACGGCCAGTTTATGATCGACGGGAACGATGGGGGAATGAACATCACCAAGGACGGCGGAAAATCCTGGCGTTTTATCGGCAACCTGCCCGTAGCCCAGTTTTATCATATCAATATCGACAACGAGTATCCCTATAATGTTTACGGTGGCATGCAGGACAATGGTTCCTGGAGGGGACCGGCCTATGTATGGCGAGACCAGGGCATCCGTAATAGCTATTGGCAAGAAATTGCCTTTGGAGACGGTTTTGATGTGGTGCCTGATCTGGAGGATTCCCAATACGGCTACGCCATGAGCCAGCAAGGCTTTGTACGCCGATACGATTGGAAAACGGGAAACAACTATACCGTGCGCCCTACCCCACCCGATGCGCAAACCAAACTGCGTTTCAATTGGAATGCGGGTATCGGACAAGATCCCTTTGATGCCAGTACCGTATATTTTGGAAGTCAATTTGTACATAAAAGCACGGATAAAGGGCTTACCTGGACCATAATTTCGCCAGACCTTACCACCAACGACCCAGAGAAACAAAAGCAAAGTGAAAGCGGCGGACTCACTATGGACGCCACCGGAGCGGAGAACCATTGCACCATTTTAGTGGTGGAGCCCTCTGTGCTGGAAAAAGACATGCTTTGGGCGGCCACGGATGACGGAAGGGTACACTATACCCAAAACGGCGGTGCGGACTGGACCGAGGTGACCCAGAACATCAAGGGCTTGCCAGCGGGCAGTTGGATTCCGCAGATCAAGGCCTCCAACAAAAAACAGGGAGAAGCCCTGTTGATTGCCAATGATTACCGGCGCTTTAACTATACCCCTTACGCCTATCGCACTACAAACTATGGGAAAACCTGGGAGCGTATAGTGGATGTTGGGGACGTGGAGAGCTATACCCTATCGATCGTGGAAGATCCCGAAAATAGAAACCTTCTCTTCCTGGGCACCGATGATGGCCTTTACATTTCCTTTGATGCCGGCACAAACTGGCAAAAATGGACCGAGGGCTTCCCTACGGTCTCCACCAAGGATCTGGTAATCCAACCCCGGGAAGGTGACTTGGTCATTGGCACCTTCGGAAGGGCGGCCTGGGTCTTGGACGATATTAGGCCCTTACGAGCCCTGGCGTCCAACAAAGCCATCCTGGACAGGGACATTAAGTTGTTTGAAGTGCCCACAGCCTATCTAGCTGCCTACCAGCAGCCCACCGGCAGTCGTTTTGGCGGGGACGCACTCTACAATGCGGAAAACAAAGAGGAGGGCGCCATGCTCACCTACTACCTTAAAAAGGGGTATGAAGCGCCTGAAAAGGACAAAAAGGACAAGGATAGCGAGGCTAACGGGGACGGGGAGGAAAAAACAAAAATCAAAAAAGATTCCCTGAGATTCGAGTTCTTTGACGGCGACCGCCTCATCCGTACCTTAAAATTTAAGACACCAAAGAAGGCCGGTTTTCACCGCATCTACTGGGAGATGGATGAAAAGGGTCCCGACAGACCGGCCCGAAAAATTAGCAAGAGCAAAAAAGAACCGGGCGGACTTACCGTAAAACCGGGCCGATACAAGGTAAAAATGCATTACGCAGGCCTTAGTGATTCTACCTCGGTAGAGGTCAAGACCGATCCCAGGATCCAGGTATCCGGCACCACTTTGACCGAAGTCTATGAACTGGGAAAACAAGTGGAAGCTTACACCCAAACTGCTGCCGACGCGGTAAAACAGTTGGTGGAAAGCAAGACCATTGCCGACAAATACCAGAAGGAACTCAAAACATTGGATAAGGAGAAGTACAAGGAACAGATCAAAGCTTCCAGAGAAATTACCAAAGCCATCGATTCGGTCGTTGCACTGTATCTCGGCAAAGAGGATAAACGTCAGGGCATTACCCGAAATCCAGAGATTACGGTAATGCAACGTATCAATGTAGCCCGGGGTTACGTGCAAAGCAGAAAAACGGGCATTACCGCCACGGAAAAAAAACTGGTGCAGTTCGCCAAAGAAGAACTACAAACGGCCTTGGACAAAACCAATGCCTTTTTCGAAGAAAAGTGGAAACCCTATAGGGACACCATCACTACTTTAGAGGTATCACCCTTTAAAGAGATAAAACAATTTAATATCAATTAAAAACCATGTCATGAGAAAATGTATTGCCATCCTTGCCCTTGCATTAGTTTGGGGCTGTAAGGAAGAACCAAAAGAAAAGGATATTGCCGCAAATCTAAAGACCTACACCATCAAACAGATGATGGACAATGAGACCGTTTTTGGGGGAAGTTTTTCGCCCGATAAATCAAAGTTGTTGATTTCCAGTAACCGATCTGGAATCTACAATATGTACGCCCTATCCATTGCCACGGGAGACCCTATACCGGTAACCGCTTCGGACAGTTCTTCGGTATTTGCCATTTCCTATTTTCCAAAGGATGAGCGCATGTTGTTTCGAATGGACAACAATGGGAACGAAATCTTTCATATTTATTTGCGCGATACCGATGGAAACCATAAAGATTTGACCCCAGACGACGGGGCACGGACCAATTTTTACGGTTGGGCCAAGGACGATCAGAGCTTTTTCTTCACTTCCAACAAAAGGGATAAGAGATACATGGACCTGTATGAGATGGATCTGGAAAACTTTAAACCCACTATGCTGTACCAAAATGACGAGGGGTATAGTTTGGGTGGACTTTCAAATGATAAAAACTACCTGCCTTTGAGCAAGGCCATCAACACCAATGACAGCGATCTGTTTTTATACAATCTTAAGGATAAATCCCTCGTAAAAATCAACAAAAATCAAAGTGCCAATAGCAGCCAAGATTTTTCGAACGACGGTAAATCGTTCTACTACACTACCGATGACAACGCAGAATTTGCCTATCTGATGCGTTATGACATCGCGGAAAAAGCGTATGAGAAGGATATGGAACGCAACTGGGACATCGCGGGCAGCTATTTTACGGAAACCGGAAAATATCAGGTCACCTATATCAATGAGGACGCTAAAAATGTAATCGAGGTCAAGGACATGGCAAGTGGTGAAAACATCGATCTTCCGGCCCTGGACAACCAAAGTATTACCAATGTAAGTTTCTCCGATGATGAAAAGACCGTGCGCTTCTTTGCAGGTGGTTCGCACACCCCCTCCAATCTGTATCTGTATGGATTGGAAAACGAGGTCATATTACAATTGACCGATGTACTCAACGATGAGATTGAAGGGGAGCATTTGGTGACCGCCGAAGTCATACGTTATAAATCCTTTGATGGATTGGAAATTCCGGCCATCTATTACAAACCACACCAGGCTTCGGAAGAAAACAAAGTACCGGCGCTCGTATGGGTTCATGGAGGGCCCGGCGGACAATCGCGCCAGAATTTTAATTCCCTGATCCAATACATGGTGAACCACGGTTATGCCGTACTGGCCGTAAACAACCGGGGAAGTAGCGGTTATGGAAAGACCTTTTATCAGATGGACGACCTCAACCATGGCGACAAAGACCTCAAGGATTGTGTGGAAGGAAAGAATTGGTTGACCCAACAACCGGAGATCGATGCAGGAAAAATAGGGATTATTGGAGGTTCGTACGGCGGCTATATGACCATGGCGGCCCTGACCTATACCCCTGAAGAATTTGCCGTTGGGGTAAATATCTTTGGTGTAACCAACTGGATCAGGACCTTGAGAAGCATTCCACCGTGGTGGGAATCCTTCAAGGACGCCCTATACAAGGAATTGGGGGACCCCAACAGCGCCGATTCCGTGCGTTTGCGAAAGATATCGCCCTTGTTCCATACCGATAAGGTGACCAAGCCTTTGATCGTATTGCAGGGAGCGCAAGATCCCAGGGTGCTCCAGGTAGAATCCGATGAAATCGTAGCCGGGGTGAAGAAAAACGGCGTCCCCGTGGAATATGTCCTTTTCGAGGATGAAGGCCATGGTTTTGTAAAGAAAGAAAACCAAATAGAGGCGTATAGCAAAATATTGCAGTTTTTGGATGTGCATTTAAAACAGGACAAGGGCACGCCCATCCAGGATGGAGAGGCCATAGAAATGGATTCGGATACCTAAACCATAACCCTAATTATATTTTATGAAGAAAATAATATTGCTGTTGATGCTCTGCTTCCTGGGCCGGGGACTGGCCCAGGAAACCGGGGAGAACAGCTTTGGGGCCTGGTATATGTATTTTGGCACCAATAAGATTTCCAAGGCGTTCAGTATCCATTCCGAGGCCCAGTTCCGATTCTATGAAAGTACCGGCAACTTTAACCAGTTGCTGTTGCGAACAGGATTAAATTATCATATAGACCCCAATAGCATTGTGACCTTTGGGTATGGGTATATCGATACAGATCCCACTTTTGAGGATTCCCCCGCCGGTGTAATTTCCGCTCCGGGCGATAAGCTTGTGGAACACAGGATCTTTGAACAGTTGATCCTCAAGAACAAAGTAGGCGAATTTTTGTTTGAACACCGGTATCGTTTGGAACAGCGGTTCCTAAACAACAAGGACCTTTCCCAGACCGATACCCAGCACAGGGCGCGGTACCGATTGCAAGTGACCTTGCCACTTACCGATACCTTTTTCATCAACGTCTATGACGAGGTATTCCTCAACCTGCAGGATGACATTTTTGGACAGAACCGATTGTACGCCGCACTGGGGGTACACCTTACGCACAATAGCAGTATACAGTTGGGCTACCTTAAAAACCACTTCAATTCAGTGAATTTTGACCGTTTGCAGATAGGAGTGTTTTTTAATCCCGACTTAAGGAGGACTAAAGCAAAGCAATAATCATGAATCTTCAGAAAGTCACATTTAAAAATAAGGAAGGACAAGCGTTGGTGGGCAGGTTGGAACTGCCCGTAGACCAGCATCCGCATAATTTTGCCCTTTTTGCACACTGTTTTACCTGCAATAAAAACCTATTGGCCGTAAAGAACATCGGTAAGGCCCTAACGTCCAATGGTTTTGGGGTACTCCGTTTCGACTTTACCGGCCTTGGGGAAAGCAGTGGCGATTTTGCGGATACCAATTTTTCCGGAAATGTGGACGATCTGGTAGCAGCAGCCGATTATTTGAAAGAAAATTATGCGGCACCAAGCTTGATTATTGGGCACTCCCTGGGTGGGGCGGCGGTTATTTTTGCAGCTCAGCAAATCCCTTCCATCAAGGCGGTAGCGACTGTGGGGGCACCTTCTAACCCGGTTCATGTAAAACACTTGCTCAGAAGCGGGTTGGATGAAATTGAGGCCAACGGCAAGGCCGTGGTAAATCTTAGCGGGCGGGATTTTACGATCAAAAAACAGTTTCTGGACGATCTGGAAACCAAATCACTTCCCGAGACGGTAAAACAATTGAGAAAACCCTTGTTGATCATGCATTCGCCCCAGGATGATACGGTGGGCATAAAAAACGCTGAGGAAATCTATGTGGCCGCGCACCATCCCAAAAGCTTTGTATCCCTGGACGGGGCCGACCATCTCTTGATGGACAAAAGGGATTCTACCTATGTAGGGGAAGTCGTAGCAGGTTGGGCAAAAAGATATGTGGAACTCACAGCGAACAACGGCATAAAGACCAAACACCAAGTGGCCGCAAGTTTGGATGCCGATGACGGTTTTACCACCCAGATGAAGTTGGGAAAACATTATATGACGGCCGATGAGCCCCTGGAATTTGGAGGAAATGATTTTGGTCCTTCGCCCTATGAGTTGGTATCCGCCGGACTTTCCGCCTGCACGGCAATGACCATTCAGATGTATGCCAAAAGAAAGGGATGGCCCATAGAAAATGTGGAGGTCCATACCTCATATGGCAAGGACCATGCCGTAGATTGTGAAGCCTGTGAAATGCCCGAAGCAAAAATAGACACCTTCAATAGGGAAATAAAGTTGACCGGGGATTTGGATGGGAAGCAGAAGCAGCGGGTCATGGAAATTGCCGATAAATGTCCCGTGCACAAAACCCTGCATAGCCAGACCCAGATCATCAGTAAGTTAATTTACTAATGGAAAGCCCCATTTTTGAGGTAACGCTTAGCGGTATACATTCTCTGGTAATACCGGAAAACATAGTGCGACCTTTTTTGGAAAAGGGACATAAAAGGGTACGGGTACGGGCAAGCTTTGATGGTAGGGATATTATCTTCCATGGGGCGCTCCAAAAATGGAGGGGTCAATATGTTTTAACGTTCGGAAAAAGCAATCAAAAGGCTTTGGGCATTTTTCCCAATGATTATTTTCAGTTGCAATTTTTTGAAGACACCTCCAAGTACGGGGTGGAGATACCCGAAGAGTTGGATGCGGTCTTGCTGAGCGACTACGAAGCCTATAAAATTTTTGAATCGCTGACCGATGGTAAAAAGCGAGGCCTTATTTATATGATCGCTCGGTATAAGACTCCACAGACCCGCATTGACAAATCGCTCCTACTCTGTGAAAATCTAAAACGCGGTATTCGCGATGCGAAGGAATTGCTAAAATCCGGATCGCTGCCCTAAGCTAGGCAAAACAAGGCCAAGTAGGTCCTGCTCCACTAATGATCGCTGGTCAGCATCCACTGGATGCCGAACCTATCGGTAAGCATACCGAATTTTCCGCCCCAAAAAGCGTCGGCAAAGGGCATAATTGCTTTACCTCCGTCAAGCAGACCATTGAACAGCGTTTCCGCCTTGCCCGCATCGTTCACATTGATCGTAAGACTGGCGTGGTTGCCCTGGGCAAAATGCTCCTCTAAAGTATCGGAAGCCATTAAGGTGCACCCTTCAAATTCCAGGGTACAGTGCATGATCAGGTTATTTGCGCTTTCCGGAACCTGCATGACCCCGGCTGGGGCCTCGGAGAATCGCATCAAGGAGGTAAATTCCCCGTTCAGCACGGCTTTGTAAAAGTTCATGGCCTCCTCACAATTGCCATTAAAGGTCAAATAGGGATTAAATCTCATTTTTTTGATTTTTAAAGTGAATTCGTTTGATATCTTATGTAGAAAAAGCGGATCAACTCACCTGTAAGGAAGCGTGTACCGCAATTAACCACTTGCCTGAGATCGGATTTCGCTGAAATACGCTTTCATAGGCTCAAAATAGTGCCTCACCCAGCCTTGTTTTACATGTACTTCCTGATCAGGAACGTTGCTATGGGTCAGGGTAAGCAGGGTTCCTTCCGCATGAGGGCTTAGAACAACCTCTATTTTGGAATCTTCGTCAGCAGTCTCAAATCCAGTGGTTCGCCAGGATTGCACAATTTTTTTACCGGGTATCAACTGCAAATTTTTACCCCATAGATAGGCGTCGTGGACTGCAAAGGGCTTGTCCACCTCATCGTGCACAATAGCCTTGCCGCCTCCTGTCATGGCCGAATGCCCATCAGGGTCCAACCAGGCCATATATATGACTTCGGGCGATGCGGGAATCACTTCGGAAATGGTAAAGGTATGTTTCATTTTTTAGTTCCGGAATGCCTAGTTTAAAGCGTAGCATTCCCATTAGTGTATTCTATTCCCTTAAGATACCACTTACTGCCAAAATATCAAATAGAAATTATCGGAATCATTTTGTTTTACCGTTGACCGTCCTTAAAATATTACGTAACTTTAGTTTCAACTTAAAATAGAATACCATGAAAAAAATAAGTCTATGGGCTTTGGGCCTTGTTTTGCTCCTATCCTATAACTGCAAACAAGCAAAAAAGGAAGCTTCCGAAGCGGAAACCATTGTTGAGGAAATCGAGGAAGAGGTAAAAACGGAGGTCATAAGCTTCACCATGGAACCTAAAAGTGAGAGCACGGTTACCGGGGAAGTCACCTTTAGACAAGATAACAATACGGTGACCATGATCGCCAAATTGACCGGACTAACGGAAGGTGAGCATGCCATTCATATCCACGAAAAGGCAGATTGCTCCTCCGCGGACGGAAAATCCACTGGCGGGCACTGGAACCCTACTTTTCAACCCCATGCCAAATGGGGTGCCGAAGGCGGCTATCACAAAGGGGACATTGGAAACTTCACGGCAGACTCGGAAGGCAATGCCACAGTGGAGTTTTCTACCGAAGAATGGTGCCTGGGGTGCGATGACGAAACCATGAATGTTCTGGGCAAAGCTGTCATTGTACATCAGGGCGTGGACGATTTTACCTCACAGCCCAGTGGTGCTGCCGGAGCCCGGGTAAGTTGTACAGGCATTATCCGGTAAATTCATCGAAAATTTATTAAAAAGCTGTTCTTAGGACAGCTTTTTATATATCTTAATTGTCCCCAAAACCCCCGAACATGGAACTAGACTCCTTGATTACCCTTTTTCAAAAGAAAGACCTAACGGCTTTTGAAAAATTGTATGAAATGTACTCCAAAAACATTTGCGGTGTCATCAATACCATTGTTCGGGATACAGAACTGGCCGAAGAAATCTGTCAAGATGTATTCCTGAAGATTTGGAACCAATCCGAAAGTTACGATGTTTCAAAAGGGCGTTTTTTTACCTGGATACTGAACATTGCCAGAAACGCGGCTATCGATGAAGTACGCTCAAAATCCTATAAGCAGGGGAAAAAAAACTTACCCGCCGATTATTTCGTAGGTATCCTTGAAAACAAGGACAATCTAAACCTTAAAGTAGATGCCATAGGCCTCCGAAGCCTGTTGAAAAATTTAAAGGAGCAATGTAAACAATTGATAGAGCTTTTATATTTCAAGGGGTATACCCAAAAAGAGGCCGCAGAGACCCTGGATATCCCACTAGGAACGATAAAAACAAGAAATAGAAGCTGTATTTCACAGTTAAGGAAAAACATACCCTGATCATATGGACGTTAAAAAATATATAGCATCTGGTATTTTGGAACTTTACGTGGCCGGGACGCTTTCGGAAGAGGAAAACGCGCAGATTCACGGATACGCCAAGGAGTATCCCGAAATACAGCGGGAAATTGAAGCCATTGAGGCGGCCATTCTCGCCTTGGGGGAAGCCTCCTATTCGGGAACCCCGGATTTTTCCAGTCTCAAAGAACATTTGGAGCGACCAAAAAATCCCAAGGTAATTTCGCTATCAGGGAATTGGGCCAAATGGAAAGTATATTCGGGCTGGGCCGCGGCCGCGGTTTTTGCCATCGGATTCTTCTGGTCCTACATTGAAAATGGAAGATTACAGTCCAAAATGGATTTTGTGAATCAAGAGAACCAAGTTATGGAACAGCAAATTCTGGAAGCCCGAAATGCTGTTTCGGACACAGAGAAATTGCTCAACACCTTGAGGAACAAAGATATAAATGTGGTATCCCTTGACGGGCAGGAAGCTTCGCCAAACGCCTACGCCAAAGCGTATTGGAACAAAAAGGAACAGAAAGTATTTATAGATGCCCTTGGCTTACCGGAACCTCCCAAGGGAATGGTGTACCAGGTCTGGTCCTTGAAATTGAATCCATTGACCCCTACCAATCTGGGTCTGCTCAAGGATTTTAGTACCCACGAAAATAAGGTGTTCACGCTTTTAAATCCTAATGAGTCCGAGGCCTTTGGCATCACCTTGGAACCCGAGGGCGGCAGTGAAAGCCCTACCCTGGAACGGCTGTACACCCTGGGTGCCATTGCCTCCTAAAGGAAATAAGAACGGAATGGGAAATGGGAGCTATCTTATTTTCTCATTTTAAGTTGCTTCTGTAGGGATCTATGTGCCATAAACACTCTGAATCCTAAAAAAATCATGGTAGAAATCCACAGAAAAAAAAGAAAGTATTCCATAACAGTCGCGATTTGGGTTGATCTAAAGAAACATTTTTTATCATGTTTCTATTCTTTATGCTGCAATACTTAGATGCTCAAAGCAGTTACATAACTGTATTTGAACGGTAATAATATACATTTCGTCTTAGTTTTCCTAAAAAAAAAGTTAAAAATCGATGAATCACCATGGCAAAATGCCATGGCGATCATCAAAATCTAACCTCAAACAAAAAACAAACCTTTCTTTTTACGCCTGGATTTTGGGCCGGGAAACCTATAAAAATTGCCCTTTCTTAAAGGTTAATTATGCGATTTTCCATCAGGGGGCCCAACTCATAAACCGCGCCCATGAGTTCTTTCTTAAGTTCCTTGACCTTGGTTTCCTTGCCCATTTCCTTGTACACTTCGGCCATGTGGTACAGCGCCATGGGCTCATAGGTACGGCCTTCCACATGTGCCATGATCAGTTGCAGCGCTTTTTGGCCATCCCCATTTCTAAAATGGCTATAGGCCAACAAATCATAGGTTTCGGGCGTAGGCCGGTTTTGTACTTCCCGCTCTGCCAGGGCAATGGCCCTATCGTACGCTTTGTGTTCATCCAGGTAGAGGCTTACATTGTGGGCGTTGTACATTTCCCCGTAGGCCGGGAGTTTAACCGTTTCAAAATACTGGTCCAGGTTAAGTTGTTTTTCTTTTTCATTGCCCATATATTCCGCAATCTCCGCTTTAAACAAATAATAATCAGGGGCTTTATGGTGCCTAGTAATAGCATTTAGAATACGGCTTGCCTCTTTGGGCTTTCTCTCGAACGAAAAAACAATCCAAGCGATTCCCTTTTTGGCATAGGCGTTACCAGGGTCTAGCTCCAAAGCCCTTAGATACTGGGTATAGGACTCCCGAACATTACCAGCATGGCCATAATAATCCCCCAAGTTGGTATAGCACCACAACCTAAGGTCATCGTTTTTTGAAGCTTCGGCCTTGGTTTTGGCCATCTCCATAAACCGAAGGGTCGTTGCCAGATCGCCTAGATGATCGTTCCATTTAGCGGCGCGGATCAGGTAGCCAAAATCGGAAGTATTGCGAATAGAATTCAATGCGTGTTCCGCTTGGTCATAGTCGCCCAACTCCATATGTAGATCAAAGAGCAAACCTTGCGTTTCTTTGGCACCACTCCCCATCGCCTGTGCCTTTTGGGCCCATTCCAGGGCTTCCCTAAACCGGTGTTGGGAGATATAATTTCTCGCCAGGGCCCTGTAATAATCGGCTTTGCCCACCGCTGCAATAGTACAGGCCCTTTTCAATGCCTGCTCGGCTTGCTGCAAATAGGCAATATCCCCAGTGGCCTGAAAATAGTTATTGTACTGACCGGCCACGATCCCGAAACTGGTCAGTTGCATGCTGTCCGGTTTAATTTTGGAATTCCACAGTTCAAAGTATTTTGAGGTGGTCTTTGGAGCCGGGCTATCGAGGTATCGATCATAGTCCGCCGCCCGGGTTACGACCATATCGCTCCCCTGCTTTTCGGTACAGGAAAGCGAAAAGATCAAAACGATGAAAATCAAAGTATACTTCATGTTGTTAATTTTAGGTGATTAAAGTGATTACCAATGAATAGGAGGCCGTTGGATGGTACGGAGCTGTCTGTTCGAGCGCCCGCCTCCCAAAGTCTCGTACGGAGGGCAGGCCGTGCCCGAGGCAGGCGGGCAGTCGAGAACTGCTCAGAGGAGTAATCTCGAGGACAACTCTTCTGCACTCGATGTGACATTTCCAGTTTTAGGTTCTTTCCAACAGCCCGCTATCCTCTTTTTCATAGAAAAAATCTTATTCAGGTGCTCCAATGTATGGAAAGGTATCGGAGAACTGCGCCGTAAGGCTTACCCCATCGGAAGTGAGCCTCGGTAAATCGGCCATACCATCATTGTCCAGGTCCTGCCCGCTAAAGCGGTCGCCTTCCATCCCTCCGAAAAAGAGGATCAGGGAGACATCGATGATATCATCTCCCAATGTTCTTCCGGTCAGTGCCACCTCGTCCCCATCCGGCACCAGAATCCTGCCATCGTTGTCAAAATCGGTCCCAGGATCAAAATAGGTAGTGCGTGCGTCCGGGGCCACGTCCAGGGCATCGGCAGCCAGCGCGGTGGTCAAGGCGGTTGCGCTTAGGCCCAGAATGTTGTTCTCGTAATTTACCACTGTAGGATCCAGTCCCAGGAGTCCAGCGTACACATCGTGGTACTGCTCTAAACGCGCCTCGAAGGCGGCTTGAAAGGCGGCCGCCATCTCCGAAGGGATGGTCACATTATGTGCATCCTTTACACTGGGTTGCCCGTCCATATCAAAGCTCAGTGTTGTATTGATACCGGGGCGGCCCATATGATCTACCTGGGCAAAAGTACCCGTAAAATCCAAGGCCATCATGCAGGGATCACAGGAACCCCCGCAGTCTACTCCGGTTTCGTCCCCGTTCATCATACCATCCATGCAACTGGCCTCTACCATCATATCGGGTGTATCGTCATCTTCTTTGCAAGCCACCAAAAGGGTAAGGCCTAAGATGGGTAAAAACAAATATTTTAAGGTCTGTCGTTTCATATTCTTTTTTTTGATGTGTTTATTGTTTTCTGTTCGTGGTCACCCAGGTCTTATAGACAGGGATTCCCAAAATATTAGTGGACGAGGGGGTACCCAATTCGCTA
Source organism: Eudoraea algarum (assembly GCF_050589645.1). NCBI lineage: Bacteria > Pseudomonadati > Bacteroidota > Flavobacteriia > Flavobacteriales > Flavobacteriaceae > Eudoraea > Eudoraea algarum. The sequence continues at coordinate 827,797 of NZ_JBNGOQ010000003.1, read as the reverse complement.
TTGGGAATTTCTAGGACGATGGACAATGTATTGGCACCATCAAAGGTATCCTCTGCTTCCCCAACCGTCTTGAATCCTCCGGGAGCCATCCCCCCAGCTACCGCGTTAAATTGGAAAAAATCGAAATAGAAGGGATCCTGCCGTGGTCCGGCAAAGAGCGAGATACCGGAATTTGTGGTCTCCACAATGGCCGTGCTGCCCGATATTTCCACATCCCCAAGAGGGAAATCGATGAGCACCTCACTGCTCAATCCCGTTTGCAGGGGTGCTACCGGGCCAAAGAAATACATTCGGCCATTTCTGGGAACGGCCTGTATGACCAGATCCTCCACCAAATCGCCATCGGTATCAATATTGATTTCGGTCAAAATGTCCTCATCAAAGGTACCGTACGCTAGCTCGGGCAAGACATTGGACTGCACATCTACCACAAAAACGGTATTATCCGATCCCTCGGAAGGTTCAAAGGCAAAGAAGTCGGCAATATCTGCCGTGGTCCCCATGGACGATGGAGCGTCGATATGGTCTGCAGCAACGAGTACCAAGCCTGCCATACCAAGGGCAACAAGGCCCCCAACAATTTTTTTGTTTTTCATTGTAAAGTTATTTTTAATTAGAATCGCCCTTACCTACGGAACTTTAGAAGGGTGGGTTTGGTCAGATTTGTTAAAATATTGTTAAGGGAGTGACATCTCTGTGGTAAATCCAGGTCGGCTATGAGAAAAGTCCTATAATTTGCTTTATTTTGGGGTTCTAAATCCTAGGCATATGAACCCTTCCGCATCGGGTTGGATCCAAAAATTTGGGCATCTTGTCAAGGATGACCTTGATAAATTCGCAAATTTTCAGGCCCTGTACGATGGATTGAAAAAGACCGGTTTCGTATACGGCATCAATGTTGAGACCCTGCCCTTTGTCACCTCCGAACTTAAGCTGTCCGAGGACGAGAAGGCCAAGATAAACCTTCTCAGTGCACTCTACTTTACCTACACTTTTAAGGAAGGGCAAACGGATTTCGATGCTTTTTTGGATCGAATATTCCGGTTTTATCAAGATTTGGAACTGGGCAATATTTCCTTTCTCAACAAAATACTGGCAGGGAGCAAGACCTCGGCCCAGCTCGAAAAATTGATCGATTCAAGGATTTTCCTAGAGGACAACGTCATCAGCAAGACCTTTAACGGTGTCATCACCAACTCCCTCCTGTTCATAGACGTACTTACCTTCCACAAGTACCTGCAAAACGAAGCGGGCATAAAGAAATACGCCCAGGACCTGGAGTACATCACCATTAACATCACCTATCACGCCTTAAATTCGAAGGAAAAGAACAAAAGTGACGAGAAGTTGGCCAAATTATTTGCCGCTTCGCTGACTTTTGTGGATGATCAGCAACAACATTTTGACGGCTCTTACCGTGAAAAATTATTGGGGGTGTTCAATTTTATAGAAAACCAGTACTTTTTGGATGTGGCCTGCCTGACGGTTTGGGAAGATCATTCTCTCGAATACAAAGAATCCGAATTCATTTTTGGCATCGGAAAGGATCTTGGGTTCAACGAAAATCACATTGCAATTACCTTGGAGGATATTACGCGATTTTTTGCAAAAAATGCGAGTAGAATTCCCTATCTAAAAGACAGCAATCTGGCCCAGCAGTTTTACAACAACATGTCCAAAACAGTCAATAAATTGATTTTGCGGAACAGCAAACGACTGCAAAAAGAGCTATCCGAAAGCAAGGAATTGGTAGCGCTTTTATCCAAATCTACCATCCATGAATTAAACCTGGAGGAGAAGAAAAAAGTACAAAAACAGCTGCTCGATATTTTCAAAAGCATCCCTTCGCTTGCTATTTTTATGCTCCCGGGAGGGGCCGTATTGTTGCCGATCTTTATTAAATTGATTCCCACATTGCTGCCGTCTTCCTTTGACGACAACCGAGTGGACTAAAAAGGGCCAAAAACACCGAAAATTGCGACTATAAGGAAAATTTATAGTTGTTTAATTATTAGGTTATGTAATTGTAGTCCAATTATTTGAACAGTTTTATTCCAACCATAACTTAAAGTCTTTTACGCGCTCCCTACTTACGATGATTTCCTGCTCGTTATAGCGATTTAGCTTAATTTGTAACCTGGAATTGGTGTAGGAAACGATATCTTTTATGTGATTGACATGGATATAAAATTTTCGGCTCACCCTAAAAAACAATTTGGGTTCCAGTTCCGATTCCAAATTTTCCAAAGTAGTATCGAGCAAATAATTCCTGCCGTCGGATGTGGCCGCATAGGTTCCTTTGTTCTCGCTGTAAAAACACTCGATCTCATCAGCGTTCAAAATTTTCAGATGCTGCCCTACCCTAACCGTAAACCTTTTTTTGTATTCACGCTCCAGTGGGTTCACCAATAGCTTCTTGATGTCGTCAAAATCCAACGCTATTTTTTGGGTGGAGGGTTTAAAATTCCGGTATTTGGCCACTGCTTTTTCCAACTCTTCATCGTCAATGGGTTTAAGTAGATAATCAATACTGTTCAGTTTAAATGCCTGTAGGGCATATTCGTCATAGGCCGTGGTAAAAATAATGGCGCTATGTATTTCGATCAAGTCAAAAATCTCAAAGGAAAGTCCGTCCGAAAGTTGAATATCGAGAAAAATCAGGTCGGGATGCTCGTTTTGCTGAAACCAAGCGATGGATTCTTCCACGGAATGCAACATGATGGATACGGAAACGTCCAATTCGGCCAAGAGTCTACTTAATCTTCTGGCCGCAGGTTTTTCGTCCTCAATAATAATTACGTTCATAGGTAAAGATTGATCGGTTCAATTAGATGTTGTATAGCTTTTGTTCCTGTTATTCCTTTTTTTGTCCATCCCCGTCCATGTACTTTTGTATCTGTCGTTCTTCCCACCGCTTTACAAAGGGAGGTTTCAAAAGCTCTTTCAGTGGTTTGGATTTGAACGCAAATACATGTAGTCCGTGAAAAAGCAGCCCCAAACCCCAGAAGATCGGGGTTAATACAATGTTCCATCCCAGCCAGCTACGAAAACTTTCATCGGTCATATCATAATCGGGAAAAAAATCGAACGCATACACTTTAAGAACAATCAGCGCAATGTTCGCAATGATGTATATGGTAAGGTGTCTGTAAAACCCCTTGATACGGGCCACCCGTTTTTGAGCCGCAATATATCTGTCTGAAGGTTGCTGTTCCACTTTTTTACGATTTATTTGTACTTGGTATATTTTTCAGCTTCGTTCTTATCCTTTTCAATATATTTCTGAATTTGTCTTTCCTCCCACCCCTTGCTGAAAAAAGGATTGAAGGAGAATACTTTTACGGCATGGAATACGAGTCCAATGCCCCAAAAAAACCATATGGCAAAGGTGCCAAAGTCCCAAAGCGATTCCCCAAGCGATTCTCCATCGCTCATGTTGCCTACCACCTTGGCAATGGTAATAAAGCTATTTACCGCCAAGTATACGGTGAGGTGTACATAAAACCCCTTGAGTTCCTCTACTCGTTTCTTGGCCTTTTTCAGTTTCTCTGAATCATTCATTTCTTTTAGTTCCATTTGTTTTGTTTTTCATCCTCCTCCATGAACTCCTTGATCTTGCGTTCCTCCCAGTCCCGGCCCATAAACGGATTCAGGTTAAAAAGCTTTAGGGCCTTAAAGATCAGGCCTATACTGACGCCAAATACCACCCATAAAAACCAAGGGTTACGCCATTCATCTACATAGTAATTTACACCTGCCACCAAAGCGATAACCAAGAGGGAAGAGAAAATGCTTCCATAAAATTTTTTAATGGCCTCTACACGTTCTTTGGCCTTTAGGTACTTGTTGTCTTTGTTGATATCTTTCATAGGTTGGTTTTTTAATTGATCTACTTAGAAACGGTCATCTTCCATAAGTTCCTTGATTTTCCTGGCCTCCCATCCCCTTCCAAGAATGGGGTTATAGCCATAGGCTTCCATTCCGTGCATCAGGAGCCCGAAGCCCCATCCCAAAATGGGAAAGATGACCCAGGGAAAGCTCGTTGTCCGGTAATTGACGTAGGCCAGCACCGGTATCACGATACAATAGGCCAATACATTGGTGTAGAACGATTTGATCTTGGCCACCTTTTCTTTGGCCCTGCTGTATTTATCCTTGTTCTCAAAGCATTCCATCCTGTATAATCTTTAGGGTGTTTGTTTTATTTCTATACCTCAAAATTCGGAAGTAAGGAGTTTATTTCTAAATGTAAACTACCCAATTGTCTTTTTTTGGCGATGGATCGTATGCGATTAGAACGTATCATCGTCCATGTACTTCCGTATCTTGCGTTCCTCCCAGTTTTTCCCGAAAAGGGGATTATAACCAAAGGCTTCCATACCGTGCATCAGCAGCCCGAATCCCCATCCAAAAACGGGAAATATGATCCATGGGAAGCTGGTAGTGCTATAATTTAAGAAGGCAAGCAAGGGGATTACTATGCAGTAGGCGGTAAGATTGCCATAGAATCCTTTTATGGCCTCTACCCGCTCCTTTGCCTTTTGATACCGCTTATCATCGATATAGCTTTGGGGCGTTTCCATTATTGCTATTTTCTTGGTTAACATGGGTAGTTGCACACTAAAATCCCTTCCTTTCTTTGCAATACCCACTTTCCTATCGGTAAGGATACCATACCGTTGTTGGATGTTCTGAAGTCCTACCCCACTGCTCTTTTTGACTACCTGCTTCTCTTGTAGGTTATTGGTTACCGTAAGAAAGCCATCCTGCTCAAAGACCCTAATGTGCAAGGGTTTTGCAGGGGTAACTACATTGTGCTTTACCGCATTCTCCAAGAGAAGTTGCAAAGAAAGGGGTACGATCTTGGCCTCGGGATCGCTAGATTGTTCCGGAACCTCAAAAACGATGCTATCCTCGAACCTCATCTTTAGGAGTCGCACATAGGTTTTGGCAAACTGCAGTTCCTCATCTACGGAGACCAGGTCCTTGTTTTTTTGTTCCAATACATAGCGATAGACCTTGGAAAGGGAGGTGGTGAATTTCTGGGCCTGATCCGTGTCCTCTTCTATAAGACTTGTCAAAACGTTTAAGCTATTGAACAAAAAGTGCGGATCTAGTTGGTTTTTTAGGGCATCGAACTTGGCCGAAGCGGTACCGGCAATAATCTTTTGTTCCTTGACCTTCTTGTCCTGAAGGGACCGGTAAAAGTAGACCGCATGAAAGAAAACAGAAATGACAATGGTAATCAACAGGGAGCTGACATAGTATATGGCGCGTTCACCCGCAACAAATTCCTCCCAGCTTTCACCTTCAAAACCCATTTCCGTAACGATACGGATCCAAAAAATGCCCAACATGGTCAGCACTATGCTCCCCAAGGCACCGATGAGAAGCCTGAATTTTGCATATTTTTTCCACACCACCCTATGGTTCAGATAATCAAAAAAGGCGCCATTGATAAGTGTCAATACCACCGCATAGAGCATGTTGTAGCCAATTTGTACCAAGAGAGACCGATCAAAACCGATCGGCTCCCCTGACAACAAGGCAATGCCTATAAATATAAAGGACAAAATTGCGCCTATAAGCACGCCAATTGCCAAAGTCTTTGCCCAATATCTTATCATTTGTGTTGTGTTATTATCGCTAGCCAAAGAAAACAATCCTAGTTCTGGCAGCTTTTAAAGACCATCTCCGCGCGGTCTTTGCCCCAGTTTGGATGAAAGTCCGTTTCTGGTTTAAAGGTAGCAAAAAGTTCCAAGGAGCGCTCCACTTCCTTACAGTACGGGGCGGTATCCTGTCCAAAATATCTGGCAGAACCCATATCCCATTCTGCCCTGGAAAAAACCACTCTGGGATTTTTGGGATCCAGTTCCGCCGCCTTTTGGTAGATGGTCACTACTTTCGCAGAAAACATCGGTCCGTAAGTAGCACCATCAAAGGCCACCCATGCGGTATAGATCATGGCCTGTTGCACCAAAATCTCTGAATTATCGGGTGAAATGGCCTTGGCCAAATCCAACAATTCCTGGGCCTTATCCAATTGTTGGGTGAGCTTCTCCTTGTCCTTTTCGCCAAAAGAGGAGATCGTATTTACCTGAGCGGCATAGTATAACGGCAACCAATTGTCCAATTCCACACTGCTAATGCGTTCAAACATATTGCCTGCTTCCACTGTTTTGCCCTCGCCCCAAAGCTGAAAGGCCTTTTGCATGCCTTTGGTGTACTGGTCTTGTGCGAAGGACAAACCTCCAATCAAAAAAGCGGTAATTAAGATCATTTTTTTCATTTGTATTGTTTTAAAGGGTTATTTGCTGCAAATCTGAAGGGAAAGCAGGCAATAAAGAAAAAAGAGCGACCCAACTGTGGATATCAGGGGACAGACTGTAAAAAAGGAGGGCAAAAATGGACGGAGACAGAACGTATAAGATATTTCCCTCTTGTAAGGGAGGAATAAATTTCATAACATTTTGGGCGTAAAATGTTAAAATTTAGATAATTATGGCTATATTGAAATGATTTTTGCAGACCGGTTCACTTCCCCCGAGCACCATACTGCAGATGGTTGCTGCCCCTCTTTGTTAGATGACGTTATTGTATGGGTCCGTTGGTCCACCACGGAGGCTGTCCTTTGGGGTAAACGCAACACGTCGTATAGCTCGATTGTTAACTATCTAATATATAAACACTATGAGAACACTAAAAACAGTGCTATTGCTGGCCTGTGCCCTTTTTTCTACCGCTTTTCTTATCCAAGCTCAAGAAGACAGCACAACACAAGCCTATTGGGTACATGAAGACCAGGTGCGGCCTTCGATGGTAATGGAATACGAAAAAGCGGCCAAGGAACTGGCTGCCAATTGCAAGGAACACAACATCCAAGGGCTCAGCTGGATTACTTCCTCTACCATGGACTTCCGGTATTTCTACATTACACCCATTAGTTCCATGGCCGATATCACCTATGACGGATTTGGGCCATTACAGGAAAAAATGGGGGAGGAAGCCTTTAACAAAATGTTCAGTGACATGGACAAATGTTATGATGCCCATGGAAATTACGTACTTCTTTTGGACAAGGAACTTTCCTATATGCCCGATGGTATTACCCAAACTACCGAGGGCGAGGATTACCGAAAGTTTTACTATTTGACCACCACTCCGGAGCATTTGGGCGCCATGACCAAGGCTTTTAAAGGCGTCAAGGATATGTATGAACAAAAGGGTTCCAAAATGCACTATAGGGTGTACCGAAGCGGTTTTGGAAACATGGACACTTACTTTATGGTAGCCTTGTCCGACAAGGACGGTATCTCCTTCGAAACTCGAAGCGCTGAAAATGATACCCTTTTGGGCGAGGATGCAGCGGCCGTTTTTGGGGAAGTCATGAAATATGCCACAGGTATAGAGCAAATTACAGGACGTATGCGGCCCGATCTGGCCTATTCCCCCAAAGAAGAACAATAACCAGACCTGTTGCAGCTAGCTGCAATGATTTTTTACTAACCAACACCTATACATTATGAAAAAAGTAAGTTTACTGGGACTGGCCATGCTCCTGTTTGTGGCCTGTCAGCAAAAAGGACCGGCCCGCTACGCCACCACAGGCGCCGAAATAGATGCGGTCAAATCCCTGGTAGAAGACTACCACAAAGGAAACTGGGAAGGCTGGCTGGGGCATTACGCCGACACCGCCAAATTGCATCACAATACCTCCGAGAAATTTTCACGGCCCCCAAAGGAGGTAATGGAACAGTTAAAGGGTCTTTTGGCGACCACCTCATCCTACGCCTTCGAGGACGACCCCTTCTACGAGATGATCATTGACGACAAGGGAGAGACCTGGGTGAATTTCTGGGGAAATTGGAAAGGTACCATTGCCGCCAACAATGAAGAATTGGAGATTCCGGTGCACCTTACCCTGCAGTTTGTCAACGGTAAAATCGTGGAAGAGCATGCCTATTATAACCTATCCGAATATATGGCCATGATGCGGGAAATAGAAGCGGCCAATGCTGCAGAAGAAGAAGCTGACGAATAATTAATAACACTATAAACAACCATTAAAAATAAGTAAAGTCATGAAAAGATTAATTTTAGCAGCACTGTTGATTCCCTTTTTGATCAACGGCCAAGAACCTACCCCCTCTACCATTTTTACCAATGTAATGTTGACCGCGCATCCCACAAAAATTGCCGAGTTTGAGGCGGGCTTAGCTGCACACAACAAAAAGTACCATGCAGATGGCCCATACCAGGCCAGCGTATTCTGGATCGCCAGTGGGAAAAACTCAGGGAAGTACATATGGAGCATGGGACCCAACACCTGGGCCTCCATGGATGACGCTCCGGCAAACGATCCTGAGCACACGGCCGATTGGAACACCAATGTGGTAGCGCATGCCATGCCAGACCAGGAAACCACCTATTGGAGATCGGACATGAAGCACTCCAACTTTAGTAAGGATTTTAGCCTAAAGAACCTTTCCATTTTTATGATCGACATTAAGCGTTTTAAGCAGATGGAATTCGAGGCTGTTCTGGATAAGGTGACCAAGGTATACAAGGAAAAAGATCCCGAACAACAGTGGGGCGTTTATTTTAATGAAATGAACAATGTGGACGGGAAGGATTTTGTTTGGGTAAATTTCTTCGATAAATCGGCCTGGTTAGGAAAGGACGACAAATTCCCCCAATATTTTGAGGAAGTACACGGCGAAGGAAGTTTTCCGCAATTCTTAAAGGATTTTGAGGCGGCTACCGACGGCCAACAAAGTGAATTCTGGATTTTTAGGGGCGATCTAAGCGGCGCCAACGGTGAGGTGCAGGCCGTAAACGGACAATAACCAACCGTAGTTTGTTAGGTAGGGGCGGGAGTTTTATAACTGCCCCTATTTTTTTGTGCAAAAAAACCAAATAGTAACCTTACACATAAAAAGCATGGCAGAACCATCACAATTTCAACCCACGCAAGCGGCGGCGCGGATCAACTCCCTGGATGTAATTCGGGGTATAGCCCTTCTGGGCATCTTATTAATGAACATTAGCGGTATGGGACTGCCCTTTGCCTATTCCGATCCCACTATCGCAGGAGGCGCCGAGGGGCTCAATCTGGACGTCTGGATCATAAACAACCTGTTCTTTGAGGGCACCATGCGCGGATTGTTTACCCTGCTCTTTGGAGCGGGAGTCATTTTACTTACCTCCAGATTGGAAAAAAACGGTGCCGGTATTGGCACGGCAGATATCTACTACAGAAGGATGTTGTGGCTTTTGCTCTTTGCGCTGGTACACTCTTATGTATTGCTTTGGGAGGGAGAGATACTCTATCCCTATGCCATATTCGGATTAATGCTCTTCCCTTTGAGAAACTCCAGTCCAAAACAACTGATCATTGCGGGCCTGGTTCTTCTGGCCATTGGTATGGTGTGGGACGTGGGTGCATATAGGAAGTTGCTCAAGGCCCAAAAGGAAGGCGTGGCGGCCGAGCTACTGCAAAAACAAGGGGATTCCCTTACCGAGAAGCAACAAGAGGCCCTGGAAAAATGGGAGAAAAAGAAAGAAAAAAAGACCCCGGAGGAAATAGCGGAACGCATTGAACAAATGCAGGGAGGGTATCTCACCGTCTTCAAGGCAAAAATAAAGGACAATCAAATGATGCAGACCTGGGTCATCTATAGGTACTGGCCATGGGATCTTTTAAGTTTTATGCTGCTGGGGATGGCCTTTTTTAAGTTACGGATATTCCACGGCGAACGGTCCATGTTATATTACCTGATTATGTTGATTACGGGATACCTTATAGGCCTGTCTATCAATTACTACGAAACAAACGTCGTATTGGAAGGTAATTTTGATGCGGTTTCCCAATCCAAGTCGGGCCAAACCTATGCCATTGGGAGACTGTTTACTACCTTGGGCCATATTGGCCTGTTTATGCTATTCATTAAGTCGGGCATACTTCGTTTTCTTCAGGCATCACTTGCTGCGGTAGGCCGGATGGCCCTGACCAACTATATCATGCACAGTATAATTGCGGCCTTTATCTTCTTTGGTTTCGGTTTCTCCCTTTTCGGCAAATTGGAGCGCTATGAGCTGTTCTACATCGTGGGCGGTATTTGGCTGTTTCAATTGATCTATAGCCCTATTTGGCTCAAATACTTTAAATATGGTCCGGCGGAATGGCTCTGGCGGTCCCTGACCTACAAACACAAACAAGCTTTTTTAACCAATCCAAAAACCGAGAAATGAATCTAAAACAATCATTTATTATAGCTTTTGTACTGGGTATGGTCGCCATTGCATCCTGGGAAGCGTATTGGCGATCGCAGGGAAAGACACCCACCATTCAGGACGATGAGGCCCTATGGGCCCAACAGCGGGCCCGGATAGACCAATTGACCCAGGACGATTATGTCTTTACCGGATCTTCCCGAATCCATTTTGACCTACAACTGGACCTGTGGGAGTCACTCACCGGAAAGCTTCCGGTACAACTGGCCATGGGCGGGGCTTCTCCCCTACCTGTATTTAGGGACATTGCCAGAAATACCGACTTCAATGGCACGGTAATCGTGGGCATTACCCCGCCCCTCTTCTTTTCCACCACCTTTCCACAGGCCCCACCCATTTCCGGGCCCCAGGAACGGGTAGACCATTTTTATGACCGTACCTATGCCCAACGCTTCAACCATGCGTTGTCCAAGCCCTTACAGCGCAATCTGGCGACCATGCACTCCTATGAGGACATGTTGGCGGGCAATGTGGACCTGAAGTCCCTCTTGCAAACCGTAAAATGGGGCAACCGTACCGGAAGACCACAAATGCCACCCTTTTATGAATTTGGCGAGCTAAGCGAAGCACGCAATGTACGGATGCTGGACCGCATGGAAACCGACCCTGCTTTTGCACAATCGGTCAAAGATGTTTGGATGTTCTGTCTCACGGGGGGTCCCAACATGCCACCCCCTGATAAGAAAGGTACGATGGCCTTCTTTTTAGAGGATGTGGCGTTGATAACGCAACGAGGCGGAAAGGTGATTCTACTTCGATGTCCCTCGGCTATGGAATTTAGGGAAATTGAATCCAAAATAACCCCACGACCCCAGTTCTGGGACGAACTTGTACAGGTGAGCGGGCTTCCCGCATATCACTTTGAGGATTATCCCCAGTTTCAAGGGCTGAACCTTCCCGAACTATCGCACTTGTCCGGTCCCGACGCGGATGTGTTTACCAGGGAATTCATCCAACTCCTGGAAAAAGATCAATTGATTGCTAACCGTAAATCCGACTAAATATGTTATTCAACTCATTGGGTTTTATCGTCTTTCTGGCGGTAGTGCTCACACTCTATTATACCCCTCTGCTCAACTGGACCGGCAAGAAACTGATGCTCCTGTTGGCCAGTTATGTATTTTACGGCCTTTGGAACCCACCTCTGATCCTACTACTATGGATATCCACGATGGTAGACTGGACCGCGGGAAACCAATTGGCCAAGGAGGAACGACCCAGGGTTCGAAAATTATGGTTACTGCTCAGTCTGGTGGTCAATCTTGGCTTTTTGGCCTTCTTTAAATACGGGGATTTTCTCCTGGAGAATTTTACCGCAATGGCCAATGGGATCGGGTGGGACTTTAAGGCCAGACCTATGGACATTATTCTGCCCATGGGTATTTCCTTCTACACCTTTCAGACCATGTCGTATACGATAGACATCTACAAGCGGAAGACCCAACCGGCCCGGACCTTCCTGGACTTTGCCCTTTACGTGACCTTCTTCCCTCAACTAGTGGCAGGGCCTATTGTTCGTGCCAAGGATCTGGTCACTCAGTTCTACGAAGCAAAAAAGGCCAATGCGCAACAGTTTTTATGGGGCCTGTTCCTACTTACCCTTGGCCTGTTCCAAAAAGTGGTGCTGGCGGACACCCTACTGGCCAGTACCTCGGACACCGTTTTCGGAGCCAAAAACGCCTTGAATTTTTGGGACGCCTGGTCTGGTACGCTGGCCTTCTCCGGGCAAATATTCTTTGATTTTGCGGGATATTCCACCTGTGCCATCGGCATAGCGCTGATGCTGGGTATTGTCTTGCCGGATAACTTCATGTACCCTTATGCCTCCATTGGTTTTTCGGACCTGTGGAAACGTTGGCATATTTCCCTTTCCACCTGGTTAAGGGATTATCTGTACATCCCCCTTGGTGGGAACCGCCACGGGATAACTCGTATGTATGTTGCCCTGATGCTGACCATGTTGTTGGGCGGACTATGGCATGGGGCCGCTTGGACCTTTGTGGTTTGGGGGGCACTTCACGGCCTCTATCTTGTAGGCGAACGCCTGCTCAAAAAAGTGATCACCATCAAGATCAATGTGTTCAATGGCATTTTATTGGCACTGCTCACCTACACTTTGGTAAATTTCAGTTGGGTCTTCTTTAGGGCCAGGACGTTCGAAACCGCCAAGACCATGGTCGCATCCATGTTCTATATGCATGGGGACGGGGCCAAGGTATTGGGAACCTTCGATATCGTTAAAGTATTTACGGTTATCGGCCTGTTGTTCATTTGTCATTGGGTGATGCGAAGCACTTCCTTAAAAGCGGTATCGTTAAAAACAAAACCCCTTGCATTGGGCCTTGTATGGGGCATCATGTTTTTTTTGATCGCCATTTCACAAAGTGGTGGGGAGCAATTTATCTACTTCCAATTTTAGGAACCATAAGATACAGGCCTCTGACACTTTTTAGGATTCGACCGATTTCTGGCATTCCCGGGGCTTCGGTCGTTTCTTATTCCGCAGATAGGAAACGAGCTTATTTTTTTTATATTTAAGCAACCACATGACCAACACACTTTTATGACCACATTTAATTCACCCCTGGAAGCTTTTCTCCATTGGGAAAGCACCACCCCTGATACCCCTTTCTTAAAGCAGCCCATTGACGGTAAAATACGGACCTATACCTACAAAGCGGCCGGCGAGGAGGCCAGAAAGATCGCCGCTGCCCTTGGGGCCTATGGGATGCCGCCAAAAAGTCACATCGCCTTGCTTTCCAAAAATTGCGCACATTGGATCATGGCCGATCTGGCCATTATGATGGCCGGACATATTTCCATTCCCATTTACCCAACCCTAAATGCCAACTCGATCAATCAAATACTCACACTAAGCGGAGCCAAAGCGATCATTATAGGGAAACTCGATGATTTTGCGTCCCAGAAAGCCGGCATACCCGAAATGCGCAAAATAAGTGTGGAACTATATGGAGAAGACGCGGGGGATAGTTGGGAGAAGTTACTGGATCGGTATGAGCCCTTGTCCAAACTCCCTATGCCAAAAGAGAACGATCTGGCCACCATCATCTATACCTCAGGGACTACCGGAATCCCCAAAGGAGTTATGCATACCCATGGGAATTTTATGAGGAGTGCCCATGCCCTTGCCGATCTGGTGGAACTACCGCCACATCCCAAATTCTTTTCCTACCTTCCGTTGTCGCACATCGCGGAGCGGGCCGGTATTGAGATGCGCAGCCTGGCCATGGGCGCCACCATCTCCTTTGCGGAATCCCTGGATACTTTTGCCCGCGACCTGGAACGCACACAGCCCCATTCTTTTGGGGCCGTACCCCGTATCATGACCAAGTTTCAGGAAAAAATCCTGGAGAGCCTGCCCCAGAAAAAGTTGGATACGCTACTCAAGATTCCACTTCTGAATACCATAATAAGAAATAAATTGAAGCAAAAACTAGGGCTTAAGGAAGCACGTATCGTGGTGGTGGGCGCGGCCCCAATGGCCGCCAGTCTTATCCGATGGTACGGAAAACTGAACATTATCGTCCATCAGATGTACGGCATGACCGAGGATTGCATTATTTCCCACACCAACCTTCCATGGGCCAACAAAATAGGAACGGTAGGCAGGCCCCTGCCCGGAGTGCAGGCCAAATTATCGCCCGAAGGGGAAATATGTATCAAGAACAACTGTTTGATGACCGGATATTACCAAGCCCCTGACATAAGCTCAGCAGCCTTCACCGAAGACGGCTTCCTAAAGACCGGGGACATCGGAGAGTACGATCACGACGGATATCTGACCATCACGGGAAGGGTAAAGGACCAGTTTAAGACCGATAAGGGAAAATACATCTCCCCGGCCCCCATAGAATTGGCCCTGTCCAAAAACACGGATATAGAACAGATTTGTATTGTGGGCACCGGCATTCCCCAACCCATTGCCCTGGTTACCCCATCGCTCTTGGGCAAGGCAAAAGGCAAAGAGGCACTTTCCCGTAGCTTGGAGGAAACCATGAACCAGATCAACCCCGATCTGGAAAAACACGAAAAACTGGAAAAGGTGGTGGTGATGAAGGAAGATTGGACCGTGGCCAACGGCCTTACCACCCCTACCCTAAAGGTGAAACGAACGAGTATCGAGAAAATACATCAACCCTATTACGCTACCTGGTTCCAAGAACCAGAAAAGGTAATCTTTGAGGGATGAGCCTAATGGCGGAAAATGTAGGCCACGGTTTTTATAAAGGCAAGACCTATCGGACGTATCCGAGGCATGGGAAATTATGATTATATTTAAGTGTAATACAGCACAGGATGATACACAATAAATTTTGGCAGGCCTTTTTTGCGCTAGCGCCCATTATCTTGGTCTTTCTGTTCCTCATTGGCTATTTTCTTTTTATTTTCACCATTTTTAGCCGGCTCCCAGAGGTAGAAAATCAGGACGGAGCTCCTCCCGCTCAGTTTTTTGAGTGCGTGGGTTTTTTGATAGCGGGCGTTCTTTTGCTGGTGCTTATCTCCCTGAGTAGTTTTGTTTTCTATATTATACATGCCGTTCAAAATCCTAACCTGCGGGAAAACAACCTGCTATTGGTCTGGGTACTCCTATTTGTTTTTGTCGGGGGTATAGGGCAGCTCCTTTACTGGGTAATTGAAATTATGAGCAAACGAAAGGACACCATTGCTCCTATCTAAATAACATATTATGATTACAAGAAGATCTTTTTTAAAAAATGCTTCCCTGTGCGGTGCCGCCATGACCCTACCTTCGGTAATGGCCTATGCTGCCAGGCCCAATACGAACAATCCTATGTCCCTACCTAAAATATCCCTGGCACAGTGGTCCTTGCACCGAAGTTTTGAAAAAGGCCTGCTTAACCCTCAGGACTTTGCCAGTATCACCAAGAAAGATTATGGAATGGAAGCGGTGGAATACGTATCCGGATTTTATTCCGATTACGGTAACAGTGAAAAATTCTGGAGCAAAATGAACGCAAGATCTGCGGAGGCCGGGGTTACCAACCTATTGATTATGGTCGACGGGGAGGGCCTGCTGGGCGATCCAAACGATGCCGAACGGAAGAAAGCAGTAGAGAACCATTACAAATGGATTCATGCGGCCAAGATCATGGGCTGTCATTCCATCCGTGTCAATGCCTTTGGTAAGGGCGATAGGGAAACGCTAAAGGCCAGTTTAACCGATGGTTTGGGCAGACTGTCCGAATACGGTGCCCAAGGGGAGGTCAGTGTCTTGATAGAAAATCATGGGCTGCATACCTCCGATGCCGCCTTTATCGCCGACATTATAAAAACGGTAGACAATCCCTATTTAGGGACCCTACCAGATTTTGGCAACTGGTGCCTCAATGCGGAATGGGGCAGTACACAAAACAACAAATGCACCGAGGTTTATGACCCCAATAAGGGTGTAACGGAATTTCTTCCCTTTGCCAAAGGGGTGAGCGCCAAGTCCTACAACTTTGACGAACAAGGGAATGAAACCTTGTTGGACTATCCCAAATTGCTCCAAACCGTCAAGGATGCCGGTTATGAAGGGCATATCGGTATTGAGTACGAAGGATCGGAACTCAGTGAGCCAGAAGGGATACGGGCCACCCAAGCACTTATAGAAAAGGTGTGGAAAACTTTGGATTAAGGTAATCTACTAGCCCCCTTAAATTCAAGACTGTACAGGTGCACGCTTTCCTTTTTGTCCTGTAAAGGAAGTCCCGCGAGTTTGGTAGCGGTGAAGCCGTCAAATAAGGGCAAAAGGGATAATCTGCCGTAGAAACCGTTTGTGTTTTGGGTGTAGCATCTGCTTAAATATATGAAATATAACGGGGCGTCCAAGGCATAGGCGGCCACCTCCCTATTTGCTCATATTCTTAAAAATGAGTATCTTAAGAAAGGTCTAATCAATATATCTTAGTCATGGGAAGAATAAAAAGTTTAAACAAATGGGCCAATGCCCATACGTATTATCCGTTGGATCTGGTACGGATCGCCTTGGGTGTATTCCTCTTTATCAAAGGCGCCGAATTTATGCAAGACACCCTCATGCTCTCTGAACTTATAAAACCTGTTGAAAACTTAACAGGCGGTATGGGTGTGATCCACTATGTGATCCCTGCGCATTTTGTAGGAGGCGTATTGATCGTCTTTGGTTTGCTTACCCGATGGGCAGCGGCCGCACAACTACCCATTTTAATAGGAGCGGTCTTGATCAATTTCTTGGGGGAAATGAACAGTGCCAATCTCATCTTATCCGGAGTTGCGCTGTTGCTTTGTCTTTTCTTCTTGTTTTATGGTTCGGGCAAGCATTCTGCCGATTACTATTTAAAAATGCAAAAATAAGCTGCGCGCCGTACGCACAATCTGTGAAAACCCTTATATTACCCAAAGAGAAATCTAGGGAAACATAAACAAATGAGTTGGATCAGAACAATAGGTTACAAGGAGGCGCAAGGCAAGTTAAAAAACATTTACAAGCGCCTAAAGGGGCCCAATGACACCGTGGATAACGTCTTAACGGTACATAGCCTGCGTCCCCATACTTTGGTGGGACATATGACATTGTACAAAAGTGTACTGCACCATTCGGGCAACACGCTTCCCAAGTGGTACTTGGAAGCCATAGGCGTCTACGTAAGCCATCTAAACCACTGCAGCTACTGTGTGGAACACCATTATGTGGGCCTTAAACGGCTTTTCACGGATGATGCCAAGGCCACACAGTTGTTCGAGGCCCTACGGACCGATAGCCCGGATGCTTTTTTCAGCACACCGTATGCACAGGGATTGGCCTATGCCAAAAAACTGACACTAACGCCTAAAGCGGTTGTTGAAGTGGATGTATCAAAACTCAAAGCTTCGGGCTTTTCCGAGGGGGAAATCCTTGAAATCAATCAAGTGACCAGTTATTTCAACT
This sequence comes from Eudoraea algarum, assembly GCF_050589645.1. Lineage (NCBI taxonomy): Bacteria > Pseudomonadati > Bacteroidota > Flavobacteriia > Flavobacteriales > Flavobacteriaceae > Eudoraea > Eudoraea algarum. The sequence continues at coordinate 810,573 of NZ_JBNGOQ010000003.1, read as the reverse complement.
ATGTAAACCGTACGGTGCTGGGCCTGGGGACCGATACGCAGGGCGATATCTTAGGCCTTTCCCCCAATGCCAGTGACGAACCGGAAAACTGGAGCCATAGCTAAATTTACTAAAGGCGATGCTTGTTACATTGGCAGTGGGCAGTAATCAATGAACAATTATCAATTATCAATTAGCAATTAGCAATTAGCAATAAACGAGAAACCTGAAACAGTGGGCAGTAGGCAGTAAACAATGAACAATAAACAATGTTCCGTTCCTAAACGGTAAACAGTAAACAGTAAACAGTGAGCAGTAGGCGCCAAGGATTGATGGTAGGCGGTAAAGAATGAACACTTAGCAGTGAACAATGAACGGTAAACAAGAAACCAGAAACCAGAGACAGTGAACAGTAGGCAGTAGGCAGTAAACAATGAACAATAAACAATTAGCAATAAACAATGTTCCGTTCCTAAACGGTAAACGGTAAACAGTGGGCAGTCAGCAGAGGGCAGTAGACAGTGGGTAATGGTGCCAGAGATTCCTCGCAGGCTCGGAATGACAAATCAATGCGTGTTGTCATTCAGAGCGCAGTGCAGAGAAGCGAAGAATCTTGAACAGTAAACCGTGGACAGTCACAGTTGGCAGTGGGTAGTGAACAATTATGAATTTTGAATTATGGATGATGGGTTCTCAATGGCAACTTTGAGCTTGAACTTGGACTTGAACTTTGACCTCTGAATCCTGACCTCTGATCTCTGACCTCTGAATTTGGTACAACTATAGATTATCCAACTGATTGCTCTTCTTATCCGTGCTTATGGTCCAAAAGAATCCGACAAAAAAGAAACTGTCGGCCGCGGGCTGTATGGTCCTCCTCTCAAACACGCCATCCACATTAGGGGTATCGCTGTACTGATATCCGTTTACGTTGTTGAACCCCAAAAGGTTGCTCACGGAGAAGTACAATATCTTCTGCTGGGAGATCAGATAGGCCCAGTTGAAGCTCAAATTGTTGAAGGACGTGGTCCGTTCGGCCAGGAAACCGGATGTATTGGGATCATCGTAGGGACGGCCAGATGAAAACCTATAGGACAATCCCAGTTGGGACCGCCATTTGTTTACCCAATACTTGGTAACGAGTGAAAAGTTGTGGGTTGATGCAAAATTGGGTGTAGCCGCCTCCCTAAAATTTAGGTAGTCGCGCTCCGTATCCAAATAGGAATACGAGACCCAGTAATCCAGGTTCTTAATGTTCTTGTTGTCTCTCCAAAAAATATCGAGGCCGGCGGCGTATCCGTTTCCCAAATTGTTGAAGTCGCTGTTGAATTGTGGAAGTTCCGTATCGTACTTGATCAAATTAGCGTAATCCTTATAATAGGCTTCGGCCCTAAAGGTTTTACCGCTGTGTGCATACTGATAGTTAAGAATATAGTGGGAGGTCCTTTCGGTACGCAAACTTTGATCGAACTTCAGATTTTCCGTCGCCGGATTTTGGTAAAAATTGCCATAGGCCAGGGAAAACTGCCCTTTTTTGCCACTTTTGTAGGCCAGGGAGGTCCTGGGCGCCAGGGTAAACTCTTCCATAAATCCCGAATATTCGGCCCGTAGGCCCAATTTCATGGCAAAGCTATTGCTCAGAAAAATATCGGCCTCTGCAAAACCGGCGCTCAGACGGTCGGTAAAGCCGCTCTGGAAGGGGGTCCCATCGGTATCGGTAAAAGTGTCCTCATAATCCTGTATAAAATGTTCCGCCCCAAAGAGCAACATAAAGCGGTTGCTAAAACTTTTTCTCAATTTTAGTTTAAAGTGCGTAGCCGTTTCCTTGGTCGCTATGAGGTTGTTTTCAAGATTGATATCATTGTTGTCGAGTGAGATGCTGGCGCCGGTGCTTAGCGTCCATTCCTTATCGAGAAAGTGTTTGTAGGAGCCGTTGAAGTAGAGGTTGTTGTTTTTTAGACGGAAGCGGACAAATTCCTCAAAATTGATATCCTCCTGATCGATGTCCAAATTGCTATGGGAAAAGCCGGTGTATAGTTTAAACATGCTTTTCTCCCCTTTGCTTCTAAATACGCCTTCGCCCGATAAGGCTTCAAAAGGCTTGTTCCAACGTACCCCTTGGTCCGAAGAAATCAGGGATTCATAAGGTGCTAGATTGATGTAGGAGGTGTTTATACTCAGGGACTGATCGCCCCAAATTTCCGTATGGCCCAGGCCACCACCAACGGACATGACAGCAATATCCGTTTTTTCCTGATCGGGCAGATCTGTGGTATTCAACAACAGTACACTGGACAAAGCTTGCCCGTATTCCGCAGAATACCCTCCGGTGCTAAAGGTAATGCCCTTAAAGAGAAAAGGGGAAAACCGGCCACGGGTGGGAATGTTGTTCGCGGTGGGACTAAAGGGTTGAAATACCCTAAGGCCGTCTATAAAGACCTGGGTCTCGTTGGCTTCGCCACCACGTACGAAAAGGCGCCCGTCTTCATTTACCGTTGAGGTTCCAGGCAAGGTCTGCAAGGCACCCACAAAATCGCCTGCCGCACCTGCCGTGGTAACAATATCCAAAGGCTTAAGCACGGACACCTTGGAGTTATCGCCCGCCTCAAAAGTACCTGCAGTAAGCGTAACCCCGGTGAGGCTGTTTATGGTTTCGAACAGTTTAATGGCCAAATCCTTGAAGTAAGATACATCCCCGGCCTGCATATAGGTTTCGTACGACATCATGGAAACGATCAAGTTTTGGGTGCCGGTCTCCGAGGTCTCAAAGGAAAAAAGACCATTGGCATCGGTGGAAGCACCGTCATAGGTGCCTTCCAAATACACGTTGGCCCCCACAATAGGTCTGTTTTTTTGGTCGGTGACGACCCCTGAAACCGTGGTTTGCCCAAAGAATAGGCTTGTGGTAAGCAAGAAGGCGATCAGTGTAATTTGTTTCATGGCTATTTGCATTTTGATGGTACAAAAATGCTCCAAGCCCTACGCTTCCCATAAATAACATGACCGAATTGTTTATTTTTTGGACTGAATCGGAAATAAAAAATCCGATTACAATTCAGGCCTTAAAAACTACAGCTCAGCAGCAGCTGTTTCAAAAATAAGGCTGTTCCCAGTTTTAGGGCATGGGTAGTGCCTAAACACAAAACAGATGAACACCTGGAATACAACATCCATTTTTGACTAAAATTCATCGCTTCAAATCAGAGAGGACTTACAGGAATGTAGGTCCTTTTTGTTCTTTCCACTATAAACACTACATTTAAGTATTGCGACAACCAAAAACTAGACACTTCCCCACCCAATAAAATGAAAACGGTTATCTCCATATTCCTTTTGGTGATGGTGTGGTGCCCTTCCTCCCAGGCCCAGAACAGCAAGATGGACAGTCTAACGACCATCTGGGAAGATACTATGCAGCCCGATTCCTTAAGGTACAGGGCAGGCATGGATATTTTGAAGCTACAGTTTAGACAAAACCTGGACACGGCAAGGGCCACTGGGTATAAGGTCTTGCGATTGGCGGAAAACAGCGGCAACCCCAAATGGAGGGCAACGGCCCATAGGTATATCGGCAACAGCTATGCCGTACAGGGAAATTTCCGGGCCGCGCTCGATGCTTTTCAGGAAAGCCACCGCCTCTTGTTGCAACTGGATGACAAAAAGGGTTTGTCTACCACCTCTAGTAATATTGGCACGGTCTATTATGAGCTTGGAAATTACCCTCAGGCCATTGAACACTTGCTCGAGGGCCTAAAGCTGGCCGAAGAATTGAATGACAGGCCCGGCATATCACGTGCTACCAATAATTTGGGTAATGTTTTTATTCGTCAGCTGAACAATGAAAAGGCCTTGGAGTATTATACCTATAGCCTTTCCATAAAAAAGGAGCTTGGCGATAAACGCGCCCAAGCCCTTACTTATAACAATATTGGACTGGTATATACCAACCAAAAAAAATATGCCCTGGCCCTGGAAAATTTGATGAAAAGTGTTGAAATCGCCGAAGAGGTGAACGATAAGATGTCCATGACACGTGCTTTTAGCAACATTGGGGAAGTGTACAATTTGCAAGGCGATTTTTCAAAGGCGCTGGATTATTTCAACAGGAGTGTACGTATTAAAATGGAAATCAACGATCGGGAAGGCCTGGCCTCTGTCTATTTGTATCGGGGGAGGAGCTATCTCTACCAAAAAAACTATAGGCAGGCACAGAACGATTGTGAAAAGAGTTTGCAGCTAAGTATGGATATGGGGGCGCTCCCCATCCAAAAATCGGCATGTTCATGCTTGAGCAGTGCGTGGGAAGGATTGGGGAATGCTAGCAAATCATTGGAATATTATAAACGGTACGTGACGGTAAGCGATTCACTGTTCACTAGGGAAAAAACCGCTGAAATTACCCGACAGGAAATGCAGTACCTGTTTGAGAAGCAACAGCTATCGGACAGTATAGCCTTCCACAAACAAAGGGCAGAACAGGAGGTTTTGTTCGAGAAAGACCTGAGCAAGCAACGCAATTTGTTCAATCTTGTGGTGTTCGGAGGATTGGGACTGTTGCTCTTGGGAGGTATTTATTGGCAATCCCGGCAAAAAAGTAAAAAATTGGACCGGGAACGTACCATGGTAGCCCGTTTAAAGCAGGTTGATCAGCTAAAAGATCAGTTCCTGGCCAATACCTCACATGAACTGCGCACCCCGCTCAATGGCATTATAGGACTTACGGAATCCCTAAAGGATGGGGTAGCGGGAGCATTGCCCCCTAAGGCGCATGAAAATTTGGATATGATCGCCAACAGCGGAAAACGGCTGTCGCACCTGGTAAACGATATTCTGGATTTTTCCAAGCTAAAGAACAGGGATCTGGTATTGGCCTTGCAGCCGTTGGATATCAGGGCCGCGGTAGATGTGGTGCTGAAACTTTCCGAGCCCTTTGTGCAGCGCAAACCGATAAAATTCGTCAATGCCATTCCCAAGGATATCCCTTTGGTGGAAGCCGATGAAAACCGATTGCAGCAAATACTGCACAACCTTATAGGGAATGCCATTAAATTCACGGAAAAGGGAAGCATTACGGTAGATGCCAAGGAAATCAATGGCATGCTGTCCATTTCGGTCTCGGATACCGGCATTGGAATTCCGGGGGAAAAATTAGAGCGCATTTTTAAACAGTTCGAGCAGGTGGATGGTCGTATTGAACGGGAATACGGAGGCACCGGCCTGGGGCTTTCCGTGACCAAGCAATTGGTAGAGCTCCATAAGGGAAATATTGAGGTGACCTCTACCTTGGGCAAAGGGTCTACCTTTAGGTTCACCTTGCCCAAAAGTAACAAGAGCAGGGAAAATATAGTTCCAGCTGAGGCCCTTGGGCAAGAAAAAATCAGCACGGTACAAGCGGATGTATCCCGGGAGGGCACCACTTCCCTCCTAGTGGAAATTCCCAAGAATGTTAAGGGCTTCATTTTGATTGTGGATGATGAACCCGTAAACAGACGTGTTTTGGAGAACCATCTCACGGTGGCCGGATACAGGGTTACCGAAGTTTCCAGTGGGCCAGAGGCCTTGGCCCTGCTCCAAGATGAAAACCCTTTTGACTTAGTGCTGCTTGATGTCATGATGCCCGGTATGTCCGGATTTGAAGTGTGTGAAGCCATCAGGGCAAACTACATGGCCAGTGAACTCCCGGTTGTGCTGTTAACGGCCAAGAACAGGGTCAGTGATCTGGTTTCCGGTTTTAATGTGGGGGCCAATGACTATTTAACCAAACCCTTTTCAAAAAATGAATTGCTGAGCCGCATTAAAACCCATTTAAACCTCAACGGCATCCACCGGGCCAGCAGCAAGTTTGTACCGACCGAGTTTTTAAAATCCGTAGGGCGCGAGGCCATCACAGATGTGGAGTTGGGCGATCATATAGAGAAAGAGGTAACCGTGCTTTTTTCGGACATTCGGAACTACACCCAATTGGCCGAGAGCATGACCCCCAGGCAAAACTTTAAATTTGTCAATGCCTATGTGGGCAAGATGGGGCCCCTTATACAACAGAACAAAGGCTTTGTTAACCAATATCTGGGCGATGGCATTATGGCCCTCTTCCCCCACGAGGCGGCACATGCCCTACAGGCCGCCATAGACATGCAAAAGGCCGTTACCGAATACAATGTACGCAGGGTGAAGGAAGGCTTTGTCCCTATTTCCGTGGGCATGGGATTGCATACCGGGCCTTTGGTCATGGGTATCATTGGGGATGTGAACCGGAATGACACCGCCATCATCGCCGATACCGTGAACACAGCTTCCCGCATGGAGGGGGTGACCAAATATTATGGCGCCCAACTTATCCTGAGCGAGGATAGTTTAAAGACCATTGAAAACAAGGATGCCTACAATTTTAGGTATCTGGGAATGGTACGGGTAAAGGGCAAGGACAAGGCTATTGGAATTTATGAATGTTTTGATGGGGATCCCGCTGCCGATGTGGCCCTTAAAATAAAGACCTTGAAGGAGTTCAACAAAGGGCTCGAACACTTTTTCAAAAATGAATTTCCAAAGGCTGCCGCCGCTTTTGACAGGGTGTTGGGCAAAAACCCTAGGGATAGGGTGGCCAAGTATTTTGTCACCAAATCGGCGGAATATACCATTGCCGGAACCCCTGAAGACTGGGACGTGGTAAACACCCTGGATCAGAAGTGATTTGAACACCTACTCGCCCACCCTGCCCTAATTTAGTTTTGAATTCAAAAAATTGACCATTCCTTCATATTGGAGCTGGTTTGAAATTTCGGCCCGAGACAAATAGTGGCGATAACGCTGGTTCACCTTTTGCTGTAGTTGCTCCATAAGTCCAGTGGAATGGTCCTTGTCCTGCTTAAAAAGTTTTGAAAAACGTTCTTCTGTACGAAGATAGTGCTCCAAGGGCAAGGAGGGTAGTCCTGAGTCTAGTTGCAGGGTGTTTAGACCCTGTTGGCTTCTCTGGGGATCATTTCTATACAACAACCACTGCCCTGAGGCTACCGCCATCTCGTGATACTGGGCCGGATTTTTCATATCAATTCCATGGGCGGGACTATGGCAATAGGCAATGATCAATGACGGGCCGTCATATTGTTCCGCTTCCACCAGGGCCTTTATCGTTTGCTGCGGATCCGCGCCTATGGCCACAGAGGCCACATAGACATCTTCATAGCACATGGCCAATTGACCCAAGTCTTTTTTCTGTTGCCGTTTGCCCCCACTACCAAATTTGGCCGCCGCCCCCAACGGGGTGGCCTTGGACATTTGTCCGCCTGTGTTGGAATAGACCTCATTGTCCATCACCAGGATGTTTACATTTTTGCCCGAAGCGATAACATGGTCCAGCCCTCCATATCCAATATCATAGGCCCAACCATCGCCCCCAACGATCCATACGCTTTTTTTTACCAAACTGTCCGCCAGTCCAAGTAGCTGCTCAGAATCTTTGGTGTTTATACCGTTCAACACGGTCTTTAATTGGGCAACACGTTTGCGCTGTGCTTCTATTTGGGCCTCGTTGGTCTGTGCGGCCTGTAATATCCCATGTACCAAATCAACGTTTAGTTGGTCCCTAAGGTTTTTGAGCAGTTTTCTAGCCGCATGTTCCTGCCTGTCCTGGGAAAGCCTAAAGCCCAGGCCAAACTCTGCATTGTCCTCGAAGAGCGAGTTGGACCAAGCGGGACCTCTACCCTGTGAGTCCTTGGCCCAGGGAGTTGTAGGCAAGGCACCACCAAAAATGGAACTTGCCCCGGTGGCATTGGCTACCAGCATCCTATTTCCAAAAAGCTGGGAGATTAATTTAAGATAGGGTGCCTCTCCACAACCCTCAACCCCATCGGAGTATTTGAACAGGGGTTCCTGCAATTGTTGTTGCCCCATGTCCATCACATCAATTTTGGAACGGTCCATTTCAGGAATGCACTCAAAGTACGCCCAGTTTTTCTTTTGGTCTTCCACAACCGGAAGTTTGTCCACCATGCTCAACGCTTTGGCCGGACAGGCTTCAACACAGTTGTTGCAGGAAGTACATTGGTCTGGCTGTACTTGAATGGTATAGTTCAACAGATCAACCGCCCAGATCTCATCTATGGCCTTGGTAGCTTTTAATCCCTCGGGGGCCTCTGTTAAATACGCATCTTCATAGACCTTGATCCGTAGGGTAGCTTGGGGGCAGGCCAGGCTGCACGCCCCGCACTGAACGCACAAATTGGGGTCCCATTCAGGGATTTCCAGGTGACTGTTGGGGGTATTAAATTTAGCGGTGTCACTGGAGAAGGTGCCATCAACAGGTAATGCGCTTACTGGCAGCTCGTCCCCCTTGCCCGCAAGTAATTTTCCCAAAAGGGTTTCAGCAAAATCGCCATCGTCCATTGGTATGGGGTTTATGTCATCCATTTCTGTTGTAGTATCTACCCGTTCCAGATTTTTTAAAAGTTGCCACTGGTCCGCTTTCATCCCCCAGGTCTTGCTCATGGCGAAAAGTCCCTGTTGCAGTCCTGAAATGCCATGATGATCCATCAGATAGTGTTCTGGAAGGCTATTGAAGTCTCCAAGGTAGAGCGAAATACGCTGTTCCCGGATCTGCCTACGTACGGTTACCGAAAGATTTTTCCAAAAGGTTGTGCAGTCCAAAACGGAATGTACCAACAATGTTCCACCCGATTTTAATCGTGTCATTACATTGTCGTTTTCCAAAAATTCAACAGCACTGCAGGCTACAAAGTCGGCCTGCGAAATTAGGTAGGGTGCCTTTATGGGCTGTGGTGACAATCGTAGATTGGCCACACTTCTGGAGTTCGATTTTTTATAGTCGCATTCTACATAACCTTGGACCTGGTGCCAGGTATGGTTCCCGATATATTGTAGGGTGTTGTTAAAGCTGTGAAGGGAGCTATCGGACTTTGTGCCATAGAAAAGTGCATTATAACTTTGATCGAGTACAGGGTCTTCGGCTTGGTACGGGAGGCTCAACCCCGTCAGGTCGTCCTGGATGCCTACGGTAAAACCATTTTTTGGGCTTTCCTTTTTTAAATTATTGATGATCGCCACTACCATGGACGGTGTGAATTCTTTGGAAGATAGGCCATATCGCCCACCCACCACTTGGGGCAGTCGTTCAAAGGTGTTCCTATGTGCGATCAAAGATTGAACAACATCCAGGTATAGCGGTTCACCGGTAGCGCCCGGTTCCTTGGTCCGGTCCAAAACGGCAATGGAGGTACAGGAGCCTGGTAAAGCTGAGATTAGATGCTGGGCACTAAAAGGTCTGTACAACCGTACTTTAATGAGTCCTGTTTTTTCACCCTTTGCATTCAAATAATGTACGGTTTCTTCTATGGTTTCCGTGGCCGAGGCCATGGCGATGATCACCTGTTCTGCCTCTGGGTGGCCCACATAATCAAAAATCCTATAGCTTCTTCCGGTCAATTTGGAAAATTGGTCCATTTGATGCTGCACAATGGTTGGGCAGTCGGCATAGTAGGAATTGGTAGCTTCCCGACTTTGAAAAAAGACATCGGCCCCTTGAGAGGTGCCACGTATAACCGGCTTGTTTGGGTTTAGTGCACGATCCCTGTGTTCTTGGATATGATCCAAATCGATCATTTCCCGAATCACTTTATCCGACACGTCCGCAATTTTTGCGGTTTCATGAGAGGTCCTAAAACCATCAAAAAAATGTACAAATGGAATACGAGAAGCCAAAGTAGCTGCTTGGGCAAGCAATGCAAAATCCATGGCTTCCTGCACGGACGCTGCGCCCAAAAAGGCATATCCCGTATGTCGTGCCGCCATGATATCGCTATGGTCCCCGAAGACCGAAAGTGCATGGGTGGCAAGGGATCGGGTGGCCACATGAATTACGTTGGGCGTAAGTTCGCCCGCTATTTTATACATATTGGGCAGCATGAGCAAGAGCCCTTGTGAAGCGGTAAAAGTGGTTGCTAAGGAGCCCGTTTGCAGGGCACCGTGCATGGCTCCAGCCACGCCGGCCTCGCTTTGCATTTCAAAAACTTCTGGCAACTGCCCAAAACAATTTTGCTGGCCCTTGGCGTGCATTTCCTCTACCAACTCCGACATTTCGGAGGCTGGTGTAATCGGGTAAATGGCGCATACTTCGTTGGTCTGGTAGGCCATTTTCGCCACAGCTTGGTTTGCCGTGGCTACCATATGTTTTTCATTTTTTATGTTAGGGAAATGTGCCATTCTAGAGGGTCTTGGTGGGAAGTAAAAAGGCCGCTCCCCATATTTTTTGGAACGGCCTTTGAGTAAATTTACTTTACAATTTCTATTGAAACTGGGGTAGGATTGGTGATCATGTCGAACACGGGGGAAAATCTCGCCAAGTTCTCCAATTGCTCTACAGAGGCATCGGACTTTACTTTTAGCTTAAACTTGATACCATCGAAACCTTTCCTGATTTCTGCATCCAATCCAAGGAAACCGTGAAGGTCAATGCCACCTTCCAAAGAAGATTCCGCACCTTCAATATCAATACCATTGGCAGCGGCGTGGTAGACCATGGCCCCTGTTAGGCATGAACCCAAGGCATGGAGCACAACTTCGGCAGGTGTAGCTGCTTTGTCCTCTCCCAATAATACATTGGGGTGGTCACATTCCATGGTAAAGGTTTCCTTTCTGGAGGTGTCCTCTGCACCCACACCGTAAAAGCTTTTTACGCTAGATACACAGTGACCGCCTTCGATCCAATTGTTTTTGGTTCTGAATTCAAATTTAGCCAGTTCGGGGTTTCCTTGTACCGCTTCGATAGTTTCTACCAACTGATCTACGTTTACTCCGTTTTTCATGTTTGCTGTTGTAATCATTTTAATTAAATTTATTTGTTAAACATTTTTGTTTCCCTTACCTATGCAGTTGGCGTGCCAAACTATTTAACTTATTGATTATCAAATTATTACAACGATTATGAGATAATAAAAGATTAACGATATTTCGTTTATTTACGAAATATCGTTATCAAAATAATGAGATTTCGTGAATCTATACGGGTCGTACGATGCCCAGGGCCTTAATTTTGGAAGTGAGTGTTGTGGGAGATAGTTTTAGTAGGGCGGCGGCGCCGTTTTTTCCGGAAATTTTCCATTGCGTCCTTTTAAGGGCGCGTAGAATATTCTCCCTTTCCAGGGCAACTAGCTGTTCGGCGCTAAGTATTGTTTCACTTGTAGGGTGCTTTCCGACCGTACCACTCCCTGCTTCCTTGGGTATTATATCGCTCCATTCTATGGTACCGTTCTGGGAAACGATGACTGCGCGCTCTACAAGGTTCTGAAGCTCGCGGACATTACCTGGCCAGTGATAAGAGCGCAGCAAAGCCTTATCTGCCTCGGACAGGGCCACTCTGGGTTTGTTCAGTTTTGATGAAAACTGGTCGATCATTTCCTGGGCAATTAAACAGAGGTCGTTACCGCGAGCTCTTAAGGCCGGTACTTGGATGGGAAATACATTTAAGCGATAGTAGAGATCTTCCCGAAACCTGCCCTTTGCGGAATAATCCAGCAGGTCTCTATGGGTCGCTGCAATGATGCGGACGTCTACCTTAATGGTCTCGGAACTTCCCAAGGGATCAAATTCTCCCTCTTGAATGACCCGCAACAGTTTGGGTTGCAGATCCAACGGCAGTTCTGCGATCTCATCTAAAAAAATGGTGCCCTTTTCTGCCAATAGGAAGCGGCCTTTTCTGCTTGCGGCAGCTCCTGTAAATGCGCCTTTTTCATGCCCGAACAATTCGCTTTCGATCAAATTGGCGGGAATGGCCCCGCAGTTTATCCGAACCATTGGTTTGCCATTTCTATTGCTCGCTTGATGAATGGCCCTGGCCACCAGTTCCTTTCCGGTTCCTGTCTCGCCATTGATCAATACCGTGGCATCGGTACCGGCCACCTGCTGTATCTGGTTTAACACCTCCAACATGCTTGGGTCTTCGGCCAAAATACCGTAACTACTGGTGAGCTCCTTGATTTCTTCCTCCAGGTATTGCGTGCGCTTGGTAAGCAGATTGATTTTGTCCTCGGTCTTTAGGCGTTCTTCAATATTTCGCAATATCAGGGTAAAGAAGATATCCTTTCCGCTGCCATAGCTGCTCAGGGTTCCCTCGTTCTGGGTCTCCCTGCCTTCGCTGCCGATTACGGTGATCACATCGGGGAGATAATTGTTCTGGGTGTGGGAATTGTCCCGTCGCAATTTCACCAGGGATTCAAGCAGTTTGGCGCTCTCTTCGTCGAAAAAAAACAGGACGTTTCGCTGTAGCACATCCTTGTTCTCCAACAAGCGATGCGCCGATGGGTTGGTCAGTACAATCTTAAATTCGGTATTGAACATGATAATGGCATCCATGGCCCCATTGATCAGTCCGCTCATCTTAGCACTACCAATTTCGATTTCCTGCTTGGAAGCGGCCAAATGCTCTTGGATGGCATCGAGTTCCCGATGCCTTTTGATCATGACGGACAGGATGCCCTGGGCAAACCCACTGTCAGTAGACATGAGGTCAATAAAGCTATCCCGTTCAATTTTTAGCACTGTGGTCTCCTCCACGGCGGTCACGGAAGCTGATCGGGTCTGGTTATCGATTAGCGCATATTCCCCGAAGCAATCGCCTGTGCTAAGATGGCCGTACACATGTTTGCTTTCGTGCACCTTCACCCTTCCTTTGAACACAGCGTACATGGCTTCCCCAATGTCGCCCTTTTGAAAAATAGTGTCGTTCCTCTCAAAGGTCTCCATATAGACCCTTTGGCTCAAATGATCCAAGGAAGAATCGGAAACCTCTGAGAAAAAGGGCACCTTTGAAAGAAAGGCCGTGACATGATGTGCTTTGGTGTTCCCCATGGTGTACTGTCCTTGCATTAAATATAAAGATTTGGAATTTAATACAACGCAGACACTGACAAAAGTCGGCACACATATTTTAGGGAAGAACCCTTAAATCTCCTCGGCCAACCAGGCCTTCATCATCCAAACGGTTTTTTCCTGCTCTGTGATGAAATCGCTCATCATAGCATTGGTACCTTCATCCTGAGCCTCATCCGAAGCATCCAAAATTCGTCTTTCGATAAGCAAAAGCTCCTTTAACGAATCTACTATCAAGCGAATGGCATCCTCGTCCTTCGTAATATTCTTGCCTATTGGAACTTCCGAATTTTGAATATAGTCTTTGAACGTATGTAATGGAACGCCCCCTAAGGTAAGGATACGCTCGGCGATCAAATCAACTTTCATATTGGCATCGGTATACAATTCCTCAAACTTAAGATGTAGGTCAAAAAACCGTTTGCCCTTGATGTTCCAATGGATTCCCCTTAAATTTTGATAATAGCCCTGGAAGTTGGCCAATAAGCTGTTTAAATCATCACTTAACGCTTTCGATTTGTCGGCATTGAGCCCTATACTGTTTAATTTCATGGTCCTGATTTTAATTCAAGTATAAAATTATAAAATATAAATTCTGATTTCTATAAGAATTATTGATAGTTTTTATAATTTTATATCCTAAAACTATTTTGATGACGATCACACAATTGCAGTATGTTCTGGCCGTGGCGGAGTATCAGAATTTCACCTTGGCCGCGGAAAAGAGTTTTGTTACCCAACCTACCTTGAGCATGCAGGTACAGAAGCTCGAGGACGAACTGGACGTATTGATCTTTGACCGAAGTAAAAAACCCATCTCAATTACGGAGGTGGGAAAAAAGATTGTGGACCAGGCCAAGAATATCGTGAACGAGGCGGAGCGGATCAAGGATATTGTGGACCAGGAAAAAGGGTTTATCGGAGGCGAATATGTCCTGGGCATTATCCCTACTGTAATGCCCACCCTGTTGCCCATGTTCCTAAAAACCTTCATCAACAAATATCCCAAAGTAAACCTTATTATCAAGGAACAGAGTACGGAGAACTTGATCCGCAACATTCAGGACGGTCATTTGGATGCGGGTATAGCGGCGACCCCCTTGGAAATAGAATTTATCAAGGAAAGGCCTTTGTACTATGAGCCCTTTGTAGGTTATGTTCCCAAAAGCCACAGATTGGCGCCCTTAAAGAATCTCAGTACGAATGACCTGGAGATTCAGGATGTGCTTCTTTTAAAGGATGGACATTGTTTCAGGGATGGGGTCATTAATCTATGCAATAACTCCAAAAATTATTCCGATGAGCACTTTCAACTACAAAGTGGAAGCTTCGAAACTTTGGTAAACCTATCCAACGAGGGATTGGGCATGACCTTGTTACCCTACCTAAATACCCTGGAACTCGATGATACCAAAAAGAACAACCTAAAATACTTTGACAAGCCATCACCTGCAAGGGAAGTGAGCCTTATCTATCATAAAAGCGAGCTCAAAATTCAGATTACCGAGGCCCTAAAGGATGTCATTTCCAGTATTGTGCGTGGGGCCATAGCCTTTCAGGATGTGGAAATCATAAGTCCTTTGAACAAAAGTTGATCACCTAATCCTGCGGTAGCGCTCGGAACACGACTCAATACATCCTACAAACTGTAGTACCAGCTTATCGTCCTCAAAGTTCATATAGTAGACACGGGCTACATTTTCCCCTTGGACACTATAGCGTAAAGTAAGCAGGTTTTCTTCCACCTCGTATGAACCCGATTTGCCCAGGGATGCGTCATCCGAACTGACAAAGTCAAAGCTCCGATCCGATTCAAAGGTATACCTTGACCCATCGGATACTTCGGTCCAGTCCACAGGGCTGCCCGGACTTATTCTTGTCGCCTCCAACTGCCACGCTCCAAGGAGTCCACTTGCACTTAAGGGAAGAGGAGCGTTGTGCTCCTGCTTGTTATTGGAACACCCTATAAATAAGAGGAGGAACAAAGGAAGGAAGTAACGCATGGCAACAGGGATTTTCGTTGTATATGTACAAAAGAGGAAGAAAGCGAAAGAAGGTTGCTTTGATAAAACTAAAAAACCACCTGGAAGGTGGCTTTTCTTTATGCTTTTAAATACATTAGACTTTGTTTCAATTCTGGCTTATCTGTTGTAAACTGTCTCAGCCAGACTCTGAGTTCCTCGATTTCATGGGGCAATAATCTTGAAATCGCTTTTTTTAATTCTTTACAAAATAATTTGGCATCAAAACTAACTTTCCGGAGCACAGTTTTAGTGTACTCGAGCATAGCTCTAGGCATATTTTTATATTATTTAATTAGATTGTTTCGTATAAAGTTAACAAAAACTGTAAAAATTATTATAGGTGGTTCGTTAAAAATTAAATAATTTCATGTTAATATCCGAAAATAAACCGCATAAATTCATGATATTTTCTTTACGTCCGTTGGGCTATATTTTTGCTTTAATCTTTTTTTCTATCATTATAATAAGCTGTTCTTCAAGTAAATATGCTGGATTAACAAAGAAAATGGACAAAACGCTGGATACCGATCTTTATCAGGGCCACTTTTTGGGTTTTCTACTTTACGATCCTGAAAGTCGGGATACCTTGTACACCATGAACAGTCAAAAGTATTTTACCCCCGCCAGCAATACGAAAATATTTACCCTTTACACGGCCTTAAAGTTATTGCCCAGTTCCATCCCTTCCCTGAAGTATCTCCAACGGAACGATACCCTTTTTGTTGAAGGCACCGGGGATCCGTCCTTGTTGCATCCTTATTTTAGGGATAGTACCGCACTCACCTTTTTAAGGAATTCCGAGAACATTGCTTTCTCCCCCAATAATTTTTACGAGGAAAAATTTGGCCCTGGCTGGGCATGGGAAGATTATCAGTACAACTACTCTCCTGAGCGAACAGCCCTTCCCCTATATGGTAATGTCACCATGATCTACAAACAGGATTCGCTAAGAATCTCTCCAGACTATTTTGCGGACAAGGTAATCCCCGGTTCCAATGGGCAGCATCGGGAACTTGCGGAAAATATTTTTTATTTTAATCCAATACGCCAGGATACCCTGCTTGTACCCTACCTAACCGATCCCTCCTTGACCCAAGAGCTTTTGGAACGCTTGTTGGGCAAAAGGATTACACTTATAGACCAAATGCCCCAAGGGCCCAAAGAAATATTGTACAGCATCCCTTCCGATTCGCTTTATAGGCGGATGATGCACGAAAGTGATAATTTTCTAGCGGAACAGATGTTGCTAATGGCCTCGGTTACGCGTTCCGACTCGCTCAACGGTAAAAAAGTGAGGGAGTATGTCCTTGAGCATTATTTGAGCGACCTGAAACAGGCCCCAAGATGGGTAGACGGTTCAGGGCTTTCACGATACAATCTATTTACACCCGAATCCATGGTTGCCGTACTCGACAAAATGTACCGGGAACTGTCCAGGGAACGATTGTTTACGCTATTTCCCAAATGGACCGCATCTAGCGATACCCCAGTTGAAAATGGGCTTGCCATATATGCCAAATCGGGCAGTTTGAGCAACAACTACTGCCTTAGCGGCTATCTGGTCACCGCCACCGGCAGGCCTTTAATCTTTAGTTTTATGAACAACCATTTCAAGAAACCCACGGCCGAGATAAAGCAGGAAATGGAGTCCCTCTTGCGGCTGATCATCGCTACGCTTTAACTCCGGTCTTATTGCGATCCACATGATCCGAAAACTGTGTCAAAAGCAGTTTTAATTTGGGCGCAATATACGTGGTACAAAAAGGTCTTTCCGGATCGGTATAATAATAATTATGGAATGCTTTCTCGGAGGGGGTGAACTTTTTGAACGGCAGTACATGTGTGACCAATGGTTCTTCAAAGTCCTTTTGTAGTACACCCAATAGGTTTTGGGCCTTTACCGCATCCTTTTCCGTGAAGGTGTATATCGCAGAGCGATATTTATCTCGCATTCGATGTTCCTTTGTACTATTATGGGTATGCAGATGCACTGCTATAAGGGTTTCCAAGGCGATGTGCTCCACATCGTAGTCTACGATTACGGCCTCCGAAAATGTGCTGTTGGACCCGTCGGATGCCACAAAGCCCTGTTGTACCCGGACCACACCCCTCAACGATAGAAAAACCGCTTCCGTACACCAATGACATCCGCCCCCAAAGGCAATTTTTTGAATCCTTTTCATAACCCTTTGGTCGGACCGTCCCTATGAAAATAACGCGTGGATCTCTGCAAACTGCAGCAGCATAATGGTTTTGGCATCCTTGATCTGGCCCAAAGCCATCATCTCCTTGGCCTGTTCAAAAGAATACTCCAAGACCTCAATGTTCTCGCTTTCGTGAAGGGCACCTCCCCCTTCGCCTACCTTCATGCGGTCCTCATATTCCCCGACGAAAAAAAAGAGGATCTCCGTTACCGAGCCCGGGGACATATAAGCTTCAAAAACCTTCTTCACCCGGTCTATTTTATAGCCGGTCTCTTCCTCCACTTCTTTTTTTATGCAATCCTCTGGGTGGTCCCCATCCAGAAGCCCGGCACAGGCCTCTATCATCATTCCGCTGCTATTTCCGTTGACATAGGTGGGCATTCTGAACTGACGGGTCAGTACCACGGTGCCTTTGGTTTTGTTGTATAAAAGAATAACGGCCCCATTACCCCGATCGTAGGCCTCACGCTCCTGGGTCTCCCATTGTCCATCCTCCTTTCGATAGTCGAACGTATACTTGTTCAATGTGTACCAATTATCGGACAACAACTTTTTTTGGATGTTCCTTACCTTATTGTTTTTCACTGTTCTTGGAAGTTTTTATACAAATTATGGACAATAATAGCCATTCGATCGTGAAATAAAGAAAATGTGAGAACCTTAAAGTACCATTGTGCCTGGAAAGCTTCAATTTTTACGGGATCATGGTACCTATTAAACGGTCACCGCCTGGTTCAGATACCTCCGGAACGGGAGCATTTCCTTATAGACCTGAACCACTTTTTCCTTAAAATTCTCCTTATAGACCTCTGCTTCGGAAAAATGATGGATTACTGCAAAGGTTTTTAGGCGCAACAGATCAATGTGGGGGTGGTCATTGGAAAACCCTTTGGGGCTCGTTTTCAATTTTTCATCCTCCATCAATCCACCAAATGTATTCCTAAAGGATGTTTTGGCCAGGATTTTTTTAAACTCCTCCCCGTCGTAGTCCAATGCATCGCGGATGCTCCGCAGGACCTTGGGCTCTGGTCTCCAAAAGCCACCGGCGAGCATGGAGCCCTTGGTGCCAAATTCCAGATAGAAATCCGCACTTCCGGGTGCTTTGTCGAGCGCTGCTCCAAAATGGTCTTTATAAATGGGTTTATGGGGGTGGAACATCAGGTTATTGTTAATCCGATTGATGCCCTTTTTGCCCGTTGTGGGATAATAGCCGTCATCGATAGCCGCCAGGGTGGCATCCATGTCATTGAGCCAATAGATCAAATCGGTCCGGACCTGTTGGTACCTTTTCCGATGTGCATCCATCCACTCCTTGGAATTGTTACGTTCCAATTCCCGTAGGAAATCGTACAAGCGTTTAAAATCCATTAAAAACGGTTATCGCCATCCAACAAATCACCAATACCGCCCAAAATACTTCCTTCACCTTTGTCCTTGCCACCCCCCTTGGGTGCTGCGGCCCATACCCTACCGGCCAATCGACTAAAGGGCAGGGACTGTATATAGACCGTTCCCGGACCCCGCAATGAGGCAAAGAACAGTCCTTCCCCTCCAAAAACGGTGTTTTTAATGCCTCCTACAAACTCTACATCATAATCGATGTCCTTGGTAAAGCCCACAATACATCCAGTATCTACTTTTAAGACCTCTCCCGCCGCCAACTCTTTTTTGGCCATGGTACCTCCGGCGTGCACAAAAGCCATGCCGTCACCTTCCAACTTTTGCATAATAAAGCCTTCTCCACCGAAGAGTCCACGGCCCAGGCGTTTTGAAAATTCGATACCTATGGAGACCCCTTTGGCGGCACATAAAAAGGCATCTTTCTGGCAAATAAATTTTCCTTGCTTCTCAGACAGATCTATAGGCAATATTTTACCGGGATAGGGCGAGGCAAAACTCACCTGTTTCTTTCCCTGGCCCACGTTCAAAAAAGCCGTCATAAACAAACTCTCCCCAGTAAGGAGGCGCTTGCCTGCGGAAAAAAGCTTGCCCAAAACGCCGGTATCCTGATTGGAACCATCGCCAAAAATGGTATCCATCTTAATATCGGTGTCCATCATCATAAAGCTACCGGCTTCGGCCACAACGGCTTCCTGAGGGTCCAATTCTATTTCCACATACTGCATTTCCTCGCCGTAAATGTGGTAGTCTATTTCGTGTGCGTTCATTTTATATCTTTTTATAGTTAACAGTTGTTAGTTGTCCAAGAAGTGATTTTGTTACAAAACTAGTCAAGCCACAGGGTTTTTTCAAGCTTTATGACCCGTTGGCTCTTAAATTCGGCATAAGCGAAGAGGGAATAGGCCATAGCGAAGAGGGTCCATTTGAGAATTCGGAGATTAGTATTGGGAACGTGGTGCTCAAAAGACCCTCACCTTAATCCTCTCCCAGGTGAGAGGAGACGTATCTCTCATAATTCCTAACCCATAACCCAACACCCATGGTTCACAATTGTTTACTGCCCACTGCGACTGCCAACTTTAGCGCACCGCACCACACGCTAAGCCCCTAGTGTAGTACCAACTGTTGCTAACTACTTTTAATAGAAATGGATTCCGTACTAAATGCGGAATGACCGATCAAACGGTGATTTCGGCCTTCGATATTCGTAATTCATCAATTATCAACCGTGAAACGCCCAAAAGCCGTTGCCAATTGTTCATTGCGAAACAATCACCCATAATTCATAATCCAACACCTAACACAGAGAACTGCCAACCGTCAACTGCCTACTGTTCATTGTTCACTGTTCAAGTTCAGATTCAAAGTTCAAGGCTGGTCATTGTTTATTGTTAATTGATAATTGTTCACTGCCCACTGCCCACTGTTCAAGATCAAAGTCACCCTTTAGAACCCATCACCCGTCACCCATCACTCATAATTCATAATCCAACACCTAACACAGAGAACTGCCAACTGCCAACTGCCAACCGTCAACTGCCTACTGTTCATCGTTCACTGCCAACTGTTCAAGTCCAAGTTGTAGGTCGCTCATTGTTCATTGCTTATTGCTTATTGTTCATTGTTCATTGTTTATTATCAACCGTAAGCTTAAGCCTTTAACTTCACCGTCCATTCAAAGTTAAAGGTGGAGACAACCACTCCATCTTTGTTGGTACCTACGGATTTCATCCAAATGGTCTGCCCCTCTCCGGTAGAGATCGTTTCCTTCAGGGCGTTTCCTATAAGGTGCCCGTCCTCACAGGTAAAGGTGATTTTTCCTGTGGCCTTTTTGGAAAAATTGGCTGTATTGTTGGCAACCAACATGGATATTTTCCTGCCGCTTTCCCTAATTTGATTGGTGACCATGGCGCCTGTGCTCAGCTCCGCGGCCATACCCTGCACCGCCCAATACATAGACTTAAAAGGATTTTGATTGATCCAACGGTGGGTGACGGTGACTACCGCCTTTCCGCCGTCCATGTATTTTAGTCGTACGCCGCACCACCATGCGGACGGGAGTTTAACAAAGGAGAACAGGTTTATTTTACGGGGAGTCATAGCCATTTTAATCGTTTATTTTTTCTAAAAGTATTGAAAATTATCGACTTCCAAAATGTTAAATTAAAGTTAAATTTAAGTACTATGTTTTGCATAATACCTTTTTTTAGCCATATATTTGCATTGTAAGTTATTATGTTATTCATATTAATATGCTACAACAAGAAGAAGACAAGCGGATATCGAATTCAAATTAACGAGCCATGACAGAGACCATTTCCAAACACGAACGAAACTTATCGGCCATCATACATGCCTCCACTTTTTCCAAGTATTTTATTCCTTTTGGGAATTTTCTACTACCATTAATTTTGTGGACGGCAAATAAGAAGGAGCATAAATTTGTAGACTACAATGGTAAGCAAGCCTTAAATTTTCAAATAAGCCTGCTGTTGTATTCCCTGGTATTGGGCATCGTTTCCGTTCCATTTTTTCTAGGCTTTTTGCCTGGCTTTCTGGAACACGGACTATTCGATTTTCCCGATTTTGACCCCTTCAATGGAATCAATATCAATTTGGATAGCGATCATTTTAGGTTTAACCATTTTATTTGGCCCCTGGGCATTGCCGGTTTGGCCCAGGCCGCGTTGTTTGTGATCAATGTAGTCTATACCATCTTGGCGACCATACGGACTAACGAAGGAGAGACCTTCAAATACCCCATCACCATTAATTTTATCAAGTAATGTGGATTTTTAAATATATCGTACCCCTTATTATTTATCTGGCCTTAACCGCTACAGGTCTTGCTCAGGTACCCGCAGATTCCGAGCTGTACGCCGCACTTAAGACCAAAGACAGTATCCTATTCGATGCTGCATTTAATCGCTGCGACCCTGAGACCATGGCTTCTCTTTTTACCGAAGATTTTGAGTTTTACCACGATAAGGGCGGAGCTACTTTTGGACGGGATACTTTTCTCGCCTCCACTCGGGAAAATTGTGGCAAGCGCGATCCGAAGGCCCCACAGGCCTCAAAACGGATTTTGTTGCCCAACAGTTTGGCGGTCTATCCGCTGTACAAAAACGGGGAACTTTACGGAGCCATTCAGCACGGGGTACATCGGTTCGAATTTTTGAACGCACAAAACGAATATCAACGCGGGGATACCGCAAAGTTCACCCATCTATGGATCAAGGATAGCAGTGGATGGAAAATTAAAAGGGAGCTCAGTTACGATCATCAAATGCATCAATAAAATAAAAATTTGGTCTTAATCACGCCAAATCAAAAGGGAATTTAATCATCAATCAAATCAAAAAGGATGTTTATTCATCAATCAAAAAACGAACAGTCAAACCATGCTGAAGACCAAATCAAATACCGAAAAAAAGAAGAAGTCTTCTGCGAGTAAACAAAAGCGTAAAGAAATTATGAATATAGAAAACACAAAAGCACAAATGCGCAAAGGGGTTTTGGAGTACTGCATACTTTCCATCCTTAGGGGAGAGGACAAATATGCCTCCGAAATACTGAATTCCCTGAAAGACGCTAAGATGCTTGTGGTAGAGGGTACGATCTATCCCTTACTAACAAGACTTAAAAATGCCGGATTGCTCAACTACCGTTGGGAAGAATCCACCTCAGGTCCCCCGAGAAAATATTACACATTGACCGAGACCGGCAAATTGTTCCTCAAAGAATTAAACATTACATGGGACGAACTAAGACATGCCGTGAACCTGGTAACCAATACTAAAAGCAAGTAACAATGAACAAGACAGTAAATATAAACTTAGCGAATACCATTTTTCACATTGATGAAGAAGCGTACAACAAACTACGCCGCTATTTGGAAGCCATAAAACGTTCCTTTGCCGGTACACCTGGCAGTGATGAGATCCTCTCCGATATTGAGGCTCGGATTTCCGAACTGTTCTATGAAAAAATGGAAAATGACCGACAGGTCATTACCCAAAAGGAAGTAGATGAAGTAGTGGCTATTATGGGGCAGCCCGAAGATTACATGATCGACGAGGACATCTTTGAAGATGAACCCAAACCCAAAGCCAAGGCTAGCGGAAGGGTCAAAAAACTGTACCGGGATATCGATAGCAAATATATTGGCGGTGTTTGTTCCGGTCTAGAACACTATTTGGGCCTAGATGCCCTCTGGATCCGCCTCATCTTTATTTTCTTGGCCGTGTTTACCGGTTTTGGTTTCATCGCCTACATCCTATTGTGGATCTTGGTGCCCGAGGCCGCTACCACCTCCCAGAAGTTGGATATGACCGGGGAAGCCGTGAACATAAGCAATATAGAGCGTAAAGTAAAGGAAGGCTTTGATGATGTCGCCGACAAGGTGAAGAATGTGGACTATGGGGAAATGGGCAAAAAAGTGAAAAGCAGCGGAAGAACCTTTTTTGATACCATAGGAGATATCATCATGTTTCTTTTTAAAGTGGCCGGAAAATTCATCGGCATCCTTCTGATCATCATAGGTGCTGCTACCTTGATCGGACTCTTCGTAGGTCTATTCACCGTAGGTATCCTGGATATTGTACACATCCCTGGCGTGGATTTCTACGATATGGTAAATTCTACGGAAGCACCGGTCTGGCTGGTGTCCCTTTTGACCTTCTTAGCCATAGGAATCCCCTTTTTCTTCCTGCTTTATCTGGGCTTGAAAATATTGGTCACCAACCTTAAATCGATTGGGAACATCGCCAAATTCTCTCTACTTGGGCTTTGGTTGATCGCCCTCATAGGCATCATCATACTAGGTGTAAAACAAGCTTCGGCCCATGCCTATACCGGAAGTATTTCAGAAAGGCAAGAGTTGCATTTTGATACTGTAGTGGATACGATGGAAATCAAAATGCGCTCTAACGAGCTTTATGAAATTCAGGACAACATAGGCATCAACGGTATGGCCGTGACCTATAACGAGGCCGGTGACCGACTGTTGATCTCCGACGATATCCTTTTTGATATAAAAAAAGCGGAGGATTCCGTGGCTAGCGTCAAGATCAGGAAAGATGCCAACGGCAGCTCCTTCAACGAAGCCCGGGAAAGGGCCGGAAACATACAATACGGCTTTGCCTTGGCCGGCAACGCGATTGTCATGGATGATTTTATCACCACGGATATTGCCAACAAAGTGCGCGACCAAGAGGTCAGGGCCACCCTGTACATTCCCGAGGGCCAAGTAATCAAATTTGATACTGGGGTAAAGGGCCATATTGGCCGAAGCACTAAAAATGACCAAAACCTCTACCGAAGCCGTATCACAGATTATATATGGGTGATGGGAAAAGATGGCGAGTTAAAGTGCCAGGACTGTCCTGAGGGTCTGAGGGGGGACGATTCGGATTCCGGAAGGGGCCGTATTATCATTAACGAGGATGGTGTAGACATCAACCTGAACGACGAGCAAGACTCCTTTGAAATGAAGATTGACGAGGATGGGGTTAAAATAAAGGCCAAAGAAAATAACTAAAAACTACAGTTCATCTGAGCCATTCAACGGTTCGGTAACATAAACTGAATAAAAACAAATAGAACAAAGAACTTTAATCAATCTTAAAAACAACAATCATGACAACACTAGCACGAATTACAATCGCATTTTTACTGGCACTGATCTTATCTTCCTGTGCCTTTGATATCAACTTTGGGGAAGGTAAAAAAGGAAACGGGGTCGTTGCCCAAGAGACCCGCGAAGTAACCGAGGAATTCACCGTGGTTTCCGCCTCCGAAGGTTTGGATGTATACGTAACCCAGGCCAAGGAATTTAGTATAGAGGTAGAGGCAGATGAAAACATCATAGAACTTATCGGAACCGATATCAAAAACGGAAAGCTTCGTATCCATGCCATAGAAAATATTGGCCGGGCCACAAAAAACATCTATGTATCGCTTCCCGAGGTGACCGCTTTGGAAAGCTCAAGCGGGGCAGACCTTATCGTAAAAAATATGATCGAGACCGAAAAAATCAACTTGGACGCCAGCAGTGGTTCCGATCTTGAGGTAACACTTAGTGCCGATATCGTAAATGCCGATGCGAGTAGCGGGGCCGACATAAAACTGTCCGGGCAGACCAACATATTCATGGCCGACGCCAGCAGTGGTTCGGATATCAAGGCCAGGGAATTACTGGCCAAAGAATGTGACGCCAACGCCAGCAGCGGGGCAGATATCACGGTAAACGTCTCCAAATCATTGACCGCCGATGCCAGTAGCGGTGCCGACATTTCATACACTGGGGATGCCACGGTGCAAAAAAGAAAATCTGCTTCGGGCAGCGTACATAAATACTAATAGCAGCGACCAAAAACCACTAGGTGCAGCCGCTCCTATACACTACTGGGAACCCGTCAACTTATTGACGGGTTCCCTTTTTTATGATTAAAATTTCGATCGATAATTTCCAAAAACCGGAAAAAATGGCAAAATTTGAATCATAGGGCCTTTACCCGGTACCAGTGTAAGGAAGCTGCGACCCTGAAGACCAAATAAATGAAACAAAACACCACCATGAAAAATATACGACTTCCCCTTCTTGTTTTGGCGGTTGCGCTAGCGACTGCCTGCAGTTCAGATAATCCCAATAGTCTTGGCAACCTGGCAGATCCTGTGGACATCCCTACCAGTGTTGTCTCCGTTGTGCTTAACGAAGTAGAATATCTGGGAGACAGAGTGGAAATCTTTAACGAGGGTACCACGGTAGTGGACCTCAGTGGTTATTTTTTATGCCTGGGTCCCGGTACCTACAGTCAGATAGGCACCTTGACCGTGCGTGGCGACCTAAATATCCAACCCGGCCAATACGTTGTGGTGACCTATGACATGGCGACCGATGCCGGCGGATTGGGACTGTACTTTAACGATTCGGATTTTTCGGACGCCACCACCATGGCCGACTTTGTGCAATGGGGCGCTACCGGCAGTCCTAGGGAAGGGGTAGCGATCGAAGCGGGTCTGTGGCCTGTGGGCGACTTTGTGCCTGTATCCGGGGATAGTGACAATAGCCTTGTTTATGACGGCGAAGGTGAGACCGCAGGGGACTGGAGCGAGTCCACTACCACGACTTTTGGCCAGGAGAATGTTCCCACGGCCCCACAATAATCCATCGCGCGTGAGCACCTATCATTTTGAATTCTGTTTTTTTACAAATAGGGTTGGTTTATCTATCTTCGTGGAAAGAAAACCGCAATGCATATTGGGCTCAAAAAATACGTCCTCCCTCTAAAGCATACCTTTAGAATTTCCCGTGAATCCTACGATTACCAGGATTCCTTGATCGTGAGTCTAAGCCTAAACGGAAAAACCGGGTATGGTGAGGCCACGGCCAATCCATACTATCAAATGTCGGTGGAACGTATGGTAGGGGAAATAGAATCCATTAGTACTGAAATAGCGGCTTTTGACTTTACCTGTCCCGAGACCTTTCACAGTTTTCTCGTGGAAAAAAAACTCAGTAATTTTTCCATATGTGCCCTGGATTTGGCCGCACATGATCTCTACGGAAAATTGCAAGGGAAGCCCCTGTACCAATTGTGGAATACGGAGATGGACCGCTATCCGATCTCCAATTACACCATTGGTATAGATACCATGGACCAAATGGTGGCCAAAATGAAGGAAACGCCATGGCCTATTTATAAAATAAAACTGGGCACCTCCCATGATGTAGCCATTGTGCGGGAGCTTAGGAAGCATACCGATGCCATTTTCCGAATAGACGCCAATTGTGCCTGGACGGTTCAAGAGACCATTGCCAATGCGCCCTTGTTGCTGGATTTAGGGGTCGAATTTTTGGAGCAGCCCCTTAAGGCCGATGACTGGGAAGGCATGGAGCAACTAATGCATCAAAGTGTATTGCCCATTATCGCGGACGAAAGCTGTATTGTAGAGGCCGACGTGGAAAAATGCGGGCTTCACTTTCATGGAATCAATATTAAACTTACCAAATGCGGTGGCCTCACCCCTGCACTTCGCATGATCAAAAAAGGCCGAAGTCTAGGGCTAAAGATCATGGTGGGCTGTATGACCGAATCTACCGTGGGCATCTCGGCAATTGGTCAGCTGCTGCCCCAATTGGATTATGTGGATATGGATGGGGCCCTTCTGCTAAGGGAAGATATCGCCCATGGGGTTCAATTGATGGAAAACGGAAAGGTACGCTTTCCAGAACAACCCGGTAGTGGTATAACACTGAGGTAATGGCCGATTATATAGATGCTTTTCCAGGACGCAAGATCAGCCTTAACAACAGGCCCTATTTGTATTTTGGGGGTACTTCCTATCTAGGACTGCAAACGGATACCACCTTCCAGAATATCCTGATTAGGAACATTCAAAAGTACGGTACCAATTACGGGGCATCCCGGCAGTCCAACATCCGTTTTTCAATCTACGAAAAAGCCGAATCTTACTTGGCCAAGCTGGTTCAAAGCGAAGCCTGCCTTACGCTGTCCTCGGGTTATTTAGCGGGCCAATTTATATGTCACCATTTCAACACCAAGGAATATGCCTTCTTTTATGCCCCCAATGCGCATTCTGCACTGTACCAATCCAAAATTAGGCCCTATACCACCTTTACCGCATTGAACATCGCGGTACGTGAACATTTGACTTCCTCCAAGCGGAGCATTCCGGTGGTCTTATTGGATTCCATTGATTTTTCTGGCTGTAACTATCCTAATTTTGAGGGACTGCGCTCACTTCCCTTAGAGGATATTGTTCTGGTCGTGGACGATTCCCACGGCATTGGTGTTGTTGGAACGGACGGTGGTGGTGTTTACCCTGTTCTTTCAGGTTTAAACGCCAAGGAACTCATGGTTTGCTGCTCCTTAGGGAAAGGCTTTGGAATTCAGGCAGGTGCTGTATTTGGTTCCGGGAAAAGAATTTCAAAACTTAGGGATACTGCCTTCTTTGGAGGTGCCAGTCCGCCTTCCCCGGCAAGCATGGCCAGCCTCGTGGAAGGCCACTCCCTTTATCCAAAAAAAAGGAAGCTGCTAGAGGCGCATATACACCTGTTTCTTGAAACCTTGGAAAATAGCGCCCAATTCAACCATATGACGCAGCATCCTGCCTTTAGTTATTCCAATAAGAAGCTTACACGACATTTGGAGGAAAACTATATTGTGGCCACAAGTTTCAACTATCCGGAACAGGATGCCTCCACAATGCATCGATTGGTACTGAGTGCCGCCCACACCAAAAAAGATGTTGAATATTTGGTCAAAGTTGTGAATTCTTATCACTCTTTATAAAAATTGTGAATATTCTTTTATTATCCTTAATGATGTAGCCATATCATTATGTATTTAACAAAAAAAGTCGTAACTTTTAAGGATTAATAACACTAAAAACATACGGCCATGAAAAAATTGATTGGATTGGTTTTTTTGATGTTCATCCTAATTTCTGCCGCTGAATTTACATCTTCAAAACCTCAAACTGAACATACTATCGAGGGCACCTGGGAACTTGTTAATCGCTTTAACTACGATGGCCTAAACGTTACGGATACGATACCAAATACGAATGGTTATAGACAGATAAAAATGTTTCACAAAGGGAAAGTGATGTGGACGCGTTACTCACCCGATGATCCCACGGAGTGGTTCGGTTATGGTCGATATAGGACTACATTGGACAAACTTGAGGAAAGCCTTGAATATGGGTCTGATGCGATGATGAAGGTGATAGATACCACCGTGGTTTTTGAATTTGAACTTCATCTGGACGAGAATACCTACAGTCAGATTACATTGGATGAACAAGGAAACAAGACTTTTGCCGAAAATTACAAACGGATACGATAAATAGACCAATCGATCACACCAAAAAAACCCTGATGGCAGACCATCAGGGTTTTTTGTTCCTTTATCATAAATGTAATATGCCACCCGTGTTTAGGCCACTTGCTCAGGGGTCTCAACCGTAGCGAGATATCTTTCCGCATCCAAAGCTGCCATACACCCGGTACCAGCAGCAGTAACCGCTTGCCTGTATTCCTTGTCCTGTACATCGCCGCTGGCAAAAACGCCGGGCTTGCTAGTTTTCGTGGATTTTCCCTCGGTAATCAAATACCCCGTATCATCCATTTCCAATTGCCCTTTGAAAATATCCGTATTGGGCTTATGACCAATGGCAACAAAAAACCCGGTAATAGGAATCTCCTCTTTTTCACCGGTCTGGTTGTTCACCATCCTTAAACCTTCAACCACTTGATCACCCAATATCTCATCAACTTCGGTATTGAATCGAATATCTATATTGGCCAAATTTTCAACACGATGCTGCATGGCTTTTGACGCCCGCATATGATCTTTACGTATCAACATGGTCACCTTATTACAAATATTTGCCAAATAGGACGCCTCCTCTGCCGCGGTATCACCTCCGCCCACAATGGCCACATCCTGTCCTTTATAGAAGAAACCATCACATACCGCACATGCCGAAACGCCGCCGCCGCGTAAGCGTTGTTCACTTGGAATATTTAGGTATTTGGCCGTAGCTCCCGTAGAAATTATAACGGTTTCGGCCTCTATCACCTTGTCATTGTCTATCGTCACCTTGTGAATGCCCCCCACTTGATCGGAAAATTCCACGGCCGTAGCCATCCCGATCCGCACTTCGGTCCCAAAACGCTCGGCCTGCTGTTGCAGCTGTACCATCATGGTAGGGCCGTCAATGCCTTCCGGATATCCGGGAAAATTATCGACCTCCGTAGTGGTGGTCAATTGTCCCCCCGGTTCCATTCCGGTATACATAACGGGCTTTAAATCTGCCCTTGCAGCGTAAATGGCAGCCGTATAACCTGCGGGACCCGAACCTATAATCAATGTTTTCAATCGTTCTACCTTGTCTGACATATCAAAATCTTCGCTAAAATTTATAGTACAAAAGTAGCTTTTTTGCTAAAAACCTTACTTTCAAAGTTATCAAAAGTTATTATGGGCGGTCATAAAAATCTATCATGCACACTGGTGGTCCGTAATGGCTTGGGCAGGCATTTTCTATTCCCCGCCGGTTTGAAGCATCTCTACGCTTAGCACCGTCCTAAATCCCAAATGTTCCAAGGAAGAATCCAAACTGGAACCCATGCGTGCCGATATCCTATAACTACCACAATAGGAAGCATTGCAGAGGAAAGAACCACCCTTGATCACTTTCTCCTTGGCATAGGGGTTATTGGGGTTGAACGAAATTATGGCACCCGGTGGGTTCACCACTGTCCGTTTTTGGGAATGGAGTTCGCCATAGTATTTTGCATTGTACCAATCGCTGGTCCATTCCCAGACATTTCCGGCCATATCGTAAAGTCCAAAGCCATTGGAGGGATACGATCTTACAGGGGATCTTAGCTCATAGCCGTCCCCTGTGGTATTGCTTACCGGGAACTCGCCCTCCCAAGTATTTGCATTTTGAGCCAATTGGGCACCCTCATCACCCCAAAAATATATGGTCCCTGCCTTGTTCCCCCGTGCGGCATATTCCCACTCCGCTTCCGTGGGCAGTCGTCTCCCTGCCCAAGTGCAATACGCTTGGGCATCTTCAAAGGCGATATGTACCACCGGATGTGTCTCCTTTCCTTCAATGTTGCTGTTGGGTCCATTGGGATTCCGCCAATTGGATCCAACGGTCCATTGCCACCATTGCGAAAAGTCATAGAGATTGGGGAGCTTGCTTTTGGCCTTTTTAAAGTTCAGGGAACCTGGTTGTAGTACGGAATCATGTGGTTTTTCTGTATCTGCCGGCAATTGTTTTCGAAGTTCTTCCCAATCCACACTTCGCTCGGCAACGGTAACATAGCCCGTGGCCGCCACGAATTTTTCGAATTGGGCGTTGGTGACCGCTGTAAGGTCCATAAAAAACCCATCAACCGCCACTGGATGTGAGGGTTTCTCATGACCCATGGCCATTTGATCATGGTCTACGGCCCCTTGCATAAACTGCCCTCCTGGAACCCACACCATGCCCTGGGGTGTTTTAAGATCTTCGGGGATATCCCTAAGGATCCGTATATCTACTTCCTGTGATGCTTCGGCCCCTTCGTCCACCTTACTGTCCTTCTTCCTGGATTCACCGCAATGCCACTGTAAAACTACCATGAGAAGGCAACAGCAATATTTGCCAAGCGTTTCAATTGGTCTTCCCTGAGCGTACTTTACCCGATCGATCATAAATCCAAATAGGTTTTTCATGATGCTAATTTACACATTCACGGCATTCCGAACACCCTATTCCCGGTCTGCACTATAGCTTTTTAATATTTCGTTCCAGGAAGGTTCTTGTATTTTGGTGAGTAATAATTTATTGATTTCATCGAATTGTGGATGTGTCTTGGGCATCATAAAACTCCGATATTGTCTGTTAAAGTTCAAGGGAAGTAATTCTGTTTTGTTTTCCAGCTGATAGCTGCGTATCAAATAATCCAGGGAAATATGGTTGTGCAACAATACATTTATGTCTTTTCTGGCCAGCGCCCTTAGACCTTGTAGCGGGGTCCTATAAGTTTCATAGGGATTGATCTCATTCCGAATCAAAAAATCGGCGCCGTCAGAAGCTCCTACGACCCCTATGCGTTCTACCGTTTTTAGGTCTTCCAAACCTTTTATGTTGGCTTCAAGGGAGTTGACCGTTAAAGTTGAGGCAATGGTGGCGGTAAAGCTCGATATGATAATTACGGCAGTAAACATCCATATGATGGCAATCGCTTTGCCTCCATTGGTCTTGGGCGCCTTATCCCCGTAGCCCACGGTTGTCATCGTGACTGCCGCCCACCAAAGGCCATCGAACAATCCAAGGATTCCGGGCCTGAACTGATATTTGTTCTGTCTTCGTTCTACAAGCCAGAGGATGGTCCCGAAGGTGAGCAGGATAAGCAGCAATAGGAGAACCACCTTAAGGAAATCCTTGGAGAAAAAGTTACTGATAAAAATTTGAAACTGACCTTGACTAGATGTGGTCACGGCAACCCCGATGCTAGAGATATAAAAGGGTTGACTCACTTGAAACTTTTCGATACGTCGGGAACTATTGGTCAAGGGATTAATGGAAAGGTCAAGTTCATTATAGTCCAAAGCCCTAATGATTCCAATAGCGTCGCTGTATTCCACAAATTGGGTATGCACTCCCAGCTCTTCCGAAATATGTTGCCACAGGTCTATTGAAAGCCCTTTGTAGTGGTTATTGGCATCCTTTATGACAAAAGGCGGATCCTCATGAATCCCAACGAGGAGCGTATCTATCAAGGAATTGGCCGTAGCTTGCATGCCAAAAAAGAGAAGGCCAACAAGCATCAAAATTCTAATAAGAGGGAGGTCGTTCATAGTTGCTCTATTTCAATTCATCAATAGCATTGGTGGACAAAAAAGTGGTCAGTATCTGTAGAAGGGTACCGTCTACCGAGTTAAAGCTGCCCGGTTTTTTTCTATAAACACAAAATACAGCTTCGGTTCCCCTAATTTGTTCAAAGGGAATAAGTATTCTGGACAGGTATCCCCGGCTTTCCTTTTCGTTTACATATTGGCCGACCTCCTTTTCAAAATTTCCAATATTGATAGGATTATTTGACATAAGAGCATAACTTGCAAGGTGCTCCTTCTCATTGAATTCTTCCTTTCTGACCATCAATTTCGGTGCACCCCGAACATAACCTTTATAATGTACTTCTCCCCCTTTCTTAAAGGCCAACTCAAAGGCATCAATACCTGTTGGCAGTTTCACCAGCTTCGCCAAAATAGGCAGCATGATGTCCCATGGGGCTCGTTTCGGTATTTCTTTTAACAATTGGTCCATAAGATCAATATTGGTATCCGCATGCTTCAACTGCTGTTGTTTTTTGCTTAGGGAAGCCTCCAGGTTTTGGGTTTTCTTAAAAACCCATAGACGCAGATAGTACCAAAACAACAGCCCTGCCAAGCCCAAAAGAAGCAACATGCCCCACCAGGTTTTGTACCACTTTTTCCGAATACGGATGTCTATCTCTGCAGGGATGCTCCAGGCGTAACCCCCAGACTTTTGGGCCCTTACCAATACCTTGTATGAACCGCCCGCAAGTCCCTGGACTTTTATTTCTGGGGTTTCGGAAGGGACGGACCAAGATAGGTTCCCAACCTCATCCTCGGAAAGATCTTTACGGTAAATTTTGTGCTGGTACCCAATACCCTCTCCAGGATATATTATAGAGGTGAATTTCAAATGGGCCACCTCGGTTTCGGAAAAACGAATGGATTGCCTATTTTTTATGGGCCTATCCCCTATTTTCACTTCTCCAAGTACTGGGACAGCAGTGAGCAATGGCACTGGGTTAAGATGGGAGGAATAGACCGCTCCCTCGGCCGTACCCACCCATAGTTTTTGATTGGCATCGAGTACGAGGCTCCTATACGAGGTTACTTTTGAAGGTGTGCCGCTTTTCTCATCAAAAATCACATAGTCCTCGTTTTTGTTTAAATGTACAAGTCCGGCAGTATCCGTGGCCAACCACAGGCCGTCATAGGCCATGGTACATACAGATCGCACTTCGGTCTTGGTCAGGGGGCCCAAATCTATCCTCTTTATATGTTCGGTATCGTACCTCAGGAGTCCATCAGTGGTACCCAGCCACACCATTCCCCTGCGGTCTACCGCTATGTCGTGTACTTCAAAATTGCTACTGGCCCTAAAAGGAAAAGGAAGGCTCTTATTTTCAAAGGTGTCGGTATCCCTATTGTACTTGTACAGATAGCTTTTTAGACCAATCCCTGCGGCATACAGTTCCGATTTGCCCCCTTCCTTCACCACTAGAACACGACTGTTCAATCCTTTCTTATCATCGTAAAGAACAACTTCCCCATCTATCCTGATTTTGGCGACCCCCAAAATGGGTTTGTCGGCCGGAGCCTGGCAAAACCAATTGTCCCCCGTATGATCGGCATACATAAAAAATATTCCCCCGCCTCGGTCGGTCAAATCATAAGTAGCGGTAAGCCTATCATTCCGGTAATGATCGATCTTGCCTTCCGCTGTGCCTAACCAAATGTTCGCGTTGAATGCACTTATACCCATTACCGCGGGCGGCGCCTCCACTTTTTCAAAACCGAGACCTCTATTGGCGGGCCAAGCCCTGCTAACATTGCTTTGAGAAATTAAAACCTCACTATCCTTCAGTGCACTTAAACTAAAAACATTATCAAACGACATTCCTGAAATACTTTGAAAATAGCTTGTGGACATTAACCCCAGCCCAGTTGACATACTTACCCAGATAAGGCCACCTGGTCTAATCTGGTCCTGGGAAAAATAGAGGTGATTAATAGCGCTGTAGGGAAGTTCGTCTATGCGGTGCGGCGTATTGGACCCAAAAACCTTTTGCACTCCCAGGCCGTCCTCATTTACTGTCAGGGTATAGATCGCCGCTTCGGATGCAAGAAAGAACGTACCTGCCAAATCCTTGCCGATATGGCTAAAATTCGTTTCTTCGGCAGGTACCAAGGTCTGTTCCAAAATACGCCTGTTCTGGTCTACCTTCAGTATTATTATCCGTTCGCCCACGAGGTAAAGCTGGTCTCCATCCATATAAAAATGTCGCATGTCCTTAAACTGTTCCAGGCGCTTCATCCGTTGACGTCTCCCATCCTCATAAAAAAGCCCTTCTCCAGGAGCAAGGACCCATACGTTCCCAAAACGATCCTCCCCAAAAGTGGTTTTATCCGTTTTATTGGGGGTGTCCAGCGACAGTTTGTTCCGTACCCTTCCGCTGCTTTGGTAGGTAAAAACAGAACCGTCTACCTGCCCTATCCACAAGCGCTGTGTGGCATCCATAAAAAGCTGTTGTGGATAACCCAAATCTCCCTTGTCCCCGGCTATTTTGAGATAATCCGCTATCTGTACCCGATCCGTTTCGTAATGCAACTGATGTACACCGGTATCATTGGAAAACAGCAAACTGCCCTTGGGGCCTGCAATTATGGATTTTATATACCGGCTCCGCAGGGAAACGTTAAAATCCTCGAAGTCGGTACCATTAAATCGGAACAAGCCTTGATCGGTGGCCAACCACATATAACCTCTGGCATCCTGGACCACTTGGTTTACCTTTTGAAAGGGAAGCTCCCCGCCTTGATACAATGCATATTGGAATTTTTGGCCAAACGTGGTGCAAAGACTTGCCAATGTCCAAAAGAACACAAAAAAGTACTTGTTTTTCATAAACTATAAGGCTGGTCCTTAAATATATGAAAAAAAGGGATATACGTTTTCGGGCCATGCGCCCTAACGCCAGTTATATTGGTGTTTTAGAGCATGCCCTACCCTCATCCATCCATCCTACAAGCGCTCTAAAAAGTCGATCATTTTCTGTCTTTCCACTTCCTTCGGAAGTTTTCCAAAACCAGCCTTCATATTGTCAATCAAATGGTGCGGTTTGGACGTTCCGGGTATGGCGCAGTTGACGGCATCGTTGGCGAGGATGTATTTTAAGAAATACTGGCCCCAGGATGTTATATCCAGGTCCTTGCACCAGGATGGCAGCTCCTTGCCCCTAACTTTTCTAAATAACGCTCCGCCATCATAAGGCCTATTGATGATTACTGCCGTGCCATGATCCTTGGCCGTTCCCAGCAGCCTTTTTTCCGCATTCCGCTGGTTGATGGAATAGTTGAACTGTACAAAATCGGGCTTTTCGGTTCTGATGATACTGGCAAGCCTGTCATGGGAAGCATTGGTATAATGAGTGATTCCCCAGTAGCGGATGGTCCCTTTTTCCTTCCAGGCCTTAAGTGTCCTAAGCTGGGTTTGCCAATCGACCAGGTTGTGTATTTGCATAAGATCCATCTGTGTCCTTTTCATTTTTCGCATGGAGCTCTGCATTTGATCAATACCTGCTTGCCTTCCGCTGGTCCACACCTTGGTAGCATAAAAAAAATGATCCTGAATGTGCAATTTCTGGGTGAGATCCCCCACTACCTGTTCGGAGCTGCCATACATGGGTGAACTATCTATCATTTTACCTCCCAATGCCTTCATTTTAGTCAGCACCTCCTTGAGCGGTGCCCTTGACTGTGTATTACGTCCTACATCGAATGACTGCCAGGTGCCCAGGCCTACGATAGGAAGCAATGCCCCTGAAGAAGGAATCGGTCTTTTTTTAATACCCTCACTGTCAAAGGAAAACAGCATGGGGGACAAAATGGTTCCTGCCGAAATGCCGGCCATCATTTTTGAAGCGGTGCGTCGTGAATAGGTTTTCATTTGTTCATTTTTAGGGTTCGTATCATTTTTTTAGGAGACCGATCTACCTTTTTGCCAAGTTGAAACCCTACATAGGACCATAGGGCTACTAAAGGTACTGCTATAATTGCAATGGGTGATAATCCCAGACCCAAGGATACCAGCCCGGCAAAGGCCCAGCCAGAAAGTGCATCACCTCCCCGATATATTGCCGTGTCCAGAAAGTTCTTGGCCCTGTATTTCTCCTCCCTATTACAGATGGTATACAGCACTTCACGCCCGGGCCGCATCACCATGAAGTTGCCTGCCCGATGAAATATGAGCAACAGCGCTATGATAATAAGAACGGTGTGTTGGCTCAAGGCTACAAAACCAACACCTATCAACAAGGGAATACCACCAAGGGCCAGGGCAAGTCCAAACTTTCCCAATATCCTATTGGTAAGGAAGAATTGTCCTGTTATGGCCAAAAGGTTTGTTATCAAATCTACCCTGGAAAAATAGCCCAATCTGTCCGCGCTCTTTGTCAGGGCCTGTTCCACAATATGTGCCTGTTCAAAATACAGAAAAGTTGATACCGAGGTATACAACAGCATAAAAAGGGCCAGGCCTCTGAGATGGGGAGAGTTCCAAACCAACCTTATCCCTTCAAATATCCCCTTCTTGTTCAAGGGTGCGTTCCCAAAAACCCCTTCGGAAAGCCCCCCTGCCTTTTTCCGATTTCCTTGCAGCCTTAAAATTTTGTGTAGGGCAAGCAGTGTTACCAACAATAATACAATGGCAATAAGGAATAAATTTTCAATATCGCTGCTAGACGAGACTAAGGCCGTGATTACAGGGCCCATAAGTGCGCCCAAACTTCCACCGGCAGAAATAATCCCGAACAAACGCTTGGATTGGCCGGCACTAAATATATCGACCATAACACTCCAAAAAAGGGAAATGGCAAACAGATTGAAAACGCTCAACCAGATAAAAAAGACAAGAGGCATGACCCACATATACCATTCCATCTTATAGCACAGATAAAATAGGGCAACGGAACTTATAAAAAAAAGATAGGACGCCTTTAGCACGCTTCCCATCCGGTATCTGGATGTTATCTTTCCAAAAACGGGTACGATGAGTAACATGGATATAAAGGTTCCCGTAAACAACCATTGCATATTGGAAGCTCCATTGACAATGCCCAACTCATCGCGTAAGGGCCTTAATACAAAATAGGAAGCCAATAGTGAAAAGTAATACAGGAAAGCCCATAAGACCACGGGGAGTTCCGATGGCTTTAGGAGGACATACCTGGCAAGGACCCGAAGCATAGCGACACATTAAGATGTGTGCAATATGCGGCGTATGGGTCACAAGCTTTCAGTGATTTTTAAATGCGGCTTACACATTTCTAAATACACCGATCTACATATGGGCCTTTCTGAATTTTGAAGGTGTGGTCCCGGTTTGCTTTCTAAAGGCCAAATTGAAGGAGGACAAGGAATTAAACCCACACTCATAGGCAATCTCTGAAATTTTAATGTAGTGATAAGCCGAAGACCTGAGCTTTGTTTCGGCCTCCTTGATCCGGTATGAGTTGATAAAGTCCGAAAAGTTGGTCCGAAACCCCTTATTGATTACGTGCGAGGTTAAATAGCTCGGAAATGAAATCGATTTGGACATTTGCCCTATGTTAAAAGTCTCTTGTAGGTATGGTTTTTCGCTCACCATAAGGCCTAAAATTCTAGTTTTTGCCAGCTCAAAATCATGCTCGTCCATGTTAATGTTTCGATATTTTCGCTGGAAACCTGGAGGTTGAAGCACCGTATTACGGGTTATTCCATAAAAAGCGATTACATAGACAAACAAAGCGTAGATTACGGGTCCGGCCATATAGGGGGTAATCTCTAGGATATAATTGGTAAAATACGCGAGCTGAATGGATGTGGCCCCCACTACCAGTATAAAGAGCCATATCCAATGGGCTCTAGGATAAGTGCGTTTGGTTTTTCCTATTTGCAATGCGGCACGGATAACAATTCCCAAGGATAGTACCGTATAAGCCAATTGCTGGACCAATAGGGCAGTGTATCCTCCCAAGTACCAAAAATTATCCTCGTTTAAACGCAAGATAAAGGCCAACAGCATAAGTGCGGGAATAAAATGCAGATAGTTTATGGGCTTCCATCGTTTTTGGGACAGGTAATAATGGAAGTAAAGAAAAAGTGCAGGCCCCGAGGCCGCGTGGGCAATAAAACCCAAGTTTAGGAACCAATTGGGGACAGTATCCAAATAAACCCATAAAAGCGATTTTACAATGCGTAACGTAATCAACAAAAAGAACAAGCCGAGCAGAAGATGGGTATTATTTCGTTTTTTAATCGCAAACAGGTATGCGCCCATAAAAAGGCTTTGAACAGCTCCTACACTTCCCAAAAGGAGTTCGATCTCACGGGTAAAGGGCATGTGGTTTGCCGAAGGATTTGATGGGCGTTGCATACAAAAGGTGATTTAATCTATTGCAAAATACGAGTTTAATGGATGTTGGGTTCAGGTTGGGGCCCCAATTTCAATTTTGGCCCTGTTCCACACTACTTTTTTGATATTGCGCCTTACCAAAAGACATATACGAATTGTCCTTGAGCACATAGTCCTCAACATTTAGCCGTTTCTTGCCCAACAGGGTATAGACGGTTTTTCCCTGTTCCGTGCTTTCATCGCCCCACCAAACGGTCAGGGACTGCGCTGCCGGTTCCAGTTTAAGGGGCAGCATCAGGCCTCGGGAGTCGAACCAATACCCCTCTTTTTTTTCCAGATTGTAAAAGGCACTGGCCTTCATCACCCTGGTAGTTCCCGATTTGTCCACAAACTGGTTTTGGAAGCTTAACTTCACAAATTTGTCGTTTAAAGTGGTTGTCCAATGCATCTTAAAAGCTGCATCGGTACCAAAAAGGGTACCTTGGCCCTCCCACTGGCCCACAATTCCCTCCTTAAAGGTAATTTCCTGTTGCGCGTGGACCGTTGTGCCCATCAACAAGAGTAGTATCGCGATCATCTTTCCCGGGATGTTCATCATTTGAATAATTTAGACTGCCATAAGTTATGAAAATATTGGATATGGGGTACACCCAGCCACTGAAACTCCGAAATACAAAAGCTATCGGGCATTTTCACCGCTTTTTATAGGATTGGGTTTCCTTAAGGCGCTACGCTATAGTGTACGTCCTTTAGTTCCTTTAAAGTGTTTGCCGCCTGTTCCGCGGTAATATCGCGCTGCGGGTTGGCGAACAGTTCGTACCCTACCATAAACTTTTTTATGGTGGCTGATCGCAATAAAGGGGGGTAAAAGGACATATGTAAGTGCCACTCTGGGTGTTCAATACCATCAGTTGGCGCTTGATGGATACCGGCAGAATAAGGGAAAGAGGTTTCAAAGATATTATCGTATCGTGTGGTCAACTTTTTGATGATTTCTGCAAAAGAACGTTTTTCGCTATCCGAAAGCTGGGTGATGTTGGCTATTCTTCTTTTGGGAACAATCATCGTTTCATACGGCCAAATGGCCCAATAGGGTACCAAAGCGACAAAATCGTCATTTTCCAAAACAATTCGCTGGTCCAATTCCTGTTCCTGTATTATATAATCGGACAGGATACTCCTTCCATGCTCCTGCCAGTATCCCAAAAATCGATCCGCTTTTTTCCGCACTTCCTGGGGCAAGGTCCGTTGCGCCCAAATTTGTCCGTGCGGGTGGGGATTGCTACAGCCCATAAT
The DNA here is from genome assembly GCF_050589645.1 of Eudoraea algarum. Lineage (NCBI taxonomy): Bacteria > Pseudomonadati > Bacteroidota > Flavobacteriia > Flavobacteriales > Flavobacteriaceae > Eudoraea > Eudoraea algarum. The sequence goes on along the minus strand of NZ_JBNGOQ010000003.1, from coordinate 771,053 downwards.
TTCGCCCTTATTTTCAAAAATCTGTATATAATTAATCGTGTCCAGGGCTCCAAGCTCTTTGTATTCCCTTTGCCAAAGGGAAATAACATCCGTAATGGCCGAAACGGACATCAGCGGTAGCGTAAGGGAATGATCGGGGGAAAAACAGACCACCTTGCAGATTCCGGATTCGGACTCGGCCCGTAACAGTCCATCTACTTGCTTATCTTCCCTTATATTGGGTAGCAGGGCGGCAAAGTCGTTCGCAAAGGAAAACGGTATTTGGTACCCTGGGTTTACCTTTCCCCCTGCCCGTTCATTGCCTGGACACAGATAGCAATTGGCATCGTATTTGGGCCTTGGACCGCTATCGTTTTTCTCGGTCTTGCCCTGCCAGGGCCTTTTGGTCCTGTGCGGCGAGACCAAGACCCACTCCCCGGTAAGGATGTTGTACCTTCTATGTGGGCTTTGGTTTATACCTGTCTCCATTATTTGGTGTATGTAATTGTTGTTCCCCTGCTTGGTCTTACCTCAAAGGCCTCCAACGGAATGTTGAACTTCTTCTTATACGCATGCGTAGCACTTTCCACAAAACGGGTCACGGATTTTTCATGAACAAGGTGCAATACACATCCCCCAAAACCACCTCCGGTCTGCCTTGCGCCCAGGACCTCCGGGTGTTTCTTTGCAAAATCAACTAAAAAATCCGATTCGGGGCAGCTCACCTCGTATAAGGTCCTAATTCCTTCATGGGCCTCGTAGAGCAGTGCGCCTATGTTGTTCAAGTCCTTTTTTCTCAAAGCATCTACCATAGCCAACACCCGGTTATTTTCACTTATGATGAACGAACATCGGTTAAAAACAGTCGTGTTCATTCGGTCCCTGCACTCCAAAAGCATAGGCGTGTTAACATCGCGAAGCGATTGTACCTCCGGGTACTTTGCCTTTAGTATAGACACCCCTTCTTCGCATTCACTTTTTCGAATATTATAAGCGCTGGAAGCCAAATTATGCGATACCTTGGTATTTAGCATTACCATTTTGTAGGGTGCCAGTTCCATAGGAATATGGGTATGGTCCAGGGACCTACAGTCCAACAACATCGCATGCCCATCTGCCCCCATTACAGAGGCAAATTGATCCATAATCCCACACTGTGTCCCTACAAAATTATGTTCGGCCCTTTGGGATAACTTTACCATGGAAATCTTACTAAGGCCAAGCCCAAAGAGATCATTGAGGCCAAAGGCCAAGCCACATTCCAGGGCCGCCGAGGAGCTTAATCCGGAACCGGCGGGCAAATCACTTTCAATGGTACAATTAAAACCACGAAGGCGATCCGTCTTTTTCGTGATTTCATGGATTACCCCCAAGAGGTAGTTCTCCCATTCCATAGCACTTCTCCTGACCGATTTTAAATCGATACTAAAACCTGTTTTGTATTGCTTGCTGTAAATATGGCACCGGTCATCGGAATTGTTCCTTTGAAAATTAAAGGTAATCTTTCTCGCAATGGCCGCTGGCAGTACATAACCCAGATTGTAATCGGTATGCTCCCCTATAAGGTTTATTCTACCTGGGGAGGCTACAACAAGTTCTGGGGTAAAATCCGTTAAAAATTGCATGTGTGGTCCATTCTGTGAATTTGCAGGCCTAAAAGATCAAATAGGTGCTCAATACCAATGCGGTAATCAATGCACCCACCAACAGCGCATATTTCCACGGCGTGATGTCGATTTCCTCCGTAGTCATCGGTACATAAGGGGTATCCCTGGGAGCCAATTTTCCGATAATCAGCAGCACCAAGACGTTAAAAACGAACAAGATTCCCATAACATGAAGAAAGTGCGGGTACGCCTCTGCTTTGATTATGCTTAGCGCTTTGGGGTCGGTAATGCCTTCTGACCCAGCTTCAACAAGGGCGTAGTCCACATAATACGGACTCAAAACGAACTGGCTGAACAAATAGATGAGTACGCCAAAGGTCAAAACAAGCTTGGCACCCAATGCGGGAACCTTTTTGGTATAAATACCCACCAGAACCACGGCAAAAATCGGTACACTTAAACTTCCCAACATAACCTGGATATAACTGAACAAACCATCGGGAGCATACACGATAAAAGGTGCGATACACATAGATACCAAGGCCAACAGCATCCCAAAAGATTTGCCGGCTTTTACCGTTTGCAGTTCAGAAGACCCTTTTTTGAAATATTGTTTGTACAGGTCGAATCCAAACAAGGTAGCGCTACTATTCAATAAACTGTTGAAGGAACTGAGCACGGCCCCGAAAAGCACCGCGGCAAAAAATCCGATGAATGCAGCAGGCAAAACAGTTTTGACCAATCTGGGATAGGCAAGGTCTGCATAATCCAGGTCCTCGCCGAACAAATGCCAAGCAATGATTCCAGGCAGTACCACAATGACCGGAATAAGGAATTTTACGAAGGCTGCCAGAATCATCCCTTTCTGGCCTTCCTTTAAGCTTTTGGCTCCAAAAACACGCTGCAAAATAGACTGATTGGTCCCCCAATAATAAATCTGGGCCAACATCATTCCTGTAAAGATAGTGCCGAACGGAACGGAAGCATCTACCCCGCCCGCAGCGATAAATTTTTCCGGATTACTCTTCCATAAAATATCCAAACCTTGGGAAACACTGCCGTTTCCTATGGCCATTAAACCAAAGACGGGAATCAAAAGTCCTCCTATCAGTAGTCCCACCGCATTGATCAAATCGGACACGGCCACCGCTTTAAGGCCGCCGAAAATGGCGTAAATGGACCCAATTATGCCTATGCTCCAAACACATACCCAAATGGTGGCATTTTGGGACAGTCCCAGCATGTTGGGTAGATCAAACATGGTACTAAAGGCCAAGGAACCGGAATACAATATGGTGGGCAGCAAAACAATCCCGTACGCTATCAAAAATAAAACGGATAAAATTGCCTTGGTCTGATGGTCAAATCTGTTCTCAATAAACTGTGGTATGGTAGTGATGCCGCCCCTCATGTATTTGGGAAGCAGAAAAATGGCGGTGACAATCATGGCAATGGCTGCCAGGGTCTCCCATGCCATAACCAAAACACCCTCTGTGAACGCCTGACCGTTAAGGCCAACGATCTGCTCCGCCGAAAGGTTGGTAAGCAACAACGAGCCGGCAATGGTAATTGCCCCTAGGCTTCTTCCGCCAAGATAATAGCCATCGGCCGATTTCTCGTTTGTACTTCGGGTAGCGTACCATGCAATCCCCGCTACCAATAAGGTAAATCCTGCGAACGAAGCAATGGCGAGTATTCCCATAATTATAGTTGGTTTGGTTGCAATTAATTATTGTTTCAGACATTGTACCATGCCGCCTTTCGGGACCGCAATCGATAACAATCCCTGTTTAAAAAGCATATCCTTTTCCTCAATTATGGTACCCATGCAGTCAAATATACAACAATTGTACCCTCCAAAATCGCTCTTAAAATCGAGAACGATTTGCTCGGACATTTTTGCGTTCAATACGTGAACCGTCCTATACGCTTCTTCAAAGGGAAGCAAGCGCTCATCGTAAATCCCAAAAATTATATGTTGATTTTTCATTACGCTTTGGATCGGATAGTTGGATAGAGGTCCGTAGGGTTTAAAATCGCCCTCCAAGAGGACGGAGGCATTTTCCTTCCAATAGGCCGTATAAAAGGCGATCATTTTAATGTACCTCGAAGGCATATCGCCCAATAACATGGATAATTGTGGCACTCCAAAAAGGGTATTTATCATGTGAAGTGCGGCTATTTCCAAGGGTTCGTCCTCGTGCCAGGTCACCATATCCGAATGCACGGCACTCCGGCCACATAGCATTTTAATATCCGCTATACGGACGCGGTTCATGGTGGCATCCCCAGGGCAATCGAACGCTCGGAACATATTGCCGTGCTTACGCATGGCAGGCCCTGTATACTTTTGTCTAAACTCGATGAAAACCTCTGGATTTATGTCCTGTAAGGCTTTGATAACATCGGTCAACAACCGATCAACCGCTGCATTGATAGAAGCGTAGTCCCTTCCGTCTTCCTGACTAAGAGGGGTGTCGGGATACAGTCTGAAATCATCTATAAAATCCAGTTTAAAACCATCCAAATTCCAGTGTTCCAAGGCGTTCGCATAGGTCGCTATCAAATACTGTCTCACCTCGGGGAAACGGGGATCGAAGACAGGTGCCCACCGATGATTTTCGGTCAGAAACTTTCCCTTAAATTTTTTATAAGCCTTGGACTTTCTACCGCAGAAAGGCACAGAAAACCATAGGCCCACCTTCATACCCAATTGATGTATACGGTTTACAAAAGCGGTCATTTCCGGAATACGTTCTGGGTGCCAATCGCCTGTATAATCGTATCCTCGATTAGAATCTACGGTTTGCCAACCGTCATCAATAATAATGGTCCCATATCCTAGGCGGCTTGCAACTTCACATTCCTTCAACAATAGTTCCTCGTTCAAATTTTGATGGAACTGATACCATGTAGAGTACAAGGGCATCTTGGCACTGCTTGGCACGTAGGCAGGTTTTAAAGCATCATAGCTCTCCCACCATTGCGATACTTCCCTAAGCGTTTTGGAGAAATGCAAATCGCGATAGTCCAAACGCAACTGCACTTTAAAATTTTTCATGGCGTACTCATATTCCGTAAAAAAGGTAATATGACAATGGAAGCAGTTGTCCTCTTCCCTTAGCCGAGCGTTCATTTCCAATTTATTGATGGCATTGGAACAGGCAAAGGTCAATACGTTATGGTCATTATGGCCAAACAGGCTTATCACCGGGGCATCTATGGAAATCCTGGATTCCATATCCCCCAGTTCCCAGTCTGCCTGTATGCGCTTGGAAAAATCCGCAGTCGGTTTCCATACCCCTTTAACATTGACTGCAGGTACGATCCACTTTAATGTAACAGGCTGGGGATACATCTGAATTTCGCTGTTGATATCCACATCATATAGGACAAGCCCATCTTTATCGTACGTCTTGGTAAGTGTTGAGGTTATAGCGGCCTCTGCCCCAAGAACGCTGATCTGACCTATATTTTTCTCGGTGGTCCCCGTAATCATACTATTTCCTTTTTATTAAATGACCGGTTCGTTCAGCAGTGGTCCAAAAAAGCAGCATACCACTTTAATAAAAGCCAAGTAACCGAACATCACTTGGCTTTTACACATGCTAAACTGAAAAAACTTAAACTAAACTCAAAAAAACTTTCTTTAATAACCTGGGTTTTGAACCAGATTTGGGTTTGCCTGCAATTGTGGAACAGGTATCCATATCAACTCATCGCGGCCGCTGGTGAAAACGGCGGATTCGCCGGCAAGGGACTTCGGATGCCTACCATTGGCCACAGTAGATCCCGGTCCCAAAATGTCGTCTGCCAAGCCCCAGCGAACCAAGTCGAGAAAGCGATGGCTTTCCCCGGTCAATTCCATGATCCGCTCATCCACAATGGCATCAAAAACCTGTGCCTGGGTAAGGCCTGCGACGAGATCTGCAATTCCCGCCCTGGCTCGGACCTGATTGATAAGGGTAATGGCCGTTCCGGTATTTCCCAATTCGTTTTCCGCCTCGGCGAGCATCAACAGTACGTCGGCATATCGTATGATCCTCCAGTTGGTCCCGATGGTTTGACCCAATACCGGGATACTCTCTCTGGTGCCCGCAAAATAAGCGGCATACTTTTTTGTAAAATAAGGTTCCACGCCCCTAGTATTGGCTTCCGCAATATCCGCGGCAAAATCTTCGGCAAAGGGTAGTCCACCATACCCGGTGGAACCGGGGTAGTCAAACCCGATAGTTTCATTTCGACGCACGGTGTCACCATTGTCCTCAAAAACCTGAAAGATGTGCGGGTTGATAAAATGGCCGTTATCCGGACTTAAATTTGGCGGGGCATAGTCGATGAAGTAATTTCCCTGCGTTCCCGTACCGGGGATATCCGAGCCCCATACAAAGTTATCCTGACCCAAATATTGCAATTCAAAGACCGATTCCTCGTTGTTTTCATTGGATTCATCAAAATTCTCCGCATAACGTTCCGCAGGTAAAAGGGCGTAGCTGAAATTTGTGGTTACCGCCCTTAGATCCGTAGCTGCCTCCGCATAGTTTTGCATATACAGATGTGTTTTGCCCCTGAGTCCCAAAGCGGAGCCCGCAGTAGGTCTTCCGGCGTCCTCTTCTCCCCATGAGGCCGGCAATCTGTTGGCAGCTTCGGTAAGATCCGCAATAACTGCATTGAATATTTCCGCTTGGGTAGCAGGGGGAGGAAAGAAATCCTCTGTGGATGTAGGTGTCTGCATAACCAAGGGTACATTGCCCCAGTAGGCCGCTAGATACCAGTTGGCAAAGGCTCTCATAAAATAAGCTTGTCCTAAAATTTCATCACGTACCGTGGCATTCGACAAGTTTTCGTCATTCGCGGCTTGAATAATCGTATTGGCCCTGGATATCGTCTGATACAATTGCGGAAACATATCGGCAGACCAGCGCGACACCCCGGGAACGCCCTGAAGCGTAGACATCTGGGTATTTGTATCAAAGGGTACAATATTAAAAGCGTCCGAACGTAGTACGGCACCGGTATGCACTACCCTTCCCCAGAAGAAAACAGCCGTTATGGGGTGGTACATGCCATTTACCGCAAGCCTAAAATCAGTTTCCGATTGAAAAAATTCAGGCTCTGCCACGGTGTTTGGATTGGAAAGCTCCAACTGATCTTCGTCACATCCATTTATGTGGAACGCTAGTCCCAATAAAAGAAGACTCCCTAAAATTTTACTTTTTATTTTCATGACTATAATTACATTTAAATTATAAAACAATTTTTTTTAAAAAGATATTTGGGCCCCTAAAATGAACGTTCTGGGCCGGGGTTGCGCCCGTACATCCAATCCCCTACCCAAAATGGGGTTGGTCACATTCCTGAAGCCGAAGAATCCTGTATCTGCATCGGCTTGGGCGCCCGAAGTAGAGCCAATCTCGGGATCGTATCCCGAATATCCGGTTATGGTAAATACGTTTTGCATATTAAAGAAGAGCCTGGCGTTCTTGACCCATGGCACCTCGCCAAAAAGGTCACTGAGATCATAGCCTATCTCCAAGGTCTTGAGACGTAAAAACGAGCCGTCCTCCACGAAGAAATCCGAAGGCAATTGGTTTCCTGCAGGTCCTCCCGCGGCAGCTGCCCTAGGGACATTTGTATTTTCATTCTGGCCTAGGACAAAAGAGTTCCGAACCAATCCAAATTTATTGTCGTCCGTGAAAAAGACGCCAAAAAACTTGGTGACATTGTAAATTTCATTGCCTTGCACCCCGTTAAAGAACAGGCCAAAATCCCAGTTTTTATAGGTACCGCTAAAATTGATTCCGTAGGTAAAGTCAGGCGTGGGATCACCCAAATTTACCTGGTCATCCGTGGTAATCTGTCCATCGCCGTTCACATCCACTCTTCTGAAATCTCCAGGCTGTACCAAGCCTCGTCTGGTTGGGTCGTTGGCAATGCCCGGATCGCTATCTATTTCGGCCTGACTGCGGTAAATGCCGTCGTTGCGGAACCCAAAGAAAAAACCTAAGGGATTGCCTTCCTCAAAGCGGTTTACCCTGGTCTGTTCCTCGTTGATTACGGGGCCAAGTATGGGGTTCGGAGCCGTGGTCAGCTCATTATCAATGGCCGCAAAATTAAACCCGATATCGAAATTGAAATCTCCTTCGCTTCGATTGCTCCAACTCGCCTGCAATTCAAAACCTTTATTGTTAATGGAAGCGGCATTTTGAATTACTGGATTGGCCGAACCTGTTGTTGATGGCACATCCACGGCCAATAGGACATCATCGTTATCCCTGGAAAAATAATCCAGACTTACGTTTAAGCGGTTATCGAACAGTGCGGCATCGAGACCCACATTGATCGTGGTGGCCGTTTCAAAAGTAATATTCTTGTCAACAAGGGACGTAATGGCAAAACCTTGATCGGGTGTGCCTCCGAAGGCAACATTGGAAGAGATACCCAGTACGGATTGGAAAACAAAATCTCCAATATTTTGAGATCCCAATTCCCCGTATCCTGCACGAAACTTTAAGGTATTGAACACGGACTCCTCTGGCCAAAAACCTTCATTGCTTATGATCCATCCTACCGAAAAGGACGGAAATACATCGGAGTTCAAGTCGTTGAGCGAAGAGAAACGCGAAGTGGCATCCCTACGAACAATACCAGAGAAAAGGTATTTGTTATCATATTTATAATTGATACGCCCGAAGGTGGAAAACAAACGCGATAACAATCTACCTCCACCGGTATTCTGGACCAAATCTGCAAAGCCGGCAACATTTCTGATATTGTTACTGGGGAGGCCCTGCACATAAACCGCTAAGGTATTGTTATCGACTTGCTGACGGGCACCGCCCAATAGCATGTCAAAATCGTGCTTTCCAAATGCCCTTTTATAGTTTATAGTGGGCTCCACATTGGTGGATAAAATTTCCTGCCTTACTTCTGTTAGATCATTGGCGTCATTGATATTGGCGGTGGCATCCGTAACACTTTGAAAGAAGGTGGGCAAAAAGGAGTTTCTATAGATGTTCCTATAGTCAACACCAATGTTCAACTTGGCCGTAAGTCCTTCGATAATCTCATAACTTAGGTTAACATTGCCCAATAGGTTCCTTTCTGTGTTTTCATCATCAAGCAGGTTGGCGTTGGCAAATTTGTTGGTTCCCCCTACCCCATAGATATCGCCGTCCACAGCTTCAAAACCCCCTTCATTATCCGGATTAAAGGCATTTAATATGGGCAATGTGGGACCTTGGTTTCCAAACGCCAAATTTTGTGTAAAATCGTTTTGCGCGTACAAAAGGGATTCCTCTATCTTAAATTTCCCCAAGGTAAACCTGCTGTTTAAACGAGAGGTGATCCTTTGGAAATCCGAACTGATCAACAGTCCTTCTTCCTTATAGTAGTTGCTGGAAAAAAAGTAGGAAGAATTTTCACCCCCGCCACTAACATTAAACCCATAATCTTCGATGCTCCCTGTATTTATGGTGAGGTCTTGAAAATCGGTGTTGATGCCCGGATCCACGATATCGCCTAGAAGTCCATCATTGACCCTCCGTTGATTCAAATAAGCTATATATTCAGGCCCGTTCAATAAATCCAGTGTTTTGCTGGAGGTATTGACACCGGTCCGTATGTCTACGTTTACGGTAGGTGCGGAATTCACGTAGCCCCTATTGGTAGAAATGATGATTACCCCATTTGCTGCCCTGGTACCGTAAATAGCCGCTGAAGTAGCATCCTTTAGTACCTGGATATCCACAATATCCTTGGGGTTCAGAAAAACAATATCGTCCACAATGGTCCCATCCACTACATAAAGTGGAAAGGAATTGGTCAACGAGCTGATGCCTCGGACAAAAACGTTGGCCGGACTTCCGGGTTCACCACCCGCGCTTTCCACGGTTACCCCAGCGAGTTTCCCTTGTAATGCCGTAGTGGGGTTCGCCGTTACAATCTGCTCCACATCCTTCGCTTTTATCTGAGAAATGGCGCCTGTAACATCCACTTTGGCCTGCGAACCAAAACCCACGATGACTACTTCATCCAGGAGGGCCGAATCCACTTGCAAACTAATGTTGATCTGGGTTTGTCCGTTGACCGCAATCTCTTGGGTTCCATACCCGATATAACTGAATACCAGGATGGCGTCGTTCGCAACACTGATCGCATAGTTTCCATCAAAATCGGTCGTAACACCATTGGTAGTTCCCTTTTCCACAATGTTGACACCCGGTAAGGGTCCCTCTGTATCGGAAACCGTACCCGTGACCTCCAAGGTCTGTGCTGCGGCTATGCAGCTAAATAGCATGAGTGCCAAACCTGTAAGTTGCTTTAGCAGTTTTTTGTTCATAAGGTAGAATTTAGATTGATTAGTATTTATGCTATGATATTCTATGCTACTCAACAAATGTAAAAAAAAGATTAACACATCAAAAAAAAAGGTTAAAAAAAATAACTATTTAACAGCTATTGGTGATAAAATTTAAATATTTGACATTTGAAGCGGCCACTGCTTCTTAGGAAAACCGACTAGAGGGAATTACGCCGGATAAGATTAAAAGGTAAGATTGTCTGGGTCTTGTTCCCGTGTTTTACATAATTCGCGGCCTTTTTGGCCATGTCGTTAAAGTCCGTGGAAATCGTGGTAATTCCGCCAAAAACGATCTGGTTGGCAATATGATCGTTGTGCGAGAGGATACCCACGTCCTTGCCCACTACATATTGATTGTCCCTGCAATCGCGCAATACTTCCCAGAAGAACGTATCGGCAAGAAAAAAATAGAGGTGCCCAGGTTTCACGGATCCCGGTTTATATTTTTTTTCGACCTCCCCATGGACTCCGTAATCGGCCAAAAAACGTTTGAAGGCATGTAAAATTCCAACAGGATAGTCTGTGTTTTTGCTAAAAAACAGTATAAACTTCTTGTAATTCCTAATGGCGGGCAAAAGTTCCGTCAGCTTGCTATAGGTAGTCTCCTCGAATTCCTGGGATATGTAGGAGTAGCTATCGGGCATTTTTAAAAAACGGTCCACAATAAGCAACTTTTGGGGTTCTATGCTTTCCAATAGGGGCCGTATGCGCTTGTTCGGAATTGGCGCGATAACGTACATGCCGTACTTTCCCTTAACGTTGGCAAAAATACTTTCAAAAATAGTGAGGTTGTTGTGATGAAAAAACACATCAATATGAAAACGTTTTCCCAATTCCTTTCTAAAGGTATTGTAAAACTCTTCCTGAAAGCGATGGAAGGCGAACAGCAAGAGCGCAATTTTTCGGGTTACCTTCGTTTCCTGGCTTATGATAAAATAGCCCTTGAGTTTTTTGGATTCCACCAAACCGCGTTCCTTTAATTCCTCATAGGCCTTCACTATGGTCTTTCGGGCATACCCCAGTTCTTCTACCATTTTATTGATAGAAGGAAGCTGGTCTCCCGTGACCAGGATACCTTCATCAATGGCCTCAATAACCCCGTGTACCAACTGCTCATGCTTGGATAGGGTATTCACCTCCTTGAGCTTTACAATCTTATCAATTAAAGACATGTTCTTGATTTCCCTTTACGTAAATGCGGTGCGTAATATTACGAAAAAATAAGAGTCTAGCGTTTTCATATCGATAATTGACCTTAAAATGGCCCCAAATTGGCATCTAGTGACAAGCGCTTCGTGTGCCTGCTTTACCGTATCTTTATGTCTTTCACTATAAGCACGATCAAATTTTCTTCTCTGCATGACCACCAAACTCCTAGTCCTTAGCATCTATTTTCTCATCCTGTTCCTTATTGGAATATTCGCCTCAAAAAAGGTAAAGAGTCTAAGCGATTATTATGTGGGTGGAAAGAAAGTAGGATACTGGGCAGCGGCATTCTCCGCACGGGCCACTGGAGAATCGGGTTGGCTGCTACTGGGACTTACCGGCATGGGGGCCATTGCTGGAATTTCTGCCTATTGGGTAGTGCTGGGAGAGGTATTGGGCGTGGCTATTTCCTGGTTTTTTATGGCCAAGCCTTTTAAACGCGAGTCCGATAGCTACAAGGCTATTACCATACCCGACTATCTGGATGGACGGTTCAAGCCCACCTCAAATCTCCTAAGGAGCATTGCGGCGACCGCCCTTTCCGTGTTCGTGATCATTTATGTAAGTGCACAAATTGATACTACGGGAAAAGCGTTTGAATCCCTGATCGGTATCGATTACTTCACTGGAGCCATCGTAGGGTTTCTTGTAGTGACGGCCTATATTTTTGTGGGCGGTTTTTTGGCTGCCGTATGGTCCGATTTTTTCCAAGGCCTAATGATGTTCTTTGGCCTTATAGCGCTTCCTCTAATAGCTTGGTTTTCTATAGAAAGTGGCTCGGAATTTGTTAACGGACTCAGGGCCATAGACCCCCGTCTCCTGAATCTTTGGGGAACTAGTCACGACCCCTGGATAAACGCCTTTACCATTTTAGGGTTCGCCATGATCGGACTGGGTTTTTTGGGTTCTCCCCAGATCTATGTGCGCTTTATGGCCATCAAGAACGAGCAGGAAATCAACAAGGGGCGATGGGTGGCCATTTTGTTTACCTTATTAACGGATGCCGCCGCCGTTACCATTGGGCTGTTGGGAAGGTACCTGTTTACGGAAACGGGGCAAGATCCCCTTGCGGTACTTGGAATAGGTGGGGAAAATGTATTGATCGTCATGGTAGAGCATTTGTTGCCCCTTACATTGGTAGGGGTATATATAGCCATTGTGTTATCTGCAATCATGTCCACTATAGATTCGTTGTTGATCGTTGCCTCTAGCGCCATTACACGGGATTTCTATCAGAAAATATTTCACCCTAACTTGGCAAACAATAGACTCGGACGTCTTTCGCGTGTGGTCACGCTGCTTATGGCCCTTTTGGCTTTGGGACTCTCCATGGCTGTTGCCGTGCTCTCCCCGGATAGAACCATCTTTTGGTTCATTATCTTCGGTTGGTCCGGTATAGCCGCAACTTTTTGTCCGGTAATTATTTTATCCCTGTTTTGGAAGAACTACTCCGAAAAAGGTGCTATTGCCTCCATGGTCACCGGGTTTCTCTGTGTCCCCCTGTTCAAATTTGTCGTACAGGAGATAGCCGGTATCGGGGTATATTTTGAGAAACTCGATGTATTGGCACCCTCCTTTCTTTTGGCCATGCTGGCCGGTTGGGTATTCACCAAACTGTACCCTGCAAAGAAGGTTTCAAAGACGTCTTAGGAGTGTCCCATTTCAGCGATCAGGGCACATTTTAGAAGGTCGGTCCAAGGGTTTTAAATAAAATAGGCCCGCCATAAGACGGACCTATTCTCCTAATCACCCAGGTTGCTCCCAATCAACCTGAGCTTTGCACAGTACTGTAATTCTTAAGAATGGGCTCGCTGTAGGACGAGCCCATTCGCCAAGTCGCACAAATTGCTCGTCGCAATCTGAGCTCTACACACCAGAATTACCCTCATGGGCAATTTTATTTGGAGAAAGTCACTATAAACGTCCGGTTTATGGCCTCCTTCAACCTTACCACTCATACTTTCTCACCGTATATCTTCCAGCACTCATTTGGAAGTGGCCGGTATATCATTTTTTTACAATCTTTTGTGACACCTCCTCCCCTTCCAAGAAATCAATGATGCACTTGTGATAGGGCAGTTTTAATTTTTTTCGCAAGCGATACCGGGCCGTATACACACTCTCCTTGGAAATCCCTAAAAGCGCCGCCATATGGGTGGGTGTAAGGTTTAGTTTTTCCAGTGCCAACAGGCGTTCTTCGGAAAGTGTAAAACGGTATCCTTGGGTAAGGATCAGCCTCAAAAAAGATGGGTAGGCCAAAAAAAACTTCTCCCTGAAGACAGACCAGTCCCGTGGGTTTCGAAGTCTATGGGTTGCCAAATCTTCCAATAAGGCAATATGACCCTTCGCCATCCTTCGTTCCGGTTTCCTCGACACAGTTCCTTTTCCCATATTACAAATCCCGTTGCTTCATTTTTTTTCCATTTTGAGCTTTCCTTAAATCCGCAAAAGCCCCTCTTATATTTTGTAGATAAGGGCAGTTTGGCACTACCCACCCGGCTTACCTACGGGGTACAAAGTTTAGACAGCTAGCGTTCATGAAAAAACCTGAAGTAATAAGTGGGCGAATATAGGAACAGGCGGTTTAGAATTCTATTGCCCCCTACTTTTCCGCCTTGCAATAAATGCAATGTAATTCATTCTTATTCAGACAATTGCATTTACTTTTGGCGTTTTTGAGTTGTAGTACGGACCGAATTCTGTACAAATTGAGAAATTCCTTGTTTTGAAGCCAATTTTACAATGATTTAAGTCATGTTTATGCCTCTTTTTGGCACCTACTTTTGTAACTCACTTAAAACGTAACACCATGAAAAAAACAGTAATCTCAGGATTAATAATGCTCTTTGGTTGGGCACACTTTGTGCAGGCCCAAGAGGCACCAAGTACAGATAGTGATTATAGCAAATGGCAAATTCGCCTTCGGGGAATTGTGGTAAGTCCGGACGAGGGGGCCTCCATAGAAACCATAGGAGGGGATGCGGATATTTCCACCACTTTCGTGCCGGAATTGGACTTTACCTATTTTTTTACGGAAAACTGGGCGGCAGAACTTATTTTGGCGACCACCAAGCACGATGTTGAAGCTGTGGGAACAACCGCAGGGGATATTGACCTGGGCGAGGTCTGGTTGTTGCCGCCCACTTTAACGGGCCAGTACCATTTCACCGGTGGTGATCTGGTGCCCTACCTGGGCGCGGGTGTAAATCTGACGCTTTTTTACGGAGTGGATGAAGGACCTGTAGCCGATGACGTAGATTACGATACGGCCCTCGGTTTTGCACTTCAGGGCGGATTTGATTTTATGCTCAACGATACCTGGTTCTTGAATGTAGACATCAAAAAATTGTTCCTGAATACGGATGCCACCGTCAATGCCACCTCCGCTTTGGGGGCGACCGTGACGGCCGACGTGGATATCAACCCCTGGATATTTGGATTTGGCGTGGGTGTAAAACTATAATCGTAGTGATTTCCCCATCCCCTGGAGTGCAAAATGCCGTTCCAGGGGATTTGCATTTGGGGAGGATGTAGTATGGTTGATGGTTGGTGGCTGACGGTTGACGGCTGGTGGCTGGTGGTTGATGGTTGATGGTTGATGGTTGATGGTTGATGGTTGATGGTTGATGGTTGATGGTTGATGGTTAGACAATATCCTTTTTGAGCTATAGTATTCGGGTCCCAAGTCCTAAATTCGAATAACCAAGGTATTAGCGAAAAGAGAATAGGCAATAGCGAATAGAATTCATAACTCAATACCGCCAACTTCTTACTGCCACTTTCTTTACTACCCTTCCGTCCCCGACACCCGCTTTGCTCGGTCGGGGCCACCTTCCCTTAACAAAGGGAAGGAGCTTCTTCGAACTACGAATGATGAATTTCGAATGACGGGGGTTGGCCTTGTATTTAACACTTAAAACTTAGAACTGAGCGCTGCTGATTATCATGCACCGCGCAACGCGCCAAGCATAATGTCAACTATCACCTTCTTTTGTCATTCCGAGCCTGCGAGGAATCTCCGACCCCATCGCCCAACGAGCGAAGAGTGAATAGGGAATAGGGAATAGGGAATAGGGAATAGGGAATAGAATTCATAATTCATCAACTCATAACTCATCACCCATACCCAACACAGAGAGCTGCCAACTGTCCACCTATTGTTTTTAATTGTAATGGATTCCGCACTAAATGCGGAATGACAGATCAAACCAAAATTTTGGCCTTCGATATTCGTAATTCATCAATTATCAACACTAAAGTGCTCTCAAGCCACTGCTAATTGTTCATTGTCAACATACACCGTCCGCGTGCCGCAGAAGCTTGTGTCTCCACTAAAGTTTCGACGACATATGGATAGTAAAGGCGTAAGCCTTGGCGCAGGTGTGCCAACTGCTAACCGCCTACTATACTGCATCGAGCAACGCGCCATGCGCCCAGCGAAATGCCCACTGTTTCGGGTTATTGATAATTGTCCACTGCCAACTGCTTACTGCCCTATATACTGCACCGCGCAACGCGCCATGCGCCCAGCGAAATGCCTACTGTTTCGTGGTTATTGATAATTGTTCATTGTTTACTGTGAACTGCTTACTGCCAACTGATAACTCTTCACTATAAACGTTGTTTAAAACGTAAGAACAAAGGAAGTACCCTGAAATGGGGCGGAACGGACCTCCAAATTCCCGCCGTGCAAGTGCATGATCTGTTTTGAAAGGCTTAAACCAATCCCGGTCCCTTCTTTTTTGGTGGTAAAAAAAGGCACGAAAATCTCATCGAGAAGCTCCACAGGTATCCCTGGACCGTTATCGCTTAACTCAATGTATTTCTCTCCCTGAGCCGTGGATCCGGCTACCATCGCAATCCTGCCATTAGCATCATCCCGTAAGGCCTGAAGGGCATTTTTGGAGAGGTTTACCAGTACCTGGGTCAACTGTCTCTCATCCCCATAAAATTCTAGGTCCACTGGGTTACAGGAAACGGTAAATTGCAACTTGTTTTTGGCAATCTCCTCTGCCATTAGGATCTGCACCTTGTTCAAAAGTGCGTTGGCCTTTATGATCGACTTGTCGGGAGCCGGAACGTTTAGAAGGCTTCTGTATGATTGTACGAACTCCATTAGATCCGTGCCCTGTTTTTTGATTACCTCCAGGCCCTTCACCGTATTCTCCACGTGCGACTTACCAAAGGAGTCCACTGGTACCAGGCCTTTTTCTGTTTTAAAATAATTGAGTATGGACCCGGAAATAGAAGTGATTGGGGTTATCGTATTCATAATCTCATGGGTAAGGACCCGTATTAGGCGTACCCAGGAATCGGTTTCCTTTTCCTCGAGCTCCTTGTGAATATCATGCGCCACTACCAACAAAAGATCTTGTTCATTCAGGGTGAGGGCAGTTGATTTTAAAGCCAGTTGTCTTCGTTCCCGTTCATTGGTCAATTGAATTAGCCTGCGGTCAAAGGGTTTTAGCTGGGCAAAAAGCGCATACAGTTTTTTATCTACTTGATCTAGTTGCTTTATGTGGTTTAATGGTGAATAGTTCAACAAACGCTCCATCGTGGGATTTGCAAAAAGGATATGCCCCTTAGCATTGAAGGTCAGGATACCAATAGTGGTTTGTTTAAGAATTTCCTGATAAAATTGTTCCTGTTCCTGTTTCTTTAAATGTACCTCCTGTATCAGTTCATTTACGCGATTGAGGCTGTGATTTAATTTTTCAAACGATTTTATCAAGTCTTTCTCAGGGAAGCGCAATGTAAAATCCTCGTTACGTATAGCGTCAAAGAAATAGGCAATCTTACGGTTGGTATGATTTACGTAGCGGACCATGCCCACAGACTGCACAACAAATAGTAGCAACAGCAGCGCAAATGGAAAATAGTGCTTCGTAAAAAAAAGATACGAAAAAACCATTGCCGTCAGGGCAAGTGCGACTATCCTGACAACCATCTGCATGTAGAAGTTTCTACTGATCATCGACTTTTCGTTTTTTCATTTTATTATATAGGGTCTGTCTGGAAACCCCCAACTGCTCGGCAGCGGCGCTGTAGTTTCCATCGTGTTGGTCCAACGCCTTCAGGATCATCCAATGCTCCATTTCGTCCAAGGTCTTCGGACCGGTTTCAAAGGACGTAGGAATTTTGGAATGCAGTAGAAAATCCGCCGGTTTCAACACATTGCCTTCGCAAAGGATTACTGCACGTTCCATGGTATGCTGTAATTCCCGTATATTGCCCGGCCAAGAATACTGTTTAAGCTTTTCTTGGGCAGCCTGATTAATGCGCAGTCCGGGTTTATCGTATTTGTAAGTGTAACGCTTCAAATAAAAATCGGCCAGTACCAGGATGTCATCACCCCGTTCCCTCAAAGGGGGTACTTCCACGTGTATGGTGTTTATCCTGTAAAGCAAATCCTCCCTGAAAAGTCCGTCTGCGACCATCTTTTCCAAATTACAGTTGGTGGCACAGACCAATCGGATATCCACATTGTGCGGTTGGTTGGACCCGACCCTCACGATGGATCTGTTTTGAATGGCTGATAGCAGTTTGGCCTGTGCAGGTAAGGAAAGGTTGCCTATTTCATCCAAAAAAAGTGTGCCTTCATGAGCGGCTTCAAACTTTCCTATCCGGTCTTCCTTGGCATCGGTAAAAGCGCCCTTTTGATGCCCGAACAGTTCACTTTCCAGCAAGCTCTCCGAGATGGAACCCATATCCACCCCAATGAAAACCTCGTTTTTTCGCCTTGAGGTCCTATGCAATTCCCTGGCTATGAGCTCTTTTCCAGTGCCATTTTCACCGGTAATCAACACATTGACATCCGTTCTTCCCACTTTTCGCACCAAATTCAGTACTGCCGCAAGCGCCTTGGAATTCCCAATGATCGCATTCTTGTCATCATTGATCACTTGCTTAAGGCTGCTTTCTTTCTTTTTTAATTGGTTAATTTCCTTTCGGGACTGACGCAACTGGTAGGCCGACTTTACCGTCGCCAATAATTTTTCATTGTTCCAGGGTTTCAGCACAAAATCGGCCGCACCTTCTTTTAAGGCCTTAACCGCTAAGTCTACTGCCCCATAGGCCGTCATCATGATTACCGAGGTATGCGGTGACCGCTTTTGGATCTCCTTTAGCCAAAAGAGTCCCTCATTGCCCGAGTTTACACCCGCCGAAAAATTCATATCCAAAAGCACCAGGTCCAGTTCCGTAATATTGGGAAAGGAAGAAATCTGATTCGGATTAAATAAGGTCACAACACTTTTAAACTCAAACTGCAATAGGATTTCCAGCGCACTAAGCACGCTTTTATTGTCATCTATTACTAAAACCTTGGCATCTATCATGTCGGCTGTTTTTAAACCGTTGTGGTAAAGCTACAAAGTGTGGCCTAATTGACATAGGGATTGTAAAATTATTGGACAGTATTTGTACAAATATTTTACAAAAAGAAAATGTTTTTTCAGTTTTTTCATTCTAATACATTGGAAATCAATTAATTATTATTATGGCACAACAATAGCTCCTAGTTTGGCATACCAAATAAAATACATTGAGAAAGATTCTTTGCATAGTCCTTTTATCCGTTTCGGCAAACTTGGCCTCCCAGGAGACCTGGACCTTGAGCGAATGTGTTAGTTATGCCTTGGGGCATAACCTTCAATTGAACGATTTTCAGTACAGTCTACGTTCCGATAAGGAGACCTACCGGCAGTCCATCCGTGATTTATTGCCCAACATTTTTGCCACTTCGGACTACAATATCCGTTTTGGACGGTCTATTGACCCCAACGACAACAGCATCATAAATATCGACTTCTTTTCCAACAACTACTCGCTCCAAGCCAATATGGACCTGTTCCGGGGCTTTCAAAAAATCAATGCGATCAAGGCCTCTAAGTTTTTATACCAGGCCACGCAGGAGGAAACCCAGCAACAAAAATACCTTCTGGCCTTTCGGGTCATGACCGCCTTTTACAACATCCTGTTCTTTGAAGGCCTGGTCGATATCTCAAAGGAACAGTTGGTGGTATCGCAAGCGAATTACGACTTGGTAAAAAAACAGATTGAATTGGGCCTCAAGGCCGGTGCCGATCTGTATGAAGCAGAATCAGTTTTGCTGACCGATAAATTGAACCTCACCCAAAGCATCAACCAATTGGCAGCGGCCAAACTTGGGCTTGTTCAGGAAATGAACCTGGAGAACGCAACGGACATTGCGGTGCAAGCAGAACTTGTAGGCTTGTCAGAACCCACCGAAACCCCAAGCATGCAATCGGATACGATATTTACAAAGGCCATAGGCTTTATGCCCATCATCAAAGCACAACAACTCCGGACCAAAGCGGCAAAAAAACAAGTGGCCGTAGCGCGGGGAAACATGTATCCCTCCCTGTCCCTATTTGCCGGATATGGAACGGGCTACTTTGAAACCACGACGGATTCCTTGGGTACCACTATTCCCTTTAGGGACCAGTTCAGAGACAATACCTTTCAATTTATTGGGGTTTCACTGAACATCCCGATCAGCAATGGGTTGTCTGCCCGATCCAGGGTAAAACAGCAGAAAATTGCCCTGATGCGGGCACAGAACAATCTGGATCTACAGGAACAGGAACTGTACCAGACCATTCAACAATTGGTACAGGAATACAATGCATTTCAAGTGGAATACGAACAAAGTACCCAAAAGATGGAAGCACAGAACTTGGCTTTTACTATCGCCCAAAAAAGATATGAAAAGGGCCTGATCAACACCATGGAGCTGTTTACGGCCAAAAATTTGTTCGCCAGTGCCCAAAACGAGAATTTACAGGTACGCCTGCGCATGGAAGTCAATAGGAGTACACTTGATTTTTACCAGGGACTCCCCATTTTTAATATTAATTAGAACGAAGTACGCTATAATGGACATACAATTAGAAAAGAAAAAAGGACTACGGCCAAAACACTATGGCTATATTGCCATAGGACTATTATTGCTGTTCGTGGGGTGGAAGTTGGTTTTCGGCACGGCCATGGCAACTTTTAGAACGGATAAGGACCGACTCTCCATCTCAGAGGTTACCCAAGGAAAATTTGATGATTATATTACGATCAACGGTTATGTAGCACCAATTGCAACCATTTATATGGACGCCTACGAAGGTGGTAGGGTCTTGGAAAAGTTGATTGAGGAGGGTGCAACGGTAAAAAAGGGAGATATCATTTTAAAGTTGGAGAATCGTGGGCTCTATGAGCAAATACTGGCCAGCGAAAACAATCTGGCCTTGAAACAGAACGATTTACGTTCCACCAAGCTGACCTTCGATTCACGGCAGGTGGAAGGGAGAAAGGACCTGGTTTCGGCCAAATACGATCTACAGAAATTAGAGCGCAATTATCAACAGAACGAGGCCCTCTACCAAGACGAGCTGATTTCCAAGGAGGCCTATCTGACCTCTAAGGAAAATTACGAACTTTCCAAAAGTCAGTACGAAATCATTAAGGTGCAAACCGAGCAGGACGATCAGCTCCGTAAGACCTCCCTGAGCGAGCTGGATTCCGATCTGGCCCGAATGCGAAAAACGCTCTCCATGGTCTACGAAAGGATAGATCACCTCAACGTAAGGGCTCCCGCAGATGGGCAATTGGGCTTTCTGGATGCAGAAATAGGTCAGAGCATTGCACAAGGCGAACGTATAGGACAGATCAACGTGCTCACCGACTACAAAATTGAGGCCGATATAGACGAGCATTATATAGATCGCGTAAAGCGAGACCTTACCGCGGTATTGGAACGGAACGATCAGGAATACCCCTTACGGCTGCGAAAGGTATATCCAGAAGTGCGCAATGGCAAATTCCGCGTAGATTTGGTTTTTACCGATGACAAACCTGTAACCATTCGTACCGGACAGAGTTATATTATTAAGCTGCAGTTGGGAGAATCCAATGATGCCCTCCTGGTTCCCAAAGGAAGCTTCTTTCAGAGCACCGGAGGACAATGGATCTTTGTGGTGGACAAAGCTGGAGGACAGGCCCTGAAAAGACCGATAAGAATTGGGAAGCAGAATTCCAGATTTTATGAGGTACTCGAAGGGCTAGAACCTGGCGAACAGGTAATAACGAGCAATTATGACAGTTTTGGGGATGCGGAAAGGATCGTGCTTAAATAATTATGAACTAATGAATTATGAATCCTAGATGATCAAAGGACATCTTTCACCTATAAAAACAGTAACAGAGCGCAGATACCAATAGTCTATAATATAAAACAAGAAAACAATCAAAAAATGATACAGATACAGGACCTTAAAAAGAGCTTTAGAACCGAAGAAGTGGAGACCCTTGCCTTGAACAAGGTAAACCTTAACGTGGCCGAAGGCGAATTTGTGGCCATAATGGGGCCCTCTGGCTGTGGTAAATCGACCCTTTTGAACATCATTGGCATGCTAGACAACCCAACGGAAGGGCGCTACCAATTTGCAGGGCACGAGGTTGGAGGCTTAAAAGAACGGCAACGTACCCAATTGCGAAAAGGCAACTTGGGCTTTGTCTTCCAGAGTTTTAACCTGATCGATGAACTCACGGTCTACGAAAATGTGGAACTTCCGTTGATCTACCTAAAAATGAGCAAAGGAGAACGCAAGAAGAAGGTACAAGCCGTCCTTGAACGCATGAAAATCTCCCACAGGGAAAAACATTTTCCCCAGCAGCTATCCGGAGGTCAACAACAGCGCGTAGCCATTTCCAGGGCCGTAGTGACCCATCCGAAACTCATTTTGGCGGATGAGCCCACGGGGAACCTGGATTCCAAAAATGGGATCGAGGTCATGAACCTGTTGACCGAATTGAACCAGGAAGGAACCACCATCATTATGGTAACCCACTCCGACAGGGATTCGCATTATGCACATAGGATCGTAAACCTGTTTGATGGGCAGATCGTTACTGAAAGCCAGAACAAACCTATGGGCGCCATGATCTCTTAATTTAACATTCATCATCAAAAAACAACGTCATGCTCAGGAACTACCTAAAAATAGCTTGGAGGAATCTAATCAAGAACAAAGTGTACTCTGCTATAAATATTGGTGGTCTTGCCATTGGTATTTGTGCTTGCTTGCTTATTTTACAATACGTAAGTTTTGAACTTAGTTATGAGGATTTCCATACTAAAAAGGACCGTGTTTACAGGGTACAGCAAGATCGATATGACAATGGAAAGCTTTCTACCCAATGGGCTGCGGGGGCCTATGCTGTTGGCACGGCATTCAAGGAAGCCATTCCAGAGATAGAGGACTATGTGAAAGTTGTACCTGCCGGCGACCTTATCGTAAACGTGGCCAATACGCCTTTGAAAATTGATAAGGTCTTTTTTGCGCATACCTCCTTTTTCAGCATCTTTTCCTATCCCTTGATCCATGGTGATTTGGAAACCGTCTTGGATGAACCCAATACGGCTGCAATTTCGGAGACCACCGCGCTACAAATCTTTGGAACCCGGGAGGTCATTGGTAAAACCGTACAGGTGAGTGGCGGCTTGGCCTATAAAATTACCGGCGTGTTCAAGGATATGCCCGTAAACACCCAGTTGAAACCCAAGTTTTTGGCTTCATATCCCACTTTTTTGCAGTTAAGAGGCGATGATCAACCGGATACAAACTGGGTTTGGGATGGTTGCCTTACCTACCTTTTGTTGCGCGAAAATGTACCTCCGGAACAGGTAGAGGCCAAGTTCCCGCCCATAGTTGAAGAAAACGTGGGAGAGCTAATGAAACAGTTCAACGCCTCGGTCACCTATTACTTGCAGCCCCTGACCGATATACACCTCTATTCCAACTATATGGAAGAGCCAGCGCCCAATGGAGATGCCAAGACCGTATATCTGCTGTTGGGTATTGCCTTTTTTATTATCATAATCGCTTGGGTAAACTATATCAACTTGGCGACCGCCAGGGCCATTGGAAGGGCCAGGGAGGTGGGCGTAAGGAAATCGGTGGGCTCACAGCGAAGACAACTGATCGTACAATTCTTCTTTGAGTCGGCCTTGTTCAACGGACTGGCTCTGGTTGTGGCAATCGCCATTATGATATTGGTCCTTCCCGCCTTCAATCAGATATCCGGGCAACCGGTATCCTATACCTTGTTCACGACCGCCAATTTTTGGTGGGGACTTTCGGCCCTCTTCGTTGTTGGTGTGGTTTTATCTGGATCTTATCCGGCCTTCGTATTGTCCAGTTTTAGACCTGTTGAAGTCCTCAAAGGCAAGATGGTCGGCACAAAACAAGGGGCCTTGTTGCGAAAATCCTTGGTAGTGCTTCAATTCGCCGCCTCGCTTTTTTTATTAATCGGCTCGCTGGTAGTCTACCAGCAAATACAGTTTATGCGGAATCAAGCCTTGGGTATAAACATTGATCAAACGCTGGTCATCAAACCACCTATCGAGGCGGATTCTACCTTCTCCAATCAAAAGAAAGCCTTGAAGGCGTCCTTATTACAATATCCCGCTGTCAAAAAAATCGCGGTGTCCTCCACCGTTCCGGGAGAAGGTGGTGGAATCAACGCTGGAGGCATTCGGTTGGTGAACCAGGACGTATCGCATCAAAAGCAATATCGGTTCATGCGGGTAGACTATGATTTTGTTGATCTCTTTGGGGTAAAACTGATTGCAGGACGTAGCTTTTCAAAGGATTTTGGAGCCGATAAGGGCGCCGTAATCTTCAACAGGCTGGGAATAAAACAACTGGGCTTTGATCAGCCAGAAGAGGCCATCGGGAAACAAATAGAATTTTGGGGAGACCAATATACCGTGGTCGGCGTTGTTGAGGATTTTCACCAACAATCCCTTAGGCAAGCCTATGAACCGCTGATCCTATGTCTGGTCCCCGATGTCTATGGCTATTTCTCGCTAAGAACCAGTACAGGTCAGATTTCCGAAACCATAGCCCAGGTGCGCTCGGAATGGGATACTTTTTTTCCGGGCAACACCTTTGAATACTTTTTCCTGGATGACCATTTCAATGCGCAGTACAAAGCAGATCACCGATTTGGTCAGGTCTTCGGGTTGTTTACGGTACTGGCCATATTTGTGGCCTGCCTAGGGCTCTTTGGACTGGCATCCT
The DNA here is from genome assembly GCF_050589645.1 of Eudoraea algarum. NCBI lineage: Bacteria > Pseudomonadati > Bacteroidota > Flavobacteriia > Flavobacteriales > Flavobacteriaceae > Eudoraea > Eudoraea algarum. Next base: position 746,802 of record NZ_JBNGOQ010000003.1, on the reverse strand, counting down.
TTACCACCTTGCAGCGGACCAAGGAAATAGGCATCAGAAAAGTCCTTGGGGCATCGGCCCGGGGGATCCTAAAACTATTGTACAGGGAATTTGCCCTTTTGCTAGTGGTGGCCTTTATCATTGCAGTTCCCCTGGCCTGGTTTATGGCCAACAACTGGTTGCAAGCTTACGCTTTTCGAATTGATATCCACTGGACATTCTTTGTTTGGCCATTTATTGCTGTCGCCGTAGTGGCGGTACTAACCGTAAGTTTTCAATCCGTAAAGGCGTGTCTGGCAAACCCAGTAACAAGCTTACGAACAGAATAATCATCAACTTATCCCAAGAACCCGATAGCTATCGGACGGGATCAAAAAACGAATCATGTTAAAGAACTATATCAAATTCGGTTGGAGGAACCTCATGAAAAACAGGGGGTACTTTCTCATCAATGTGTTTGGACTGTCCCTGGCCCTGACCATTTCTTTCTCCATGCTCCTTTGGGTGCACGATGAATACAAGATGGACAAGTTCCATGAAAAAGATGACCAGCTCTTTCGGGTAAAACGTACCATTCCTCTGGAGGCAGGGGTCCTGGATGTGTACGAGAGCGTGTCCTATCCGTTGCTAAAAACGGCCGCGGAACACCTTCCCGAAATTGAAAAATACATGACCCTAGGGCGCTCTTTTGACGATAATCTAACGGTCGAAAACATCGATCACCGTGCGCGGGGAACCTTCGCGAATGCCAACTTTTTCTCGGCTTTTTCCTATCCGGTATTACAGGGCGATATTTCCCAGTTGGATGAAAAGATGGAGGCTCTGGCCATATCCGAAAGTCTGGCCAAACGGTTTTGGGGGGAGCAGTGGACCACCAAGGCCCTGGGCAGTGTAGTCCATATTCACGACAATGGGGACTATACCGTAGAGGCGGTGTTTGCCGACTTCCCCGAGCAATCTTCTATCCAAAACGATTTCTACTACGGTTTCAACAGATTCCTAAGTGAAAACGACTGGATGCTCGGATGGGCCAACAACGGTATGCAAGGTGCCTTTCTGTTACGTCCGGATGCCGATCCGCTACAAGTAGCGGCCAAGGTAAATACCCTGTTCCAGTCCCATATTGAAGGGGAACACAAAGAAGGGGCCTTTTTCCAAAAATTTTCGGATGCCTATCTCTATGGCCAGTTCGATGAAAAGGCACAGGTAAGTGGCGGGCGTATAGAATATGTTCGCATATTTACCATTGCAGCCATTTTTCTGCTTCTTATTTCCTGTATCAATTTTATAAATTTGTCCACCGCCTATGCCACCAAGCGTGCCGGGGAAATTGGGGTCCGTAAGGTCGTTGGGGCTCGAAAAAACATGCTTATCGGCCAGTTTTTGACAGAAACCGCACTTATTACCTCCATTTCCTTCATAACGGCCTATATCTTTACACTCCTGCTTTTACCGGGAATCAACGCTTTTACGGAAAAGCAGATGAGTATTGATCTTTCCCAACCAGGTATCTGGCTGGGCATCTTGGGGGTATACCTCTTTACCACTTTGTTGTCCGGGGCCTATCCCGCATTGGTCATTTCTTCCTTTAAACCCATTAGGGCATTGAAAGGACAGGGGCAGGAGAAAAAGAAGACCATTTCGTTACGCAAGGGGCTCGTGGTACTGCAGTTTGGGCTCACCATTCTCCTTATCGTCTCGGCCATTGTGGTGCGTTTACAGATCAACTACATCCACAGCAAAGACCTTGGACTGTCCAAGGACCACCTGGTCTATATCCACCAGGACAAAAAGCTCACCACAAATTATGAAGTCCTTCGTAACGAATTGCGATCGGCCGAGGCCATAGAAGATGTTACCCTGGCAGGGCCTTCTCCCTTGGATATGGGAGCTTCATCGAGTGGTATCGTATGGCCCGGCAAGACCCTTGATCAGGGAAACATAGAATTCTCACTGCTCTGGACGGCCTATAATTTTCCCGAAGTTTTTAACATCCCCATCACCAAAGGCGTTTACTATCGGGAAGGTACCCGCGATACCCTAAGTATTGTGGTGAACCAAAAGGCGCTTGACATTATGGACCTCAAAGATCCCGTGGGGAAAAGCATCGAGGTCTGGGGAAAACCACGACAGATCGTAGGCGTCTTGAAAGATTTCCACAACCGATCGCTCTATGAACCTATTCAGCCCGCCATCTTCTTCCTGGACCCCGAAGATGCCGGAATGATGTTCGTAAAACTAAAAGCAGGCAGGACCAAGGATGCTCTCGCCGCATTGGGAACCACCTTTAACAAGGTATTGCCCGATGTTCCCCTGCACTACGATTTTGTAGATCAACAGTACGCGGCACAATACAAAAGTGAAGCCATTACCGGTACGCTTACCTACTACTTTGCATTCATTTCCATTCTCATTTCCTGCCTGGGCCTCTTTGGACTGGCCACCTTTATGGCCAAACAACGCACCAAGGAAATCGGGATCCGTAAGGTACTGGGGGCGAGCATTGGTAACATTACGACCTTAATCTCCAAGGATTTCCTAAAATTGGTCCTGGTGTCCATTTTGATCGCCAGTCCTATCGCCTATTACTTTATGTTCATCTGGCTCCAGGATTTTAGCTTTAGAATCGAAATTTCCTGGTGGATATTTGCCCTTACCGGTTTTGCCACCATGATTATTGCTCTGTTGACCATCAGTTTTCAAACTATAAAATCGGCGGTCGTAAATCCCGTGGACAGTCTTCGGACGGAATAAGGTCTCATAGGGTCCAAAAATACCTGTACAGCACAAATGAAATGATGAAATTATGTTAAAGAACTATATCAAAATCGCCTGGCGGAATTTTATCCGTCATAAGTGGTATTCGCTTTTGAATGTGGGCGGACTGGCTATTGGAATGGCCTGTAGCATCCTAATACTTCTTTGGGTACAAAACGAAACGAGCTATGATAGCTTCCACACCAATGCTGATGAGATCTACAGACTTACCGCCGATGCAGGGAACGATTTTAGAGCGGCCGTGAGTCCGGCCGGGATGATCGCGCAACTGCCCGATGAAATACCAGAAATAAAGTCGAGCGTACGAATGAGCGCCCCTTTCGAGGCCTTGATCGAGATAGGAGACCAAAAGTTCAAGGAAGCGCCTATTTTTTATGCCGACACCAATTTTCTGGACGTATTTACCTTTCCCCTGATCCATGGAAATCCCAATACGGCCCTTTCACGGCCCGATGGCCTACTGATTACGGCGTCTACGGCAAAGAAGTTCTTTGGTACTGAAAAAGCGCTGGGCAAGACCCTAAAGGTAGACCATAGGGATACCTTTACCGTTACCGGGGTTTTGGCCGATGTCCCCCCCAACTCGCACCTACAATTCAACACAATAATACCCATGACCCACCTGGCGAAGGTCGATAACGACCTGATCAACAAGGTCTGGGACAGCTTTAATTTTTACGGGTACCTCCAGTTCGAAAAGGGAAGTATTAGCGCACCGGCAAGTCTGGCCAGTGCGGTTGAAAAAATCAACAAGGCCTACACCGACCGAATCACTGAATTTGAGATTACTTTTGACCTACAAGCCCTAAAGGATATCCATTTGCATTCCGATCTGCAAATTGATGTGCCGGGCCATGGAAACATTCAATACGTAAATATCTTCTTTATCGTAGCCTTTATCATTCTGATCGTGGCTTGCATCAATTATATGAATCTTGCTACGGCGCGGTCCACAAGAAGAGCCAAGGAAGTAGGACTGCGAAAGGTCATCGGTGCCGATCGCCGACAACTGGTACTGCAATTTTTGGGCGAATCCGTACTGATTTCCTTCTTTTCACTGGCTATCGCCATAGGCTTGGTGTACCTGTTATTACCCTCCTTCAACGATCTTGCGCAAAAACAGTTGGTGTTTCACATTTGGGACGTTGGTGTTTGGGTGGCTTTGATTTTGATAGCCTTGCTTACCGGTCTCCTTTCTGGCAGTTATCCGGCCTTGTTCCTTTCGGGCTTTAAACCTATCAAGGTCTTGAAGGGAAGAATGAAGCTGGCCAATTATTCATTGTTTTTCCGCAATGGCTTGGTCGTTACCCAATTTGTCGTTTCCGTACTCCTGCTTATTGGAACCACTGTTATCTATAAACAACTACATTTTATCAAGAATAAAAACCTGGGATTTGAAAAAAGCAATTTGCTGTACATTCCCATGGAAGGCGAAATATGGGGCAAGCAACAAGCCCTAAAGACCGCTTTGGACCAAAATCCCTTGACTAGTGATTATTCCATTGTTTCGGACCTTCCAACCAATCTTATCACAGGGGACTTTGATCTGCAATGGGATGGAAAAGACCCTAATTCCCAGACCCTGTTTCCCAATATTTCCATTGACGAAAGTTTTATCGATGTGTTTAAAATGGAGATGCTGAGCGGTAGGGGGTTTTCAAAGGCCTTTCCATCGGACAGCATCAATTATATGATCAACGAGAAAGCCGCCAAAACAATGGACATGGATATCCATGAGGCAGTAGGGAAAAGTTTGACCTTTCGGGGCACCAAGGGAACAATCATCGGTGTATTAAAGGATTTCAACTACAAGCCGCTGCAATACGCCATAGAGCCCCTCTTATTGCGGTTAAATCGCCGTGGTGGCACCGTAGTGGTGCGTACCGCTCCAGGCCGCACGGAAAGTACCATTACCGCCTTGGAAAAGATATATAGAACGCTAAATCCTTCCTATCCCCCGGTCTACAACTTTGTGGACGCCGACCTGGATGCGCAATACCAGGGAGAACAACAAATGGGCGCAATCTTTAACCTGTTTGCCCTGCTGGCCATTTTTATTTCTTGTCTGGGGCTCTATGGTCTATCCGCATTTATGACGGAACAACGCTTTAAGGAAATAGGGATTCGAAAGGTTCTGGGAGCCAGTGTCCTACGATTGACCAACATGCTTTCCAAGGATTTTTTGAAAATGGTCGTCATCGCCTTTGTCATAGCCATACCGGTATCGTGGTACCTAGCGGATTGGTGGCTGCAGGACTATGCCTTTCATATCAATATACAGTGGTGGATGTTTGCTTTGGCCGGTTTTGCGGTCTTTTTCATCGCACTCACCACAGTTAGCTATCAAAGCATCAGAGCTGCCAATGCGAACCCCGTAAAAAGTTTACAGACCGAATAGGCCACCGTTACAGGCGGGCAGCACAATGAAAATAACAAATGAAAAAACAAGATCATGTTTAAGAATTATATCAAAATAGCCTATAGGAATTTACTAAAGAACAAAGCCTATTCGGCCATAAATATTGGAGGGCTTGCTTTAGGGATGGCCGTTACGCTCATCATAGGTCTTTGGGTGGAAGACGAACTTACCCATAACGATTATTTTAAAAACCGCGAGCGCATTGCTCAGGTGTACCAGTCCCAGACCTTTAACGGGAACACGGGCACTGGCCCGGCAATTCCTAGACCACTGGAAAAAGCCTTGCGTGAAGGCTATCAGGACAACTTTGAGCACATCGTGATGTCGTCCTGGAACTTTTCACAGTATTTGAAATACAAGGATATCAGCATCTCCAGGGAAGGTAGCTCAATGAAACGCCCCGCCCCGGAAATGTTGGATTTAGATATCCTTAAGGGGGAACGCGACGGCTTACGAGAGGTAAATTCCATTATGCTTTCCGAAAGTACGGCAGCCGATCTTTTTGGTTCGGAAGCCCCCATTGGCAAAGTGGTTAAGCTAAACAGCCAGTACGATATGATGGTGACCAGCGTTTATAGGGATATCCCCTTCAACAATTCTTTTAAGGACCTCAACTTCATCATTCCATGGGCACACTACATCACTACCCAGGACTGGTTAAAGGAAGCGGAGGACAATTGGGGCAACAACTCCTTTCAACTTTTTGTGCAGATTGCCGATAACACCACCATGGACAGGGTAACCTCTGTCATCAAGAACGTAAAAAATGATCTGAACGAGGAGACTCGGGAATTTAATCCGCAGTTGTTTCTATTGCCCATGAAAGATTGGCATCTGCGCTCCAACTTCGAAAACGGCAAGCAGGTAGGGGGCAGAATACAATATGTGTGGTTGTTTGCCATTATCGGTGCCTTTGTGCTGCTCTTGGCCTGTATCAACTTTATGAACCTCAGTACGGCCAGGTCCGAAAAACGGGCCAAGGAAGTGGGCATCCGCAAATCTGTGGGTTCCCAAAGAAGGCAGTTGATCAAGCAATTCCTGAGCGAGTCCTTTTTAGTAGTGGTCCTGGCCTATGTGGTCGCCCTCATTTTTGTTTTGTTGTCGCTCAACGGTTTTAACGAATTGGCCAAAAAGGACATTGCTTTCCCATGGGGCAGCCCCTTTTTCTGGGGCAGTTCGGTCATTTTTATCCTGTTTACCGCGATGCTTTCGGGCAGTTATCCGGCCCTCTATCTGTCCTCTTTTAAACCCGTTGATGTGTTAAAGGGCACCTTGCGGGCGGGCCGATTTGCCGCTACGCCCAGAAAGGTGCTCGTAGTAATTCAGTTCACGGTCTCGGTGGCTTTTATCATCGGTACGGTACTCATTATGCAACAGATTTACCATACCAAAAACCGCCCCGTAGGGTATGACAAGGAAGGGCTGGTCCAAATTCCCACCTTCAGCCAGGATTTTATCGGCAAGTATGACCTTATGAGGAGCGAGTTCCTCGCTTCTGGCGCTGTGGTGGAAATGTCTACCTCCAGTAGCCCCACCACCAACATATGGTCTAATATGAGTGGGTTCACCTGGGAGGGCAAACCCGATGGGTTCCAGGAAGATTTTGCATGGACGGAGGTCTCGCACGACTATGCCAAATCGCTCAATCTCAAAATACTGAAGGGTCGGGATTTTTCAAAAGAACTTGCCACCGATTCCAATGCGGTACTCATCAACAGGACAGCGGCAAAATACATGGGCATACCCGATCCTGTGGGCAAATACATCAAGGATTCTGACGAGGAAGATCCGAGAGATCCCCTTTTGATCATCGGTGTGGTAGAGGACATGATCGCACAATCGCCCTACGATCCTGTAAAACAGGCGCTCTATGTTTTTGATAAGGAAGGGGAATCTAACTTCTACAATCTAAGGCTGAACCCGAAAAAAAGTGCGGGCCAAAACCTGGAGATTATTGAAGGAGTGTTTAAGGAACACTTTCCCGACCTGCCCTTTCAATATCAATTTGTAGACGAGCAGTACGGGGCCAAGTTCGAGTCCGAGGAACGGATCGCCAGTTTGGCAGGGGTCTTTACCGCTTTGGCTATTTTGATCAGCTGTTTGGGACTTTTTGGCCTTACCTCCTTTGTGGCCGAAAGGCGTACCAAGGAAATCGGTGTCCGGAAGGTATTGGGGGCCACCGTTTTCAACGTTTGGCAAATGCTCTCCAAGGACTTCCTGTTCCTGGTCGTCTTTTCATGTTTTATCGCAGTTCCTATTGCCTATTATGTGATGAATGGGTGGTTGCAGGGTTATGAATATCGAATAGACCTGTCCTGGTGGATCTTTGGCCTGGCCATTATCGGTGCCCTGCTAATCACACTCTTGACAGTGAGCTTTCAAGCCATCAAGGCAGCGAGGGCCAATCCCGTAAAAAGTTTACGGACAGAATAAACATCAATCATCAAAAATGAACAATCATGTGGTCTAATTTTGTCAAAATCGCCCACCGAAAGTTATGGAAGCAAAAGGGTAGTTCCTTTACCAAGTTATTTAGTCTCTCCGTAGGGATTGTAAGCCTTTTTTATATCGGGATCTACATGCACCAGGAGTTGGCTTTCGATACCTTTCACAGAAACTACGAACGAATCGTAAAGATCAATACCTCCATAATGTCTCCTACCGGCGATCTTTCTTTGGGACTGACCGCCGCACCGCTAGGACCTTATCTAAGTAGCGTTGCTCCCGAGGTGGAAGCCTTGGCCAGAATAAACAAGGAATACGGCAGCCATTCGATCCGGAAGGGCGAACGGCTATTTTCGGAGAGCGAAAATATCTTCTATGCCGATCCGGGATTCTTTACGCTTTTTGATTTTGATCTAGTAAGTGGAAACAAGAACACTGCACTGGACGGACCCAACAAGGTGATCATTACCGAACGCATGGCCCAAAAATATTTTAGCTCAACGGATGTCCTGAACAAGGTGCTGTACTACGACGACAAACCCTTTACCGTTTCCGGGCTGATCCAAAAGATGCCCGCCCGTACACACCTGCAGTTCGATTTCCTGATTTCCATGGCCACCTTCTTTGCCAAGAGCGACCCAAATGCTGCCCAAAATTGGACATGGCTTCCCATGAACACCTATCTCCTTCTCAACAAAAGGGAGCAGATTGCACAACTGGAAGACAGGTTAAAGACCATACCCCAATACCTGGAAGAAAACCAAACCAATGATCGGTATTCTGCTTCCTTGGAGCCCTTGGACGGATTGCACTTTAGTGCGCCCAAATTGGGGGAATTGGGGCCCAAAGGAAAACGATCCGACCTTTATTTGCTCCTGGCTATTGGTATTATGATCTTGCTCCTGGCCATTTCCAACTTTATCAACCTCACTACGGCCCAGGTGGATGTACAGGGCAAGGAAGTTTCTGTAAAAAAGACCATCGGTGCCTCAAAAAAGGACATTTTTAAGCAGTTTTTCGCGGAATCCTTGCTCCTGACTTCCCTGGCCACCGTGCTCTCCGTGGGAGGGATTCTGGGCTCAGTTCCCTACTTTGGACATTTTATGGGTGCGGAGTTCAATATCGAATTCCTATTGCACCCGATTACGTTTATTTTACTCCCCCTGGTCCCCTTGGTCCTGTCCTTATTGGGAGGTATCTACCCGGCCCTGAAGTTCTCCAATATCGCTTCGGTGCCCGTGCTGAAATCGAAGGAAACAAAATATACATGGCTAAACACGAGAAGCTCGTTGTTGGTCTTTCAATTTTCCATTACCAGTGCCTTGATTATTGGTTCGCTCCTTATTTTGAAACAATTGAATTTTATGCAAGATCAGGAGTTGGGCATAGACATGGAACAGAAAATAGTGTTGGATTACGGCCCCAACTCCGGTATTGGAAACGCTTTTGAGGCCCTAAAGGAAGAGCTGGGCGCTGTTCCAGGGGTAAATCGTATTTCCTTTAGCTCCCATGTACCTGGACAGGTACCCAACGGGGTGTCTACCCAAATAAGGGATGTCAAGGGGCGTACGAGCAATGGGGAGATCAACCTTAACCTTGTGGACCAAGATTTTATCAAAAACTATGGCCTGCAGGTGGTAGCGGGGCGCGATTTTAGAAAAGGTGAAAACGATCTAACCACTTCCCTGATCCTCAATGAAGCCGCGGTAAAGGCATTTGGTTACGAAAACCCTATGGATATTCTGGGTGCTTCCTTTGAGCAATGGGGCGGAAACGGCACGGTGATCGGCGTGGTAAAGGATTTTAACTATATGTCGCTACACGAGGATGTGGGCTTGCTGTCCTTAAAGATTTGGCCGCAACAATTCATGAAGATTACCATGCAGTTGGGCAAGCAGAATTTTGAGGAAACCCTTCAAAATTTAAAAAGCAAATGGGCCTCCCTGTATCCCAATATCCCGTTCACCTATTATTTTGCGGATGATCATTTCAGGGCGCAGTACGATAAGGACAAACAGTTTGCGGGCGTCGTTAGCTTGTTTACCGTAGTCTCCGTTTGTATGGGTATTTTGGGACTGATCGCCTATGCCACCTTTTGGTGTGCACGGAGGAGAAAGGAAATGTCCATCCGGAAAGTATTGGGTGCCCAAGTACCCCTGCTGATCTGGAAACTGTACAAGGGATTTAGCATTCCTGTGTTGATCGGTTTTATGATTGCCGTACCCGTAGCCTATTATCTGGGTGCCCAATGGCTGGAACAGTTTGCCTTTCGGTTCCAAATCCGTTGGCATTTCTTTGCCTTGCCCCTGCTTCTTCTACTGGTGTTCGTATGGATGGCGGTGGGGATGCAGACCCTGCAAGTAGTACAGGCCAACCCGGTGGACAATTTGAAGGAAGAATGAAAAATGTATTAATTTTCCCGTTTTTACGGGTTCAAAATAAAAAAAATGCTCTTACAACTAAACCATATTTTTAAATGGGTCAACTCGGGCGGGCAGCGTATTTTCCTGCTCAAGGATATTAACCTTAACGTGGCCGAAGGCGAGTTCATTTCCGTCATGGGGCCCTCGGGATCTGGGAAATCTACGCTACTCAACGTCATCGGCATGTTGGATACCTTTGATGAAGGCACCTATGATTTTCTGGATACCTCAGTGCACAATTTAAGGGAAAAGCACCGGGCCAATCTCTATAAGGAATATATTGGCTTTGTTTTCCAATCCTATCATTTACTGGACGAACTTACCGTAAAGGAGAACCTGGAAATGCCGCTCCTGTACAAAAAACACCGGTCGTCGGAACGCAAGGCCCTAGTGGCCGACATGTTGGATCGTTTTAATATGGTCGCAAAAAAAGACCTCTTTCCAGCCCAACTCAGTGGGGGCCAACAACAATTGGTGGGCGTGGCCCGGGCCTTGATCGCGAGCCCCAAGCTTATCCTTGCGGATGAGCCCACTGGAAACTTGAACTCCGAGCAAGGCGAGGAGATCATGGAACAATTTAAACAATTGAACAAGGAGGGCGTAACCATCATCCAAGTGACACATTCGGAGAAAAATGCAGCCTATGGCAAACGCATCATCAAGTTATTGGACGGACGAATGGTCTAAAGCCCAGCTAAAGCTGATATTTCCTGTTTTTTTATGAAGATGATTTCACTGGAACCACCCCATGCAGATCAGATGAAAGGTGTTCTCGCTGCCATTCTTCGGAAGCAGCTGAAAAGCCCATATTTGAAAATAGGGGCATCCCCTGCTCCTTTTCATAGGCTTCCAGGTCCCAAGATTTTGTAAATACGGCACGTACCATCAGTTTCAAGGCCTTTAGTTTGTTCGTGAAGGTCTGTTTGGCCATAGGATGGGGCAACAGATACGTCCTGACCAAGGTTTCAAAGTCGTCCGCTTCCTTGCCCACGATGTCCCTTACTACCGAAGTGGGAGCGTTTTGGGACCAAACCTTAGCATGATGGCCTTCTTTTATGTAGTACCGCACCTGCGAGGCATCCCGTTTTGGCAAGCCACTGGCCTTCATCACCTTTAGGATCATTTTTTCCGAGAGCTGGGCGACCTTTACTTTTCTTTTTAGCACGTTGGATATAATCTGGGCCATTTGCTGCGCACTAAGTACTTCTTTCCCAGTGACCCGGTAGGTTTTATCCCGATGGGCCGCCGGATCGTTCAAAATATGCGCGGCTACCTGTCCAATGTCTTCATTGGAGGGTGGGGCATTTTCACCAAAGTCCGGGAGCATCCCAAATTGTGCGAGGGGTTCGGGAGTCAGGAAATAGACAAAACCGAAAAGCCCGGGATTCAGGATGGTCAAATTCAATGCACTGCGTTTGAACATATCATCTACCAACCAATGTTCTTTGGTATACACGGAATAGTGGGTGTTGGAACTGAGCCATTGCGTAAGGAGGACCACATGATCCACCTGGGAATCCCCTAGGGCAGATAGAAACACGGAACCTTGAAACAGCAGGTTGGGGTAGGTTGGAACAAAATATACCCGATCAATCCCTATTAGAGACTTTCTTACGTCCCTAATATCCAGAATATTCCCTACGAAAATCTCCGCGCCCATACGTTTAAGTTGGGTGGCTTTTTCGGAATTTGGATTGCGGACAAAGGCCCTTACCTCTACACCCAACCGGAGTAATTCCAGAGCGGTGGGAAATCCCGTATTTCCATTGGCGGCCGTAATCAATACTTTTGTTTTCATAAATTCTTGTTTTATAGGTCAATGACCTTCGGTGACCCTTGAAATTCGTCCATGAACTGCATAAAGTGCCTCACCACCTCTTGGGGTTTGTCCATATGCACATAGTGTCCGGCCCTATCGATAATCTGGAGCTTGGCATTGGGCAGTTTCTCTTCAATTTCGTGACCGAGTTGTAAATGGATAAAGCGATCGTGTTTGCCCCAAAGAATAAGGGTGGGAACGTTCAGCTCGTGCGCTCGCCTTTCAAAACGTTTCTGCTGCTCCCTAAAATTCTGAAAGTAGGATTTGAATGCTATTTGGGTGCTTTTGTTTCGGCCATCCCTTAAAAATGCTTCCTGAATTTCCCTGGGAATAGTGTGTCCTTTATAGAATCCTTTGTGATAGGCTATTTGTGCCGAAATTTTGGGAAACCATTCGATAAGCGCTTTCGCCCGTATAGAACCTTTCCTTGCAAAACTCTTTAATTCCCAAGAATTGTATTGGGGCCTTGGGAAAGGAATTCCATCCATGACCACAAGTTTTGATACCCTACCGGGATGCTCAAGTCCTACTATAAAAGCGGGCAATAACCCTATATCCGTTGCCATTAGTGCGGCCTTCGAAATCTGCATCGTGTCCATAAAATCTACAACGACCTTGGCGAAAAAAGAGGAGGTATACGCTTCTGCCCGTGGTAACGGCTCACTACCCCCAAAGCCTGGCCAATCTATAGCCAATAGGTGATAGTCACCGGCCAGGTGTGGAGCTACATCGTACCAGGCCTGTAAATTCTCCGGAACCCCGTGCAATAGTACCACCGTCGGGTTTGAACGCTGGCCCAGTTCCGCATACTGGATCTTGAGATCCAGCTTCTTTAACCGTACTGTTTTCGTATCAAGCAGTCGGTTTTGTTTTGTGTAATGATCTGTTTCCATTGTTTAGATTTTTACTGTGCTAGGTTTTCTATCGTTTCTGCATCCACGCCCCTAGGTAGCACATCAGAAAGGGCATTATGGGGAATACCACTACGGAGACCACGAGGTACACCGTAATCATAAGTGCCACCTTGGGATCTAGAAGGTGCATGGGGAAAAGTTGTTTCAATAACCAACTCATGGCCAAAATCATTGGATAAACTGTTGTGGCGGTCACTAAGACCTGTTTCCAATAGACCGGCCTTATCATTGGGGGGTTTTCAATTTTTTTCCCCTGCGTCGTTTGTTCCATTGCTTTCATAGTAAAGCGTCCATTGACGTTTTTAAAGCACAAATCTGTACTGCTCCTTTACCGAATATCTTCGCTTGTTGTTCCATATTGCATGGGTCTTAAAACCTTCGGTTTGAAACTTTACTACGTTTTGTTGTTGATTTCTTTTAATTGTTTTCATGATGTTGATTTTAAATGGTTCATATTATGTTGCATATACAACATTAATTTCAAATTTTTTTATGTCAAGTTTTTTTCCAATTTTTCGATAGGGTCCATGCCACCATCACCCAAAAGTTCCATAAGACGGTCCATAGCCTTTTCCCACTTGGGAATCAACTGTACCACTAGTTGGTTACCTTCTGCTGTGAGTTCCACATGGGGTCTGTAGTCATCAGTTTTACCTACCAAGCCCTTCCTTTCCAGAATCTTGATGTTTCTGCTCACGGTAGAACGTTCCAAACAGAGCACCTCTCCTAGCTTTCCCTGTTCTACCCTACCCAATTCGTGCATAGTAAAGAGAATGGTCATTTGGTTCTCCGTTACCCCGGAATCGGTCAGGCCTCCCCTAATATAGCCATCCGCTATTCGCGACAACTTTCGTAAACGGGATCCTATACACTGTTCCAAACGATACTTCATACAGCAAAGATAATACTATATGTTGCATATACAACCTTATTAACACTTAATTAACTTCCGATTCTTCGTATTGTTCCATTTCGAGGGTCGTGCCAGACAGCGCCCGAAATGTTATCCTGGATGTATTTGTCTATCGCAACCAAAAGTTTTTTACCAAACGTTTGGTTACTTAAAAAATTATTTATAAGTTTGATCAGTTACTTAAAAAAAAATCGTTTGAGACCAAAGAAAATTGAGGACAAGAAATTAATATTAAATCTAATGTCTGTATTGCGAAAAAAGGGATACGAAGGTTCTAGCTTGAATCAATTGGCCGAAGCCGCCGATTTGAACAAAGCGAGCCTGTACCATCGATTTCCAGGGGGTAAGAAGGAAATTACCGATGCGGTGCTTGACTTTGCAGATGAGTGGGTTAAAGACCATATCTACAAGCTGGTAGCCGATAGTTCGGTTCCTCCCCAGGACAGATTGCAAGAAGCCCTTAAGATCATTAGTGAAGATCTGTATGACAATGGCCATGAAATGTGCCTTCTAAGGGCACTGTCCATGGATGCCGGACAAGGTTTGTTTGAAAAAAAGATTAAGGGGAGCATGACTACATGGATTGATGCCTTTACCCTATTAGGGGTAGATTTTGGGTATAGCAAGGAGGAAGCTGGCCAAAAGGCGGTCCGGGTATTGGTGCATATTCAGGGCGGATTGGTGGTTTCCGAAAGCTTGGGTTCCGTGGAGCCCTTTAAAGCTGTACTAAAGGCTATTGAACAACTGTATCAGGAATCTTAAAAAAATTTGAAAAGAAAAGTAACCAAACGTTTGGTAAATAACTTGGGGAACAACATACAAAAAGTAAGCTTATGAAAGATCTAAAGCTAGAAGATTATAAGGCGATAAGAGAAACTGTCCAACTGTATATTGCAGGCGGCAGATCCGGGGAATCAGAACTTATGAAGAAAGCATTTCATGAAGATGCCACCATCTTCGGTTGGATGTACCCCAATGCCGACGACCTGACAGAAAAAACGGAGGTGGCAGGGCCCATTCAGTTGTTGTTTGATTTTGTCCACGATATAGGTCCAGCGAAAAACTTGGAAGGGGAATTTGTTCGTATAGATGTCGTTGGTACCTCGGCCAACGTGAGACTCGAGCTATATGATTGGCAGGGCACACGTTATACGGATACTCTGAACCTGATAAAAAAAGGGACCCAATGGCTCATTGTGGGTAAAATATTCAACCAACTGGTATGAACCATATGGCTAAAAAAAATTTAAAAAAGTTAGTTACCAAACGTTTGGTAAGTTTAAAAATATGCGCAAAAACTTCCTGCCTAGGGGGATAATGTCTAATTAAAAGGGACTATATGGGGAAAGGACCAGCAAATTGAAAAATCGTATTGCCGCTAACAGAGCGGCCAAAGATACTATGGAAATGCACCGCTCAAATTAGAAACGTTCGACTTGCGGTAGCAAAACCAAAATTGATTCAAAAAAAATATTAAAAACAATTACAATGAAAACTTTAAAAGCAATTTTAATAGCACTAACGGTCACCTTGACCACCTCTGTAGCCTTGGCGCAGGACAAAAAAGCAAATAACATTGACAATAGCAATATTGCCCTAAGCGGTTATAGTCCGGTATCCTATTTGGATTTGGGCCTAGCCCAAAAAGGGGACAAACAGTTCAAATCGGAACATAACAAGGTCATTTATTACTTCACCTCGGCAAAACAAAAGTCGGTTTTTGATGAAAATCCGCAAAAATACCTCCCGCAGTATGGTGGGTTCTGTGCTTTTGGTGTGTATGCCGGGGCCAAATTCCGAGTGGATCCCAACAAGTTCATCGTAAAAAATGGGAAATACTATCTGTTTTTGTACAATCTTGAATTGGATGCACAACAACTCTGGTTGGCCGAAAACAATCACAACGGACTGGTAACCACCGCAGATAAAAACTGGAAAAAACTCGTTGCTACCTATAATTAGGAGGAACACTACTCCGCCTACCTGCGGTGGGCGGTGTTTCAGGGTATCCTTTAGGAATTACCTATTGATATCAAAATCTAACACACATAAAAAAACAAACACCAATGAAAACACAATTTTTAAAATCACTGCCCACACTGTGTATAATCATGATAGCCAGCAGCGTGGTTGCTCAATTACCGGATCCCGGATTTGAAATAGACGGCACAACCGCAATGGTGATTACAGATCCCCAGAACGATTTTCTAAGTCCCAAGGGGGCAACTTGGGGAGTTGTAGGAGAAAGCGTGGTGCAAAACAATACTGTAGCCAACATCGAAACCCTGTTTAAGTTAGCAGAGGAGCATGGAATACCCGTTTTTATCTCACCGCATTACTATTATGAACATGACCATACCTGGAAATTCGAAGGGGCTCTGGAAAAGGTGATGCATGATATACATATGTTTGATCGCGGCGACCAATTGTCCCTTGATGGTTTTGAAGGTTCAGGTGCAGATTGGTTAGAGCCTTACAAAAAGTATATGGATAAGGATTTTGTCACCGTTGTGGGACCGCACAAAGTTTTCGGACCGGAGCAAAATGACCTAAGCCTGCAACTTAGAAAACAAAGGGTGGATAAGGTCATCCTGGCGGGTATGTCGGGGAATTTATGTGTAGAAGCACATTTAAGGGAATTATTGGAGGATGGATTTGAGATATCCGTAGTGGGAGATGCTACAGCCTCTGCCATAGTTCCAGGTTATAATGGTGACACAGCAGCACAAACGAATTTCAGATTTCTTGCAAGCCATGTGTATACCACGGAAGAGTTAAAAAACGAATTGAACAAATAATTATCAAAAATGAAAACAATAGCAATTAAATCAATCATCGGTGCACTTCTTTTTGTACTGGGTTCCTTTGTTCTCTATTCTTTAAATTCTACTGAAGAACTAGAAAGTCCAAATGAAAAAGAAGATAAAGCACATCCCACCACCTATAAGACCATTGAAGTGAATGGCGTGGATATTTTCTATCGAGAAGCAGGTGACGCTACAAATCCCACCATCCTTTTATTGCACGGGTATCCTACTTCGTCCCATATGTTCAGGAACCTGATTCCCGAACTGTCACAGGAGTACCATGTCCTTGCACCCGATTATCCCGGTTATGGGAGAAGTGAACAGCCTGCAATGGCCAATTTCAAGTATTCCTTTCATAATATGTCACGGATTGTTGAAGGTTTTTTGAAGGCGAAACAGGTCAACAGGTATAGCATCTATCTTATGGATTACGGTGCCCCCATAGGGTTCCGTATCGCGGCAAAATACCCAGAACGTGTAGCCTCGCTGATCATTCAGAACGGGAATGCCTATGATGAGGGTCTGCGCGACTTTTGGATTCCGATAAAGAAGTATTGGGCAGATTGTACCCTTGAAAACGGCAAAGCACTGGAAGGGTTCCATTCGCCCCAAGGTCTTAAATGGCAGTATACCCATGGAGTACAGGACAGCACCAGGATAAGTCCTGATAACTGGCATTTGGACCTCCAGCATTTAACACGACCCGAAAATAACGACATTCAATTGGCCATGTTCTACGACTATCGTACCAATGTGCCGTTGTACCCTAAATGGCAGCAATACTTTAGGGAATACCAGCCGCCCACGCTTATCGTTTGGGGAAAGAACGATTATATCTTCCCCGCTGATGGGGCCTATCCGTACAAACGGGATTTGAAGAATTTGGATTTCAACATCCTGGACACCGGTCATTTTGCCCTTGAGGAAAAAGGAGATGAAATAGCAGAGCATATTTTGAGATTTTTAAAGAAGCATGACATCAAATGATGTTTAACAAGGGTCAACGGGAGTTGTTATACCATGAAATGAACTCCCCTTGGCCTTTACTCCCTACCAAAGCGTACTTGTTGAGAGCCAAAATGGAACCTAAATGGGGCAACCCAATTGTGTTTTGACAAACAACTATGGTGGGATTCAGTTAGTGATCAAATCATATAACATTTTACTCATGAAAATCAGATATAACATTCAGGCATCACTATTCGCCGCGGCCTTATTTATGACCCATAGTGCGCCAGCACAAAATTTGAAGGACAATCCAAAACTTATGAATAAACACATAAACAGCTCATTACAAACATTTTCCATACCTGATGGGGAAACCTTTGATGGTACCTGGCCTTTTAAGGCTAACTACAGCGAAGCCCCAGGCTTCCGCATGCATTATATTGATGAGGGGGAGGGAGAAGTTATCCTAGCCCTTCATGGAGAGCCTACTTGGGGGTACCTGTTTCGGCACCTCATCGGGGCCCTTTCTCCAAAATACAGGGTCATCGTTCCCGATCATATGGGTTTTGGAAAAAGCGAGACACCCCAAGAGAGAAAGTATCTGTTGCAAGACCATATTGACAATTTGGAGCAGTTGGTGCTGGACCTGGATTTGAGAGACATCACTCTGGTCATGCACGACTTTGGTGGTCCCATGGGCATGGGCCTGGCCATCCGTCATCCAGACCGTATCAAACGTATCATAAGTACCAATGGCCCCACCCCACTTGGGCAAGCTGGCCTTGGCGATGCGCTTATGAAAAACGGGGCCACTTCGCCCTGGTTCAGTTGGATTTTTAAGGCCTTTAAACAAGGTACCTTGGAACAGGTCCTAGGGCAGTTAGACTACAATATGCTGAGTACGCTTAAGCTCAATGGCTTTGAAAACAACAACTTGATCACCCCAACCTGGTTATACGCATACAGCGCTCATTTCAAATCCCCGGAATACACCTTGGGAGCCATAGGATGGGCAAAAGGTTTTGCGGAAGGAACACATAAATTTGAAGCTGTGAACACGGCCACTGCCGAAAAACTCTCCAAAAAACCCGCGCTGGCCATTTGGGGCATGGCCGATCAAACGCTGCAAGCAGCGCATTTTCTTCCCCTGTTCCGCGAGGCCTTTCCCGAAGGTAGGATTCACCGCCTGCCAGAAGTGGGTCACTATAGCCTTGAGGATGCTCCTGAAGAAATTGCAATTCAAATCGAAGCGTTTCTTGAAAAATCATAAATCAACACATTATAATGAAATAGGGAACATGAAAGGAAGAATTATAAAGACATTTCCTAGTTCATTGATCGGATGTTATCGAATAGCACTCGGAATTATTTTCACGCTCGTAGGATGCCTTAAATTAACGTTGGAAACCATTCAACATGCATGGTGCATCCAATTGACAGAAATTAAGATTCCGTATTGTATTTTATTCTTTTGGATGATACCTTTATTGGAAATCCTTGCGGGAACTGCTTTAATTTTGGGGTTTTTATCCAGGGTTGCGGCTTTGGTGGTCTTGCCCATTTTAGCAATGGCCTTTTATGCATACCTCAATGTTAGCAATCCCGAGGCGTTCCTCGCCCAACCCTACGAGGCTTATTTGCCTTCAATAACGATTATGTTGGCTACAACAATTTTCATTTATGGAGGAGGAAGTTGGAGCATGGACCTAAGAATGTTTATAAAAAAATGAGCCAACAAGGCCTGTTATGGATGTTATGGCCCAGCAAAACATGAATTTTTAAACAAAGAAGCAATGCAGCAGCTAACGAAGTACATGGAAATTTGTGAAACCCTTGCACGCAACGCTGCTTCCAAGGGAAACAGTGCTGTCGGAAGTCTGGTGGTGTTAAATAATGAAATTGTGGCGAAAGCGGAAGAAGCAGTAGCTACCAAGGAAGACGTGAGTTGCCATGCCGAAATGGAAGCAATCCGCAAGGCCCGGAAACGGATCGGCAAGGACATGTCCGGTGCAATACTCGTAACCAACAAAGAGCCCTGCGTAATGTGCAGTTATGCCATTCGGTACCACAAAATAAGCAAAGTGGTCTATCAGGAACGCTCCGGTAGCCTGGGTGGGGCAAACAGTAGTTTTAATCTGCTCACTTCCCTTGAAGTGCCTTCGGGATGGGACCCTCCAGTTATTTGTGTTGAACTAAAAACATTAAAATAAAACAGTATGAACTATTCAAAATTGGCTTTTACAGATGCCATTAAAGAAATCCAGGAGAAAGAAGGAAGCAGGGAGGCTTATGAACAAATGGAGCAAATGATATTGCCCGACGGCCTTTCCTATAGGGAAATGAGTTTTATCAAGGAACGTGACAGCTTTTATGTCGCCTCCTATGGTGAAAACGGGTTTCCCTATATACAGCACCGCGGAGGCCCTAAAGGCTTCCTAAAATTCATTGACACCAAAACCTTGGGTTTTCTGGATTTCCGTGGGAACAAGCAATACATCACTACTGGCAATGTTAAAACGCACATCAAGGTATCCCTGTTCCTAATGGATTACCTCAACCGGACACGACTCAAAATCTATGCGGAGGCAGAAGTAGTTTCGCTAACGGAACGACCCGACTTATTGGAAATGCTGCAGTTGGAAGGATATAAATACAAGGCAGAACGGATCTTTTTGTTCCATGTAAAGGCATTTGACTGGAACTGTCCGCAACATATTACACCTAGATATACCGTGGAGGATATCTCAAAACTGGCCAAAGAGCGGGAAGATTACATAGAACATCTAAAAGGGGAAATCAAATCCTTAAAACAAAAACTGGAAAATTGTGGTCCGGATTCCGGCCTCGTGAATTAATGAATAACATAAAGATTTATCGGCCACAATTTTAGACCTATGGCTAAAAATCGATTGAAATTAAAAAATCAACATCCGTTTATAATGCGCTACCAGTTAGCGTAGCTCAATTGCATTAAAATCATAGGTACTTTTGGGCGATTCCAAAACAAAGGAATCCTTAAAGGAAACATGTTCACCAAGAATATCCAATAGCTAATCATAGTAGTTCACGACCACCCCGTGGCTGTCGCGATCTATGGCAAAATACCCAATGGCCACGCGCCGACTCCTTTCCTCCATCATTGCTTGATAGTGTCCCCCTTCAGGGCCTTCCTGATAAAAAAGTTTGGGAACCCACCAAATGGATTTTTCTACCGTGCCATCGGAATCATCTCCGCCCCGGCCCCCTCCTGCCGCTCCCTGGGACCTCCATTCGCAACCGTCACTCCAATGAAAAGTTCCGTTCTGCACGGCCAAACGCGCCTCACGTGCGGCGCACAATTCATATTCAATGGCCCGTACGTATGGGGGCAATCCATGCTTTGCACGGTATTCGTTAATCTGATTGACAGCGTATTCCCCTACGTCCACATAGCCACAGTAGGGATCGTCAGACATGGGCTGCATTACACCCTCGGCACATAAGGCCTCGGGGTTTCCCTCACCATCCGGGGACTGTCCTACAAGTGAGGTGGTCAGCCTTTGTTCTACTTCGGCATCGTCTATTCCCAAATCGATCATGGGTCCATGTGGATCTTCGTCCGATTTTGAACAGGCCAATTGCAAAAAAGTACAGCAGATTAAAACAAACGGAATGGGAATTCCGAACTTGGGGCTTCGTTTTTTCATTTTTAGTGTATTGTAGGTTCAAGGATTATATAACGTTTTTTTTGACCTTAAATTGCGAAATATAGGCGGTGGTTTTTTAACCCCTAGCCAATTTTTCCCTGAGCCCTACCGGAAGGTTGGGTTTACCAACTACCCGGAGCAAATCATTATAGCCTTGAGAATGCTCTTGAAGAAATTGTAATTCAAATAGAAGCGTTCTTAAAAGCTAAAAACCCCGCTTTTGAGCGAAAGGCCCATTTTCGGGGTTTAAAAAACATCGGAAGGCTCTTATTCAACGTTAAATCGGCGCTCCCGACGCAGCCTCGGTAGTCAAACTGACTACATCCTAATGTAAGATGAATGCCGTACGATATCCGTCCCGTGCCTCGGCATAGGCAAAAACGGTACTGCCGCCGGTATAATTGGAGGAGTCATATTCATATTGCCCATTGCAACTTTCCGCAAAGGCGTAGTAATACCCAATGGTACCCGAGGTAACGCTTTGGGTGGCGGTCTGTCCACAGGGTTTGCTCTGATTTGAATCGCTTTGGCCCGGAGCCGCAATGGATACCCTGTTCGTGGAACTTCTTGCGGTCGCGTTCGAAACCTTAAAATTGGCATTCATGTAATTGGTGATGTAGTCCGATGCCGTTTCATTGGCCGATTTTCTTTGCTCTGCCCAAGCCATGACTTTGGCGATTTCCAATTGGGATATCTGTCCGCCATCCAAGGTAATAATACGGGCAATAATCTGGTGAAACTCGCCTTCGGCCAATGGGGCTTCCGTGGAAGTCTGTGCTTCTAGAACGGGCGATTCCTCCTCGGTACATGCCCAAAGGGCCATAAGGGCAAAAACTGCCAAAAATGTTCTCTTCAATGCTAAAAATGTTTGTTTTTTCATCATGGTATATTTTGAAGGGTTAATCAAATAAGTAATTCATAGTATTGGCTTGAACTATTGTTCAGACCATCACAATGCTCTATGTACTAAGCTATTAAAAAAAACGAGTGTATAGGAAAAATCCTACTTCACAAAAGTACATCAGTAAAACAAGCTCCTGATAATCCCCATTTTTATTGCATTTTTTGGCACATTATCGCTGAAGTCTCCAAAATTCCAAAGCCACTGTTGTAGTAATGATGTGGTGGCCGACCAAAAAGCTAGCTTAGGTTATGGAATAAAGTGGAAAAAGACATCACATTTAGGTTTTTGAGATTACGTTATCGAACGCGTTTACCTTTGAGGTCTATGTAAAACGTTTTATTCTTATAGGTCACGCGTGCCTTGATTCTATGTTTGCCATAGCTTTCTTTTTCAAAGTTAGAAGCGTTTTGGTATTGAAAGGGCAAGATGGCCTCGCCATTTTTATTTATAAAACCCCATTTCCCGTCTTTTTTTACGGCAGCTGCGTCCACATCTTCAAACGGTTTGTTCCCTATACCTATCTTTACATCATCGTAAATAGGCTTAATGATTATATTTCCCTTCATATCCACTACCCCTTTCTTTTCCTTTTCAACAAAAAGGAGGTATACGGATTTGGACGTATTGCTACCTATATTGAACAACTCCACAGCCTCATATTGAGGTTCTATGACCATTTCGTTTTTATCATTGACAACTCCCCAAAAACCATTGCTCTTTATCGGGATAAACATTCTCGCTCCCTGGGGAATTACATAATAGCTGTATCCCTGATCTGCTGGAGAAGTGGTAATCATTTCATTCTTGCCTACTTCGTCATACATGGGCGGAACTATTTCATTTCCAGCCCTATCAATTGCCCCTACCTTGTTATCTATATAAACCTTTGCGTAACTAACGCCGCCGAAGGAGTATTCAAAGGTGTCCATGCGATCGTAAGACCGTTGCGATTTGAAATCATCCGTGATGTAATGCTCATCACTCTTTTCCAAAGGGGCAAAGCCCTTCTCGGTTTTCACACGGCCTCGAAGGCCTTTATGAATGGCAAAAAAACCACTCCCCACCCATCCGGAACAACTGACGGAATCATATTCAAAAGGTACTCTCGTCTCCCCTTTGTTGTTTATATAACCCCCTTTGCCATCCACTTTTGCGGCTATAAGGTCAGACATCTCGCAAGCCTCAATATACTGAAACTTAACGGGCACTATGGGTTGTCCATTAATGTCAACATAACCCTGTTTTCCGTCTTTTTCAACTTTGGCCATGCTCAATTCAGGTTTTCCGACATACCTATTTGAGTTACTGTTAACGTCTATTGTCCAAGCTGCCCAAGCATATCGGTCCGAAAAGCGCGAAATATTATCGTATATCCCGGGGAGTATCGTTTTGCCCTGTTGTCCAAAATCGACCAATCCCCATTTATCACCTTTCTTTACCCGGACAGGCATATCCCGTTGCCCCAAAATAGCATCGTATTCAAATTTCGAATGATGCTTCCCACTTGGGTCAATAAAAGCCCATTTACCACCAAGTTTTTCCAGAAAGTAACCGTTTAAGAGCTTGGTTTCCTCATATTGAAAATCCACGGCAACTTCATTATTGGTTGTAATGAATCCCCATAGTCCTCCTTTTTTTGCTGGGATATAGGTAGTGGAGTATCCCGGTAAAGAGTCATAAACAGCAGGAATAGCTTCCCGTCCCTGTTCGTCTATAAAACCGTACTTCCCATTCTTTTCAACAAGAGCCAAACCCTGCCAAAAATTACCGATATAATCGTATTTCACATAAAACTTCTCACGTGGATCCTTTTCTTTTTTTAAATTAATAATCCTGGTGGTATTCCTTTTTTTGGCATGCGCCTCATTACCCAATAGAAGAATACTTTCGAAGCGTAATCCGATAACTAGGTTACCCTTCGAATTAACCACTCCGTAGCGCCAACCTATTCCATCTGTGGAATATGAGGTATATCTAGTACCTGTTGAATAGTTTGTGTAACCGCCTCCGGTGGGTGCAGTTACAGTTTTGTATTTACCTACAACCCTATAGCCTTCGCTATTGGGTGCCCCTATATAGGAAAACCTTTTTGAAAGTGAGGATTGAGGGTAAACCATAAGCAGGCCAAAAAAGAAAAACAGCAAGGCAGTACATAAAGTTTTCATAACGCAATTTTTTAATACTATGCTAAAGCTAAATGTTTTTTTATCAGCTTCTTAGCACGTGTGTTGCATTATGTAACACTAAGAGTGCACCGTATTGAAAAAGGACAAATTGTTCTTTTGGAAAAGGCTTCTGCCAAAAAAATTTCAGAATAATGAACCTAAAAGACACTTTGGAGTTAGCGATACCTGACGGGACGAGGATAGCTACAAAGGATTTAAATCAATAAAATGAGCATACCATAGTACCGACTTTTCATATCATTCGTTCACTACATTCATCAAATACCTGGATTTACACTCATTGACAGATATGCGGTTTGTCTAAACCAGATTACTGATAAGCACCTTTCCCGATACAATTTTATTGTTGATATCCACGCCATTAAAATTCCCTATTACTCCGCTTCCTTTTTCAATGAAGTCGAGCGCATTGATATATATGGATGTTTTTTGCAAATGGAACATTCCGGATACCGAGAAATCAAGATGTAGGATTTGGCCTTTGTTCAGTACAGAGACCCGATCGTCCTCGATGATTATGGAATCGTTTAGACTAACAATATTGTAATGGTACTTTTCTATTTTTAGGTTTAACCCATAGGTGTTTTCCCCAATGGTGAATTCAAAGAAATAATTTCCGGAAGACCCCATCAATACCTGGGCGAACGGACTCTTTTTGGAAAACATCAACGGGTTTTTCCTTATGTTACTTTCAACGACCAATCTCACCTTATTGAGTTCCTGACAGATGATAGGGTCAAATGATTTGTTGTTCACTTCTTCCTCGACCTCCGCCTTGGAGCTGTATTTTTTCAAGATCATTTTTCCGGCGATGGCCCTATCGTATTTATCAAATCCCGAATAGGTTCCTATGAGGTAATGCCGTTCGTTGGGCGACGATTTTCCAATAAAAAAGATAAATTTTGCACCCTCACTTTTTTTATTTCCCACATAATACTTGGTGTCAAAATGTGCAAAGTCCTCACTTTGACTAATGGTCCCGTAAAATGTATATACCCCCTTATCCCCATTCTCATCCACGTACACGTATACCATTTCAATCGTTTTCCACTCATTATAAATAATGATCTGGCCCTTGTTCATTTTGTTGTCCTCGCCGAAATAATAACACACATAGTAGTAATCGCTCAAACTACCGCCCTGGTTCAATAATTCCAATTGCTTATTTCGCTGCTTGATGGTAAACAGGTCACTACCGATAAACTCGGTGATGTTCTTATATCCCAAATAATTAAAAAAGAGCGACTTGTATTCCCGGCTGATCTTAATGAGGGGTTTACCAGAGGAGGCTTCCCGATGTTTGTTATAAAGATATTTCCCATTCACATACCCCCGTAGTACAAGTTCAAGGTCATTCTTCAAGCTGGGTTTTTCCGGATCGTAGTTTCCAAAACCATACAACTGGGAATCTTTATACTTTTCGCCGATGTTGTGCGACTTCTTAAAATGAGCTATAACGTTGTACAACAATACGTTAAATACCTGTTTGGTCAACAAAAGGGTTTCATTGTCATCGCCTTTTAAAATATTTTCCATTAGATTCCAGAATATTAGTTAGGAATTACAAAAATAAAATAAATTATTTGGAAGATGTTTTTAGGAAAATAACCCTCAATATATTTAACCAACTAATTTTTAATCAAATAAGGCATGTTTAGAAAAATCGTATTCCTTGTAATCTTTCTCCCATTTTTCTGCCACTCCCAACATATAGAGATAAGCGGCAAGGTAGAAGCCGCTGATGGACCTTTGCTTGGTGTTTCCGTTATTGAAAAAGGAACCACCAATGGAACAACAACGGATTTTAAGGGTAATTATGCCATAAATGTAAGGAACGGGGCTACCATTGTCTTTTCCTTCCTGGGGTATAAAACCGAGGAAATCACTGCTGATAGCAACATTTTGAATGTCACCATGCAGGAAGATGCTTCCCAACTCGACGAGGTTGTGGTGCAGGGCTTCGATGGTGTGGTGGGGCGCGCAAGACGTAGGGCAGAATCGGTACAGTCCATACCCGAATCGGTCGTAACATTCACGGCCAAGGCCATCGAAACCAAGGGTATCAACAACATTCAGACTTTTGCCGATCAGATACCAAATGTAAACTTCACCAACTCCCAGAACATTGGTAACAACTTTATTACGGTAAGGGGCATTTCACATATTAGAAACGGTGAATCGCCCATTGCCTTTGTCATTGACGGTGTCACCTTGCCCGACCCCAACTTGATCAACCAGGAATTGTTCGATTTGGCACTTATAGAGGTGGTCAAAGGACCCCAAGGCGCCTTATATGGTCGAAACGCCATTGCCGGAGCGATCAACATAGTCACCAATGAACCCACCAATACCCCGAGAAATAAAATTGAGATGGGTTATGCCAATGGAAACCTGTTCAAGGCACAATTGTCCTCGACCGGTCCGCTTATCAAGGACAAACTGTTCTATCGTATATCGGGAACGTACAAGGAAGGCGATGGCCTGTTGGATAACACCACTTTGGGCACCTCCCCAGATTTTATCGAAGATCTATCCATACGCGCACAATTGAAAGCCAATTTATCTTCCAAAACATCCGCTACTTTAACGGCCCAATTGATCGATGCCGAGGCCGGGGCCGTATATTATGCCGTGCCAACCAACGGAAGTGCCAATATTTCCCCGGATGACTTTGACAATCTGGCCATTCAGGCCGACCAGTTGGGTGTTTCTACCCTGGATGCCTTTTATGGCAACCTTAAGCTGAATTTCAATCTAAATGATGTTACGCTTACCTCCTCCTCTACCTACAACAAAGGGGATAGGAACCATGTAGGCGATTTGGATTTTACTCCGGCCGATGTGCTACGTCAAATACAGGACAGCAATACGGAGACGATCAATCAGGAAATTCGCCTGAGTTCGGCAAACAATCCGGATAGCAAGGTAACTTGGGATGTAGGGGCATTCTACCAAAAATTGGACAAGCTTTTGGTCACTGATGCCACGGCCGATTTTGGATTCTTTGCGCCCCCATTTCAGCCATCCGGCACACAGTCAAGACTGGCCATTTCGGATTTTACCAACACCTACTCTACCCTTGCCGCTTTTGGTTTTCTAGATGTCAAGGTTTCGGATCGATTTACCATATCCGCCGGGCTTCGTTTTGACAACGACGATATTGAGCAGGACAACAGGACCCTGGGCATCAAACCCACTAAAACGGATTCCCAATTGCAGCCCAAACTGTCCCTGGCGTTTAACGCTACCGATCATATGTTGATGTATGCAAACTATGGGAGGGGCTACAGAGCAGGGGGGTTTAATCAGGACAACACGGTACGTTTTAATTCCGAATACAACGCGGAGATTACCAATAACTATGAGGTGGGCATTAAAAACAGCTATTGGAACGATCGGTTTATCCTGAACATTTCGGGTTATTACATCGATTTTAAGGACCAGCAACTGTACGCCTTGCTGCTCGATGGTGGGGCCGGTAATATTCTTATCGGAAATTTCAATGTTCCCAATAGCGAGTCTGTAGGTTTTGAAGCGGATCTGAAATTAAGAACTTCAAAATATTTGGACATTCTAGCGAGTTACGGTGTCAGCAAATCCAGGATCATTGAAGGGACATCGACAGTGAGTACCGGTGCCAACGAACAAATAGACGTTTCCGAGAGGAATACCCCCTTGATACCCCAGGACAGTTATAGTTTTGCCCTGGAATCCAGTTTTGACATCTCAAAAAAGATCTCCTTTAGCGGCAACATCAATCTAGAGGGTACCGGAAAAATTTATTGGCACGAAGACAATGCCGCATCATCTTCCGGTTATAGTTTGCTCAACGCCCGGCTAGGATTTACGTTCGATAAGTTTTCCGTAAATCTTTGGGGGACCAACATCACGGATACCGAATATATTACAGAATTTTTTGCGCAGACCTTTTCCAATGGCGGTTCCGATTTGGCATGGCTGGGTCAACCAGCAGCCTATGGGGCGGGTGTAACATACAGGTTCTGATTTTACCAGAAATGTTTCATCACAATTTGAATTAGTTTAAGTGTATTGAGGTGAATGTCAAGCCACTAAAAACACCATTAGTGGCTTTTTTTAACCAAATTATATAAATCATGTTATGAGAGTCGCAACAGACATCGGCGGGACTTTTACAGACCTTGTATGCCTGGAATTTGATCGCAAAACAGGGAAACCCACAGGGGTAAAAGTAGCAAAAGCGGACACCACGCCTGCCAACTTTGAGCAGGGAATATTGGACACGATCAACAAGGGAAAGGTAGACCTAAAGGAAATTGGGTTTTTCGCCCATGGCACCACAGTGGTAATCAACGCCCTTACCGAACGTAAGGGGGCAAAAACCGCATTGATTACCACAAAGGGGTTTAGGGACGTCCTGGAAATTGCACGCTGCAACAGGCCCGATCTGTTCAACTTCAATTTTGTGAAACAACCCCCTTTTGTGCCGCGTTTTCTAAGGTTCGAGGTAGAGGAACGCATAAATTACAAAGGTGAGGTCATCAAAGCGCTCAATACAGCGACCCTAAAGGCCATTCTAAAAACCTGCAAAGAAGAAAATGTAGCGTCCATCGCCGTTTGCCTTTTACATGCTTATAAAAATCCAAAGCACGAAATCCAGCTCCTTCAAGAATTGTCCAAGTTGACCAACAAGATTGAAATAATTGCATCGCACCAGGTAACCCGGGAATGGCGTGAATACGAACGTACAAGTTCCAGTGTATTGTCTGGCTATGTACTGCCCATCGCCAAAAAATACCTGAACAAGCTTGAAGAAAAGCTGAAGGCCAAAGGTTTGCAGGATGCGCCCTATATCATGCAATCCAATGGCGGGATTACCACCCTAAACGATGTAAAATCCAACCCTATCACCATGGTGGAATCCGGCCCCGCCAGTGGTGTTTTTGGAGCCATCGCCCTGGGAAAGGTTATTGGTAAAAAAGATTTGATCGTGCTGGATATAGGTGGTACAACGGCCAAATGTGCCTTGATAGAAAATGGCCAGGTAAAAATCACCACCAACTATAAAATAGAACACTCTAGAACGGAAGCGGGCTATCCCATTCAAACCCCGGTAATCGATATTGTTGAAATTGGCAATGGTGGGGGAAGTATTGCCTGGATAGATGAAGGGGGTAAAATGCACGTTGGTCCTAAAAGTGCCGGGGCCATGCCCGGACCGGCAGCCTACGGTCGTGGAGGAAAAAACCTGACCACCACGGATGCCAATATCATTACTGGGCGTATACATCCCGATTATTTTCTGGGAGGCGAGTTACCACCAGATCATGCCAGCATAGCCGAGGCCTCCAAACCCTTGTGCAAAACATTGAACGGCTCAAAGGAAGCCATAGCCAAAGGTATTCTTCGTATCGCCAATGCCAATATGATAAACGCCTTAAAACTTATTTCGGTAAACAAGGGCCATGATCCGAGGGATTTTACCATGGTGGTCATTGGCGGCGGCGGAGCCATGCACGGCGCAGACTTGGCGAGAGAGCTTCAAGTGTCGGAATTGATCGTTCCACCCCATGCCGGGGTGTTTTCGGCCTTTGGAATGCTCATGTCCGACATCAGGAGGGATTATATCAGAACTAACGTCTTAACCCTTGTCCGCCAGCAAAAGGATACCATAGCCGCTACGTTTTCTGAAATGCAAAAGGAAGCCATTTCAAATTTTAAAGCGGATAACTACAAAGAGGAAGACATAAAATTCACCTACTATGCCGATTTGCGCTATGCAGGCCAGGAACATTATGTAAAGGTGCTGCTTACGCATTTTTCACGGCTAACCGCCTTGGAGGACATCATTGCGCACTTTCATGAAGAACACGAAAAGCACTATTCATTTCGGTTGGAAGCTCCTGTGGAACTGGTCAATTTTCATTTGGTGGCAGAAGTAGCGGTAGAAAAGCCGGATTTTCCAAAAATGGACGCTTCGGGCAGAACCGTAGCCGAAGCCATTTTTGATCAGAGGGAAGTTGATTTTGATGATTTGGGAAAACACGATACCCCTTTTTACAGAAGGGAACTGTTAGCGCCAAATATGATGTTGCACGGCCCGGCCGTCATAGCAGAAACAGCCACTACAACAGTGGTTACTCCACTACATGAGGTACGGGTTGATGCGTACGGGAACCTCATTCTAACCCTTCAAAAAACAGCCTAATGGAAAAGTTCACCTTGGAAATAATACAAGATACCCTGGTTGCTGCAGGAGATGAGATGTTTCAAACCCTACAGCGCACCAGTATGAGTCCCATTATCTATGAATCCCTGGATTACGCTGTTGGCATTACCGATGCAAAAGGGGAACTATTGGCCCAGGGCAACGGGGTGACCGCTTTTCTTGCGGCTTTGGATTCCGTGGTAAGGGCTACTTTGGAAAAGTTCAATGGAAAAAATGCCCTGGAGGAGGGCGATGTTGTGATTGCCAATACCCCCTATGCCGGTGGGGGCACCCACCTATCGGACGTCTCCGTAATCTATCCCATTTTCTATAAAAAAGAACTCATTGCATTTACCGTTAACAAAGCGCATTGGACAGAACTGGGCGGAACCTTTCCGGGTTCGGTCTCTACCGTAGCCACGGAGATTTATCAGGAAGGTTTGCACTTTCCGTTTGTCAAGGTAAAATCCAAGGGAAAAATCAACGAGGCCATTGTGGATTTGATCAAGGCCAACGTTAGGTTGCCCGACAGTACGCTTGGCGACTTATTTGCGGGTATTGCAGCGGCGGGCGTAGGGGCTAAACGCGTGATTGCCATAATTGAAAAATACGGCTTGGAAACCTTTAAAAAGGCCAAGGAAGATTTTCTGGATTATGGGGAACGAATGTGTATTGAAGCCTTAAAGGAAATTCCAAACGGCGTTTACGAGGGCACCACGGAAATTGAGGACAACGGTTTTGGCGAAGGTCCTTTTCCCATCAAAGCAAAAATTACCATCACGGATACGGAATTCATCGCAGATTTTAACGGCTCGCACCCCCAGGTCAAAGGGGCGACCAATCTGGCCTTTAGCGGTTTGGTCACTGGTTGCAGAAGCCTTTTCAAAGCCATTACCACGCCCCGTATGGATGCGAATGGCGGTGCCTTTAGACCCATGAAAGTGCTTTGCGAAGCCGGCACCATTGTCAGTGCCGAGGCACCTTCGGCGGTATCGGTCTATTATGAGGTGTTGATTACCGCCATAGATCTCATCTGGAAAATCCTGGCCCCATTGATTCCGGACAAATTGCCCGCCGGACATTTACGCTCGGTCTGTGCCACCTTCATCTCGGGCATGCACCCGGACACCGATCAGTTTTACATACAGGCCGAACCCTTGGCCGGAGGCTGGGGAGCATCGGCCACCCATGATGGGAACCGGGGGCAACTTTCATGCGGCAGCGGGGAATCCTACAACATTCCGATAGAAATACGGGAAATGCGCTACGGTATACAAGTAGAACAGTACGCCTTTCACAATGAAGGGGGCGGTTATGGGGAATTCCAGGGCGGGAACGGTCAATATGTGGACTATAAAATTGTTTCGGACGGTGCGCGTGTAACCGCGGCTTTTCTAGGTGAAAAAACCAAGACCTGGGGCATGAAGGGAGGACATGACGGGTCTTACAATTATTTTATGATCATTCGTAAGGATGGTACCAGGGAAAGACATAGCCTAGGCACGAATATCTTCCTTGAAAAAGGCGATGTCGTACGATGTGTTACCGCTACGGGCGGGGGTTACGGCAATCCCAACAAGCGCCCAAAGGAGCAGGTGTTATTGGACCTAAAAAATGGGTATATCACCAAAAAGGAAGCCAAAGAATTTTATCATATTTAAAATGAAAGACACGCTGAAAATCATGTATTTGAACCCGATCGGCTTTGAGGCCTACGACGCTTTTTTTGCCGGTATGATCAAGGAAAACAAGTTCCCGAACACCGAAGTGCACGTAACATCCCTGCATCCTTCTGTAGGTCAAATGGACAATCTGGAATACAGGACCTATAACGCCCTTATCGCTTCTGATTTGATCAAAGCGACCCGGCAGGCGGCAAAGGAAGGTTTTGATGCATTGATCATTGGTTGCTTTTACGACCCGCACCTATTGGATGCAAGGGAGATTTCTGGTGATATGATCGTCGTAGCCCCATGTCAATCCTCCATAGAGATTGCCTTAAAACTGTCCAACAGGTTTTCGGTCATCATTGGCCAAAAAAAATGGGAACACGAAATGCAGACCACCATAAAGGAGTACGGTTATGGGGAACATTTGGCCTCCTTTAGGGATGTGAATATGAACGTCTGCGAATTTCAAAAAGACCATGACGTAACCGCCAACAATTTATTCGAAGCCGCCCAAAAAGCCGTAGAGGAGGACTTTGCCGAGTCCATTATTTTAGGATGTACCTGCGAATTCGGTTTCTATCAGCACATACAGAAAAAACTAAAAGTACCGGTCATAGATCCCTCTTTGGCCGCCCTTAAACAGGCAGAACAAGCGGCGATGTTAAAAAACAAGTACGACTGGAAACCCTCTCGCAAGTGGAGCTGTGAGCCCCCTTCGGAAACGGATATCGAACAATTTGGCCTGTTTTCGGAGGCCTATCAATTTGGGAATAGAATTATTGTAGCCTAATGGAAATAAAAAAGATTGCCTACCCTTTGCAGGAGGACCATTACAACAAAACCTTGTTCCATGTCAAAAATGGGCCAACCGAATTTCAATTCGGTACCGTGTTTTTGCGCAAAGGAACCCGTATCCCGGAAAAAGGAGTTACAAGGCACCCGAGTCATGAAATCTCAATCATCCAAAAAGGGAAAATAGAAATGCTGTGTGAAGACGGTTCGATCAAAGGATACCTGCAAACAGGGGATGTGGTCTATATCAAAGCATTTGAGGCACAGGCGGGTAATATCCTAGAGGACACCAGCATCATCTATACATTGATCACAGCTCATGGAAAATAATCAAAACACCACCAAATGGTTTAGTCTCGCTGGCGTATGGTTCGGCGGTATCGTAAGTGTACCGGCCCTCTTGATAGGAAGTACCTTGATCACAGCCCTTAGTTTCAACAGTGCGCTTTGGGCAGGATTGATCGGGTTCAGCTTTGTCGTATTTTTTATGTCATTGCTGAGTATTGCCGCTGTGGTAAAAAGAAAGGCCACGGTTGCGCTGGCGTCCAGTAGTTTTGGGGAAAATGGCGCAAAATTAATCGTAGGTCTTGTTATAGGCCTATCTACTTTGGGTTGGTTTGGCATTCAAAGCAACATTGCCGGTGCTTCTTTTTCCAAGATTCTGGTAGACATGAACGGCCTGGATGTTCCTGTTTGGGCTTCCTCCGTTTTTTGGGGCATCATCATGGTGCTTACCGCGGTCTTTGGGTTTAAATACCTGAAATGGCTCAATTACATCGCAGTACCAGCCATTGTTTTATTGTTGATATACGGCCTTGTTATTACCTTTAAAACCCACAGCTTTCAAGAGGTACTGAACTTTACGCCTACAACCAGAATGCCCTTTTTACAGGCTATTGGTCTTACCATCGGATTTATTTCCGTAGGCGGGGTGATTTCGCCCGATTACAATCGCTTTGCACATACAAAAAGAGATGCGGTTTTGGGTTCCATTTTCGGGATTATACCCTCGGCGCTCTGTTTACTGGCTATTGGAGCCATTTTAGCCATCACACAGGGCACCTATGATATCGTTGAAATATTTTCGTCCCTGGGATTTCCTTTCTTTGCCATGTCTATCCTTATCCTGGCCACATGGACTTCCAATGTGATGAATATCTATTCCTCGGGCTTGGCGTTTAACAAGCTGTTCCAATTGGACGATGCCTCCCGGTCCAGAACAACCTTGGCAGTTGGACTGGTGGGGATACTGTTGGCCGCTATTGGCATCCTTTCCCATTTTATGGGCTTTATTACCCTCTTGACCATTACGATTACGCCCATCGCAGGGGTGATGATCTCCGATTACTACCTGGCAAAAACCTATCAGGAAAAACCAAAAAAAGTAAATTGGATAGGTATCATTTCATGGTTCCTTGGGGTAATGGTCATGCTGCTGATGACTTCACAGCTCAAAAATATCTTGGGAATTGTGGTGGCTGCGTTCATCTATTACGTACTTCAAAAACGCTCAAACAAGCATGCGAAAAATCGATAAAAATGACATAGAGTATATTGCTATGGGCTCAACCGTCCTGGGAACCGGTGGCGGGGGCGATCCCTATATCGGAAAGCTTTTGGCCAAAGAAGCCATTAATACATACGGTACGGTTTCATTGGTAACGGCAGAAGAACTGAACGATGATGCATTGGTAGTACCGATCGCGGCCTTTGGTGCGCCCAT
This sequence comes from Eudoraea algarum, assembly GCF_050589645.1. Taxonomy (NCBI): domain Bacteria; kingdom Pseudomonadati; phylum Bacteroidota; class Flavobacteriia; order Flavobacteriales; family Flavobacteriaceae; genus Eudoraea; species Eudoraea algarum. The sequence continues at coordinate 712,209 of NZ_JBNGOQ010000003.1, read as the reverse complement.
GATCCTCGTGGAAAAGTTATTCTCTGGGAATGAGTTCATCAGAGCTTTCGAAATGATGGAAAGTTACCTGGGAAGAAAAATCGACGCGGTGATGCCCGCGGAGGCGGGAGGGCTCAATGGGGTTATTCCCATATCCATCGCAGCTCAAAAACAAATTCCGTTAGTAGATGCAGATGGTATGGGCCGGGCATTCCCCCGTCTTGAAATGGTAACTTTTACCTTGCACGGCATTCCGGTTTCCCCGATTACCCAAGCCGATGAAAAAGGGAATAGAAATGTCTATCACACCATAGACAATACTTGGGGCGAAACACTGGTGGGTGCCACGACCATTCAGATGGGTGGCAGTTGCGCTATTGGGTGTTATCCGATGAGCGGGGCACAGGTAAAGAAAGCTGCCGTGCACGGTATCATTTCCTACGCCCAAGCGCTAGGAGAGTCCATTTTAGATGCCAAGGGGAAAAATCAAAACCCTCTGGATTCCTTGGTGGAAGCAGCAACGGCCATCAAACTGTTTACGGGCAAAATAAGCAATGTTACCATTAAAACCGAAGGTCGATGGAACAAGGGTATCTGCGAGATTATGGGGCTGGATGAAAATCAGGGATCCCTTATGTTGCTCGACTTTCAAAATGAATTTTTAATGGCAAAAAAAGATGGCCAGCCCGTCGCGATTACCCCGGACCTGATCGTGCTCATAGATGCTGAAAATGCACAGCCCATTACCGCCGAAACCATTCAATATGGTACTCGCGTAGTGGTTTTGGGCATGAAAGCGGATAAACAATGGCGCACATCCCAGGGTATTGAATTGGGAGGGCCAAAAAAATTTGGTTATCCAGAAAAATACGTGCCGCTCGAAGAATTAAATAAAAGATACTAAGATGTACTACAAAATAGGAGTTGATGTGGGTGGCACAAATACTGATGCTGTATTGGTTTCCCACGATAATCTTATCCTGGCAAAGACAAAACAAACCACCACTTTGGATGTCAGTAATGGCATAGAAAATGCTATTGGGAAAGTAATTGCAGACGCCAAGGTTCCCAAACAGGACATCAAGTATATTATGTTGGGCACAACGCACTGCACCAATGCACTTGTGGAACGTAAAGAACTGAACAAGATAGGGGCTATTAGAATCGGATTGCCCGCAAGTAGTGCCATACCCACCATGACCGATTTTCCAAAAGACCTCAAAACCCTTTTGGGAAAACATATTTACATGGTACACGGAGGCTATGAATTTGACGGAAGGTTGATCAGCCCCTTAAACGAACAAGAGGTAAAGGACTACCTTCTTCAGATGAAAGGGGCAGTGGAATCATTGGCCATTACCGGTATTTTCTCCAAAACCTTGCCCGACCAGGAATTGCAAGTAGCGACCTGGGCCAAAGAAATATTGGGCGATGCCGTAAGAATAAGTTGCTCCCATCAAATTGGCGGATTGGGTTTGTTGGAACGTGAAAATGCCGCAATTCTCAATGCGGCCTTACAAGATGTAGCCTCAAAAATGGTAAAAGCTTTTAAGGATACCGTGAGGCGTTTGGGCTTGTTATCGCAATTGTTCATTGGTCAAAACGATGGCACCCTGATGTCCTTGGAGCAGTCACAGGATTTTCCGGTACTGACCATTTCATCCGGGCCAACCAATAGTATTCGAGGAGCTGGAGCCCTGTCGGGGGTAGCCAATGGAATTGTAATTGATGTTGGAGGCACAACATCTGACGGTGGGGTGCTGGTCAATTATTTCCCCAGGGAAAGTACCCAGGCGGCGCAAATAGGCGGCGTACTTACCAATTTTAGAATGCCCGATATTGTCGCGGTCGGTATTGGAGGGGGCACTATAGTGAGGTTCAAGGATGGAAAATGCCATTTGGGGCCCGATTCTGTAGGGTATATGCTGAAGGAGCAAGCCGTTGCCTTTGGGGGCCATACCTTGACGCTGTCCGACTTCTTTTTGGCAAATGATGCCTTGCAAATTGGAGGTGCCCTAGGGATAAGAAGCCTAAAAGAAACCATAGAAAGGATTTCAGGACAAGCTTTTTCCGAGGCTTTGGCATCGGTAAAATATCAAATTCAACTTGCCATTGAAAGGGTGGTGGATAAATTAAAAACGGATGCTGCGGAAATTCCCGTAATCGCATGCGGCGGCGGGGCATTTTTGCTGCCCAAAACCATTGACGGGGCGTCGGAAGTACTATTTCCAGAGCATTTGGAAGTGGCCAACGCCTTTGGAGCCTGTATTGCCCAAATAGGTCATGAGGAGGAAATGGTGGTCAATACCCTGCAAAGTGATGAAAAACAAGCCATGGACAAACTCATGCTGACCGTAAGAAAGGCCTTGTTGCAAAATGGTGCTTTGGAGGACAGTATTAAAGTGCTGGCCAAAGAATCGACTCCCCTAGCCTATCTGCCCGGGGCGGTAAAACTGAAAGTGAAACTCTGTGGCGACTTGATTACCTAACGGTTACGATTTGGATTCAGCCGTGTTTTTATCCCTCCAATAAGAGGCCAGGGACGAGCCCGAAATGTTCATCCAAGGTCCAAAAACTGCGGGTGCGAGCCCCATAGTCGCCAACCTACCCATTTCAAGGGCAATCCCAGAGGCCAAGCCCGCATTTTGCATCCCCACTTCAAATGCAATGGTCCGCGCTGACGCTTTGTCCAGTCCAACCAAACGCCCACCCGTGTATCCTAAAAGGTAACCGCAACAATTGTGTGCGATGACCACAGCGATCAACACCAGACCAAGGGTCAGTAAGGAATCCCTACCCGCTGCGGTAATAATGGTAATGATAATGGCGATACCCGCCATGGATATAATCGGCATGGCCTTGTCCAACCACTTAAAACGGCCATGGACCATTTTATTGAAGATCAGCCCGGCGATAATGGGTAAAATCACGATTTTCATGATACTCCAGAGCATCCCTAGGAAGTCGATCGGCACCAATTGATCCGCCAACAACTTCATAAAAAAGGGCGTGACTATAGGGGACAGGAGGGTGGCACAAGCCGTAAGGGTAAGCGATAGGGCCAAATTGGCTCCTGAAATATAGGCCATTACATTGGAGGCCAGTCCACTTGGTGAGCACCCGACCAGAATGACCCCTGCGGCGATTTCCGGAGGAAGACCGGATACATAGGCCAATCCAAACCCGATAAAGGGCATAATGGTGAATTGTGCCAATAGGCCTACCAAAACGCCTTTCGGCATTTGAATGACCCCGCGAAAATCCTTAAGGCTCATGGAGGTGCCCATTCCAAACATGATGACCATCAAAAGGGGCACGATCAGTTTTTTAAGACTAAACCCACCTATCTCGGTAAAAAATTGCGGATAGAACATGGAGGCCGCCACGGCGGCAAAAATCCATATGGTAAAGGAAAACCCCTTGAGTTTTTTTGAAGTCTGAAAAGCAAGGGCAAGGGTCAAGAAAAATAACACTGCCAGGGGACCCGTTTTTGCTCCTTGGCCCAGCACCAACATCACCAATAGTATGAGAGAGACCAATGCACTTAAGACAAAAGAGTATTTACCCAAAGCCCTCATAATCGAATATTACGTTTAATCAAGGCTAAGAAATTCTTTACTTTTTCTTCCAATTGTTTGTGGTTTCTTTTCTCGTTTTCTACGACACCAAAGTACAGAATAAATTAATCGAAAATAAATTGAATGAAATTTTGTCCTTGATTTAGTTTTCTTGAGTTTTATACCCATAAATTTAAACTGTTCACAAAACCTTCCTTTTTACATGCTCTGGCAGAAAAAAGTATAAGAACCATGTCATTAAAAAAAATAATCAAATATATAAAGCGAATGTTATTGGTCTTGGTCACACTTTCCGTTCTTGCGGTAATCGGTTATCTGTTGTTTGTAAGTTACTATCCTTCCTTTGGGGGTGACGTTTCCAAGGAACTGCAGACCAAATACAGCAGTTCGGAGAATTATAAAAATGGTGCATTTGTCAACAGAAAAAATGTCCCGGAGGATTTAAGTTTTTGGGAAACCGTTAAAATTGCGCGGAAGTTCTTCTTTACCAAGGTACCCAATGGAGTACCTAAATGGAATGTAGTGGTGGAAACGCTGGACTCCGTACAAATAGCGGATTACCCAGGGAAAACCCGCTTGATCTGGTTTGGACACTCGGCCTTTCTATTACAGATGGAGGGCAAGAATATCCTGATAGATCCTATGTTTGGAGACGTACCGGCCCCACATCCAATACTGGGCGGGAAACGTTTCAGCAAGGAGTTGCCCATAGCTGTGGAGCAGCTTCCGAAAATTGATGCGGTAATCTTCTCCCATGACCATTATGACCACTTGGATTATGAATCGGTGCTTAAGCTAAAGGATAAAGTGGAGCACTTTTACACCCCTTTGGCCGTAGGCGTACATTTAAGGGCATGGGGCATTGAACCGGAGCGTATCGTAGAGCTGGATTGGTGGCAGAATGTCACCCATGGGAATCTGGAGTTTGTATGTACCCCGGCGCAGCACTTTTCTGGACGAAAATTTGGCAATAGACAAAGTACACTGTGGAGTTCATGGGTGATACGGTCGTCCTCGGAAAGCATCTTTTTCAGTGGCGATAGTGGCTATGGTCCACATTTCAAGGAAATTGGGGAAAAATACGGTCCTTTTGATTTTGCCATGATGGAGTGCGGACAGTACAACGAATCCTGGCCCGATATCCACATGTTTCCCGAGGAGACCGTGCAAGCGGGCAAGGATGTTGGTGCCAAGGTGGTCATGCCTATACATTGGGGCGCCTTTAAATTGGCCCTACACTCCTGGACCGACCCTGCTGAACGCGCGACTACCAAAGCAAAAGCCGTGCAAATACCTTTGGTAATCCCTAAGATTGGTGCTCCCATAATACTGGGGTACTCAGAGGACAGCAATTCCGATTGGTGGAAAGATTGAGGAGATGTTTGGTGTGATTGCCTAGGATTAAATCAACACTATTTCTTTTGGATTGATTTTTGATATTGACTACTCAAATCATAGTTTTCAAAACCACGTGCTGTGCTGTCTAAATTTCGTCTACATACATCCTTGTTGGTAGTCTTCTCGTTCTCCCTGATATGCACAGGTTTAAGAGCCCAAAAGCCGTTTTGGGGGGGCAAAGACAAAAAATTAATTTTGAACGTCGTTGATAACTTCGACAATCCAACAGCCCTAGTAAAAATGTTTCCCAAAACGTACAATAGATTGGCCAGTGCCCACCTAGGTTTTGGTTATAGGATTATTAGCAGGAGTACCCCGGGTGGCTATATCAGTATTAACTGTGATTTTCTTTATAAGAAGGATTCTCTAGTTGGATACCGTCTAAGACCCGAACTTCCCGATAAACCCAAACTACGGAACAAATATTTGAACTGGTACGCAGGAAAATTTGAGATTTCAGAAAACCATAAAGTGAAGCCGTATTACCACAATCGAAAATCGTTTGAGGCCCCGCTAGACAATTATTCAGGAGACAAAAGCACTAAAGTGAAGGTCCGGGCCTATATGTCTCCCACCTCTGGTCTTTGGTACGGAGGCAGAGGAGGGTGGTCCATGTCACTATTGCCAAACAGAAAACACTTTCTTGCCCTAGAGCAATCGTTGACCAGGGAAATTGTTATGGAATTAATGTACAGTAAAAATCCCGCAACAAGATTAACGGCAATTGAATATTATTATAAATACCCTGAACTGTTTGAAGAAAGCAAAGAAGAGCTTGATGAGTGGATTGAAATTATATTTAAACAGGTTCCAAGGATTTCCACCTTGAGAGGCTGCTTAGGAGGGCAGGAAAGCGCAAGGAAATTGGTCGAAGAATACGTTAAATTATCCGTAAATTAGCATGATTTCGAAGAAATCAGAAAAATGACTAAATCAGTACTTCACAAAACACTTACTCACTTCATCGTATTGGTTTGGCTAGCCAACGGACTCTTCTGCAAAGTACTCAATCTGATACCCAGACATGAGGAGATTGTTGGCCGGATACTTGGTGAAGCATATTCAAGACCATTGACGATAGCCATAGGACTCGCAGAAATCGGAATGGCCATTTGGATTTTAAGTGGTGCAAAAGCGCGCTTAAATGCGGTACTTCAAATCACTGTTGTTGTTATGATGAATATGCTTGAATTCATCTTGGTTCCAGACCTTTTGCTATGGGGAAAGCTCAATGCGCTTTTTGCATTCTTGTTTATACTTTTAGTTTACATAAATGAATTTCATTTAAATAAAAAGGCCGAACGGATATAGCATGCTCAATTACTTAAAGAACCACCCTTTTGCCGTAGAAGCGTTTTTTGAAAGCTCGCTTGTCTTGACGTTCGCTGTTCCTAAGAAGCAACTGGAAAAACTTGTCCCTGAATGCTTGGAACTGGACACCTTCAAAGAGAGCTGGGCATTTGTCGCTATGGCTATGGTTCAAACCAAAGCGCTGCGACCAAAAGGGTTTCCAAAATTTATCGGTAACGACTTTTTTTTAATCGGTTATCGCGTGTTTGTCAAGTATACGACCAATGCAGGGAAACGATTAAGGGGATTGTATATTCTTAAGTCAGAGACCAACAAAAAGAAGATGGAATTTTTCGGCAATATGTTTACCCACTACGATTACGGCACTAGCGATATCGCCTATTCAAAAAAAAACAGCATAACAGAAATAAAATCGATACAGTCCAACTTTAATATTAGAATTGAACGTAATGAGGGGGATGTTCCAATACCTCCAGATTCGCCCTTCTCAGATTGGAAGGAAGCGAGGCGGTTCGCGGGTCCCTTGCCGTTTACATTCACCTATAGCCAAGAAGCCAAAGAAGTTCTAATCATCGAAGGCGTAAGGCAAAACTGGAAGCCGAAACCTGTTCGGGTCATTGATTACACAGTTTCCTTTTTGAAGACCTTGGATCTGGAGCATCCTGTTTTAGCCAATGCCTTTATCATTGAGAACGTTCCATACCATTGGAAAAAAGGAAGGAAGGAGCAATGGAACAACTAAGAAAACCTTTTCAGGGAGTTACTAATATCCTTCGTTTTAATTGGCACTTTTATGTCCTTTTCTTTGGATTTCTATGCCTTCTTTTGTTGTTTGTCCGCTACTTCAATGAACCCTTTAGGTCCTTTTTCCTCTTCACCTTGGTCGTTGTAATTGCCATAACGCTTGTTTCAGTGCTCGTTTCGTATTACGTCTACGATCTTTCGGGACTGTATGCCTTCGATTGGCTGGGCAAATCGATGCTTGATGGGAAAGGAAGGATAGTGAACATTCATGCCGGTTTTGACGAGACCAGTGTTTTATTGAGGACCATATTAGATCCTTCCGAACTCGTCGTGCTCGATTTTTACGATCCCAAAAAACATACTGAGGTAGCTATCAAAAGGGCAAGAAGGGCGTATCCTGCATTTCCTGATACCATCAGGGCAGATACAACCCACTTGCCACTACCTGATCATGTGGCAGACGAGGTGTTTACCATTTTAGCCGCACATGAAATCAGAAATGAGGAAGAACGAATTATTTTCTTCAAGGAACTTAGCAGAATCCTCAAAGCAAATGGAACGATAATTGTTACCGAGCATTTAAGGGATATTGCTAATTTTCTGGCATACAATATTGGTTTCTTCCATTTTTATTCCAAAAAGACTTGGTTGGATACTTTTGATTCGGCCGGGCTGCTAGTGAGGAAGGAAATAAAGATCACACCGTTTATAACCACCTTTATACTTGAAAAAAATGGAATTACACCTTAGGATTATCGGCGTTCTATTGGTTGTCTTGGCCCTTGTACATGTTATTTTTCCAAAATACTTCAATTGGCCTCGGGAAACAGCAAACATGAGCTTGATCAATCGCCAAATGATGTATGTGCATACCTTCTTTATCGCTTTTACGGTTTTCCTAATGGGACTCTTATGCCTTACATCGGCCCAGGAGGTGGTAGAAACGCCTCTGGGAAGAAAAATTGCCCTAGGCCTTGGGGTCTTCTGGGCCATACGTTTCGTTATCCAACTGTTCGGGTATTCTCCCAAGCTTTGGCGGGGCAAGGCCTTTGAAACAACCATACACATTGTCTTCTCTTTGTTATGGTTGTATATGTGCATTATTTTTTTTAGTACCTATTTTGCCCAATAAACCATTAAAATCTCAAACTTCCAACCTCAAGTTCATCTTCTTCCTTGTCGAGTCTCACTATCGTTGTTTTACATTCTTCATTAGGTCTACCATAATTGGTATACATTGTAACCTTTAAAACGGTTGGACCGGATATTTTTTGAACGTCATCGGCGTAATAGTCTATCAAAATTTTGTACTCACCCTTAGGCGCATTCCTCAACATAAATTCCTCCGGTCCATAGCCCTCGGTCATATCTTCTGACATATGACCCCCAATATTGGTTTCTTGATTTTTGAAATATGCCTTTTCGCCCTTTGGGTCTTCAACCCATAGATCGATATCAGTATCATTATGATTCCAATCGATTACTATTCTTATATCTACGGGAATTTCCTTAAACTTTTCTTCTTCGACTTTATTTAGTTTCAGTTGTTTTCCATATTTGTTGACTAATCTAGTCAACTCAACAAAAGCAATTTGTTCTATTCCATAGAAACGTTCTTCTTCATCTTTTTCCAACAAATCGCCATTGTACAACTGGTAAAACAAATCATATCCTTTTTTGATTTCGCCCGACTTTTCATATGCCAATGCCAAATCTCTATATGACTGTGGTTCTTCCGGTCTTAACTCCAACACTTTCTCGTATACTACGGCTGCCAGTTTGTACTGCCTGAAATATTCCAGCTTATATCCTAAAGCTTTTATGATTTCATGGTTGTTCAATTCAACTTCCATTAGGTTGGTAAGAATTGTAATTGCCAGACCATGTTCCCCCTTTTTATCAAAGAAATCGGACACATCTAAATAAAAAGATGGACTATTGGAATATTCATCCCTAATTTCCAAATACTTCAAATAGGCTAATTCAGCAGTTGGTTCTTTTTCCAAAGCCTTTATGTACGGTGTGTCGGGATTCCAGGATTTCAATTCTATTTTTTCAGCTATTTCTTGATTTAATTTTTTGATAGCCTCTTGATTTGATTCCAGGCCATCTTTTGTGGTTATGATTATAACTCCATTCGCAGCCCTGGCACCATAAATTGCCGATGCACTAAGGGCTTTCAAGATTTGTATCCCCTCAATATCTTCCGGATTTAATTCCTGCATAGGATTGCTGGATGATACTAGGCCATCTACAATATAAAGCGGATTGCTATTATTGGAAATTGAACTAACCCCCCTAACCGTAACAAGGTTACTCAAACCCTGTTCTCCAGCATTATGGGTGATTTGAACCCCTGCAACCCGTCCAGACACAGAATTTGTTGCAATCGACGTAACGGAGCCGGTCATATTGACTACTTTTTCCACACCATATCCAACTACTACGACCTCATCCAAATGGGATTCGTCTGCCTCCAACGAAATAGAAATACTCTCCGTATTGCCAACTATAGTGCTAACAGTTGTATAGCCTAAATAAGATAAAAGAAGTTCATCATTCTCTTCCGCATTGATAATAAAATTACCGTCAAAGTCGGTTGTAGTTCCGTTTGCAGTTCCTTTTACGACCACATTTGCCCCCGGTAAAGGCGCACCATCTGCATCCAAAACTGTACCTGAAACTATTCCTCTTGTTGAATCAATGTGTATTCTCGCAAATACCGAACGGTTATCTGTGGAGTCGGATGCTCCAGAAGTGGTTGTATATGCTTGGTTGTTTTGGGCACCAGATGCGTCTTGACCTGTATTGTTTGGCGTATTTTTTTTGAGTTCTTTTATTTTCTTTTTTGGGTATTTCGTGGCATACCAATCCAATATTTTTCCATAATCTCTAAATAGATTCTCTTTTCTGCTATTTAAATATTCCAAATTATCCGCTTCCTCTTGCTCTAAATTTTTAACGCGTTCTTTATACTCCCTTTTCAATTCCTGAGGAGGCTCAATACGATAACGTACATAATCTTCAATTCTATCCAAAATCAACATTGAGGTATAATCCGTAACCAAATAATATGTTTTGGCAAGTGAAATTATCTGTTCTTTGTTTTCTTTTTTGTTAGCATTGAAGTGCTTCAATTTTTGTTTGGCCCATAGTCTCTTGACCAACTCGGTTCCCTGCGATTTTTTAATTGGAACTTTGATACGCTCCGTTACTTTACCTCGATAACCGAATAGTAATTCAATAGTTGTTTCATTAGAAAATTTTCCTGAAATGGAAAAGTTTCCCGAAACATTGATTTTGTTTTTTGGATACACCTCATAGATGGAACGGTTATGCTTTGTACCCAAAAATTGAAACGTCTCTTGTTTAAGGGCATTTAGGGCTTCTGTTTGTAGTAATCGAACTAGATTGACATAATTACCACCAGAGGAGGTTGCTATTTCTCTAAGCGCTTCATGATTGGCGGAAGTAGTCGAATTGATGGTGTAAATTGCTTGTTTATTCGCGGCGGAAAAATCCCCAAGGTTTGCTAACCCGTCTGTGAACAAGAGTGTTTCGTCGGAATTTTGAGGCAATGATTTAAATAGGTTCATAGCTGTTCCACCGTCATAATTCGTTTCCCTCAGTGTTTTTTTTAATTCATCCCAATTTCCGTTTTGAATTTTAAACGTTTTGCTCTGGTGAATGGCATTGCTAAAAGAAATAAACTGAACCTCAACATCTCCCAAATATTCGAAATATTCGTTTAAAATTTCCAACTCCTTACTTAGATTTCTATTTCGTAATGAATAGGAAATATCCCAAAATATTGCGATTTTTTTAGGTTTTTGTTTTAATCGAGTATTCGGTTTAAGTGTTTGGTTTACAAAAAAGTAATCTCTAAAACTCAAGACTTTTTTTGCGTTATTACTATTTGGCACTTGGACTATTACAGGTGAAGTGGGACGATGATTTTGCCTATTTAAACTAGCGAGATAAACATCCTTTTTTTCTTTAAAAAAGAAGTCTGTATAAGCATCGCTTTTTATTTTAGGCAGTCCTTGTCCATTAAACACCTTCATATTTATGGAGAAGGTATCTAAGGTTTCCTTTAAACCCAACGGCAGTTCATAAGTTTGAAACTGATTCCTCGTGGACAATTCTTGTTCAAAGGTGAGTACGATATGCTTATGCTTTTTGGGTAAGATTGGATAAACCCTAGCCTTGTAGTTATTTCCTTCGGTTTTTTCCAATAAACCTGGGTCGATATTCTGTCTTACGGTGCTTTCGAATGCTACCCGTGCTAATTCTTTCTCTACGATAACGGCTTCCCGAAGTTTGTCAGTGACATCCATGGCAAATCGAGATACCGCCTGTCCTTCACCTAAAGGAAATACCAATTCTCCTTCCAAGGTTCTATCCAGTTCATTATAAAACTTCATGTCATACGTTGTCGAGGCAAAATTGCCAACTATTTTGACATCGATTCTTAGACTTGTTAATTTTAATCTGCTTGAATCCTTTAGTATGATTTCAAGAGATTCTTGGGCAAAAGCCTGTACACATATGGATAGGAATATGAATAGAATGAACTTTCTCATGGTCGGTTGTTTTGTGGTTTTGGGTAAAACTCCATATAAAACTTGATATATGAAATGCGAAATGAGGGAAGTAGTATTTTCAGTGAGTCAAGGCGACTTTTCTTCGTAACGATTTACCGCATTCGCCAACTTCTGCAAAATCCGTTTCCGCAATCGTTCCGGTTGTAAGACCTCTATGGCCTCGCCAAACCCCAAGATCAATCGTTCCAATTCAAAATTGAGTTTAACCTTGATATTGACCTGGATGCTCCCGTCCTGGTTTTCCTTTTCCAGGACCTGGGAATGGTGAAGGGGCTTAGTCAGCACATAGGGTGCATTGTGCCGGTCTATCCAGAGTTTGATGTTCGACGCACGTTCTCCCTGGTTTACGGTTACCCCTACCACATCCGTATAAAAATCGTTCGCATCAAAATCATGTTCCACATAGGGAACATTGAAATCGTAGTCTATAGCAATGATACGGTCTAGGGCCAGGTTTACAATCCCCTTTTTTTTATTACCCATACCGATCAAAAACCAGCGGTTGTTAAATTCCTTCAAAAGATAGGGGTGAAAGCTAATCACATTGGCCACCACTGCCTTAAACGACTTGTATTCCACTTTTAGCACCACCTTTTTCTGGATGGCCTGGTAGAGTTCGTCCAACCAATGCAAGCCCTTTAAATTTTCGTTCTTGTCCAAATGGATTATGGAAGATTGATGGGTTTTCTCGGTGTATACCTTGTCTTCCAACCGCTGAATGATGCCTCCCAGTTCGGAGAACAGGGAAAAGTCCTTAAACTGTTTCAGCATTTCCACCGTCTCGGAAAGCACGTTCATATCATTTTCCGTTAGAGGGATGTCCGTTATGGAATAGTCTTCATCCTCATATTTGTAATACTTTTTATCATAGACGATAATGGGGGCATTGTACCCCAATTTGTCACTTCGCATCAGCTGAATGTCCAACTGCACGGTTCGTTTGCTCACATTCACTTCCCTACCTTCATATTCATAGAGCGCATCGGAGCAAGCGGTGATCAAATCCTCCAAGGTCCACCTTCGATAGCTGTTTTGAAGGCATTTGTCGATTGTCTTATACCGGATCAAGGCATTTTTGTTAAGGGCCATTGTTATAGTCGATTTAATTCGTTGGTCAAATTGGTTCTTGCCCGGGCTTCAAATTTGGATTTAAAGTCTTCGGTTTGATAAATGCTGTCTTTGCTTAAAAAGTGCTGCAGTACCTTTTTTCTACCTTTTCGATACAAAAGATGGGGTATTTTGACATACTCCTTTCTAATTTTAAGCGCATAATCGTCGTACATCGCTTCGGGTTGTCCTAAAATTGCCAAATCAAAGTCGATTAGATAATTTTCATCATTGGATTTGCCTTGGTGATGTTTTGTACAAAGAATGAGCTCTTTGATTCGGTCAATGCCTACCTCGGGATAGCCAATATGTTGCAATACCTGAACGGCTTTTTCGGCACTTTTCTCCTCATTATCCTTCTTCCAAACACTGTATACATAGTCGTGGTAGTAGATAGCTAGCATAATTTCTTCTTCATGCTCAATAACATCCTTGTGTATATCATAGTAAGAAAAGAGTTCTACAAGATGATTTAGGTTGTGGTACTTTCGAAATGTTTGCCGGTACACCCCTTTCAACGCCTTCCACAATTTGATTACTTCAGTCTCCTCCGGTAGATATTTAGACAAGATTCTTATGTATCTTTCCTGTAAATCCATAGCACTATTTTATATAAAATTAGAAGAAAAGCATAACTACGCAAAATAATTGCGTACATGAATCGCAAGTTTGTACCGGAGTCATAAAGAAGCTGGTGCGCTAGCTTCATGTAGCGCCCCGCCGAACGAGGGAGTCGGTGGGGCTAATTAAAGAAGAAATCATGGAAAACAAGACAATTACAGGAAAAACATTGATCGATTTGGGATTCAAATCGGGAAAATGGTTTCCGGAAGCATTGGAACATATCAATACCCACCAATTGGCGGGCGATGCCATGTTGAACTATCTAGAACAGTTCAAGCCAGGTCCTATTCAGAAGTTGCGTTCACAAGCAGTTGCTTTTTCCATCAATATAAAAGCGGAAAACGAATTGGAAGAAGGCAATGTGAACTCGGTGCTTGAATCTATGGACATTCTAATGCGCACTCCTACTGTGGTAAACGGTGCCGTAATGCCCGATGCTTGTCCGGCAGGCCCTAAGGGAACCATTCCCGTAGGTGGGGTGGTCGCTGCCAAAAACGCTATTCACCCAGGGATGCACAGTGCGGATATCTGTTGCTCTGTGATGTTGACCGATTTTGGTTCAACCGATCCAAGGGATATTTTGGACGCCGCCCATGCCAGTACCCATTTTGGTCCAGGCGGAAGGGACAGAAATACGCAATATCGATTTCCTACCGAGCTTTTGGAAGCTTTTGAGGGAAATGTATTGTTGAATGATGGACAGATGGTTCAAATCGCACGATCGCATTTGGGTACCCAAGGGGACGGTAACCATTTCTTGTTTGTAGGTACCTCCAAAAAAACCGGCAATACCATGTTAATTACCCATCACGGTTCACGAGGCCCAGGAGCGCGTTTATACACCAAGGGAATGAAGATTGCGGAACGCTTTCGACAAGAAATTTCCCCGGAAACCCTAAAGCAGAACGCATGGATTCCCTTTGATACCGAAGAAGGACAGAATTATTGGAAGGCCATGCAAATTATAAGGGCTTGGACAAAGAAAAACCATGAAGTTATTCACGATGCGACCTTGAATACTTTGGGCGTAAAAACTGAGGACCGCTATTGGAACGAACATAATTTTGTATTTCAGGATAACGATATATTCTATCATGCAAAAGGCGCAACCCCTTTGGATGCCAAGTTTATGCCCGATATTACTGGACCACGATTGATCCCTTTAAATATGGCTGAGCCCGTGTTGGTTGTTGACGGAAAGACGACCGCAAGCAATTTGGGCTTTGCGCCACACGGTGCAGGACGTAATATGAGCAGAACGCAGCATAAGAGGAACAAGGCCGAATTCACCAATGAGGAAGTATTCCATGAGGAAACCAAAGGTTTGGACGTGCGTTTCTTCTCCAATGAGATCGATGTTTCAGAACTACCAAGCGCGTACAAAAACGCCACTACGGTTCGAAACCAAATGAACGACTTTGGCTTGGGGGAGGTACAGGACGAGGTGATGCCATACGGTTGTATCATGGCCGGAGACTGGTTAAAGAATGCGCCGTGGAAAAAAAGAAGAAAGTAATGGGTGTTAAATTTCTATTGGACATCAAACATCCTGTTTACCAGACAAACCCAAGCTTTCTGTTATCAATGGATTATTCATCGATTTGCGGGAGGCGTTCTATTTGGGTTCTAGCGATGCATCCTATCCAAAATCTCCATGATCTCTGTCTTTTTTCGAACCGATACAGGTACGTTTTCCCCATTTTTTAACATCAGATATCCACCATCGGTCTTGATAAAGGCACTTATGTATTGGAGATTCACCAAATGACTTTGGTGTATACGCAAAAACTCGTAACGCTTCAGCATATCGGAGAAATATTTCAAGGTCTTGGTAACAAAGATTTTCCGCTTATCCTTAAGGTAAAAAATGGTATTGTTGCTATCCGATTCGCATCGCACGATATCGTCCAGGTTCACTATGATGATTTTGTCCAAGGTATGCAAGGATATCTTGTCAGGTTTCCGCTCTGGAGCCGATAGGGTATCCTTTAAAATGGCAAGGCGTTCCTCATTTGGCCCTATCTGTTCTTTTGCCCTGGTAATGGCCTTTCCCAATGCTTCATCCGAATACGGTTTTAGTACATAGTCTATGGCCGCAAATTTGAAGGCACGAATGGCAAATTCATCACTGGCGGTGATAAAAACAATCTTGGATTTTAGGTTTGGGAATATTTCCAATAGATCAAAGCTGGTCCCATCCCCGAGCATAATATCCAAAAAGAGGATATCCGGTTCTTTTTTTCGCAATAATTTAGCCGCTTCCACGACACTTCTGGCGGTGCCGGTGACCTTAATTTCCGGATACCGGGTTTCGATATCACTTTTTAAGAGCTCTAAGGCATCGAGCATGTCTTCAACAATAATCGCTGTGTGCATAGGACGGTCAATAATCGGTTTGTAAAGGAATTTTTAATGATATCTGGGTTCCGATCACGGTTTTATCACCGCTTCGGATCTCTTCGATTTGTAAGGCATCTTTTCCCGAAATGGATTCCAATCGTTCCCGGGTCACCACAAGGGCCATGGATTGATGGTCGGTTTTTGTCCCCTCCATCTGCGATTGAAAAATGCCAGGCCCATTATCCTGTACTGTACAGTGCAAGAACGCTTTGGAAGTATAGAACCGTATCTTCAGCTCTCCCGCCCTATTGCTCTTGAGAATACCATGTCTTATAGCATTTTCCACAAAAGGTTGTATAAGCATTGGTGGTAGGTGTATTTCCTCCGCATCGGGCACGGTATCCGCGCTAATATCAAAGGAAAAAGCCTTAGGCGCCATAAGCTGTTCCACTTCTATATAATGGCGTAACGTTTTTATCTCCTGATCTAAGCTAATGTAATCTTTCCTGGAATTGTATAAGGTTTCCCGCAGTAGGGTGGCAAAACTATTAATGGTGGCATTCATCTTTTGGGGCTTTCGGGTCCCCATGGCCTTTATCCCATTGAGTACATTAAAGATGAAGTGTGGGTTCATCTGTAACCTTAGGGCTTTTTGCTCCAAGGAAAGCAAATGGTTTTGCAACTGTAATCGTTCTTGTTCCTCCCGGTTCCGCAACTTTATTCTTCCTATGTACCAAAAGGTCGTTCCTATCAAAAGTAAAGTGACCAACCCTAACATCGTTAATTGGAACCACAATTTCCTATGCAACGGACGGTCTATATGAAATCTGAATTGTATCGGGTCGCTCTCCTCCCATCTATAGTTTCTGGACTGCACTGAAAACAAGTGAGGTCCATAGGCGAGGCCCAGTAGGTTTTGACGGTTTTCCGAAGACCAGGGGCTCCATTCCGTCGTGTTTAATTTATATCGAAATTGAATTTCATCAGGATGGGCAATGTCCACCGTGTTATACCCAAAGGTCAATTGGGTTTGTTCAGGTTTTAACTGCAGGGTCTTATCGCTATTGGTCCATTCCTTCAAGTTAATGGAATCAACAGCCCTATAATTCACCTCCAGTGCCTCAAAATGGATTTGTGGCTTTTGGGACTTTATACCGGGATTGCCTGGTTTGTATTGTGTTAATCCGTAAATAGCGCCAAACCAAAGGTTTCCCATCGCATCCTTGTCCACAGCGTTTAAGCAAGTTTCTATTCCCAAAAAGCCGTCATTTCTTCCAAAATGAAAAACATCGACAATCTCATTCATCTTGTTCAACGCAATTTTATCAACCCCCTGCTCGGTACCCGCCCACAAATAACCCTGATCGTCAAAAATAAGCTGATAGATATTCTCCGAGCCAAGATTTTTTGCCCCGCTAAGTTTTTGGAAATTTATCGTTCCGTCCAAATCGGACCACCAGATACCGCTGCCAGCCGTACCCAGGAACAATCTGTTGTTGTGGAACAGCAAAGTTCCAATGGAGAAGCGCTCATCCAAAACTTGTCCCAAATGGGTGACCTTCCCCTCGGAAAGATATCCCAACGCTCCGTTTTTGGTGGCATACCACAACCTATCCGCTGTATCCGTCGCCAAATCCCTGATAAAAAGGTCCTCGATTCCATCTTCCTTTCCAAAGACTTTTTTAACCGCTAGGCCCTTCTTCCCTGGGTAGAACAGGAACTTTATAATGCCACTGGAATAGGTGGCTGCCCAAATCGTATTTTTCTTGTCAGCATAGATATCACTAATCCAGTTGGACGGAAAGCCCATGTCCGTATCCAGAATATGGGTTCGGACCTTTTTGCTCACCAAAGTGTCCCTTTTAATGCGTAGAGTATCGGTACTATCCACTGCTATACTGTCTACGAGTACAGTTTCTCGGAAAAGCACCCCTCCCCCATCGGTACCTGCCCAAATATTGCCCTTGGTATCACTTGTAATGGTCTTGATCTTCACTTCAGAAATCTTAGCAGCATTGGGAATATGATGAATTCCTGAGGAGTCTATACGGACCAGTCCGGCTTCGGAGTTTGAAACCCAGATTCCGTCCAAGGCGGAATGTACCGCATATACACGATTACCCATCAGGCCCGTATTTTGGTTGTAATGTTTAAAATTGTTTGGAAAATATTTATAGAACCCTCCTCCTGACGTAGCTATCCAGATATTGGACTGACGATCGGCCATGACCTTTCTAATATGGGAAACGGCCAATCCGTTGCTGCTGTTTAAGTTTCCTTTTTCAACATAGGTATCCGCATCCAGTATGGTAAGGCCATTGTTGTCCGTAGCTACCCATAGCTCATTTTGATTTTGAATGGAAATGGCATTGATCCGCAAAGGCTCTCGGATCAAAATGGCATCCGTTGAATTTTTGGGGTCCAAAACGTAGATGCCATCATTAAAGGTTGCCCCAAAAACTTTCCCTTTGTGCGCAATTACGGAGGTAAAGTTGTTGCTCAGTAGTCTTTCCTTGGATGTGGCCTCCGTATTTAAATCGTTCAATTTCCATAAGCCGTTATTTGTGGCTGCCCAGAAAACGGCACCATCAAAAAAAATGGTATTGACAATGCTGGAATCCAGTTCGGGGTGAATAAAAACCTGTTCCAGACCAGTACCATGCAAAAGCCGATATATCCCCCGATTGGTCGCCAAATAAAGTACATTTCCCCGTTGATGGATTTGATTCACCTGAGGTGATTCAAAATTTACAAATCCTTGTTTTGTTTTTATGGAAAGGCCCCGTTTGCTTCCAATATAGAGGGTGTCATTGCCAAAATGAAGTGCGTGGATGTAATTGGAAAGTAGGCCATTGCCCTGCTTCCACACCTGGAAGCTGTTCCCGTCAAAATTGCAGAGTCCGCCACCTTGGGTACCCAACCACAAATACCCCTTCGCGTCCTGGACCATATCATAGACTTGGGATTGTGGCAAACCATCTTCAAGGGTGTATGCCCTAAGTTGGTTGGCCTGACCCCATAGTGACCCTGTGGTCATCAAAATACTTATGAAAAGGAAATAACGGGTAGCACGATGCAACTTTTTCGAAAATTTTTAAGGTTATAAACAAATATAGTAAGAGACTGTAATAACGGGAATACCACTATAATATTTGATACAATTCCGTATCGTTTAAGTGGAGGGTTCGGTACTCGGATGGGTCCTTAACCTCCATAACGGGCTGCATTATACAAAGTACGGTTGTCTTGCCCTTTACATAAAGTATTCTTCCCTCCACAAAGCTTTTCCATCGGTATTTCTCAATGGGAATGCCCAATTGAAAAAGCGCTTCTGCCACCGCCTCGTTTTCTACCAGCCAATCCATTAGCACTTCCCTGGTTTCAAATCCTGAGATTTCCGTTCCGGCGTCAAATGTAAACTCCCAATCCACCGGAATGTTGAACTTATAACTATAGGCCTTGCCAAAACGATGTTCTTGTCTGGTTTTCAAGGCCGTAAACCAATCAATATCCACATGGGGATAATTTGCCTTGAATGTTTCTGAAAGTGCCCGAGGTCCGGGAGATTCGGCTGTGGGGTAATATCCGTAGTACGGTTTCGCCAAATAATGCGCAGCATATTTTCCTCCAAAGATGTTGAAAAAGGAGGAGGCATATACTTTTGGAGCTTCCTCGGCGGTAAAGACCTGCTTCAATTCTTGCATCAATGCCCGATTTTCCCCTAGGCCGCATGAGTGAAAAATAATCTTTGTACAGGCCGTGATCGTGTTTCGAACTTTCGGAATTTTGCCCGTTGCCAGGGCTGAACCTAAGGTTTTTACGGAAGTTCGTTCCCCGAATTTGTTCGTTTTCAGGGACATTCCCAACCAAGGGTTGCCATGGCTTACGATATGGATCTCATCAAATCGCTTTTGTTTGTTGGAATTTTGGTTGAGCCATAGCACAATTTCTTCCAAGGAAAATAAATGGGTGATCACCGGGATGTTCCGTGTTTCAAAATACTCCCTGGCCTTGGCATAATAGGTGGTGTCCCCCTCGTCAAAACCGGTAATAAAGGCCACCGATTCCTCGGTTGTAGCTACTTCCATTGGCAAAGCGGAAACCGCTTCCGTAACTATTGGAAACGGTTCCCTGCCACCTATAAATAGAAAAAGTAAAAGGATATAGGAACTTTTCATAATTCGCTGGAATTTCCGGTACTTACAATGATATCATTTGAGCCAATGGGGGCGACCTCCTTTTTGGATAGTTTGTAACCATTCCAGGTATAAAGACTGGTAAGCAAGGAAGAATTGTCCGTAATTTTCCCATTTTCCAGGTTTTGGTAATCGGTAATTTTGGTTTTTAGGATAATGGTACTCTTCATGCCCTCCATGTCCGAAGGAAAAACGAAGGATTCACTTTTCGTATAGGTCGACGCTACCGTGGGTATTAAATTGGCCACGTAGGTAAACTTACCATTATTCCAAAAAACATACATTTTTCCTTCACTGATAGAGTCTGGGCCATCGGAAACGGAAAGTGTTAAAATATCTTCTACATTAAAGAGCCCCTTGTTTCCGATATTCTTTATTTCCAACGGCTGGAATTGGTGTCCATCAAACACAATTTTGTCGATTTGAATACCATTTTTGAAGGCCCTTATTTGATATTTTTCTTCCCAAACACCTTCATCGTTGGTTTTGAAGCTTTCCAGGCCATAAACAAATTTCACATCATAATTCGCCTGACTCCCAAGGGCTTTTTGAGCAATAAGGCCACCCCAGACCCAACCCTTTTTCTCACCGACAATTACTTGGTACCAATGGCTTCTAATGCCATTTATAGCTTCCTGATTTTGGCTTTTGTCCGTTAAGATCAATTTGGTGCCAATATCCAAAATGGTCAATTTTTTACTCTTTTTTGAAGGCCCTTCGCGTAAAAACACTTTATGCCCAAGAAGGTATTCATAGGACACTTTTTCCGTGTCCATGGTATCTTTCATTACGTTAAACCGCACCTCTGGCAATGTTTGACCAGTGACGTTGAAAAAGACAAATATGCAAAGGGCGAGGATACTTCTTTTTAGATTTTTCATGATATATGGATTTTAATGTTAATACTTATTTCAATGTTTTTTAGACGTTTAAGAATCGATGCATTGTGCTGATGGTAGCCTAATCTTAGGGTTGAAATCATTATCGTTCCAATAACAACTTTCCAAAGTTTCAAGCTCCTTGATCGTAGGGTCCGCTATGTAGTTTACGTTGGTCCCAAAAATGCCGTTACTTTTCATGCTGCTCAATTTTAGTTTGTTCTGCTTGCTTATTTCAAAAGTAGTTTGATCCCTAGGCTTGATGGGCACTCTTCTAGTATTCGTAGGTTGCAATCTAGAATTCGTGCAGCTACCTGAACAACGCATTGTGCCGTTCGCCATCCAAAAGAAAAACCCACAAGTCTTGAGGATCCTTGTGGGCTTTCTCCCCTCCTAAGAGGGAGCCAACCAACCTAACACTATTTCTTTATGGTAAGGGTCACCGGTTGCAGAAGCCTAAGCTTAAGTGCTTGGAGTTTGGAAAATTCTTTCGTTATGTTTTCAGAAATCACCCATTTCCCATTTTCCTGTTTTTCAATTTTGGTTACCCTGCCCTGGGTATCCAGTGTAATCCGCAAAGCCCTGTAGGTATGGAGATAGCGATGTATCTGTTTGGAATAGACGGCCTTGAAACCTATGGTAATCTTTCTTTTTTCGGCCTTGGATAGGTTTTCAGCGATATGAATGGCAAAAGATTTGGTGAATTTGGTCTTTTCACTGAGTTCCGCCGCTGCTCCCACCGCCGAATTGTTTACATTTTGGGGCATTGGCAGGGGTTGTTTTATCGTTTTTGTTTTACCCTCTTTGTTGACCACTGTTTCATCTACCGCCACAAAGGAAGTGTAGGCTGTGGCCAAATGGTACCTAAGGCCTAGGGCCAATACGCTGTCCTTTACTTTGGCATTGAACAGTTTACCGTAATCATCCAACTCTGCGATTCTCTTTCGGGCCCAGAGGTAGCGCAAGGCCTTGTTTCCAATACTTAAACTGCCTTGGGATACCTTAAATTCCTGTTTGAACCTTTTCCTGCCCTGATATCCTCTGACCACCAAGGTACCTCGGGGTTTTCCCTGATATTTTCCGTATACAATTACAGGTCTCCGGGCAAAAACATCGGGGATGCTTTTAGGGGCCATATCATAGATTTCAAAACCTTTGGCCTGCAACTTTACCTGGGTTAGCAAAGGTGTGGAAACATACTCCTTAAATTCCTTGGCCACAACGGCTGCCTCTTCCCTTGTAGTGGCTATAAAAGATTCGCTGTTGGATACCCGGGCCATTCCTTCGACCAGATACCTGTTGACACTGGACCCAATACCGAAGGTGAACACATTGGCCTGGTCCAAATTGCTTTTGATCAATTCAAAGGCCTCTTTTTCCACTTGTACATAGCCGTCCGTAATAACCACCATGGAACGGGAACCGGTGATGTCCTTTCTGGGCAGCTTGTAAGCCTGTTGCAACGCACTGAGCAGTTGGGTGCCCCCACCACCCTGGCCTTCAGAAAGAAAACGAATGGCTGCCTCCACATTATGCTCATAAGCTTCAACGGGAAAAGGACTAAAAACGGTAGAACTAGAGGCAAAGAGTTGCACGTTAAACGTATCCGTTGTTCTAAGATTACACAATAAATTTCGCATCAACGCTTTAGAGACCTGCAAAGGGTATCCGTTCATGGAGCCCGAAACATCCACAATAAACAAGTATTCCCGGGACGGAATGTCCTCCAATTTAACCGTATGGGCGGGTTCCATGATATAGGCAAAGAAATTTTCGTCCCCATGCTCGTATAAAAGAAGACCTGATTGTATGGCATCGCCACGTAGATTGTAGTTCAGTACAAAATCCCTATTGGCTGGATTTTGATTTGTTTTGGATAAGGATATCTCTGCCGTTTTGGTATCGGGGTAATCAATATTGATGCTATGGGTGTTGCTACCTATGTTTTGAATGATCATGCCTGCATTGATATGTACATCCATATCAAAACTAAAAGTGTCCGAAATACCTTTAGGGGTATAGGGCATATGAAAAGCTTCTTCCTGTACGGTGTCCTCACCCGTATACCTGGGCCCTACCACTCTAGGTGAAACAAATTGATAGCTTCCATTCACGGGCACCAACATTTCTGTGAAATAGATATCTATGGCAATGGTTTCACCGGGCATAATATTGCCTACATGCATCTGAAAGATGTTAGGTCGATGTTGATCTAGCTTGGCAGCGCGTTTTCCCTGCTTTAAAGCCGTATTGTAAATCTTTTGGGCCTCTTGCTTTTCGAATATTTCGGCGTTTATAGTCCGACTCCCAATACGCATTTGCATTTTATGCACCGCCGACTGGGTGGCAAGGGGAAACACATATTTTGCAACTATGGGGATCTCTCCAAGATTGTGATACACTTGGGTCATATGTACGTGGGCAATGGTTCCCGATATTTGCACCTTGGTCCTGGTTTCCTTTAACGGGATGACAGCATCTTTGTCAGATACTGCTAAATAAGGGCCTTTCCTTTCCTGGGCAAAACAAAGGAAGACGGTACAGGAAAGCATTAAAACGAATAGATTTTTCATGATTTTGGTTTCAGACAATTGTTGATTCACTTACCAAATGTAACCAGGCACCGTGGGGGTACATGAGCTGCTTTAGAATTCGTTGGCCCTAAACTAGAATTCGTAAAAACCCTATCGTTTTTAGGGTTGCGTAAGTATCGGAAGGCGCGCTAGGGTTCCATGAAAACCGGAGGAAATTTGGAAAACACAAAAAAATAGTGTCATATTTGCACCAGAAATGAAAAATACTAGAGTACATAGCAAACCGGAATCACTGTTTAGTCAGTGTGACTATCGCTGGATATTGGAATTATCCTCGCGGAAGGGACGTGATGTGTCTAGTTTAAATGGATTTATATATTGATTTAAGAACAAAACTTGATACTGAATACAAGCGTCCAACATTAATTGGGCGCTTTTTTTATGGAAATTTTTAAAGGAATGAGTGAAAAGTAAAACTACATATACAGGATAATTGAAACAGAAAACGATTGAGAGACAGGCGATTGTAAAATGTTAAAAATCTGCTGAAAAGTGGACAAGGTTTCTATTGCTCAATATTATCATAAGTATTTGATTTTCAGTAAATTAAATTCATTTTTTTCTTGTGTAATTCAAAAATTGATTTCATCTTTGCCCTGTCGAATTAAGGACAAAAAAACAGAATATTAATACTAAAAACGAAGCTATGCTTTTACATCAGAATTGTTTTAAAAGCCGATTGATTTGGGAACAATCAATATATATGCTTCGGTTCTTTCCATAAGGAGTTATAGACTCTAAAAGATCCGAAGCATTCAATCAGAGTGTTTCGGATTTTTTATATCCATTCATCAGATATAGACATTCCGAAATCAAAAAAATTGCATTGTTGGGCCAGCATATCTGTCCCAAAAATGCACAAAGGAAAATCTATCATGGAAAGAACAAATTTTAACATATACCTATTCAAAGCATTGGATGCTTATCCATACAACTTGGAGGAGGCTATTGAAGCATTGAATTATGCCTTGTCTTATGATGCCAAAAATGTTCAGGCGCTTTATTTGATGGGTAAGATTTATACGGAACAATTAGGAGAGTTCGAAACTGCCAAGAGTTGTTTTTCCGAAGCATTGGCAAGTGGACTCGATTGGCCAAAAATTTATCCGGCGTATATCAGAACTCTAGTGTTGAACGAAGATTATGAAGAAGCCCAAAAACTCTTGGATTTCGCCATAGTTCGTAAGGCAACTGATAAAGGAGCCTTGTATTTCTACCAAGGTTTGCTAAAGGAAGTACAAGGTGAATTCAAAGAAGCGATCAAAGCATACAAGCAAGCAAAAAGACACGGGCTTAACAATGAATTCATAAGAAGAGTCGAAGAAGAGATAAGTCGAGTAAAAGGAAAGTTTGGAAAGAAAAAAAGTAAGAACAAGAAAAAACGAAAGGAGGAGAAATCTAAAAACCGCTCCTAAATCAGGGGCGGTTACAAGGGAGTACGCCGAAGTTGTAACGTCGATGGCGGGACTGAAATGAGTTTACGAATTCAACGAAACCTATGAAAAGAAATAGAATTGAATGAGTTAAAATCCGTTGTCTTTGACTGAGTAGGTTCCCTGCCCGCTCGGCAGGCGGGGATTCCTACCACTCCCACCAAGCGTCTGTGGTGTAAGGGTAGCATCTGGGTCTCCAAAACCCGGGATTGGGGTTCGAATCCTTGCGGACGCGCTAAGTACTGTAATTCAATGACAAAGTGCCCAACTGTCTCTTGGGAAGTCATTGCAGGGTTCCCTGCCTGCTCGACAGGTGGGGATTCCCGTCGGTACTGTATGGAGGGTAGGCAAATACTGGTTCGTAGCGCTCGCCTGCTAAGCAAATCTACTAAAAGGTACTGAAGGTTCAATTCCTTTGCCCTCCGCCAAATGACAAGGTGGCTGAATGGTTAAGGCAATGATCTGCAAAATCATTTTTTATGAGTTCGAATCTCATCCTTGTCTCTGATAAAATGAATTCGGAAGTATTGAGCAATTGGCTGGCTCGCCTGACTGTAAATCAGGTCTCTTCGGAGCATGTAGGTTCGAGTCCTGCTACTTCCACAAAGTACCGTAGTTCAATGGCTAGAGCACCCGACTGTCTATCGGGAAGGTACGGGTCCCGACGTTTCACTTAAGCGAAAGTCGGGATACCGACCTAAGCGTAGGTATTCGAGTCCCGTCGGTACTGCAATGATTTTGCTCCATTAGCATAGTGGCTAGTGCATCCGACTTTCTATCGGAAGACAAGGGTTCGATTCCCTTATGGAGTACAGTGAGGTATAACTCAGTTGGTAGAGTACCGTGCTTTTAACACGGGAGTCTTAGGTTCGAGCCCTAATGCCTCAACAACTTGCAGGGATGGCCAAAATGGCAAAGGCGCCTGATTTAGGATCAGGTATTTGAGAGTTCGAGTCTCTCTCCCTGTACGATGCCCCACTAGCCCAATTGGCAGAGGCAAAGGACTTAAAATCCTTTAAGTCCAAGTTCGAATCTTGGGTGGGGTACACAAGCTTATGGTGTAATGGATAGCACGCAGGATTTCTAACCCTGAGGTATGAGTTCGAATCTTATTAGGCTTACGAATAGACCTGTGATGTAATGGCTAGCATACAAGATTTTGATTCTTGTTGTAAAGGTTCAAATGCAGGGCATTCATGAATACCTATGCAATAAAATAGATATAACATGAATAAATCCTTTAGGGTCTTCGTTTAAAATGGTGTCTCTAGCTTATCCGGTAAAGCGCCCCGCTGTGAACGGGAAGGACAGGGTTCGAGTCCCGGAGTACACCCAAGAAGGAACAGTAGCAAAGATGGTCAATGCTGCGGATTGAAGATCCGAAGATACAGGTTCGAGTCCTGTCTGTTCCACATAGGAATATAGCCTGCCTGCCGGCAGGCAGGCTCGAGTCTTGCTATTCCTGCAAAGAATAAAAGAAAATTTTACTACGTATGATGATTGCGTAGTTGTAATTCAATTTTGTTGTGTAATTAGAACAAACTTGTTTAAAACATAGTTTGTGGTAGTGCCCCGCAACAACGAGGTGTGTTGCGGGGCAATAACAAAATGCCTCTTTAGCTTAAAGGGAAGAGCTGTGGTAGGCCATCGCGTAAAGAAAATGTCCGATGGACATTTTTAGCAGATGGGCCAGATGGAGCGGGGCGTTGAGAAAAGTTCATTGAAAATGTCATATTCCCAGTTACCCCTCGACTGCGCTCGGGGTGACATAGGATTAATAATATCAAGCTGGTCTTGTTGGGTGTCTCTGTATGGCACTATTGTATGAAGTTTTGCCGTGTGGTATGATGTCTTCATATGCAACTTGACTTGAAGGTTTTGATTGTTAGCCAAAAAACAATCATCACTCTGTAGGTCGTGGGTTCGACTCCCGCTCCCGCCTTCGGCGGGATAGTTCAGCTAGGTTAGAACAACAGACGTGGATGTCGCGGGTTCGAATCCCGTCTAAATCTATTGGATTTAGTAGCTCAGTGGGTAGAGCTCTACACTTTTAACGTAGGATATGGACTCAAAATCCATTTTCTAAAGCCGGCCATCTTTCAAAACTGGTCACCAAAGCCATGTTAGGCTATAAATGACAAGAAACCGTAGTTCTATGTCGGTTATTTCTCCCTAAAGGAGAAAATAACAGTCTTGAAGCTACCTTGAAATAGTGATTTTTTGATGTAAAGGGCAATTCCTTTTTAGTTATCCCTCCTTTTGGAAAACTGATGCATACGTTATCAGCACCTCATCGGGAAGCATTACTTACAACGAATGGCACCTAACCTTGAAAACTAGTATTTCCGTATCGAATGGATGATATACAACCACGGTTTCTTTTGTAAAGAAAGTTATTGGAATCAATGCATATAGTTTAACCCGTTCGTCCGTCAGATGATGGAGCGGACACAAATTTAAAATGATGAAAAGAGTAAGAATCAATGCAGGAAAAGTAGGTTTGGTCTTCAAAAAAGGAGATTACCAAAGGGTAATTACCCAAGGAACACATTGGGTAGGCCTTAGAACCAAGGTTATGGTCTATGATCTTACCAAGGCTTTTGTTGCGCCTATAGCATTGGAAATCTTGCTACAGGACCAGGGTTTGGAGGCCATGTTGCATCTTATTGAAGTTAAGGATGCCGAATTGGTTTTGGTTTCTGAAAACGGCAATTTGAAACAAGTCCTTACCGCCGGTAAGTATGCCTTCTGGAAAGGTTTGATCAGCTACGAGTTCGTTAAGGCGGACTTGAGTAAGATCTATATCACAGAAGATATCAATAAAGCAATGCTGAGTCATCCTCAATTGCGGACTTATCTTCGTACTTTGGAAGTTGCGGCTTATGAGAAAGCGGTTCTTTTGGTCGATGATGTTTATATTAAAACGCTGGAAAGTGGTGCTTACCACTTCTGGAAAAATGATATCTCCATCAAGATGGGAAGAGCAGATATGCGTCAATTGCAGTTGGAGATTTCCGGTCAAGAATTGTTGACCAAGGACAAGGCTGCTATTCGTATCAACTTCTATACGCAGTATAAGGTTGTAGATATCGAAAAGGCCTTATTGGACAACAAAGACTATGAAAAGCAGTTGTACATCGCTATGCAGTTGGTTTTACGTGCCTATATCGGCACCTATACCTTGGATGAGCTTTTAGAGCGTAAAGAAAGTATCGCAGAAGCTGTGTTTGCAGATGTCAAGACAACGGCCACCCAACTGGGTGTTGAGGTTTTGAGCTGTGGTATCCGTGATGTTATCCTAACTGGGGAGATGAAAGACATCATGAACCAAGTTCTGGTGGCACAAAAGCGTGCTCAGGCCAATATTATTACCCGAAGAGAAGAGACCGCTTCTACCCGAAGCTTGCTGAACACAGCTAAGCTGATGGAAGAAAACGAGATGCTCTTCAAGTTGAAAGAGATGGAATACGTTGAAAAGATCGCCGATAAAATCGGTGAGATCACTGTCTCTGGAAACGGGGGTATGGTAAAACAATTGAAGGAGATTTTCTCTGTCAATAAGTAGATTTGTTGGAATGCGCCAACTTTCGTTGGCGCATTTTTTTTTGACCGCTATCAGTTGATAAGATTTGGATAATCCTTAACGGCCCTCTTGATAAATGATATCTATAAACCCGATTAGTCACAAAAAAAAGGCGTGGTTTATGAAACGGTCACAAAATTAATTTTAGAACTGACCGGAAAACAAAAACTGCCTTTGTCCGTGCTATTTACTACTCTAAAAACTGAATTCTGCAAGCTATTGCTGCCTTGTACTTTAAAGTCATCATGCGTTGCAATTTAGCCACCTTCACAAGATTCAATCCTTTTTCGGAACCGCCATCTTTCTGTAAAATGATTCTTGCTTGAGCCTCCAACATTTCAGCTTTTTCACATTTACTTTCAATAATTTGGTTCAGTTCGGCAATTTCTTCAACTATCATCGCATTGTTAGATGACGAATCAATACCATTGTTATCATCCAATCTTTCACTGGGAGCAAATCCAAATAATAATACCACTCCCAAAACTAAAGTTCCCTTTTTCATAAGTTCTAGTTTTAATTAATAATCTACTTTTTAAAATATTCCCGTATTCCGTAACTGGCGAGCACTCCTTCGCCTGTTGCCGCGGCTACCTGCGCAATGGCTCCTTCCCTACAATCTCCCGCTGAAAAAATACCTTCAACCGAAGTCTTTGCAAGTCCCGTGGTGGTAATAAATCCTTTTTCGCTTAAATCAACAATTCCTTTAAACACATCTGTATTAGGTATCAAACCAATGAAAATAAACACCCCATCCCCAGGAATTGATCCTTCCTCTCCTGTAGTATTATCCTTGATTTTAGTTTCTTTGAACAGTCCATTTTCATCTGCAACAAACTCCAATAATGTTTTGTTCATATACGTTTCTATATTCTCTATTTTGGACAGTTTCTCTACATAGGTTTTTGAGGCAGAAAATTCTCTACTTCTATGGATAATTTTTATCTTTTTACAGAAGCCCGATAGAAATGTTCCTTCTTCCAAAGCACTATTCCCACCTCCGACAACAACTACTTCTCGACCTCGGTAAAATGCCCCATCACAGGTAGCACAGAAATGAACTCCGGAACCAATAAGTTCCTCTTCTCCTGGAATATGCAATCTGCGATAGGTAGATCCCGTGGAGACAACAACGCTTCTTCCAACATAATTATCAGAAGTGGGAGTCTTTACATAAAATTTACGCTCCCTTACTTCTATTCCCGTTACCTCTACTCCGGTTGAGATTTTGGCTCCATAGGTTCTTGCCTGTTCCAGCATTTTATTATAGGTAAGAATTAGAAGACAACATCGATTACAGCATTTTTTTTGACAAGAAGTCCATCAATGCCCGTTTGTAAGTTCTTCCAATTGGAATGCAATCTCCGTTTACCCATAGTGATTCGGAATCAAATTTTTCAATGCGATCAAGCGCGACAAAATAAGATTTGTGCACCCTCATAAAACTTTCCTTGGAAAATTGATTGCCGTAATGGCTTAAATTACCTCTTGCATATTTTTTCTCGGTTTGAAGATGAATCGTGCAATAATTTCTGTCACCATGCAAATAACAAATGTCGTCTTCAACTATTTTTATCGATGTGTGTCCTTCCTTTAAGAAGAAATACCTCCTTCCTCGGGGTTGCAGCTCGTTCTGGGAACTTGGCCGAACTAGTGGCAACTCAAGGGCTTTGTTTACCGCAAGAAGAAATCGATCGTAGGGAATAGGTTTCAACAGATAATCGACCACTGACTGCTCTAGGGCTTCCAAGGCGAATTCTTTATAAGCCGTGGTTACGATAATCTTTGGAGGGTATTTCAAGATTTTAATGAACTGCAGGCCGTTGATTCTTGGCATTTGTATATCCAGAAAAATCAAGTCTACGGACTGTGTTTGCACATAGTATAATGCCTCAAAGGCATTTTGGAATGACTTCAAAAGCTTAAACCCTTCGGTTCTTTTCAGATGTTTTGTCAAAATATCTATGGCAAGAGGTTCATCATCAATAATTACACAGTTCATGGCTTTACAAGAGGTATTTTTAAATTAATATGATATGAATCTTCCGATTTCTCGGTGGTCAAACTAAATCGTTCTTGATAATTGTATTTCAAACGTTGCCTTACATTTAGGATGCCAATCCCCTTTGTATCTTTTTCTTCTTCAATATATGGGGCAATGGAATTCTGAAGGTCCATCTCCAATATATTCTCTGATACGTCAATAGCACATTTGATCCAGCATGCATTATGGTCATTGGCAATACCATGCTTGAACGAATTTTCGATAAAGGGCAACAGCAGTAGGGGCGGAATTTTTTTATTGACAGCCGTACCTGATATTGAAAAACTCAACTGCAACTTTGAACCATATCGTAACCGTTCAAGGGCGATATAGTTTTTTATGCAATCAAGATCGTCAACCAAGTTGACAAGCGTCTTTCTTGCCTCATATATTATAAAACGCAATAAATCTGAAAGTTTAATTACGGTCTCTGCGGCGACTTCGGGATTATTCAATATCTGGGCGTAAAGCCCATTCAATGTATTAAAGAGAAAATGGGGGTGTAGCTGGGATTTCAGCAATTGTAGTTCATTCTGAACATTGGATTTTTCCCGACCAAGTCTATCGATTTCCTGTTTTTCGCGATCTTTTAACAATTTCATGACCATGGCCAGTATAGTAACAATGATCAAGTCTAACAAGGGAGAGACAAACTTTGATAAATCATTTGGAAAGAGGGTATTTTCCACATCGGGAAAGTATAATGGATAGACACTATTTAGAACAAAAATTCGCAGGAGCAAGACGCCCACTACCAATACCAGACCAACTTGCAATGCAGCCTGCCAATACTTTCCTTTGAGTAAAAATCGTGGTACGATAAAATATAGGGTGAAGTATACACTGAAAAGCTTTGCGGGCAATGATGCCAATTCATAAATAACATGAAGACCTAAATTGGGTTCTTGCACATAATAAATGGCAACGGTGAAAATGACATATAGGCACCAAAAAACAAGATGACTTAACAATCTGTTCATAAAACTGATTAAATGTGGTCCAATCTAAGTTGAAAACTGCAGGACAGGCTGGAAAAAGTATAAAATACTTAAAATTGGGTACAAACTACTCAATTTTAGGGACAAGTTTGAGTCGTTTGTTGCTAATCAAGGTTTATCATCAATAATCTATGTTTGGGAACATTCACAAAAAGTATGATTGGCGTAATGGCTATTTTAGGAGAATCTGAGCGCACAAAATGTTATTAAATGAAAAATAATAGGAGGAAATTTATTGGGGATATAGGAATGGCGGGTATCGCTACCTTCACTGTCCCTTCAATCTTTGCGAACTTTAAAGCCGGGGCACGCTTAAATGTATTGGTTTTGGGAGGAACTAATTTTTTAGGCCCTGCAATCGTAAAATCCTTATTGAAGGGAGGGCATGAAGTGACTTTGTTCAACAGAGGTATAACCAACCCTCATTTGTTTAAAGATCTAAAACGAATTTTTGGAGACCGCGAAAAAGGCCTCTCGGGATATACAAATTTAACGAGCCAAAAAGGCAGATGGGATATCGTTATCGACGTTTGGCCACAGCATCCCAAATTTGTCAAAGATGCCATTGCAGTGATCAAAAAGCGCACTACCCACTATATTTTTATTTCGAGTATTGCCGCCTACAACCACTATATAAAAATCGGGATGGATGAATCGTCACCCCGAAGAAAAGGGACATCCTATGAACCTGGCAATTATAATTTGAACAAAGCACTTTGTGAAAAAGTAGTGGAGGAGAACTTCCCCGATAACTTCACCATACTTAGGCCAGGCGCGATTGTTGGCGACCGCGATTCGGGGCCTTTCGGCACCTATCTATTGCATCGCATCGCAAATCGCAAAGAAATTTTGGCACCCGATTCCAATGATCCGGTTCAATTTATAGATGCCCAAGATATTGGAAATTTTGTCAATAAATGTGTCGAAAGCGCTATTAAGGGGCACTTCAATATGGTGGGCCCGGCCTCGACTATGGGATACAAAGAGTTTTTGACAATGGCCAAGGACGCTCTTAAAAGTGATGTTAAAATCATTTGGATGGATGTAAAATTCTTGGTAACCGAAATGAAATTGGAACCTTTTATGCAGATCCCATTCTGGATCCCTGTGGCCTTGGATCCCGAACCCGGCTTTCATCAAATCAGCAATAAAAAGGCCATAAATGCCGGACTTAAATTTACAGACTTTAAAGAGACGGTTGAAATAAGTTATGATTCCTTTAAAGAAAAACGATTTATCCTTGAAGAAGATTCCGAATTAGTTTTTGGGATTAGCGATAAAAAAGAGAATGAAATTATTGAAAAGTGGAAGAAAAAACCATAATTTAACTCTATGTAAAACCACATGTACTACTTGGTATTTGGAGATAAATGAGGAGTTCATCAACATGTACAATTAACTCAGCCGTTTTGCTGTATATGATAGCTCGACCGTTTTGACCAAATGAGAATACAAAAAACAACATAATGGAAACCAAGTTGTTGATACTTATTATTTTTGGTTTGATAGTTCAAGTAGGCACTTCTCAGGCAACAGAAGTTTCAAAATCAAATATTGTTGGATTTTCATCACACATTAAAATTGATAAATCACGGCCTTCAGTTAAAGATGGAAAATTTGGACGCACAATTCAAATTAATATTTGGTATCCGGCAAAAATTGAAACTGGATCCAGCAAAATGTTTTTTTCCGACTACCTAGGGGTAAAGGGCAATGAAATGGGGGTTAACGAATCTCCTCAAAATTACAGCAAAACAGTTGAAAGCTATTTTCAATGGCCCATATCGCAAGGTGCAAACCAATTACTGATTGATTCATTAGTTTCTGCAAAGCTACCGATGCGTGCCGTCACAGACGGCAAATTTAAGCCTGGAAAACATCCAGTTATTTTATTAATTCACGGATCTGCCGTCGACTTTGCATTTTTAGGAGAGTCTTTGGCAGAACAAGGTTACATAGCTATCAATATACCTGTTAAAGGATATAGGCAGAAGGAACTGGATGTAAATGGTATCGGCATGGAAACGGAGATTCGGGATTACGAGTTCGCATTATCCACTTTAAGCGATCATCCCAATATCGCCTTGACAGATATCGTTGCACTTGGTTTCAGTTTCGGCGGTCAGTCTGCCCTAGGCTTGGCCTGTAGAAACCCTAACATCAAGACCGTAATTAGTTTTGATGGTGGTATAGGAAGTAGTTTCGGGGCCCGATTGATTAAGGAAAGTCCTTTCTGCAGGGTTGAAAATATTGCGGCTTCTCTACTCCACATCTATGATTCTTCCTACGAACGAACTTATTTGGATCAAATCAGAAGTTTTATATATGCCGATAGAACCTTGGTCGGTTTAACGGGAATCGCTCATTGGCATTTTACTTCCTTCGGACATTTGGCTTCCCAAATACCTAACCTTTTCGGTAAAAACGAGTTCGCCGAGCACGGGTATGACACAATATTGGAAATTATCAAAGGGTATTTGAATTCAAAATCACAAAACCCAAACAAAATTTTCAACCTGCCCGAAGATGGTTTTGATCTGGTGGGTGAAGTTGAATATCTTAGGCCCGTTAAGCGCAAATAAACCGTCGACAACAAGAGGTGCAGCTTGCTTGTCCTAACAAGAAGCTCGTTTGCAGGAAAGTGACCTCCAATTTATCCCAAAGCAGGATTGAATTCAGGAAAATTGTGATATTAAATTATGTCATATGATCAGAAGTATTGCGGTTCTTTTTTTTATGTCAATTTTATTATCGTCAGGAGGCTGTTCGGTTTACAATGAAACTACCATAGAAAAATTAGAGGGAATGACTGTCGGTAATGGAATTGCCCTCCATCCGAAAAAAAGATTTTTACTGCTCTCACGCCCAACTGAGATCATAGCGACAAATGGAAAGCCGCATTTCAGAATTTTCCAATGGCAATATGAAGACGGCAGCTGGTGCTGTGAAAAAGAAGTGCCATTTTCAAGTGTTTTCACGGATTATCATCCCGTATTTTCCAAAAATGGCAAATGGGTATATTTTAATTCTGATCGACCCAAACCTGGGAGCGCATTACCGGCGGAGAGAAAAGATATTTGGCGGGTTCCCATGTCTTTCGTTTTTCGTGTTACGAAATGTGTAATAAACGAAAGTCAAATTGTCGCGGAAAAAAATTGAAAAGTCCCTGTAAAAGTAACAAAAATCAGGTCACCGTTTAGGTCACCTTTTTGGTCTCTTTTTGCTTGATTTTAAAGCTAATCATATGAAATCGGAAAATATTCAATCTTCTGAATTTCATACAATTAGCTCTATTTTGATGCCGTTTGACATCTTGGTTGTCGGGATGACAGGATT
The DNA here is from genome assembly GCF_050589645.1 of Eudoraea algarum. Taxonomy (NCBI): domain Bacteria; kingdom Pseudomonadati; phylum Bacteroidota; class Flavobacteriia; order Flavobacteriales; family Flavobacteriaceae; genus Eudoraea; species Eudoraea algarum. The sequence continues at coordinate 677,462 of NZ_JBNGOQ010000003.1, read as the reverse complement.
TGAACCTGCGACCACACGGCCCCCAGCCGTGTACGCTAACCGGACTGCGCCACATCCCGAAAAATCAATTTTCGTCAAGGTATCGTAGCCAATAAAAGTTACGCTACATTTTGTCGGGGTGGCAGGATTCGAACCTGCGACCTCCTGCTCCCAAAGCAGGCGCGATAACCGGGCTACGCTACACCCCGAAACGGTGTAAATTTTAATATGTCAAAAACCAAATCCCAATCTGGAATCCGGCAGCGCCGTGGCGCGATAAACCGGGCGGAGCCTGTTCGCCGCAGCTTTTTCCAAAGCGGAGGAGAACTACACCCCGAAACGGTGTAAATTTTAATATGTCAAAAGCAAATCTCTATAAACGGATGGCAAAAATACGCAGTTGCTGAAAGATATTATAATATTTTATAAAATATTTCTTTACGCCTGTTCTAAAACCGCATTTTTCTTTCCTCCAAATGGGTGATAGCAAAAAAGCCGAGCACTTTGCCCGGCCTTTACACCTATTTTCATTGTGCCCATTCTATTTCCGTTATTTCTCCACCATGGCTTTAAGGCGCTCCAATTTTTGTGCTATCTGTGCCGTATAGTCCGAACCGCAATATTTTTCAAACGTTTTACGCGACATTCCTTTAAACCACACTTCCTCGGAAATGCTGGTGCCCGTATCCGATGCCATAACCATCCTTTTGGTGTACACCACCCCAGAGGAAAGCTTATGCTTATAGGTATACATCCGTGCATCCTCCAATTCGGTCACTTTAAACTCTACCACCTTTGCATCGTCTGTAATCAACTGTCCGGTTCCCTTTTCTTTCAGGGGTCCCGGAAATCTCACATCCACAATACGGTTGTCCCAATGTTTCCATTGGGCCACATCGGTTATCGTATTCCAGGCCTCTTGGGGCGAAGCCTTGACTTCCATTGTACTTTTAAAACTTTTTTCTTTTGATTCCGATTGTGCGAAGAGTGAAACGCTAGCGAAGAGCGATAAAAAAATAAATGTCTTTTTCATGGATATAGTGTTCAATTTTACTTCCTGTACAAGGTGCAGGACCCATATTATGGTCCCATATAAAATTCAATACTTTATCCCAAAAAAACTATGTCAAATGACACACTAACAAAATTTTAAGAAATTAGGCCACCAGATGTCTTCTGCGGATACGATGTAGGGTCTCCCTGGAAGTTCCCAGGTAGGACGCAATGACCCGCAGGGATACATTTTGGATAATTTTCGGTTTGGTCCTTACCAATTCCAAATAACGTTCTTCGAGCGATTTGTTCGCGGTGTTCTTTACCTGGTCCAGCATTTTGATCAAGGTCCGTTCTATTATTCCCTTTACAAAATTGCTCCATTTTATATTGGAGTTGATCAAGGCATTGTACCTGGCCTTTGTCAAAACATAAAGCGTGCTGTCCGAAAGGGCAACACAGGACTCCTCCGAGCGCTTTCCTTCCGAAAAACTGTGCAAATCCGTGCAAAAACAGGGACCATCGTGCAGGTCTAGTGTTTTCCTTTCCCCAAAATCGTTGTAGTTAAAATGATGCAGAATACCTTCCCCGATAAAATAAATGCGGTCCACGACCTCTCCTTCCTCAAATAGAGGTGTGCCCTTTTTTACATGCGTTTCCTCAAATTGGTTCGCTAAATAAAACTTTTCATCGGAAGATAGTTCTCCAAAAGTATCAAAGAAGTTTTGAAGTGTTTTCATAACGTTAAGGTTAAACAGTTGTTCATTACATATAGATGCCCCATAGGTCAAACGAAAAAAACCACGGCCATAAACATTCAACGTATTCGAAGTTATAGAGAAAAAGAATAAAAAAAAAGGACCTTCATGATGAAGTGTCCTTTTTCCATTTGAGCTGTTGTTATTGTAATACTATCTGTATAGGGTAAAGTGGCCCACGTATTGTTGTTTTTCCAAATCGTTGGCGTTGACCACATACCAGTAATCACCGGAAGGCACTTCTCTTCCGTCATAGGTCCCGTCCCAATGGGATACTTGATCCAGTATGGCCACTACCCTACCGTAGCGGTCGTATATCTTCACCTCCAGATTGGGGAAGAAATCCCTGTTTTCCGGGAACCATACATCGTTGTTGTTATCGCCATCGGGTGTAAAGAAATTGGGTATTTCCAACATTCCCGTAAAATTAAAAGGCATGGTTATAGACGCAACGCAACCGTTCTGGTCGATGACCATGATGGTAACACTGTCGTCCATATTAAGCGTGTATACATTCACGTCTCCCGTAGATTCGCCCTGGAAGAAATACTCATATCCTCCAAAGCCACCTTGCGCCGTAGCCGTAATTTCATTGGGTCCGGTTTTTTCCGCTACCAAAGTCAGGGGATCATAAGCATCTATGGTGAAGTCCACGAATGCAACACAACCGTTTTGATGGTACACATAAGCCGTATGGTCTCCAGGTGTTAGATCGCCCCAGGTACGCTGCGTACCTGCCAAGGCCGATACAGCATCTGTTGGATCCAAAGGATCAAGGGCAAACAACAGATCGGGAATCTGACTGGTATCCTGTAGATTAATCGTAGCCGTGCTATTGGGGAAAATACCGTCGCAACCGTACTCTACTAGCGCTTCGGGCAACAATTCCACACCTACGCCTATCTGTACGATTACGTTGGTCTCACAACCCTGTGAATCCCGAACAAAGATGACATAGGTATCACCACCCATCAAATTGTCAAAGAAGAAGGTACTGTCCTGTACAAAGTCGGCATCATCGGAAGAGTTGACACTGGTATAATACGGTGCCGTACCTCCATTGACCTGTAGGGTGACCGTACCGTTGCCTTCTCCCAAACAAATTTCGGGAGTGGAATCTGCAATTCCCGCTACGAGTTCCATAGGTTCCGTGATGGTGACCACTTCCGTGATCGTACAGCCCAAATCGTCCTGGATAATGATTTCATAGCTCCGCGGCGCTAAATCCGTAAAGGTCTTCCTATTTGGATTGGCAGGGTCATCCCCTTCAAAGAACTCGCTCAGGGTATCGGAAATGGAGTAGCGGATTACGCCGGTTCCTCCACTGGCTTCAATGATAATCTGCCCATCCACATCCCCGTTACAACTCACAGGTACCGCTTCCAAATAGTCGAGTACCAATGGTGGTGGATCAACAATGGTTATTGGGGTCGAAATGGCGGAACAGCCACCACTCTGCGCATATACCCAATAGGTTCCGGGACCTAGATCCCTGAAGATACCTGAGGCTTGCGGACTTCTTACAATATCGCCTGCTGTAGGGATTGTAGGTATTCCACCAAGATCATTATTTACCAGCACATAAACATAGCTGCCTATACCTCCAAATGCTTCGGAACGGATGATACCGGTGGCTTCTCCCGCGCAATTGATGGTGGCATTGGTCAAGTCCAATGAAATCACCAAAGGAGCTGCTGGGTCAAGGGATATCTGGTTCGACGTTTCCGACGGACATCCGTTGGAATTCTGAACATCGTATTGGAAAGGACCCGGATCGATCGTAATATCTTCTGGAATCCTTACCGTAGTAGCCAAGGGATCTGCGGCATCAAAAGGTAGGAAGGGATCTGCGGTGCCCGACCTTCTAAAGAAATAGCTTACCCCTGCCTCTGGATTGGTGACCGTAAGGTCCATGATACCTACATCACCACAACCTGGAGGGGATACCTCGATGAGTTCGGCAATCACTATCTCTGGATCCGCGATGGTTATAGGTATGGTAGTATAACTACAGTCCCATCCATCAAACACGCTAATGGTATAGTCGCCCGCAGACAAGTTGGTAAAGGTGGGCGTGGTCTGCAGTCCACTGGTAGAACCATCTGCCAATCTGTTCAGCTGGAAAAGGTAATTCCCAGGTCCCTGACCGCCCGTAATATTGAAGGCCTCGATGGAACCATCATTATCATTGTTACAACGTAATGGATTCACCACCTGAATATCCGCAAAAATCGGGGCGGGCAACAATAGGTCTATGGTGTTGGTCGTAGGACATCCAAGGGCATCCCTAATGTTTACCGTATACGTACCGGCATCCAGGCCAGAGAAAATACTATTGGTACTTGGGAAGTCCTGAAGTATGGTAATACCATCGGGTGCAATAAGCTGGTATTCATAACTGCCCCAACCCCCATCGCCGGTAGCCGTTATCTCACCCAATCCTGGGAGGGCACAGGTTACTTCAGCTGTCTGCTGTAAAGGGACTGTCAGGGCCCTATCCGGTTGTCTTACGGTAGTCGCATTACTTACGGTATCACAGAACGGATCGTCCAATGCCTCCACATACACCACTAAATTTCCTGCGGGAAGGCCGCCAATAATTTCAGGGGTATTTATGGGCGCATTGGTATCAAAACTTCCAGTAACCCCAGTAGTGGTCTCCACACCGGTGTTATCCCTTGAGAAAACCTCATAATTGTATTGTCCGCTATAGTTGTTGATAACAATACTGATCTCCCCATCGTTCCCGTTAAAACAGGTTACAGGTGTCACCTCGGCAATTATGGCCTCTATGTTGTTGTATTCTGGCATGTTTACTACGGGAGTAAGGTAGGTACAGCCTCCACTGCCAATATCGGTGACCGCGAAAATATAATCCCCGGGGGTACTGATATCCCAGGTAACCCGATCGGTTCCTCCGGAATTTCTGGCCGGTTCGGTGCCCAGTGGAAGGATTTCCACATCGTAATTACCGGCACCTTCATTTATAATAATATCTATGGATCCAGGGTTAACGCTTACCCCATCCGTATCACAACTAATTGGGTTGACATTAAAACTAAAGGTAAGATCGGACGGTGGGTTTAGGATTACCGTTGCCTGTTCCTCACAGCCATTCTGGTCACGCGCGGTAATGATGATATTTTGCGTTGAACCGTTATCAATGACTTCAAAGACGTTGCTTACCTGGAAGTTGGTACCATCAAAGGCCGGCGTACCATCGTTCATACTATAGGTATAGGGCGCCGTTCCCGTAGCAACTCCCGTTCCATCGCCGTTGGTATCGGTAAAGGCCGTAATGGTCGCCGTACTAAAGCGGTTATTGCTGGGGTCACAGGTGAACTCTGTATTGGCGGTATTGAGCTGTAGTACGGTAGGTTCCACAATCACAATATCCCCGGATCGATCGGTACAACCTCTATTGGAGGTTACCTCCACTTGATAGGTGCCAGGGCCTAAATTATCGAAAATAGCCGTGGCCTGCGGACCCTGAACCACAGTTGCGGTACCCCCATCGTACAGGGTAAAGGTAAACGGGGTATCCGTATCCGAGCCTGGTAGCAGTTCCACCGAAATGGTACCGTCATTGGCCCCGTTACAGGTAATATCGTCTGATGGTGTGGCGGAAATGACCGGCGTGTTCACCGTAGTCACGTCCACTGTTGCCGTATCGGTACATAAAGGTGCGGTGTTGGAATCCAAATCCGTCACCAAGATGGTGTAGCTTCCGGGGGGCATATTGATAAAGACCGGGTCATTGATCTGGGTAACAACGGGATTGACACCATCGTCCAGGTCAAATTGGAAATTACCACTACCACCCGATGTGTTCACGGTAATAATTCCATCACCGGCATTACAGGTAGGCTCGGAAGTAGCACTTGCGGTAATGGCGAAGAAATCAAATACCCTGGCCAACACCGAATTGGTACATCCATTACCATCCCTTACAATGATGGTATAGTCGCCCGGGTTGGGAACGGTAAAGTTAGGGCTGTCCTGGAAACCGCCTCCAATGTCGTATTGAAAGGTGTCTTCCGGTAGTCCGGTCGGCAAGGTCAGTGGAGCGGTTACGTTTACCGTATAATTGGCTACAGCCGTACACTGGTTCACTACATCCACAGTAGGTGTTGGCACACCCGGGCCTTCAGTTACGGTTACCGTGTTAAAACTGGTACATCCACTGGCATCTTCTATATAGAAGTCGTAGTCCGAGGGATAGGGCCCCGCAATTTCATAGGTGGTCTGTGCGGTGAATACCGTAGGAGCCGGATCCCCTGTGGGCACAAAGGCAAAGCCATAGGGAGCGGTTCCCCCGGCACCTCTAACGGTAACCAAGGCGCCCACATTACAGGTAGCGGGCACGTTGCTGTCCACGATCAACGAAGGAATGTCCTGGGTGATGCTCACCAAGGTGCTTCCATTACAACTCGTATTGGTGTCCTGTACAATGATTTGATAGTTTCCAGGAGCCAAATTGGTAAAGGAACCATTATAGGGAATTGGCTCATTGTTAAACACCACAGGCCCTGCAACCGTTGCTCCTGTATCCGTATTCTGCAAGGTAACGGTAAAGTCCGCCGGACTGGGCGTAATTCCGGTGACCTGATAATCTATCACCCCGTTCCCCGCCACATCACAAGAGGCCGTAGTAGCCGTTGCTGTGACCGCCACAGGACTAGGAGCCGGTATGGGATCAATTTGTTCAATATAGGTACAGCCCAGGGCATCCACTACCTGTACAAAGTAGGTGACGCCAAAGGCCACCTGCCCCGTAAAATCATGCGTATCGGCATCTACATTGGGTGGTCCCAAAGGGCTACCTACCAGACCAATTTGATAGGGTCCAGTTCCGCCAACAATATCCACTAAAAAGGTAAATACCGAAGTACAATCCAAGGGAGGTGTCGATATCGGCACCAGGTCCAGCACGTTCTGTGTAACGTTAACGATATCCCTGTCCTCACATCCCGTGGCATCTGTAGTAACCACGGTATAGGTACCTATAGGGATATTGGGGAAGTTGGCCGTAGTACTTGCCGTGGGGCCTACCGTAGCGATAACGGCCCCGCTAATATCTTCAAGGGTGTAAGTGAAATTGGCCGTGCCGTTGGTTACATTGGTAACATCTATACTACCGGCCACAGTAGGCGCGGCACAAACGGCATCCGTGACGGCGACGGTGGCATCAACCGGCAGACTGGTACCAATAGTGGCCGAGAGTATCGGACTTGTACATCCCCTACTATCGCGCACCACAAAATCGTTATAGGTGCCCGGAGCGTATCCGGAGAATACATTTTGTGTACTAAAGGTAAGCCCACCGTCATTACTAAATTCGTACGGGGGTACACCTTGGGTCGTATCAGCTGTAACGGTAACCGTACCGCTGGTAAGATCACCACATACGGTATCCGTTCCTGTAGCCGTACCCGCAATGGTCTCGGGCGGAGTAATGGTCACTACATTGGATTCCGTACGGCATCCCCGACTGTCGTAGACCTCAAACTGGAAGGTGGTATCCGCGATGATCGAACCATCGTTTGGAATCGTATAAATAAAGAAGTTTCCAGCAATGTTGGTCGTTGTGGAAGAATATGGTCCTCCGTTGATACTTACCTCATAATAATCATAATTCCCCCCAGACGTATATCCGTTGCTTATATTTACCCGGATGCGGGCATCGGGTCCCCCACAATTGAGTTCCGTAAGGATTACCGCACTGGCAATTACTTCCGGTTCAATAATCACGGTTACATCATCCCTACAGTCGTTGGCATCCACAACCTCAACGGTATAGGTGCCTGGGGTGAGTCCACCAAAGCTGTTACTTCCCCCCAAGGTGCCGCCATTAATGCGGTACTGATAGGGTGCGGTTCCCAAGCTGGCATTGACCACTATAGAAGCGGCATCAACATTATCATAACAATAATCCGTGGCAGCGTCGATGGTAAGTACCGGAGAATCCAACGGTGTCAGGGTAAAGCTATCCGTTATGGTACAGCCATTGGCATCGGTAACGCTTACTTGATAAAGCCCTGCTTGGGATAGATTGGAAAATGTTCTTCCATTTTTGGGCCCTCGTACGGAGGCGTCGGGTTGGATCAAAGTATATCGGTTACCTCCCCAGCCACCTAGGGTATTGATGGTAACACTACCTATATTTCCATTTTGACAGCTCATGGCTGTTATATCCAAATTGTCTATGGCAAAAGCCACAGCGGGTTCTTCGATGACCAGGGTTGCGGTATCCGTACAGTTGGTATCCTCATCGGTCACGGAAATGACATAACTGCCTGCGGCAAGTCCTGTCAATGGGATAATTCCGGCCGTTTGACCGGTTGAAACAGGTCCGCCATCAATACTATAACTGTAGGTGGTATTGAATCCATCTACCAAAAAGCGTCCCTCTCCATTGCTTTCCCCAACGCAACGTACCACTTGGGTCTGCTGTGCGGTTGCACCGATTGAACTAATATCGGTAATGGCAAAATTCTCATCATAGCTACAGTTTGCGCTATCGGTAACCCTAAAGGTATACGTACCTAAGCCTAAGCTCGTAAATACCGGATTGGCTCCATTGTTGATCACACTTCCTGCCGGAGCAATGATTTCATAGGTGTAGGGAGCCGTCCCGTCCGTTACGGCCAAGGTAACCGATGCCGTACTGGTAATACAATCAATGCTAGATACCGTGAAATCAAGATCTGTGGGCTTGTTCAGGGCGTTGAAAACGATGGCGGGAAGACTTTCCACACAACCATTGGCATCCCTGATCTGGGGGGTGTAGGTCCCCACGCCCAAATTGGTAAAGACGGTGGTGGCACTAAAGCCCGCCCCAATGCTATATTCGTATGGCCCCGTACCGCCGGAAACCCCTGAAATGGAGATTTGACCCCCGGTCTCATTGGTACAGGAAGGTACAATATCGGGCGTAGCCGTTCCCGTAATCGTGGAGGGTGTCCCCACTGCTACGCTTACTGGTGCAGAGGTACACACAAAAGTACCCTGTTGATATCTGACCACCACATCATAGGCCGCTGGAGCAAGACCCGAAAATACATTACTCGTCTGAAAATTGGCCCCGTTATCCACACTGAACTCCAGATTATATCCAAAGCCGCTGGTGACATCCACGGTGATTCGCCCGTCATTGGCCCCACCACAATTGGCATCCTCGGGTATAACGTTGAAAATTGGCGGTGGAATATCAAGCACATCAATAGAGGCATCCTTTCTACAGCCATTGGCATCCTCCACCAAAATGGGATAAGTGCCGGAGCTATTTACAGTAAAAATCGCTGTGGGGTCATAGGTGGCGCTAAAGGTTGTGCCCCCATCCAGGCTATATCTATAGGGTGCCGTTCCCCCCGATGTATCAACGGTGACGTCAACAGAGGCAGCTCCACAGCCAAAACTGTCGGAAGCAGTCGCTGAAACTGCAAGGGGACTTATCCCGTTGCCAATTTCTATGGGTACCCCATTATCGTCCAAAGTAACAAGTTCTGTACAGTTATTGGTCTCTACACGAATACTATACGTACCAGGACTCACACTGGCAAAGGAATAGGTATCTGACGCATCGGGTCCAAAGGTATCCACGGTGACCCCCGCCTTAATTAAGCGATAGGTATAAAACCCTGGCACACCGGAAACTACCACATCTATACTTCCGAGTTCCCCACTACATAAAATATCATTGGCCGTAACCACTACCGACATATTCAGATTCAGTACAGTCACCGAATTGGAAGGAAACAGACAGGCACTTGCCGATACATTTTTGAGTCGTACCCACACCATATAGGTCCCTGGGGTACTAATATCAAAATAGGGATCATCCTGATAGGGACCCGCAGAATTGTTCAAGCTATACTCATAACCTGCAGGGACATTGGTAATCTCTACCCTACCTGGGTTACCACACTGGATATCGTCATGGATCAATTGTGGGTCCAAGGGGTTTAAGGATGATTTAAAATAAAAATATTGTCCGGAATCTACCCGCACCCTAAACTCGCCTCCCGAGTCTAGGTCATATGTGGCACCAGTACCCACGGTATTATAGCAGGAATTGGTTGTATTGGTACAGTCATCCAGTACGGAGGGCGCACAGGAGGCGTCCAATTTTTGCCATTGGTAAGAGCTACCGCTCTGACTTAAGCTCAAGGTACGTACGTCACTTACCCCACATAGAAAGAATTTTGCTACGGTGCTACCATCATTGGGACAAACCACTTCTTCATCGGCCCCCTGTATGATGGTCATGAACATAGCGGCATTTACAGCGGCCGTATTTCCCTTGGCGGTACCCACTGTGGAAAAGGCATCAAAAGTTGTTGATGCTTCCCCGGTAGTTGAAATATCATATTCGGAAACCTTCTCCTCGATTACGGAAGTAATCCCGGCAATTAACTCATAAACCTTGGTATTCGCCAGTGCCGAAGTACATATCGCAGATAGGGTTATCAACAGCGCGGCATACAGAAGATGCCTTAGTTTTTTTGAGAGCATAGGTTAAGTCTTAATAGAATATACTTGATTTGGGATCAGTGCTATTCTTGGTGTAATTGTTTAAACTTATAGATTTCTCTTTATCTTTAAGCCCTTAGGCTACCTTATTATATTATAAATTTTAACGTTAAGTTATGGAAAAAAGTATTGCCCACCTCTTTTTTTTCGTTGTACTGCTTAATTCCGCTTGCGGCCAGGGGCCTGATAACGAGGTACATACCCCTAAAAGCACTGTTTTTTCCGCTGAGCTGTTCGTCGATCAGCTACAGCTTCCATGGGGCATGGCCTTCCTTTCGGACAATAGTATGCTGATTACGGAAAAAGCGGGGCGTATCATTCATGTCAAGGACGGTAAAAAAACAGCTATCAAAGGCGTTCCCAAGGTATATCTCCGAGGTCAGGGCGGACTCATGGATATTGCCCTGCATCCGGATTATGCCACCAATGGATGGCTCTATATTTCCTATGCCTCGTCCGAAGGTGGAGGAAAAGGCGGAAATACCGCGATTATGCGTGCCCGCATAGTAAATAACAGCTTGGTAGACCGAAAAGTACTCTACAAAGCTGTTCCCAATACCACGAGGGGACAACATTTTGGTTCCCGTTTTGCATTTGACAGGGAAGGGTATCTCTATTTTTCAATAGGGGAACGTGGCGACCGAGAGGTAAATCCACAGGATATTACCCGCGATGGTGGAAAAATCTATAGACTTCACGATGACGGCCGTATCCCTGCAGACAATCCATTTGTTAACAAGGCCGGGGCCAAAACCGCCATCTTCAGCTATGGCCACAGAAATCCCCAGGGTTTGTTGACGCATCCGGAGACCGGACAAATATGGGACCACGAACACGGTCCTAGAGGGGGTGATGAGATCAATATTGTGCAAAAAGGAAAAAACTATGGCTGGCCCAAAATAACCTATGGCATTAACTACAGCGGTTCGGCAATTACCGACAAGACCCACATGCCCGGTATGGAACAGCCCATACACTATTGGATCCCTTCCATCGCACCAAGTGGAATGGCCTTTGTGACAACAGAAAAGTATCCCGGATGGAAGGGAAGCCTTTTGGTGGGCTCCCTGGTCTTTCAATATTTGGAGCGACTGGAACTAAAGGATGGTAAGGTGGTCTATCGGGAGAAATTGATGGACGGTATAGGCCGAGTGCGTGATGTACGCCAGGGTCCTGACGGACTCATTTACGTGGCCGTTGAAGGCAAGGGTATCTATAGGTTGAATCCTGATTCCCAAAAGTAACAACACATGAGAGCATTCCTCTTCACATACCTTGCCCTAGCGGGTCTTTTATCGCTTTACCTCATTCAGGATACACCATTGAAGCAGAGCATGAAACGTGGAAGCGGTATCTACTTGGATTTTTGTGTCAGCTGTCATTTGGAAAAGGGAGAGGGTGTGGAAAACACCTATCCCCCCTTGGCGAATTCCGATTATCTTATAAACAATCGGAAAAAGAGCATCATTGGGGTGAAATATGGACAGCAGGGAGAGATTGTAGTGAACGGAACCAGGTATGACAATACCATGTTACCTATGGGACTTTCCGATGAGGAGGTCGCTGATGTGATGAATTACATCATGAATTCATGGGGAAACAAAAGTAATCAAATGGTGACCCCGGAAGAGGTCTCGAACTGTCTAAAACGCTAGTTTATCCTTTTTTTGCATCCAAGGCCTTTTTGACCGAACCGTATTGTTCCAATAGCGCTTCGGCCTCTGTATAGGTGATATGCAGCGCTTCTACCAAATATCGGGCTCCCCTATCCACCAGCTTGTTGTTGCTCAATTGCATATTTACCATTTTATTTCCCTTTACCCTTCCGATCCGGATCATAAGGGCGGTAGAGATCATATTCAATGCCAGTTTTTGCGAGGTACCACTTTTCATCCGGGTACTTCCGGTAACAAACTCGGGGCCAACGTTGATTTCTATCGCAAGGTCAACCGCCCGGGACAAGGGCGAATTTGGGTTGTTGGTTATGCAAGCGGTCAATATACCTTGGGCTTTGGCATCCTTTACTCCGCCAATAACGTAGGGTGTGGTACCGGAAGCGGCAATGCCCACTACCGTATCATGGACCGTGATGTTGAAGTTCATCAAATCTTTCCAAGCCTGTTGGGTGTCATCCTCGGCAAACTCCACCGCCTTTCTGATGGCGGAATCGCCCCCTGCGATCAGGCCGATTACCCGGTCATGTGGCATGCCGTAGGTAGGTGGTATTTCGGAGGCGTCCAATATGCCCAACCTTCCACTTGTTCCAGCGCCGATGTAAAAAAGTCGCCCCCCTTTTTCAAAACGTTCCTCCAAAGCATCTACCAGAGCTGAAATCTCGGGGATGGTAAGGGCAACGGCATCTGCGACCTTTTTATCTTCCCTATTCATATTTTCCAGAATGGACAATGTATCCATCTGCTCCAAATCGTCATAATTTGAAGGGGTCTCGGTAATTTTTTCGAAGTCGGCCATAGTTACAAAAGGTGAATATCTTGATTTTTGAAGGTTTGCAATTTAGCATCATCCGGGTCTAGCTCGGTAATCATCGTGTTAACCGCATTTAAATCACAGGTTTTATACCGATGTTGGGAATTTAATTTTTCGGATATCGACAAGAGTATCGTTTTTTTTGAGGCCTGCACCACGGCCTTCTTCACTTGGACGATGTCCCAATCAAATTCCGTTAACCCATAAATAGGATCCACGTAGCCCGTACCGATAAAACCATAATCGGCCTTTATTCCAGATAGATTGTGTATGGCATTGGCCCCGATAGCGATCTGGGCGTCCTTGGATAGTTGCCCCCCAATAAAAATAACCTCCAAATTGGGTTTGGTGAGCAATTCAAGGGCCACCGGCAAACTCAGCGTAAAACAGGTAAGGTGCAATTCGTGGGGTATTAGTCTGGCCAATTCCAAACAGGTGGTGCCACCATCGATCAAAAGTACACTTTCATTTTTTATAAGCGTCAGGGCCTTTTCAGCGATTTTGGTCTTTTGAGGTAGTGCATATATGTTGTTGTTTCTGGGGCTATAATTGGTAAAACCGAGCGATATGGCACCCCCATGGACCTTGCGGAGTTTGTTTTCGGAATCTAGCTCCTTTACATCACGCCGTACGGTATCTATGGACACATCCAGAATCTCTGCAATATCGGTCAAAAGCACTCTATTGTGCAGTTCTACCTCATTTAAAATTACCTGGTATCGCTCTTCTTTTAGCATGGATTTTTCCTATCGATATCGTTCTACAAAGCAAAGATAATAAAATTTATTGTATTGCATTTTTTTGCTGTTTTATGTTATCAAATAGTTAATAAATGTAAAAAACAGCAAAAAATATTGCAAAAAACGGCAAATCTATGATTTTTTGTGTACCTTTGCCCTTCAAAGAATCACTAACAGTTAAAAAAAATCTTATGGTGGCTGTACTGGCAGAATCAAAAAAACTAGGTTTTCCCGCCGACGAAGAATCCAGAAAGTTCGAAAAAATAGCAACGAGCATTCACGAGAGCTCCGTGGAAGCATCTTTTTACGTGGCGAATGAAATTAAGGAGCTCATAAAACAACGTCAAAAACAAGGAAAAAAAGCTGTGCTGGGACTGGCCACTGGCTCTACCCCTACCAAAGTTTACGACTATCTGGTAAAGTTCCATCAAGAAGAAGGACTGAGTTTCAAAAACGTAGTCACCTTTAATCTGGATGAATATTTTCCGATGGAACCCGATTCCATTCACAGTTACGTCCGATTTATGAACGAACATCTCTTTGATCATTTGGACATTGAAAGGAAGCACGTGCACATTCCCGATGGAACCTTGAAAAGGGAAAACGTCCGGGAATACGGTGAACAATACGAAGAGAAAATTCGGGAAGCGGGAGGAATCGATATTCAGGTTCTGGGTATCGGTAGAACCGGTCATATCGGATTTAACGAGCCCGGCTCTTCCATTACCAGTAAAACACGACTGGTACGTCTGGATCAAGTGACCCGATTGGATGCGGCCAGTGACTTTTTTGGCCTTGAAAATGTACCTTCCCGAGCCATTACCATGGGCGTAGGCACCATTATGGACGCCAAAAGGATTATCCTTATGGCCTGGGGCGAGGGCAAATCGGGAATCATAAACCAAGCTGTTGAAGGTGAAATCAGGGAATCGGTGCCGGCCACCTTCCTACAAAAGCATGAGAACTGTGATTTTATACTGGACCAGGCAGCAGCCTCTTCCCTTACCCGTGTAAATACACCTTGGCTGGTGAGCGAATGCGTGTGGAACGATGCGCTGATCAAACGCGCCACCATTTGGCTGTCCCAGAAACTGGACAAAGCCATCCTAAAACTGACCAACGAGGATTATAGCGAATACGGGATGGGGAATCTCATCGCCGAAATAGGCTCTGCCGAACACATTAACCTAAAGGTATTCAACCAACTTCAGCGCACCATAACGGGCTGGCCTGGTGGAAAGCCCAATGCGGACGATAGCAATCGGCCCGAGCGCAAGGATCCCTACCCTAAACGCTCCCTGATCTTTAGCCCCCATCCGGATGACGATGTTATCTCTATGGGCGGTACACTGCTGCGCCTAGTGGACCAAGGGCATGAAGTACATGTGGCCTATCAAACCTCCGGAAACATCGCCGTCTTTGATGATGAAGTAATCCGTTTTCTGGATTTTGCCACGGACGTCCAGGAACAAAACAAGGAACTTCAGGAACAGTTTAGAAACGTACGTGAATTCTTGAGCGGTAAAAAACCGGGGGAAGTAGACAGCCCGGAAATTCAGAAATTCAAAGGACTCATCCGAAAAGGAGAGGCCCTATCGGCTTGTCGCTATTGCGGGGTAGAAGAAAAGAACGCCCATTTCCAGAACCTTCCCTTTTATGAGACAGGTACGGTAAAGAAAAAACCCCATTCCGAGGAAGATGTCAAACTCACCTATGATTTATTGCAGCAGGTAAAACCACACCAGATTTTTGCGGCCGGTGACCTTTCCGACCCCCACGGTACCCACAGGGTCTGTCTTCAAATCATCTACCTGGCACTTCAAAGATTGGTAGACGAAGGTGCAGACTGGGTAAAGGACTGTTATGTTTGGCTTTATCGTGGGGCCTGGCAAGAATGGGACATTTGCGATATGGAAATGGCGGTGCCGATAGGACCCAAAGATATGACGAGGAAGAAAAATGCTATCTTCAAGCACCAATCCCAAAAAGACGCAGCCATGTTCCCCGGAAACGACGAACGTGAGTTCTGGCAACGGGCCGAACAACGGAATACGGAGACCGCCAAGAAATACAACGAACTCGGGATGGCAGAATACGAGGCCTTGGAAGGTTTTGTGCGGTACAAATTCAATTAGGACCTATTTTTAAAACAAGATAAAAGGCCTATTTTAGTAAAAAGTAGGCCTTTTTCATAAAAAAGCATTGGAATGCACATAGCCGTTGCGCAGTTCGAACCAAAAGATGGGGACAAATCCTATAATTTATCTGTCATGGAGCAGTTGGCCCAGAAAGCTAAATTGGAGGGTGCCGATGTCATCAGCTTCCACGAAATGTGCATTACCGCTTATACCTTTTCCAAGGATCTTACCCTGGAGGAGCTGAGTAATCTGGCGGAAGTAGTCCCTGATGGCGATAGCACCCAGCAATTGATAGAAATTTCCAGTAAGTACGACATTGCCATTTTGGCCGGCCTGGTGGAAAAGGAGGGAAACGTTATTTATAACACCTATCTCTGCGTTACAAAAGATGGGGTAATCGCCAAATACCGCAAACTACACCCCTTTATCAGTGAATTCATGTCCCCGGGCGACCGTTATGTAGTGTTCGACCTTTTAGGTTGGAAATGCGGAATCTTGATCTGCTATGACAATAACGTCATAGAAAATGTCCGTGCCACGGCACTTTTGGGGGCAGAAGTTATTTTTGCGCCCCATGTTACCTGCTGTACCCCTTCGGCCATGCCGGGCAGAGGTTATGTGGACCACAAATTTTGGGAAAACCGGTTCCAAGATCCGGAAGCCCTACGCTCGGAATTCGACGGTCCCAAGGGAAGAGGATGGTTAATGAGATGGCTTCCTGCCAGGGCTTATGACAACGGGGTTTATTATGTATTCACCAACCCAATCGGCTACGATGGCGAACATTTGAAAAATGGGAATTCTATGGTCATCGATCCTTTCGGTGACGTATTGACCGAAACCAAAAGTTTTGACGACACCATAGCCCTTTCCAAAATCAGCAAGGACAAAATACCCCTTTCTGGAGGTTGGCGCTATAAAAATGCTAGAAGGCCCCATCTGTACAAGTCCATTATTGGCAAGCCGCACCAACCCGAACTAAAACCCATTTGGATGCTTTCCAAAACTTAAATCCCGTACATCCCAATATGTTCAAAAAACCGTACGTTTCCTTTTACACGCTTGCCACCAACCTTATTCTCTGGCTTTTACCCCTTTGTAAACAACCAAAAACCAATACCAAAGATGATACAAAAAGATAAATGGGCCTGGGCCTGGGTCCCTGTGCTTTACTTTACCCAAGGCCTGCCCTATGTCATGGTGGTGACCGTCTCCGTTATTATGTACAAAAAACTTGGGGTAAGCAATGCCGATATTGGTCTGTATACCAGCTGGCTCTACCTCCCCTGGGTGATCAAACCCCTTTGGAGTCCGCTGTTGGATTTAAAAAGCACCAAAAGAAATTGGTTTCTTGGAATGCAACTGCTCATTTCCCTGGCGTTTTTAGGGGTAGGACTAAGCTTGCCCACCAATATTTTCTTTACCACTTCCCTGGCCTGCTTTTGGATGGCCGCCTTTGCTTCGGCAACAAACGACATTGCCTCTGACGGTTATTACATGATCGGTCTAACACAGGAAAAGCAATCCTTTTTTGTAGGTCTCAGAAGCACTTTTTATAAATTGGCCAATGTAACCGGACAGGGGCTATTGGTCATCATGGCAGGCTTTCTGGAAAACAAGTTTGGGGACAATACCAGGGCATGGTCCTATACCATGATCGCCGCCGCCCTATTGATGTTCCTGCTGACGCTCTCCAACTTTTTTGTGACTCCAAAATTTGAATCTTCCGAAGCCATTGTTACAGACAAGCCAGCGGGTTTTTTGGAGGTGTTCACCTCTTTTTTCAAAAAATCGGGCATGGGCATAGCCCTGGCCTTCATCCTGTTCTTTAGGCTGGGGGAATCACAACTGGTGAAAATGGCGTCGCCCTTTTTATTGGATTCACCAGAAGTGGGCGGACTCGGTTATTCCACTGCCGAGGTGGGCACCATATATGGAACTGTTGGCGTAATCATGCTCACGGTTGGCGGTATTCTGGGCGGAATCTTGATATCCAGGGACGGACTTAAAAGATGGATGTTGCCCATGGTGCTTTCCCTGAACATTCCCAATGTGTTTTATGCCTTTCTCGCCCTGACCAAAACGACCAGCCTGTTCGCCGTGGTTACCACCGTAGTCTTGGAACAATTTGGCTACGGCTTTGCCATTGCCGGTTTTATGGTCTATCTCATTTACCTGGCCGAAGGGGTCTCCAAGACCTCCCATTATGCCATTGCCACAGGGTTTATGGCCTTGGGCATGATGCTCCCCGGACTAATCAGTGGTTTTGTGCAGGAGTGGTTGGGTTATGGCGGATTCTTTATTTGGGTCGTAATCGCGGCTGTCCCTTCCTTGATCTTACTAAAATACATCTCGTACCCTGCTGACTATGGCAAAAAAGGAGCAAGTACCAATGAATGACATATCACCTTATCACACCGCAACCACCACCCTTACACTCCGGGAGAAAGTAGGGCAATTGTTTATGCCGGCAGCCTTCATCAATGATACCGAAGAAGAAATCCGACGTTTGGAAGACCTTATCAAAACCCATAAAATAGGCAGTCTCTGCTTCTTTCACAGTAGGGCGAGCGCCGCTACAAATTTTGAAGGAAAAAAAGAGGTCATCTATAACGAAAACAGTCTGGCTACCTTAAAAAAACTCATCCGCCGTTATCAGAAAGTTTCCAAAATTCCATTATTGATTGCCATTGACGCAGAATGGGGCCTGGCCATGCGCATCGAAAATACACCCCAATTTCCCTATGCTATCAGTTTGGGGGCCATAACACATGGCACAGATTTAATTTTTGAGGTGGGTCGATGCATCGCTCGGGATTGTAGGGAAGCTGGTATCCATTGGAATCTGTCACCCGTGGCCGATATCAACAACAACCCCGACAATCCGGTCATTGGGTACCGATCTTTTGGAGAGGACAAGCAAAAGGTAGCCGAAAAAGCCGTTGCCTATGTAAAGGGCACACAAAGTGAGGGCGTACTTACCAGTGTAAAGCACTTTCCCGGACATGGGGATACCGCCACAGACTCCCACCTGGGGCTCCCTCTTATTGAAAAGACCAAGGAAACGCTGCTCCAAAACGAATTGTATCCATTTCGGGAGCTGGTCCAGCAGGGAGTGGATTCGGTCATGGTAGGCCATCTGGCCGTACCGTCACTGACCCAGGGCAAACCCATACCGGCTACGGTTTCCAAAGAAATCATCAAAGGCGTTTTGCGGAAGGAACTGCATTTTGAAGGTATCGTTATATCCGATGCGCTGAACATGCACAGTGTATCCAAGATGTATCCCCAAAAAGGAGAGTTGGAATGGTTGGCCTTCGATGCGGGCAATGATGTCCTTTGTTTTGCAGAGCATGTTGCCGAAGGCATTGGGACCATTTTGCAAAAAGCTTCGGAAACCCAAATTGAGGAAAGCTTTGAAAGGGTCTGGAGATTAAAAGAAAAAGGCTATAGTAAACCTTTCCCAACCAAGGGAAATCCCATGTCCACATCGGAACTCAACAAAGCGCTTGCCGCTGAAATTTTAACCCTTTTTAAAGGGGATGAAGCCACTATTTCTGCCCTTATAGACGAGGAATTTATAGGGATATCGCTCGGCAAGGGTACGGAAACTATCTTTTTTGAATCGATTTCCCTGTCGGTGCCCTTCAAAACGTTTGAACCGTTCCAGAAAGTGGCCCCGCAACTACCACCAGCGGAAAACATCCTACTGGCCCTGTTTCCACCACAAGTAAAACCCACCGACAACTTTGGAATAGGACCGGAGGAAATACAGTGGATCAACGAGCTGATACGAGTTAAAAACGTAATTTTATACGTGTTTGGAAATCCCTATGTCCTAAACAAAATAAGGACAAGGGAGGCCAAAGCGGTAGTCTTGGCCTACCAGGATTTTACGGTGTTCCAACAGCTAGCGGCAGACCATTTCCTGGCCATACACAGTGCTCGGGGAACACTGCCGGTTTCCATAGATAGCAGAGCGATATGAAGAACGAAATTATTACATTCACGAGCTTATGAAAATATACAAATGCATCGGCTTAATGTCAGGGACTTCCTTGGATGGTTTGGATCTTGCTTATTGCCATATCTGGAAAACAGCCGAAAGTTGGACATTTTCCATAGAGAAGACCCAGAGCATTTCCTATACGCAAGAAATGAGGGCCCAACTTAAAAATTCCATTCATCTGGCTGCGGAAGAACTGTTGTGTTTAAACAATTGGTATGGCACATGGTTGGGTGAACAAGCCAAAAATTTCATTGATTCAAACGGTTTGGAGGTCCATTTTATAGCCAGCCACGGGCATACCACCCACCACAGACCAGAAAAAGGGCTTACCTATCAAATAGGTTCTGGCCAACATTTGGCCAATGCAAGTGGCCATAAGGTAGTCTGCGATTTTAGAACCAACGACGTGGCCCTGGGAGGACAAGGAGCGCCCTTGGTTCCTATAGGGGACCGCTTGTTCTTCTCCCAGTACGACTTTTGTCTCAATTTGGGAGGAATCAGCAATATTTCCTTTGAACACGGACAAAAACGTATTGCCTACGATATTGGGCTTGCCAATATGCTGCTGAACCACATTACCCAAAAAAAGGGCCTGGCTTATGACAAAGGCGGGGAACTGGCCAGAAAGGGAACCCTAAACGTAAAAATGGTTCAGCAATTGAATGCCCTGGAATACTACAGCTTACCTTTTCCGAAATCCACCGGGTATGAATGGTTTGTAGAAAAGGTAGTCCCCATAGTGGATGGTACCCAGGATACCATGGAAAATCTGCTGCATAGCTGTGTGCACCACATTTGCGAGCAGGTGGCCTTGCAAGTAAAGGCCAATAGTCCAAACAAGAAGACCTCTTTGTTTGTGGCTGGCGGGGGCGCCCTGAACACTTTTATGATGGAAATACTCCAACAAAAACTGGGGGCGACAACTACCCTTGTCCTTACCGACCCTACACTGATAGAATTTAAAGAGGCCCTCGTATTTGCCTTAATGGGTGTCTTGCGCTTGGAAGGAAAGAACAATGTGCTCAGCTCGGTAACCGGAGCCAGCAGAGACTCTTCCAGCGGCGTGATGTTTTTACCAGCAGGTGGACACTAAGGACTTACCACGGCTCGGCAATCAAAGTTCTTCCCGATCGAATCAAAGGCCTTGGTCTTCGGATAAAAGCTTCTTTTCCTTCTTAAAGTGGAATGTTCCCATGCTTCTTTTTCGGGAGTTTGGCTTTCTTGTTTTCCAACATGCTAAAGGCCTTGATCAATTTTCTTCGGGTGTGCTTTGGCAAAATCACCTCATCTATAAAGCCGCGACGTGACGCCCTATAGGGGTTTGCAAATTTGTCTGCGTATTCTGCCTCTTTTTCTGCCAGTTTTTGTGCCGGGTCTTCCGCAGCCGCAATTTCCTTTCTAAAAATAATTTCGCTCGCCCCCTTGGCCCCCATGACCGCGATTTCCGCACTTGGCCAAGCATAGTTAAAATCGGCCCCAATGTGCTTGGAATTCATCACATCATAGGCTCCACCATAGGCCTTGCGGGTAATTACGGTAACCCTGGGCACCGTGGCTTCGCTCAGGGCGTACAGCAGTTTTGCCCCATGTACGATAATACCGTTCCACTCCTGGTCCGTTCCCGGCAGAAAGCCGGGTACATCCACCAAGACCAATAAGGGAATATTAAAGCTATCGCAAAACCGGGTAAAGCGGGCCGCTTTCCGGGAGCTTTTCACATCTAAAACTCCGGCCAGGAACATGGGTTGGTTGGCGATTATGCCAATACTCCTCCCTCCTAACCTGGCAAAGCCCACCAGAATGTTTTCTGCATAATCCTGGTGTATTTCATAGAAGGAATCCCTATCTATGATCCCCTTGATCACATCGTGCATATCATAGGGTTTGTTTGGACTGTCCGGAATAATGGTGTTGAGCTCTTCCCTAACTTCATCGTTTAGCGTAAAGGGGATTTTCTCGGGATTTTCCCGGTTGCTTTGGGGTAAATAGCTCAGCAGTCTTTTAACGTCCTCCAGGCAGGCCACATCATTGGCCGAACTTTTATGTGCAACCCCCGATTTGGTGGCATGGGTGGCAGCACCGCCCAGTTCCTCCGAGGTCACGGTTTCATTGGTGACCGTCTTTACCACATTGGGGCCAGTTACGAACATATAGCTTGTTTGCTCTACCATAAGGGTAAAATCGGTCATAGCAGGAGAGTAAACGGCACCACCTGCGCAAGGCCCCATTATCGCCGATATTTGCGGGATTACACCCGAGGCCTGTACATTTCTATAAAAAATGTCGGCATACCCCCCCAGGGACCTTACCCCTTCCTGTATGCGTGCGCCCCCGGAATCGTTTAGACCAATGATAGGAGCCCCCACTTTCATGGCCAAGTCCATGACCTTACAAATTTTCTCGGCATGCGTTTCGGACAATGCTCCTCCAAATACAGTGAAGTCCTGAGCGTAAACATATACCAGTCTACCATTTATGGTACCATATCCTGTGACTACGCCATCGCCAAAGTAGATTTCCTTTTCCATCCCAAAATCCGTGGTCCGATGGGTAACCAAAATTCCCATTTCCTCGAAAGACCCCTCGTCCAACAAATAGCGTACCCGTTCACGGGCGGTGAGTTTTTGCTTTTCATGTTGTTTATCGATTCGTTTTTGACCCCCTCCCAAATGGGCCTGGGCAATCCTGTCGTTCAACTTCTCTAGTTTTGGATCCATAAGCTAGTTTCTAGGGATTCGTAAGATTTTTTTATCTTCCTGATATTGCTTTAAGGCTATAATCGCTGCAATCTGGGCCTCCACCTCCATACCATCAGCAAGCATTTCGGGCGCATAGTATTTCTTTACAAAATGAGTATCAAAATTCCCGGAGCGGAAGGCTTCGTGTTCACATACAAATTTCCCGAAGGGTAAGGTAGTGCGTACGCCTTCTACGTGATAATCATCAATGGCCTTGATCATCAACTGAATGGCTTCTTCCCTGCTTTGGCCATAGGTGATCAGTTTGGAGAGCATGGGATCGTAATAGATGGGGACATCCATTCCTTCCTCATAGCCGTTATCTACGCGTATACCCTCACCTACCGGAAGCCTATAGGTTTCCAATGTGCCCACACTCGGCAAAAAGTCGTTCAACGGATCTTCTGCATATACCCGTAATTCCAGCGCATGGCCTTTGATGCGTAGATCTTCCTGTTTTAATTTCAGGGCTTCTCCCCTAGCCACCCGTATCTGTAATTCTACCAAATCTACTCCCGAAATCAATTCGGTAACGGGATGTTCTACCTGCAATCTGGTGTTCATTTCCAAAAAGTAGTAGTTGTGGTCGGCGTCCATTAAAAACTCCACCGTACCTGCTCCCAGGTAATCGCAGGACCGGGCCACCTTGGTAGCGGCAACGCCCATTTCCTCCCTCAGTTCAGGGCTAAGAATACAGGAAGGTGCCTCTTCCACTACCTTTTGATGACGCCTTTGAACACTGCATTCCCGCTCAAAAAAGTACAGGATATTCCCATGACTGTCGGCCATCACCTGAATCTCGATATGCCTTGGTGAGGATACGTATTTTTCCAGAAACACCGATCCATCGCCAAAGGCCGAGGTAGCCTCGCTGATTGCTCGGTCCATTTGCGATTCCAGATCTTTCTCCTCCTCCACGACGCGCATGCCCTTTCCACCGCCTCCGGCCGAAGCCTTGATCAGTATAGGAAAACCTATATCCCTGGCCACTTGCTTGGCCTTTCCAATATCGGTAATCGCCTCATCGATTCCAGGCACCATGGGAATATCATAACTTTTAACCACCTCCTTGGCCGCCAATTTGCTCCCCATGGTTCTAATAGCCTTGGATTTGGGACCGATAAAGACCATCTTGTTTTTCTCCACGGCCTCGGCAAAGTCCGCATTTTCGCTTAAAAATCCATAGCCCGGATGTATACCATCGACCTTTAAATGCTTGGCGACCTCAATAATTTTGGAACCTAACAAATACGATTGGTTGGAAGGGGCCTCACCGATACAAACGGCCTCATCGGCAAATTTTACATGTGGAGCGTTCCGATCTGCTGTAGAATAGACCGCCACGGTCCTAATGCCCATTTTTTGGGCCGTTCTCATGACTCTTATGGCAATTTCACCCCTGTTGGCAACGAGTATTTTTTTCATAGTTCAGGTTCAAATTCAAAGTTCAAGTGTTTAAAATTGAAGGTTCAAAAATCAAGTATCCCTAGTCAGTGCATTCCGCCATTGTTAATTGTTTATTGCTCATTGTTTATTGCTCATTGTTTATTGTTTACTGTCCCGCTTTACTCAAACGAAATCAACAAGTGTTTTTTGTCTACCGCTTCGCCCTTCTTCACCGCAACCTCCTTTATTACACCATCCCTAGGGGAAGTGATAATATTTTCCATCTTCATGGCTTCAAGAATGAGCAGTGGATCGTTTTCCCGGACCGTCTGGCCCTTGCTCACATGGATGTCCAAAATTAATCCCGGCATGGGTGCATCAACAACACTGATGTTTTTGGAAGAGGCCAAAGCAAAGCCCATTTTCTTGATCAGCTGATCAAGCGAATCCAACAGGACAACTTCATAAGTATTGTTGTTGATTTTTACACGGTATTTCTTTTCATTAAAATCTGCCTGCACCAGCGCTCCGTGGTAGGACGTGTTGTCCTTTATGATATGATAGGTCTGCGGGGCGGTCTTCACAACATCGGTTCCCAAAACCGTTTCCTTCGTAATCTCGATTTCCATGCTTCCGTTGACCACAACCCTAAATTGGTTATCCATAGTACGTACTATTGTGTTTGATATAAATATAGGACATAATACGATCTCTGCTTAGGCCGGGATTTAATTTATTCCAATTAGGGTTTTCTGCAAAAGGAAATACCCGTAGCCTAAAACTCTGTAGGTCAAATGTATTCAGGAAAAAGTGTGCAAAAGATGCGCTAAGTCATGTTCTTTCCGCAATTCTTGTAGTATCTATGCCCCTAATTGGACGATATGGCCGCAGGGGTTTCGCGGCAAATCCTTATTTTTGGAACAAATTAATAAAACATGTTGATTATAGGGATTGCAGGGGGTACTGGTTGCGGAAAGACCACCGTGGTAAATCAGATCATTAACGAACTGCCAAATGAGGAGGTGGGGGTAATCTCCCAGGATTCCTACTACAACGACCTTTCCCATTTGACCTATGAGGAGCGTGCGAAAATAAATTTTGACCATCCCAGGGCCATAGATTTTGGCCTCCTGGGAGAACACTTGACCCTCCTTAAAAAAGGAAAACCCATACAACAACCTGTTTATTCATTTCCCAAACACAACAGGACCTCCGATACCATACTCACCCATCCGCGAAAAGTGATGATCGTAGAAGGAATTTTGATTATGACCAACCCCAAAATTAGGGACATGTTCGACATTAAGATCTTTGTGCACGCCGACTCTGATGAGCGCCTGATCCGAAGATTAAAACGGGACATTACAGAAAGGGGGCGTGATCTGGATGAAGTATTGGACCGGTATCAAAGTACCTTGAAACCCATGCACGATCAGTTCATTGAGCCCACCAAGGAATATGCAGATATTATTATTCCCAACAACAAGTACAATACGGTGGCGGTAGATATTGTCCGTACCATTATTACCGAAAAATTGGCATAGAAATCAATGGGCATTAAAAACTTTAAAAAGAGCAAATGGTTTCCGGTAGTGGCCATTCTGACCAGTACATATTTTATAGTACTGACGGTCTTTGTGGTATGGATGGTTTTTTTTGACACCAATTCCCTGCTGATCCATATGGAACTAAAACGGGAAATAAAAAAGTTGGAAAAACAGAAGGAATTCCTTCAGGAAGAAATAGCCAAGGACAAGAAAATCATCGATAAACTGTCCGACCCCGAAGAACTGGAAAAATTCGCTCGGGAACAATATTATCTAAAAAAGAAGAACGAGGAGATCTACCTGATCGAATATGAGGACAGTTTAAAGCAAAAAAAGGATGAGTAAACCGGATTTATTTGATGCCTTTCCGCAGGTTTCTTCCAAAGCCTGGAAACAAAAAATCCAGTTTGACCTAAAGGGTCTGGATTACAATGAAAGCCTGGTATGGGAATCGCCCGAAGGCATCAAGGTAAAACCTTTTTACCACAGCGAGGATACTAGGGGCAATGCCGTGCCCCCCTTCCCCAGAAAAGGAAAATGGAACATAGGCCAACATATTTTTGTAGCGGATGCCATTGAAGCCAATAAAAAGGCCCTTGATATTTTGCAGCGTGGAGCGGAAAGTCTTTGGTTTACCGTTCCCTCACAAGAGGTCCAAATAGACCTTCTTCTTAAAGGAATTGACGCTTCCACCACAAAAATCCACTTGGATTTTCCCTTTTTATCTCTTGAGTATTTTGAGCAGCTTAACGCAATAACGGACAAGCTACCATCTTCGGTGAACGTACACCTGGACCCGGTTGGCCATCTTGCGCGAACGGGAAACTGGTGCCATAGCATGGAAAAGGATTTTGAAATGCTTGGCGGATTACTTTCCGCCCACTTCCAAAGCCACTCCCTTTCCATTGATGTTTCCCTCTACCAAAACGCCGGAGCCACCATGGTACAGCAACTGGCGTATGCCATGGCCCATGCCAATGAATATCTCCATCGGTCCGAACTGATATCCGATCAACCCTATATATTTAAAGTTTCCGTTGGGAGCAATTACTTTTTTGAGATTGCCAAACTCAGGGCACTGCGTTGGCTGTGGAACACCTTGGCCTCGGAATATGGAATAGCGAGCCAGTGCCATATTATAGCTTTCCCCTCAAAACGTAACAAAACCTTGTACGACTACAATATGAATATGTTGCGTACCACCATGGAATGTATGGGTGCCATTATAGGAGGTGCGGATACCATATGCAACTTGCCCTATGATGCCATGTATCACAAGGCCAATGAGTTTGGGGAGCGTATAGCCCGGAATCAGCTGCTGATCTTGAAACATGAAAGTTACTTTGATAAGGTTTCCAACGCTGCGGACGGGGCCTACTACATAGAGGCCCTGACCCAACAAATGGCCGAAAAGGCCCTGGCATTGTTCAAAACCCTTGAAAAAGGGGGCGGATTCCTAAAACAGCTAAAGGCGCATACCCTTCAGAAAAAGATCAAGGAAAATGCCCAGAAAGAGCAGGAGCGCTTCAACATACAGGAAGAAGTACTGGTAGGCACCAATAAATACCCCAACGTCCAGGATAAAATGAAGCAGGATTTGGAGTTGGATCCCTTTCTAAAAAGAGCCGTTAGGAAAACCTTGCTGGAACCTATTTTGGAAAAACGCCTGGCAGAGGTCATGGAACAAAAAAGAATACAGGATGAGTAGAAAAAACCTCCAACATATCACCCTAAATTCTGGGCTCGAAAACCCATCTCCCAAGGGCGAAACCCTACAAGGTGAAAGCTATCTAACTGCCGAGCGCATTCCCTTACAATCCTTTTATACGCCACAGGATATCACTGGTATGGGGCATCTCGATTTTGGCGCAGGGATGGCACCCAACCTAAGAGGACCCTATTCTACCATGTATGTAAGAAGACCATGGACCATTCGCCAGTATGCCGGTTTTTCCACAGCGGAGGAAAGCAACGCCTTTTACAGGAGAAACCTTGCGGCCGGCCAAAAGGGACTTTCCGTTGCTTTTGACCTGCCTACACATAGGGGGTACGACAGTGATCACGAACGGGTGGTCGGCGATGTGGGGAAGGCGGGCGTAGCCATTGATTCTGTGGAGGACATGAAAATTTTGTTCGATGGTATTCCCTTGGGCGAAATGTCGGTTTCCATGACCATGAACGGTGCCGTCCTGCCCATTATGGCCTTTTATATCGTGGCAGCCCAAGAGCAGGGGGTCTCCCTGGAGCAACTCAGCGGTACGATACAGAATGATATTCTCAAAGAGTTCATGGTCCGTAATACGTATATCTATCCGCCTGCCCCTTCCATGCAGATCATCACGGATATATTTGAATTCACCAGCAGGCATATGCCCAAATTCAACAGTATCAGTATTTCTGGCTATCACATGCAGGAAGCGGGGGCCACGGCAGATATTGAACTGGCCTACACCCTTGCCGATGGCCTGGAGTACATCAAAACAGGACTTAAGGCAGGTTTGGATATTGATCGGTTTGCTCCACGGCTTTCCTTTTTCTGGGCCATTGGCATGAACCACTTTATGGAAATTGCCAAACTTAGGGCCGGACGAATGCTTTGGGCCAAATTGGTGAAGCAATTCGATCCAAAGAATGAAAAATCGCTGGCCTTGCGCACCCATTGCCAGACCAGTGGCTGGAGCCTTACCGAACAGGACCCCTTTAACAATGTGGCTCGAACAGCCATAGAGGGAGCAGCGGCGGCCTTTGGTGGAACCCAGAGTTTGCATACCAACGCGTTGGACGAGGCCATTGCGCTTCCAACAGATTTTTCGGCGCGCATTGCCCGGAATACCCAAATCTATTTACAAGAGGAAACCAAGATTACCAAAACGGTAGACCCTTGGGGAGGTAGCTATTATGTGGAAAAGCTTACTCACGAAATAGCGCAAAAAGCATGGTCCCTGATTCAGGAAGTGGAAGAATTGGGCGGTATGACAAAGGCTATCGAAGCGGGCATACCCAAGATGAGGATCGAAGAGGCAGCGGCGAGGAAACAGGCACGCATAGATAGTGGACAAGATGTTATTGTAGGGGTCAATCGTTACCGCCTCGAGGAAGAGGATGCTTTGCAAATTTTAGAGGTAGATAATGAGAAGGTACGTCAACAACAGTTACAAAGATTGGCTTCGGTCAAAAGGGAAAGGGATAATGAGGCGGTCGTGGAGGCCTTAAAACAGCTGACCAAAGCCGCCAAGAATAAATTAAATGAAGGAGAATCGCAGGCTTCGGAAAATTTGTTAGCTTTAACCGTAAATGCCGCCAGAGCCAGAGCGACCATTGGGGAAATCAGCGATGCGTTGGAAACCGCCTACGGGAGGCATAAGGCAGTAATAAAATCTTTTACCGGAGTGTATTCCAAGGAAATCAAGGACGATGACAGTTTTAAGAAAGCAAGGGAAATGGCAGACCTTTTTGCCCAAAAAGAAGGTCGGAGACCCAGAATCATGATTGCAAAAATGGGACAGGACGGCCATGACCGCGGTGCCAAGGTCGTGGCAACGGGATATGCGGACCTTGGCTTTGATGTGGACATAGGACCACTGTTCCAAACCCCCGCGGAAGCTGCAAAGCAGGCGGTGGAAAACGACGTCCACATTCTAGGGGTCTCCTCATTGGCGGGAGGCCACAAAACCCTGGTACCCCAAGCGCTGAGCGAACTTAAGAAGTATGGACGGGAAGATATCATGGTCATCGTGGGTGGCGTGGTTCCCAAACAGGATTACGAATACCTATTTGAGGCCGGGGCGGTAGCCGTCTTTGGCCCGGGAACCAAAATTAGCGAGGCCGCCATCCAAATTCTGGAAATCTTGATCGATTGATCTAGATTTTTTATGCTAAAACCTTAATCTGCAAAACTTTAACTGACTTTAACGCAGGAAGCCATAGTTATTCACTTTGTGTTAACAAAATACATTTTTTGGCATTGTAAATAATCGTATTTTTAACCCCTAACTTACTAGACTAATGGGCAAAATTATTGCTATAGCGAATCAGAAGGGCGGGGTTGGAAAAACCACTACCACTGTGAACCTGGCCGCCTCGCTGGGTGTGCTAGAAAAAAAGGTGCTTTTGATCGATGCCGATCCCCAGGCCAATGCCACTTCAGGATTGGGTATTGAGGTGGATGGCGTTGAAATGGGAACCTACCAACTCCTGGAACACACCAAGACCGCCAAGGAAACCATCATAACTACCTCATCCCCCAATGTGGATCTCATTCCCGCACATATCGATTTGGTGGCCATTGAAATTGAATTGGTGGATAAGGACGATAGGGAATATATGCTGAAAAAGGCCATAGCCGACCTGGGCGAGCCGTACGACTATGTCCTGATAGATTGTGCCCCTTCCCTGGGGTTGCTTACGCTAAACGCGTTAACGGCCGCTGATTCCGTAATTATTCCCATCCAATGTGAGTACTTTGCCCTGGAGGGTCTCGGCAAACTTTTGAATACCATAAAAAGCGTACAAAAAATACACAATCCCGATCTGGATATAGAGGGATTGCTCTTGACGATGTTCGATTCCAGGTTGCGACTTTCCAATCAGGTGGTAGAAGAAGTAAAAAAGCATTTTGAGGATATGGTCTTTGATACCATAATCCAACGAAATGTTAGACTTAGTGAAGCTCCAAGTTATGGTGAAAGTATTATAAAATACGATGCTAGCAGCAAGGGAGCGGCCAACTATCTCAATTTGGCCAATGAGGTTGTAAAGAAAAATAAGGAGACGGTATAATGGCAAAGGCTACTAAAAAGCAGGCTTTAGGGAGAGGTCTATCCGCACTTTTAAAGGATCCGGAGAACGACATACAGTCGGTTTCCGACAAAAATGCGGATAAGGTCGTAGGAAACATTGTAGAATTGGAGGTGTCGGCCATAGAGGTGAATCCTTTTCAGCCACGTTCCAACTTCAACGATGAAGCCCTTCGGGAATTGGCCACCTCCATCAAGGAACTGGGGGTAATACAGCCCATAACCGTGCGCAAACTCGATTTCAACAAATATCAGTTGGTTTCGGGCGAAAGAAGGTATAGGGCCTCCAAATTGATCGGTCTGGAGACCATTCCCTCCTATATCAGAATTGCAAATGACCAGGAATCCTTGGAGATGGCATTGGTAGAGAACATACAACGCCAGGACCTGGATCCCATTGAGATTGCACTCTCCTATCAGCGTTTGATCGATGAAATTAAACTTACCCAGGAAAAACTGAGCGATCGTGTAGGCAAAAAACGTTCCACCATTACCAACTATATGCGTTTGCTGCGTTTAGATCCCATTATCCAGACCGGCATGCGGGACGGCTTTGTAAGTATGGGACATGGAAGGGCTTTGGTGAACATTGAAAAAAAGCAAGATCAGATTGCGCTCTATGAAAAAATAGTGGGGGAAAACCTATCGGTAAGGGACACGGAAAGGGCAGTAAAAGCCTACCATGAAAAACAAGGCCCTGCCACGGGTACACATCCTCAAAAAACTCCGGAAATCCCCGGTTTCGTAAAAGAAGGTATCACTGATTTTAAAAACTATCTTGCCGTAAAGGTAGAGATAAAGGCTTCCTCGAATGGTAAAGGGAAAATTACGATTCCCTTTCACTCCAAGGAGGAGTTTCAGCGCCTAAAAAAACTAATATCCGGTGAATAAAAGCCTCGGTTTTTTACTGTTTTTTTTACTATGTGCACTTTCCGGCATTTCCCAGGAAAAAGGACAAAATACCCAAGAATTGGATTCCATGGAAACGGATCTTAGGGGGAAGGGTATTGTGGTAGATTCCATTGTAAAGCGAAAAATAAATCCCTTGGCACCCAGTAAGGCCGCATTTTACTCGGCCGTATTGCCTGGCTTAGGGCAAATCTATAACCGCAGGTATTGGAAAGTACCTATAGTCTACGCGGCCATAGGAACCGGAGTGTACGCCTATGTGTTCAACAACAACGAATACAATCGATTTCGGGACGCCTTTAAAAGAAGACGGGCAGGTTTCACCGATGATGAATTTTTTGATCTCACCCCTGATAATGGTGTAACGCCAACCACGCCCGACTTCTCAGATGAAGCTTTGCAGGACGCCCAGGAACGTTTTCAAAGAGATCGAGACCTTGCCTTGTTGATTACCATAGGCCTGTATGCACTGAACATACTCGATGCCAATGTGGACCAACATTTAAAACAGTACAATATTGATGATGATCTAAGTTTGGACATTAGGCCATTCCTGGACTATAACCCCGTGACCGCCAATCCGACCTACGGAATGGCTTTAATCGTTAAGTTTTAGCAGATGAAAATAGCCTTGTTCGGATATGGGAAAATGGGGAAAATGATAGAGAAGACCGCGCTTGTCCGGAATCATACGATTGTGGCCAAAATTGATGTGGACAGCTCTGAAACCGACCTTTCCCAAGTTGATGCGGCCATAGATTTTAGCACCCCGGATGCCGCCTTTGGTAACATAAAAAAATGCTTGGAACTAAGTATTCCCATAATATCCGGAACCACCGGCTGGCTAAACGATTATGACAAGGCTGTAGCGCTGTGCCAGGAAAAAAACGGTGCCTTTATCTATGCCTCAAATTTCAGTTTGGGAGTCAATGTGTTTTTTGAACTAAATACGTATTTGGCAAAGATGATGAAAAACTTGGGCGAATATGCGCTTAGCATGGAAGAGGTGCACCATACTCAAAAATTGGATGCCCCCAGTGGCACGGCCATTAGTTTGGCCGAGGGGATCATCGAAAATTCGGATTACGAATCCTGGGAACGGGAAAAGGGATCGGAAAAAACAATACCCATAAAATCCAAACGTATAGCCGATGTCCCCGGGACACATTCCATCACCTACGAAAGCAAGGTAGACAGAATAGCGATAGAGCATACCGCCCACAATAGGGAAGGTTTTGCACTGGGTGCCGTAGTAGCTGCAGAATGGATCCAGGGAAAAGCAGGGGTATTTAGCATGAAAGATGTGTTAAACCTAGGTTAAGAAACGTAACATTTTTGTGGTTGGGGGACTCATGTAGATGACATTGATAAAATGAACCGATATACTCAGCATCTTTTTTGGTAATTTCGCCAACGGATCACCCAAGGGTAAAACAAGCAACTAAGACGTATTTTTATGAACGGTACACAGTGGATTCTTTTTATTCTGATCGTACAGGTCATCCATTTTTTGGGAACCTGGAAATTATATGTAAAGGCCGGTAGAAAAGCTTGGGAAGCAGCCATTCCCGTTTACAATGCTATCGTCTTGATGCAGATCATAAAACGGCCCAAATGGTGGGTCATCCTATTGTTCATCCCCATTATTAACCTTTTGATGTTTCCGGTAGTATGGGTAGAGACCATTCGTAGCTTTGGAAAAAACAGCCTGCTCGATACTTGGCTCGTTATCCTTACCCTCGGTTTCTATACCTACTACATTAATTATACCCAGGATGTGGCTTATGTAGCCGACAGAAGCTTGCACCCCAAAACGGGTTTGGGCGAATGGGTAAGCTCTATCGTCTTTGCCATTGTAGCGGCCACTTTGGTGCATACTTATTTCATTCAGCCCTATGTAATCCCCACGGGTTCCCTTGAGCGGACCTTGCGTATCGGGGATCTTTTATTTGTGAGCAAGTTTCACTACGGCGCACGAGCTCCCATGACTACGGTTGCTGCGCCCATGGTACATGACACCATCCCAGGATTGGGTATACGGTCCTATTTGAACAAACCACAGCTTCCCTATTTTAGGTTACCCGGATTTAAAAAAATCAAAAGAAACGAAATTGTGGTCTTTAGTTGGCCCGCCGATACGGTCCGCGTTTTCTTTAAGGCCGAGGAAGGGGTAAAAAAACCCATCGATAAAAAATCGAACTACGTAAAGCGTTGTGTCGGTGTCCCTGGGGATTCTTTATCCGTGGTAGACGGTTTTGTACACGTAAATGGAAAACAACTCCAGCTTCCCGATAGGGCAAAGCCGCAGTACGACTATTTCGTTTATGGTAAAAACGGTGTCTCTTCCCGTTTGTTGTTACAACTTGGAGCGACGGAGTTTTATAGGTATTATGTGGCGGAAAGCTTAAGTCCGGTGCAAATACAGGCATTGGCCAGAAATGGGTATCGCATCAATAACCAAACCTCACCGATTCAGATTGTCACCGAGGGCAAGGGCATAAATCCGAACCTCATACGCCAATACCGATTGGCCCTAAAGGAGGTAACCAATAGACAGCGATTGGTAACGGCTACGGATGAACTTGTGAAAAGCCTGGAAAACAATACGGCTATTGATTCCGTGGTAAAAATAATAGAGCCCAGGGGGCAAGGGATCGGGAACCTGTTTCCACAAAATCCCGCTTTCCCATGGAACTACGACAATTTTGGCCCTATCTATATTCCAGAGGCCGGAAAGACCGTTCCCTTGGACCTCAACGTACTCCCCTTGTACAAAAAGATCATACGGGATTACGAAGGCAATACCGTAAGCGTTTCCGGAAATCAAATAAAGATCAACGGACGTGTCGCGGACAGCTATACCTTTAAACAGGACTACTACTGGATGATGGGCGATAACAGGGACCATTCCGAAGACAGTCGCGCCTGGGGCTATGTACCTGAAAATCACATCGTGGGCACCCCCATATTCATTTGGCTCAGTTTTGACAACTTTAACGATGGCATTGCCAATTGGAAGCCCCGTTGGGACCGGATCTTCACCACAGTACACGGGGATGGCGAACCACGTTCCTATTTTAAACATTTTCTAATTGTGCTGGCCGGCTGGTTCGTGTTCGACTTTGTAAGAAAGCGCCGAAAGAAGGCCAAAAAATAATTGGAATTATATGTTTTTTGTTGATGGGTTGATTTGGATTGGAGGCTTTTAAAAATTGAATGTACATCTATTCTTTTGAAAAATTAGACGTGTGGAAGGAGGCCAAGGAACTGGCCAAGGAGATTTACAAGGTCACCTCAAAATTTCCCGAAACCGAAAAGTTTGGTCTTACCCATCAATTACGGAGAGCAGTAGTTTCGATATGTTCCAACATTGCAGAGGGCTCTGCACGTAAGACCCATA
Organism: Eudoraea algarum; assembly: GCF_050589645.1. Classification (NCBI taxonomy): domain Bacteria; kingdom Pseudomonadati; phylum Bacteroidota; class Flavobacteriia; order Flavobacteriales; family Flavobacteriaceae; genus Eudoraea; species Eudoraea algarum. Next base: position 643,050 of record NZ_JBNGOQ010000003.1, on the reverse strand, counting down.
GGGACAAAGCACATTTTACGACCATTTCCTTTGGTTCGTCGGTAGAAGTGTTAAATCAACTTATCCTGGCAAAAGAATTTGATTATCTTTCTATCAAAGAATATGAAAAATGTAGGTCCATGATAGAAGGCATAACCAATAAACTTAATGCCCTAAGAAAACACCAACTCAATAAGTAAACCAACACCAACAAACAAATCCACAAATAAACAAATCCACAAATCCACAAATAAACAAATAAACAAATTGTCACCTCTCCTTCTGCATCCGGCCTATTTCCCGAATATTGCCCACTTCGCAGTAATTGCCCATCGCGAAGTATGTTGGGAGGTCATGGATAATTTTCAAAAGCAGACGTATAGAAATCGATGTTACATCTGTACCGATGCGGGGAGACATATGCTGAACATTCCTATAAAACATGTGGGGGGAGATCAAGGGCGTCAAAAATACAGAGAGGTAAAGCTCGATAACAAATACCCCTGGCAGCGGCAACATTGGAGAACCTTGGAAACCGCCTATAGGACTTCTCCCTTCTTTGAATTTTACGAAGATGAATTGATAGGCCTCTATCAAAAGCCTTTTACTTCTCTCCTGGATTTTAACCTCAAGACCATAGAAACAGTCTGCCAAAGTCTAGGGATTGCGATGCCCACTTTAAAAACTGAGGTGTATGAAAAAAACCCTACGGAAGTTAGCGACGCCCGATTTCTGGTAAACGCCAAAAAGGACGTAGCATTTGAACAACAAAAATACGTTCAGGTCTTCGGGGACCGTCACGGGTTTGTTGAAAACGCCAGCATATTGGATCTTTTGTTCAATGAGGGCAGCAATGCCCTAAGCTATCTGAAGAACCTGAAAATCGATTTTTTGGATGTTTAGGCTATTCATTCATTATGGCATACATTTTCTGATACCCATAGCCATTGGTTTTCTCTTTTTTAAGGAACATAGAACACGGGTAATCCTGATTTTGCTTGCCGGTATTGTAATTGATCTGGACCATCTTTTGGCAAACCCTATTTTTGCGCCAGACCGCTGCAGTATTGACTTTCATCCCCTGCATAGCTATTGGGCCATAGCCCTGTATATTTCCTTGGTGTTCTTTTCAAAGACCCGGTTGGTGGGTATTGCCCTTCTCCTACATATCCTTGCAGACACGCTGGACTGCTGGCTACTTGCCCTGGAGACGCACTGAAGCCATAATGGGATAATGATCGGATAATGCTACATCAAAATTTTTATGGGCGGTGACCTCAAAGCCGGGATCCACCAAAATAAAATCGATCCTTCCAGGAAACCCCACAAACTCATAGGTCCTACCAAAGCCGGATCCTTTTTCCTCAAAGGTATCCGACATCTCGCCCTTGATCCGGTTGTAGGCTCTGGAAAATTGCGTATTGTTAAAATCCCCGCATACGATGTTCTTATAAGGGCTGGCATTTCTATGCACATCAAAAACCGCCGTCTGTTCCAGTTGTTTTTGGAATGCGCCGTTTAGTCGGTTGAACAAATTTCCCAGAGGCTCCCTGACGATGCTTCCGGGCCTCAATTTCAAGGATTGAAGGTGCAAGTTATAGATGCGTAGGGTATCGCCCTGGTATACAATATCAGCATATATCCCGTTATTGGTGCTTTTCTTAAAATCGAGATGCCCCTTTGATACAATGGGGTATTTGGAAAAAATGGCTTGGATTACCTTGCCTTTCATCAAGGCTACATACCTATGGGGATACTGATCAAATTCTGTCCTTTTTGGATAATCAAACTCCTGAAAACATACAACATCGGGGTTCTGACCCCTTACAAACCCTACGATCCTATCATCCAAAAGGGCATCCGCATGCCAACCAAATCGGTTAAAAATCCTGGCATTATAGCTCATGATGCTCAAATCGGTCTCCTCGATCGTATCCTGCGATAGGTCAAAACGAAAAAAGGATTCCAAAAACAGATAGCCCAGCAGCAGCGATACTAGGGAAAGAAAGAGCTGCCTTTTGCCCTGTAACAACCAATACAGTACAAAAAAGAGGTGTGCAATTACCAAAACGGGTACCGAAAGACCCAAAAAGGCCATTCCTGGAAAATGGGCAAGGGAAACATGGGGGATGACAACGGATATGAGCAGCAGCGTCGCGGACAAAACGTTGATTCCAAATACAACTTTATTTAGCAGGGTCAATAGTTTCACGCGATCAATCCTCCTTACCTGCCTTGAACAAAAAATCCTTTTCCGCTTTGGAAAGGCTTTCATATCCAGATTTGCTAATCTTGTCCAAAATGGTGTCTATCTTGCGCTGGTGGTTTTCCTTGTCATAGTTTACGTCCGATTTCCTGTTTCTTGCCTTCTTCTTTCGATACACAGTCTTTAAGGGTGCTTTTTTCTCTCGCCTTTTGAACATATTGGCTATCCCGTCCAAGAACCTGGAGAAGCCTTGACCAATGTCCCTGCCTTTTACCAATTGACGTGCGTAGACATAACCCAACAAGGCTCCGCCCAAATGGGCCAACCGCCCTCCTACATTATCACCGTCCGGGATTTGAATCAAATCTATGAGCACAATAAAAGCCCCGATGTACCACAGTTTCAAATTAAAAAAGATCAGGCGCACCTCCTGATTGGGAATATAGGCACAGACAAAAATAAGGACTGCGGTAACCCCGGCCGATGCTCCGATCAGGGCTGTGTTCTTCCCCAAAAGTGCCGGAAACACATTGTAGCCGAGCAAAAAAATAAGTCCGCCCACAATAACACCTAAAAAGTAAACATTGATAAAGCGTCGGGGACCAAATAGGTTCAGAAATATACGTCCGGAGAAATAGAGCACCAACATATTCCAAAAAATATGGCCAAAGCCTGCATGGAAAAAAGAATAGGTCACCATGGACCAGGGTTGCCCTATAAAGCGGAAAAAGTCCTTGGGCAATTCAAACCACTGCAGAAAACTATCCCCGGGGAGGCCTAGGAGAAAAACAACAAGTTTGTCCACAATAAATATGAGGACGTTTATGGCAATGAGCTTTTCAGCTATGCCCAACCTCGCAAATTGATATCGTAGACCTGTACTCATAAACTAATCCCAGCGGTTCTTTTTAAATTGATTTTTCTTCCAGTACCACATCATCAAAAATCCGATAAGGGCACCTCCCAGGTGGGCAATATATGCGGTATTGCTCGGACTAAATATAGAAACCCCGGTGAGGGCCGAAAAGAGGTCCAGACCAATAATGGCGGGGATGAAGTATTTTGCCTTTATCGGTATCGGCAAAAAGATCAGCATAAGACTGGACTCCGGAAACAACATGCCAAAGGCCACCAAAATTCCCATTATGGCCCCGGAGGCCCCTACCATGGTCTTAAATCCAAAGCCCTTGGCATTAAACTCGAACAGCGTATTGAGGTCGGCATTATTTATGACCAAATTGTACTTTTGTACAATCGGTTCCAGTCCTTCCACAAAGATAGGCCCTTTTAGATAACCTGTACCGTCGCTGGCGTCGATGGCGGCAATTTCCCGAAGTGCATCCCTTCCTATATCAATGGACAGCTCTGAGGTTATGGAAAACAGGCTTATATAATCTACCCCCAAGGAAATTAGCGCCGCGCCCAAACCGGCAGATATATAAAAGAAAATGAATTTCCTTTTCCCAAAGGTCTGTTCTACTGGAGATCCAAACATCCACAGTGCAAACATATTGAACAGAATATGTTGGAAATATATACCACCGCCCCCAGGAATATATGAGGCATGCATGAACATATGCGTAAAAATCTGCCAGGGCTCAAACAAGATGTTCAGCGGAAAATGGAGAGCGAACATGTTGTTCATAAAAATACCTTCCGAACCAATGGTCAGCGTAGCGATCCATAAAATTACATTGATAATAATCAAATGTTTTACCCCCTCAGTAATTCTCCACATCTAAATAAATTTTTTGTCAATGTCGTTTTCGGTAATAGTGATGTATATTGGTTTATTAAACGGGCTCACCTCCGATTCCTTACAGGCGAACAAGTCGTTTACCAAAGCCAATTGGGAAGCATTATCCAACACTTCCCCGGTTTTTACGGACAGCGTTTTGCAAAGTGTTTTGGACAACATATCGGTCTGTGAAAAACTGTCGGCCTGCACTCGCTGCTGATAATCGGCAATCAGTTGATCCAGGACGATGCCCACTTCGCTTTCGGGTACCAGTAAGGGCAATCCCGCCACCTGTACCTGTTCCTCACCAATTTCGTTAAAAACAAAACCTGTATGGGTAAGGCTATCCTTGATTTCCTTGATTATAGTGATATCTGTCTTGGAAAAAGAGAGGGATAGGGGAAATAACAACTGCTGGCTCACCGCCTCCTTTACCGTAATGTTTTTTAAAAACTTCTCATAAAGCACCCTTTGATGGGCCCTGGTCTGGTCTACGATCACCATACCCGATTTGATGGTGGTGACAATATATTTTCTTCTTAATTGAAAGGTGGTGGCTGTAGTCTCCAAGGCTTCCTGTCCTGTAAAGATAGAGCCGGTAATGGTATCCGATTCGAAGCTTACACTACTGAAATCCTCGTCCTTTCCCAACTGGGATTCCAGACCTACATACATATTTTCCCATCCTTTGGCGCTTTGCGTTTGAATGCCCGTTACCTGCCGCTTCCGGGAAGATTCCAAGAAAGGATTGAAGCCCGCATCGACAGTGACCCCGGGGGGCTGCGCCTGCTTATCTTTATAGGCATAGGGCGTCTCCATATTTGGATCATGTTCAAAATCCAGGGCAGGGACTACGTTGAATTGCCCCAAACTGTGTTTTACGGTAGAGCGCAATATGGCATAGAGCGTATGTTCATCGTCAAATTTAACCTCGGTCTTTGTGGGGTGTATATTGATATCGATGGAGGCCGGGTCCACTTCGAGATAAAGGAAATACCCTGGGTAGGTTTCAGGCCTTATGAGCCCTTCAAAAGCAGATACCACCGCATGATGAAGGTAGGGACTTTTAATAAACCTATGGTTAGCGAAAAAAAACTGCTCGCCCCTGCTCTTTTTGGCAAATTCGGGTTTACAAATAAACCCGCTTATCTTCACCACTTGGGTCTCCTCCTGTACCGGGACCAATTTTTGGTTGGTCCTGCTTCCGAAAACATTCACGATCCGCTGCCTAAAATTGGCGGTTGGGAGATTGAACAATTCGCTTCCGTTGTTATAAAAGCTAAAAGCTACCGATGGATGTGCCAGGGCTACCCGGTGAAACTCATCCGTAATATGCCGAAGTTCCACTTGGTTCGACTTTAGAAAATTGCGACGTGCGGGAATATTAAAAAATAGATTTTTTACAGCGATGGATGTACCCTGATGGGTAGCACATACCTCTTGTGAGACAATTTTGCTCCCTTGAATCTCAAGTTGGGTCCCCACCTCATCCGTATGGGGTTTGGTCTGCATGTCCACATGCGCTATAGCGGCAATGGAGGCCAATGCCTCTCCCCTAAAACCTTTGGTATGAAGGTTAAATAGGTCTTCGGCACTTTCTATCTTGGAGGTGGCGTGCCGCTCAAAACTCAGACGGGCATCGGTGGCACTCATGCCCATACCGTCATCGACCACCTGAATAAGGGTCTTGCCCCCTTCCTTTACAATCAATTTGATGGAAGTGGCTCCTGCATCGATGGCGTTTTCCATCAACTCCTTCACCACGGAAGCTGGTCTTTGAACCACCTCCCCTGCTGCAATCTGATTGGCCACATGATCCGGCAGGAGTTTAATAATATCGGCCATTAAAACAAAAAGTCTAGTTTTCCATATTTGATTGCGGCATACGCAAATATTAAGAGGAAAATGAGAATAATGAAGAAGCGAAGCTGACTGTTCCTATTTCTATCCATACTCTTAATGGTCTTCCAATCCTCCCTGAAACTTTTTCTTCGATATCCTTTGAAGTATTCAGTGTCGGACCTCGCAGCTTTTTCCTTTCTTAAATTTTCAATACGCTCCTTCCGCTCGTCATAGTAACGAGGCGTATAATTATAGGATTTATTCCTATGCTGCTTAAACAGTGTTGGAAGTCTCATATACGTGCTGCTAGTATCAAAAGTACTGAAAATAGGGCGAATTGGCCGAAAGGAGATGCTAAAAATTGTTAACAAAACGAGCATCCATTAGAAGGCATTGGCGCCATGGGGGAGCAGTATAAAAACACCAGGGTGTTGAAGTGCCCAATAACCGTGGTTATGTGCCCAAAGCGGCCATCTTAATAGCAGCAATGGCGGCTTCCGTACCTTTGTTACCGTGTTTTCCGCCACTACGGTCCAGGGCCTGTTGCAGGGTATTATCGGTAAGGACGCAAAAAATGACCGGGGTATCTGTATTTACGTTAAGATCTTTGATTCCTTGGGCCGCTGCGCTACAAACAAAATCGAAATGCTTGGTTTCCCCTTGGATCACACTTCCTATGGCGATAATGGCATCAACCTTTTCCGAGGAAATCATCTTTTTACAACCGAAAGTAAGCTCAAAACTGCCGGGAACGTTCCAGCGAACGATATTTTCTTCAACGGCACCGCAGTCCAAAAGCGCTTCCAGAGCCCCCTGGTAAAGTCCTTCCGTAATTTTCTCGTTCCATTCGGCAACTACAATCCCAAAACGAAAGTTGCCGGCGTCGGGAACCGTTGCTTTGTCATAGACCGATAGATTTTTGTTTTCGGTGGCCATTAGTTAGCACTTTTGGCCATACCTATAAAAGCGTCAATGGTAGTGGCCTCCTGAGATGAGGAAAATTCATCCTTGATCCTTTGAAAATATTGCAGGGCCTTGTCCTTTTGCCCCAGCTCCAGGGCCGTGGTTCCTGCCTTGTACAAAAACTTGGGCGTAGTATAGGCATTGGGATCATGTGAAATGGCACTTTCATAGTAGCCCAAAGCGTCATTAGGTTGGTTTAACTGCATAAAAGCGTCGCCTATGCCCCCTTTCGCCAAGGCACCAAGAATGGCATCGTCCGAAGAAAAATCTTCCAAGTACGAAATTGCTTCTTGGTACTGTTGCATATTCAAATAGGCCATACCGGCCGAGTAGTTGGCTAAGTTAGCAGCCTTGGTACCACTGTATTCGTCTATGATATCCAAAAAACCGTATTTTCCTTCGCCCCCGTTCAACGCCAAATTGTAAAGTGAGTCCCGCTCCGCGTCCCTACTACTCAAGGCCTGGTCAAAATATTGTTGCGGATAGTACATTTCATTGGCGGCACTTGCTTCCTTGGGTGCCTGCACAAATTGATTATAGGCCAAATACCCTAGTACGCCAACTGCGATTACCCCAATGATCCCTAAAATGTAATTCTGGTTTTTGGAAACCCATTCCTCGGTCTTGGAAGCACTCTGGTCCAGGGTGCTAAAAACTTCGGCCGTTGTACTGTTCTGTTCATCAGCACTCAGCTCTTCGGCTTTATTTTTTGGTTTGTATCCTCGCTTCTTATATGTAGCCATCGTCCATTTTATTAATCGGGCAAAAATAAAGTTTTTATCCAAAAACAAAGGGGTATTTATTCGTTATTTTTCGATATTTTGCACTTTCACTAGCTATTGAAAAACAAATTCTCCGCCACACCGAATGTTTCTAAAGAAATTATCGCTCATCAATTATAAAAACTTTGCATCGCAAAACTTTGAGTTCGATAGCAAAATCAATTGCTTTGTCGGAAACAACGGTATAGGCAAAACCAATATACTGGATGCCATTTATCACCTTTCTTTCGGCAAGAGCTACTTTAATCCTGTGGCCACCCAAAACATTCGGCATGGTACCGATTTTTTTGTGGTCGAAGGGGAATTTGAAAAAAACGGAAGGGAAGAAAAAATTGTTTGTAGTCTTAAGCGCGGGGTAAAAAAGGTCATCAAACGAAATGGAAAGACCTATGAACGCTTTTCCGACCATATTGGGTTTCTACCCCTGGTCATTATTTCCCCGGCGGATCGGGACCTTATCACTGAGGGCAGCGAAACGCGCCGCAAATTTATAGATGGCGTTATTTCCCAATCGGACAAGGCCTATCTACAGGTGCTCCTAAAATACAACAAGGTGCTGGTACAGCGCAATTCGCTCTTAAAATACTTTGCCGCCAACCATACGTTTGATCCCGATGCCCTTTCCGTATACAACGACCAGCTGCATGGCTACGGTACCGATATTTTTGAAAAACGGAGGGAATTCTTGGAGGCGTTTATCCCGATATTCAAAAGGCAGTACAAGGCAATCGCAGGCGGCAACGAAACCGTTGACCTCAGCTATGACAGCAAACTATTGGATACGAGCCTGCTAGATTTGCTGACACAGGCCATGGAAAAAGACAGAGCGCTACAATTCACGAGCGTGGGCATCCACAAAGATGACCTCAACTTCGTTATCGGGGACCATCCTATCAAAAAATTCGGAAGCCAGGGGCAGCAAAAATCCTTTTTGGTAGCCCTGAAACTGGCACAGTTCGACTTCATCAAAAATCAGGCGAAAACTACTCCCATACTACTGCTCGATGATATTTTCGACAAATTGGACGAGCAAAGGGTAGCGCATATCGTCGCCTTGGTGGACGATCAAAATTTCGGACAGATCTTTATAAGCGATACCCATGCGGAACGCACAGAAAATGTGGTCAAAACCATTCACCAGTCCTATAAAATTTTTAAATTGTAGGATGGGTCGCATAGGGTGGATAGGCATAACTTTGTTGATCGTTGGGTGCACCAACAAGGTCAGCAGGGAAGATCTGCGGCATCTCAATGGGTATTGGGCCATTGAAAAGGTGGTCTTCCAGGATGGGAAGGACAAGGCGTACAAGCTGAGCACTACCATAGATTACCTTGAAGTGGAACAGCTGCAAGGATTTCGAAAAAAGGTACAGCCTCGACTCGATGGGACCTATACCACTACTGATGATGCGATTTTTTTTGAGATATATGAGCGGGAGGGTACTTTCCAAATTCGCTACCAAAAGGTTTTGGACCCCTGGGAAGAAAAGATTGTTACGCTTACCGAAAATAACTTTTCCGTTACCAATGACGCTGGCCTGACCTACTTTTACAAACGGTATCGGCCCATAAATGTGAACGAATAATGGCAAAACGAAAAAATACCGGCCTCCCTTTGAGTGAGGCGCTACAAGCGTTTATCAAAGAAAATAGGTTGCAAAAGGGAATGGACAAAGTTGATGTCAAGGCTGCTTGGACCGCTCTTATGGGGAATGGTGTAAACAATTACACGACCGCGGTGGAACTGCGGAACGATACCCTGTTCGTTTCCTTATCGTCCTCGGTACTCAGGGAGGAACTGAGCCACGGGAAGTCCAAAATCATACAGATGATCAATGAGGAACTTGGAAAGGAACTTGTGAAAAAATTGGTGCTCAGATAAAAAAAAGGCCCTGATGGTATCAGGGCCTTTTTTATACGATTATTTCGCCCTTAATACACCTCCCGACCTGCAAAGTGAAAGGCTCCCTCAATGGCAGCGTTCTCATCACTATCGGAACCGTGTACGGCATTTTCCCCTATGGAGGTGGCATACAATTTACGAATGGTACCTTCCGCAGCTTCTGCCGGATTGGTGGCACCGATCAAGGCCCTGAAATCGTCCACGGCGTTCTCCTTTTCCAAAATGGCAGACACTATAGGTCCCCTGGTCATAAAATCGACCAACTCCCCAAAAAATGGACGCTCTTTGTGCACGGCATAGAACTCACGGGCGTCCCTTCTGCTCAATTGCGTATATTTCATTGCAACGATCTTAAACCCGGCCGATGTTATTTTCTCCAAAATAGCACCAATGTAACCGTTTTCCACGGCGTCTGGCTTGATCATTGTAAACGTTCTATTCGTTGTCATGTTTCAAAAATTTTGCGCAAAAATACGCTTTATTCATTAACACGCAATACTTAAAAGCGTTGTTCCAGTTTGCCCAATAGCCGTCCTTGGTCCCCAATAATCTCCAAATGGGCCGTTTTGGAAATCAAATTCAGCCTTACCACTCCAAAACTTTTGGTAGAAACGACCTCTCCCACCCGATACGGATTGGGTTCCCCCTTGAAATCGGAATAGACATGGGTAAGACCACTACTGGTGAAGTCGATAAGTGGATAGGGCAATCCTTTCACCGCACTTTTCGAAAATTCCGATATGTGCCGATCTCCGGATAAAATTAGGGTTCCCTTTGCCCCCGATGAGGCAATAAGTTCCGTTAGGCGATCTACCTCATGCGGAAAGTTGCCCCAACATTCAAAACCATGTTCATTGGACCAGAACTGCACGCTGCTAACAATGATATTGAAATCTGCCTTGGAGCCATTGAGTTGGTCTTCGAGCCAATCCCATTGTTGTTCCCCGAGCATGGTACCCGTTCCATAAGGATTGGGTTTAAAGCGTTTGTCGGTTTCCGTGTCCTTGGTCAAAGCCGTTCTGAAGTATCTGGTATCGAGCACCAGCACTTTCACCTGCCCGGCAGGCAACCGATAATCATGGACGGCATAGACCCCTTCCCTTGCTCTTCTTGGACTATCTTTGGGAACATCCATAAAATCCAAGAACACCTGCTGGCTCTCCCGTTTGACGGCGAATTCCGTTCCCCCATCGTTTAAGCCATAATCATGATCGTCCCAGGTGCCAATAACGGGGGTTTCCTTCCTCAGGGCCCTGTACCCTGAAACGCGGTTTTGGCCGCGGTACATTTTATCAATTTCCCGCACCTTGTCCGTATCCGCATAGACAATATCGCCACTCCAAACCCAAAGGTCGGGATCTAGGGCCAAAACATCGTCCCATAACCAGTTGTCCAGCGTGTGTTTATTGCACGATCCGAAGGCAATAACAAATTCGGTAGGGGATGCGTTTTGGGTGGTTCTGGTTTCCATGGTCCCGCAGGCCAAAAACAGGCTCAGTAAAAGTGGGCTATAGTAAATTCGTCTCATAAATGGTTCTTGGTATTTCCGGTAAAATTAGGTTTTTATGTATTAGGTCTATAGTATAAAATTGTATATTTGCGCGGATGAATTTAAAGGATATCAAAGCCATTAGGTCATTATTCTCCAAGCCGCTGAAAATGGTTATAGTACCCCATAAAAATCCAGATGGGGATGCAATTGGATCTACTTTGGGTCTCTGGCATTACCTTAAAGGTCTAGGGCACGAGGCCACCATTATCTCACCTAACGACTATCCCAAGTTTTTAAAATGGATGTCTGGAAATGAACAGATCATAAATTTTGAAAAGGACCATGCCCAGTCCAAAAAGCTGATCGATGAAGCTGCGGTTATTTTCACTTTAGACTTTAACCATTTGGGCAGAATAGGACAAATGCAAACCGCCCTGGAGGAGGCATCGGCCACCTTCGTTATGATCGACCATCACCAAAATCCAGGCAAGTACGCACATATCACCTATTCTGATGTCAACATGAGTTCTACCTGTGAAATGGTCTACAATTTCATCGGTGCCATGGGCGATGTGGACAAGATTACCCCGGATATTGCCAATTGTCTGTATACCGGTATCATGACCGACACCGGATCGTTTAAATTTTCGTCCACTACAAGCAGAACGCACCGTGTGGTGGCGGATCTTATTGATAAGGGCGCCAATAATACCGAGATCCATAACAAGGTTTACGATACAAATACCCCGGGAAGGTTGCATCTTTTGGGCTGTGCCTTGAAAAACATGGTCATCCTTAAGCAGTACGGGACGGCCTATATTACCCTGACCCAGGAAGAACTGGATGCCTACAAATATAAAAAAGGGGACACCGAAGGTTTTGTAAATTATGGACTCACCCTGGAAGGTATCCGTTTTGCGGTAATTTTCATAGAAAATCGCGACGAGGGTATTATCAAAATCTCCTTCCGGTCCGAAGGGGACTTTTCGGTGAACGAGTTTGCTCGGGCACATTTTCAGGGAGGTGGCCATACCAACGCCGCTGGGGGCAAGAGCGAGCTGGGCATGCAGGAGACCACGGACTATTTTGTATCGCTGCTGGAGGATTATAAGCACAAGATAAAAGTATGATACGACCACTTGTATTTCTACTGTTGGCCCTTGGGCTGATGAGTTGTGGCGGGCCTGAAGCCCGAAGACCTGTAAAGGTAAAGACGGGGAGTTTTATCAAGGAATCCGTGGAAAGAAACCGACAGCTCCTGGCAGCGGAAGAAAAAATGATACAGGATATCATTGCGCAGGATTCCGCACACACCTATTTGTCCAGTGCCAACAGTTCTTGGTATTATTATGAAACCAAGAACGGGGATACGGACTATGTTCCGGAAACGGATGATCTGGTGGTGCTTACTTACAATGTGGTAAGTTTTACCAATGATACGCTCTATCGGGCAGAGGATATTGGGCCAGTACGATATAAAGTGGACAAACAGGAACTTTTCCCTGGATTAAGAAATAGTGTGAAACTTCTCAAGGAGGGTGAAACCGCAACTTTTTTGTTTCCTTCCTCGATGGCCTTTGGTTACCATGGGGATAACGACCAAATCGGTCCCAATGTCCCCATAAAATCTACTATTTCCCTGCTTCAAATCATTAAACAAAAGGATAGTATTCAAAATTAACACCATGATAAAACGAAAACGAATGAAAAATCTAGCCCCTTTAGTCTTAGCCGTAGGTATGTTATTGGCAAGTTGCAAATCTAGTCAGCACGCCGATTTGGGCGAGGGCCTGTTTGCTGATATTGAAACCAACAAAGGAGTCATTGTATTAAAATTGGAACACGAAAAAACCCCTGTTACAGTAGCCAATTTTGTTTCCTTGGCAGAGGGCACCAATCCCTTCGTCAGTGAACAATACAAGGAGAAAAAATACTATGAGGGCGTTATCTTCCATCGGGTCATCAAAGATTTTATGATTCAAGGAGGTGACCCTACGGGTACGGGTAGTGGCAATCCGGGATACCGGTTCAAAGATGAGTTCAACGACTCCTTGACCCACCACAAAGCGGGAATACTGTCCATGGCAAACTCAGGGCCTACCACGAACGGAAGCCAGTTTTTTATCACGCATAAGGAAACGCCCTTCCTGGATGGTAGACATACCGTCTTTGGGGAAGTCGTGGAGGGCATGAACATTGTGGATTCCATTGCCAATATGCCCACTTCCCAAGACCCTGGCAAAAAGGACAGACCTGTTACCGATGTGGTAATGAGCAAGGTAGAAATTATCCGTAATGGAAAAGAAGCCAAAAAATTTGATGCGGTACAGATCATGACAGATTATTTTGCCGAGGAGGAAGCCAAGGTAAAAGCCCTGGAAAAGGCAATTACCGATTTTGCCGCTGAGTTGTCCGAACAAAAGGAGGAGGCAGAAGATCTACCTTCGGGCCTTAAGATCTATTCCTTGACCAAGGGGGAAGGCGAAAAACCCAAAATTGGACAGCAAGTACTGGTCAATTATGCGGGATGGCTTGCCGACGGGAACCTGTTCGATAGCAATTATGAAGAAGTAGCCACCAAGTTTGGCAAATATGACCCCAGGAGAAAACAGCAGGGCGGTTATACGTCCGTTCCCATGAGTTTTAGCCCCGACTCCAGACTGATTGCCGGTTTTAAGGAAGGGCTGCTGTCTATGGAGGTAGGAGATAAAATTAGGATATTTATTCCCCCTCATTTAGGTTACGGACCTCAGGGCGGGGGACCCATTCCCCCGAATGCCGATCTGGTCTTTGACCTGGAAATTGTGGGAATCGCGGAGTAGTTCCCTTTGAACATAAACATTGAAGGGGCTGTCTAAATAGTACCTAGCAGTCCTTTCGAGCGCCCACCTCCCGGAGTCTCGTACGGAGGGCAGGCCGCTCGATGTGACCGTTTTCAGTTTTTTCAGACCGCCTTTTCTTTTTCCGGTATATGCTTCAAAATGTTTACCAGGAATTTCCAGAATTTCTGTACGGAAGTGATGCTGGCGCGCTCATCGGGAGAATGCGCTCCTTTTATCGTGGGGCCGAAACTGATCATATCCATATGGGGGTAGTTCCTTCCCAGGATGCCACATTCCAATCCGGCATGACAGGCCACTACTTTGGGGCTTGCCTGGAACAATTGCTCATATTGTGTTTCCAAAACACTTAAAATAACGGAATCCGGATTGGGGTTCCAGCCGGGATAGTTCCCGTCGAAACGTACCTGAAAGTCGCCCGATTCAAAAACCACCTTCAGGGCGTTGGCCAATTCCATTTTCGCCGAGTCCACTGAGGACCGGGCAAGGCAGCCTATAGAGATTTTCCCCTCCTTCACTTCCACTCGGGCAATATTGTTGGATGTTTCTACCAGATCCTCCATTGTGGTGCTCATAGCGTATACCCCGTTATGTGCGGTATGTACGGCTCTAAGCAATTGCTCTTGAACGGCGGTCCCCATGACATTTTTAGGGATTTCCATAGGCTCCAAAATCAGCTCCATGCCTGGTTCCTTGTCTGGAAACTCCGCTTTTAGCACAGTCGCCCACGACTTAAAGTCACGCTCTAAATCCCGGGCTTTTCCGGTTTCAAGGACCACCTCGGCAAAACTCTCCCTGGGGATGGCATTCCGAAGTCCCCCACCATTCAAAGCGGCAATGCGAAGCCCGTGGTTGGCCGTGCTTTTAAAAAGCAAGCGGTTCATAAGCTTATTGGCATTGGCCAACCCTTTATGGATATCCATACCACTATGCCCGCCCTGTAGGCCTTTTACTCCAATCCGATAGCCGATGAACCCATCGGGGACCGTTTCCTCCGTATAACTGCGTGAGGCGGTTACATCTATTCCCCCGGCACAACCGATATCGATCTCATCATCTTCCTCCGTATCCAAATTCAATAAAATAGCACCCTTCAAAATTCCTGCTTCCAAGCCCATGGCTCCTGTCATACCCGTCTCCTCATCTATAGTGAACAGTGCCTCCAATGCGGGATGTGGTACCGTGGTGCTCTCCAGCAGGGCCATAATAGCGGCCACACCCAGGCCATTGTCCGCACCCAGCGTGGTTCCCTCGGCCCTTACCCAGTCGTTTTCCACCCTCATGCAAATCCCTTCGGTGTCAAAATCAAATTCGGTCTCGGCATTTTTTTGATGTACCATGTCCAAATGGGATTGTAAGGTCACCGTCTGCCTATTCTCCATTCCGGGCGTAGCCTCTTTCCGGATAATGACATTGCCCACACCATCCTTGAAGGTCTCCAAGTGAAGGGAATTGCCAAAATTGAGCATAAATTGGATAACCCGTTCCTCTTTTTTCGAGGGCCGGGGCACGGCATTCAAAGCTGCAAAATTCCCCCAGACCTCCCGAGGTTCCAGCAGCGACACTTGTTCATTCATAATACAAATTTAGTCCGTTCCAAAAATACGGTATTGAACGAAAAGTGTGTGCTATATTTAACTAATTTTGACTTGATGGACAATCGAATAAAAAATGGCATTGCACTCGCCCTTATCCCCCAAATCTTTCTGGTGAAATGGCTTGGCAGTTACCCCGAATTCATTGAGAACTATTACAGCAAAGGACTGTATCCGCTTATTTCCAAATTTTTCCGGATACTGTTTGGGTGGATTCCCTTTTCTATGGGCGATATCGTCTATGCCCTGCTCTTATTTTTGGTACTGCGCTATCTTTTTATACGGCGAAGGCAGATCAAGAACAATCTCAGGTCCTTTGGCCGCGATGTAATCATGGTTTTATCCGTAGCTTACTTTACTTTTCACCTGCTTTGGGGGCTCAATTACTATCGGCAACCCATACTAACTCCTTTGAACCTCCAAGAAAACCATAGCAAGAAGGAATTGGTCCAGTTCGTTGAAAGACTCATTGAAAAGACCAATGAAATTCAATTTGCCATTACGTCCGACACGGCCCAGATGGTAAAAATCCCCTACGACAAACAAGAAATTAGGGAAAGAACGGTGAAGGGATATCAGAAGTTGGGAAAGGAATACCCCTTTTTGACCTACAACACCGCCAGTCTCAAAAATTCGCTCTTTAGCCTCCCGCTTACCTATATGGGCTATGGAGGATACCTCAATCCCTTTACCCATGAGGCCCAGGTAAACGCAAAACTCCCTGACTTTAGGTTTCCCGTGATCTGTGGACATGAAGTAGGGCACCAATTGGGGTATTCAGCGGAAAACGAGACCAACTTTATCGGGTATCTGGTGACTGTGAACAATGAGGACCCTTATTTTCAATATGCGGCCTATGCTTACGCCCTGGGGTATTGCCTCAGCGATATTAAGCGTAAGGATGAGGCTAGCTTTCAACAACTGTACAAACAGCTGAACACAGGCACCAAAAAGAACTTTCAAGAGGTCAATGATTTTTGGGAAGCCTATGAAAATCCATTAGAACCCGTATTCAAATCCGTTTTTAATTCCTTTTTAAAGGCCAACAACCAGCAAGATGGCATCAAAAGCTACAGCAAGGTGGTTTCCCTGCTAGTGGCCTACCATGCCAAGCACGCGCTATAAAACCCGGAAATCTTGCCCAAACAATTTCTGTGGCCGATAAGGACCATTTGCTATCACTGGGTTTTACCCACAACCACCTTGGCGGTCTCGGGCTTGGCAAAGAAGGCGTCGGGTTTAGCGGTTTCGCTGAGCACTACATTTTCGAAGGGAACCGTACTCTTGGCTTCCTTGATATCCCTGCCTTCATAGGCGTGCCAGGTAATGGATCGCGGCAAAATTACACCGGCTACTTCCATCCAATCGTTATAGCGGATCCATTTGACGTTGTCCGACTTTTCCCCGCTCCTGTAGGTTACGGTATAGCCCAACCAGGTCATTTGATAGGTTTCGGGGTCGTAATGAATAAAATACTCGTCCTTATAAGAAGTTCCTACCCCTACCTCATAACGTATTCGAACACCTGGGTAATGTTTTCCCTGAAATACCAGATCTTCGGTTTCACTGTACACAATTCCCTTATCCGCCAGTATAAATGGCATCGCATAGAAATAAAACATCAGGTTGTGATAGAACACCGGATCTCCATCATAGCTGCCGTTTTCATCGAGCAGCCACACCTTCTCACCATCGAATCCCATTGAAAAATTTACTGCATCGATCCGGTCCTTTCGGGAGTACAGGTTGGTGGTATGCGTTTCCTTGCCATTGGCTTTGGGCATATCGTACACCAAACTTTTTTTACCCCGCCATGCGCTTATACCGCCATGGGCCTCGAAGACTTTTTGCAAGGCGTCGGGATATCTGGATTCCGCTGTTTGGGACATTGTTTTAGAGGCCTCTTCTTGGTCTTTATGGGCCTTGGGTTGCTCCTTGCAAGAGATGAGCATCAAAAAAAACATGAGAAAAACTGATAGTGGTTTCATTTGTCTGTGTTTATGACGTTTTACGTGATTTGTATGTTTCCCTTTCAAATGTAGTGCATCTGTAAAAATTTCAGGGGGTTTCCCAAATTGTTCCAGCGCATTTTACAGTATTTGTTTAACATATCACAGCTTTTGTCGTGCATGCTGTATTTTGTTTACGCGATTCTCCTATTTTTGTTCCAATGATGAAAACGGTACGTATAAGCAGTGTTCAAAACCCGATAATCAAAAGGGCCCTATTGCTAAAGGAAAAATCCCGGGAACGAAAAAAAAGCGGTCTTTTTGTTCTTGAAGGGATTCGAGAGCTTCAGCTGGCATTGCGGGGGGGCATTGTGTTGGAAACCTTCTTTTACTGTCCGGAAATTATAAGGCAGGAAATCTTAGATTCCCTAGGCCTGCATCAGTTTTCAGCATTGAAAAAGATAGAGGTTTCCAAGGAAGTCTATCAAAAATTGGCCCACAGGGAAACCACAGAGGGCATTTTTGCCATTGGAAAATCGAAAACCCATACCTTAGATCAGCTTATATTTAAACGTAAAAGACCCTTGATCTTAATTGCCCAGGCACCGGAAAAGCCTGGAAATATCGGAGCTCTTCTGCGCACGGCAGATGCCGCTGATCTTGATGCCGTTATCATTGCCGACCCAAAAACCGATCTTTACAATCCAAACATTATTAGGTCTAGTGTGGGCTGCGTTTTCACAACCCCCATTGCCCTGGGTTCTTCCGCCCATATTATTCGTTTTTTACAAGAAAACCAAATTGCGATATACGGAGCGGCACTTTCTGCTTCAAAGCATTACGTGGAGGTAGATTTTAAATGTGCCTGTGCCATTGTTCTGGGAACGGAGGCTACAGGGCTTTCCCCTGAATGGCTTGAAAAATCGGACCAAAACATCATAATCCCCATGCTAGGTGAAATTGACTCCATGAATGTTTCCGTATCGGCGGCAATACTTATCTTTGAAGCAAAGCGACAGCGAGATTTTAGCTAAGGAAAACAAGCTGTTATAACCAAAAAGCGTATTTTGTCCCAAATGGAAAGCAATAACCTATTTTATATCATCATCGCCATATTGGTCCTTCAATTCTTGATAGAGACCCTTTTGGATTATCTTAACTCGCAAAAGTTCCGTGATCCGGTCCCCGAGGAATTGAACGACGTTTTTGATCAGAACGAGTACGTAAAATCCCAAAATTACAAGAGGATCAACCATCGTTTCGGAATATTGACCTCTACCTTTTCGTTGATACTTACCCTATCCTTTCTAATCTTTGGAGGTTTTGAATGGATAGACGGCATGGCACGCGCGGTAACCGATAACGCCATTCTTGTGGCACTCCTCTTTTTCGGGATCATCATGATCGGAAGTGATGTGGCCGGCACCCCCTTCTCCTATTATCACACCTTTGTTATAGAGGAAAAATTCGGTTTTAACAAAACCTCCAAAAAACTGTTCTTTCTGGACAAACTTAAGGGATGGGCCATGACCGCTGTATTGGGCGGGGGCATCCTGGCACTGATCATCTGGTTCTTTCAATGGGCGGGTACGGATTTTTGGATTTATGCTTGGGGGGTCATCGCGCTCTTTTCTGTCTTTATGAATCTGTTCTACAGCAAACTGATCGTGCCCCTTTTTAACAAACAGACCCCACTGGAGGAAGGCAGTCTAAAAAGTAAGATAGAAGGTTATGCCAAAAAAGTGGGTTTTGAACTAAAGAACATATTCATCATTGATGGTTCCAAAAGGTCCACCAAGGCGAATGCTTATTTTTCGGGCTTCGGAAAAGAGAAACGGGTAACCTTGTACGATACCTTGATCCACGATCTGGAGGAAGAGGAAATCGTTGCGGTATTGGCCCATGAAGTAGGACATTACAAAAGAAAACACATCGTTTTTAATTTGACCGCCTCTGTCGTTTTGACAGGAATTACCTTGTTTATTCTATCCATATTCATCAATAATCCGCAGGTCTCCCTGGCTATTGGGGTCTCTACACCCAGTTTTCATGCTGCCCTAATCGGGTTTGGTATTTTATACAGCCCCATTTCAGAAGTTACGGGACTAGTCATGAACTATTTGTCCAGAAAGTTCGAATATGAGGCCGATGACTATGCCAAGAACACCTTTGCCGCCATGCCCTTGATCAGTTCGCTAAAAAAACTGTCCAAGAACAGTTTGAGCAACCTTACCCCCCATCCTGCCTATGTATTTATGCATTATTCACACCCCCCTCTTATCGCTAGAATACGGAATTTAAAGGCATAGTTTTTGTTGTCTACTCAATAAGATTGTGCTACTTTTAATATATGATGACGGAAGCTGCTATAGAAAAGGAGAACAAGGAAATTACAAAGCAATACAAGGAATTGCTGCGTATAAGCTATCAGACGCTGTCCAAGGAAGATAAGAAACTCATCCGATCGGCGTTTGACGTGGCCGTGGATGCCCATAAAAACCAACGTCGAAAATCCGGGGAAGCCTATATCTTTCACCCTATTGCAGTAGCAAAGATCGTAGCCTCGGAAATTGGCCTGGATGCCGTTTCCATTGCCTCCGCCCTCTTGCACGATGTGGTGGAGGATACGGAATACACCCTAGACGATATTGAACGTATGTTTGGAGAGACCGTGGCTCGGATTGTTGATGGCCTCACCAAGATCGCCCACCTTAAAAAAGACATGAACATCTCGCAGCAAGCGGAAAACTTCCGCAAAATGCTGCTTACCTTGCATGACGACGTTCGGGTGATCATCATCAAAATCGCCGACCGTTACCACAATATGCTCACCATGGATGCCATGCCCGAGCACAAACAGGTAAAAATTGCTTCGGAGACCCTTTATATTTACGCCCCCTTGGCACACAGGATAGGGTTGTACAACATCAAGACAGAACTGGAGGACCTCAGCCTTAAATATACCGAACCCGAGGTATACCATGACATTCTAGGAAAAATTGAGGATACCAAGGAAGAACAACAGGACTATATCGACGATTTTACCAAGATAATCAAGGACTCGTTGGACAAGGAAGGATTTAAGTACACCATAAAGGGAAGAACCAAATCCATTCATTCCATCCGGAGGAAAATGCTTGCGCAAAATGTCTCCTTTGATGAGATCTACGACAAATTTGCCATACGGATCATCTATGACTCCGATCCCCAAAACGAGAAGTTTCTCGCATGGAAGATTTATTCCATAGTTACGGATCATTTTACACCCAACCCTATACGGTTACGGGATTGGATATCCTCTCCCAAATCTACGGGCTATGAAGCGTTGCACATCACCGTTATGGGACCCAAGGGAAATTGGGTGGAAGTACAAATACGGAGCGAACGCATGCACGAAATAGCGGAAAAAGGCTATGCGGCGCACTTTAAGTACAAGCATGGGGACCAAAAGGAAATGGGTATAGAGGCCTGGTTGAACCGTTTACAGGAAGCCCTGGAAAGTTCCAATACCAATGCAGTGGATTTTGTGGAGGAATTTAAACTGAATCTGTACTCCAAGGAAATTTTCGTCTTTACCCCCAAGGGCGAGTTAAAATCATTGCCCAAAGGGGCCACACCCCTGGATTTTGCCTTTAATATACATACGGAAGTGGGCATGCGTACGCGCGGTGCCAAGGTAAACGGAAAATTGGTACCCTTGAATACCCCATTGAACAGCGGGGACCAGGTAGAGATCATTACTTCGGAAAGTGCCAAACCCAACCAAAGTTGGTTGGATTATGCAGCTACGGCCCGAGCGCGGTCCAAAATAAAATCCTCGCTCCGAGAGGAAAAGAAGCTCGTTGCCATGGAAGGCAAGGAAATCTTGCGAAGAAAATTGAAATCGCAAAAAATAAACTTGAACGAGGATTCCGTCAATAAAATGGTGGTCTATTTTAAATTAAAGACCAGCCTGGACCTGTTTTATCGGGTGGGCATCGGGGCCATTGACAACCAAATGCTCAAGGATTTTGCGTCTACCTATAACAATGCGTTTATCAGTTTCTTCAAGAACAAAATCCGTAGAAAACCGGTCCCCGAGGAGATCAATAAAGAAGAGATTACGGCCAAATACGACATGTTGGTCTTTGGCAAGGAAGAAGAAAAACTGAGCTACAAGCTATCGCAATGTTGCAACCCTATCCCGGGCGATGAAGTTTTTGGTTTTGTAAGTGTAAGCGATGGCATTAAGGTACACAAGAAAAACTGCCCCAATGCCATTTCCCTGCAATCCAATTACGCCTATCGCATCATGAGCGCCAAATGGATCGATTCATCCCAGGAGGAGTTCACGGCCGACATACAACTTACGGGTATAGATAATCTGGGGTTGGTCAACGAAATCACGGCCATTATCTCGGACAATATGCACGTAAATATGCGCAACCTCAATTTTGGTACGGATGGGGGCACATTTACTGGAAGAATTACCGTGGTGGTGAAGAACAAATCGATCCTAAAAAAATTGATAGATAACTTAAAGCGCATCAGCGGTATCGACAAGGTAACACGGCTCTAGGGTCTATAATAAGACAGGAAGTGCCTGTTGCAAAAACCGTCATTGCTGTTTATAACCCTGGGATAAAAACTTTCGGATTCGTGTAAAATAGCTGTACCTTTGCACCTTGGGATCCAATTAAAGCGGTCATGGGCAACAACAAGAACCAGGAAATTGTAAAAAACGTCTTCACTACCTTTTTGGAGGAAAACGGGCACAGAAAAACACCCGAGCGCTATGCCATATTGCAGGAAATCTATGAGCATGAAGATCATTTTGATATAGAGTCGCTCTACATCATGATGAAGAACAAAAAATACCGTGTAAGTCGCGCTACATTGTACAATACCATTGAGCTTTTGTTGGAATGCAAATTGGTACGCAAGCATCAGTTCGGGAAAAATCAGGCGCAATACGAAAAATCCTATTTTGATCGGCAGCACGACCATGTGATCTTGACCGATACCGGGGAGGTCATGGAATTTTGCGACCCGCGCATCCAATCCATAAAAAAGACCATCGAAGAGGTTTTCGATATTAAGATCACCAATCATTCGCTGTACTTCTACGGTACCAAAAACCAGGAAGAGAATACAAACAACTAACCAAATACTTACATGGCAGTAGATTTACTACTAGGACTACAATGGGGAGACGAGGGAAAAGGAAAAATCGTTGATGTACTTACCAAAGACTATGATATTATTGCACGCTTCCAGGGAGGTCCAAATGCCGGGCACACCTTGGAGTTCGATGGTATAAAACACGTACTGCACACCATCCCCTCGGGTATTTTTCATGAAAATGCCATCAACGTAGTGGGCAATGGAGTGGTCATTGATCCGGTCATTTTTAAGAAGGAACTGGACAATCTCAAAAAATTCAACATAGATATCCCCGCCCGATTGCTTATCTCCCGTAAAGCCCATCTGATCCTACCCACCCATCGTTTATTGGATGCGGCTTCGGAAGCAGCCAAGGGAAAGGCCAAAATAGGATCCACACTAAAGGGCATAGGCCCTACCTACATGGACAAAACAGGACGTAACGGCATGCGGATCGGCGACCTGGAGTTCACGGATTGGAAGTCAAAATATAGAGCTTTGGCCAATAAGCACGAGGCCATGATCGGTTTTTACAATGTAGACATTCAATATGACCTAAAGGAATTGGAAGCGGAGTTTTTCCAAGCGGTATCCGCATTACAGCAACTGAAATTTATTGATAGCGAAGAGTATCTTTTTAAAGCGCAAAAAGAAGGAAAAAAAATACTGGCCGAAGGAGCTCAGGGTTCCCTATTGGATATTGATTTCGGCACCTATCCCTTTGTGACCTCTTCCAACACCACGGCAGCAGGCGCCTGTACTGGTCTTGGGGTGGCCCCAAACAAAATAGGTGGGGTTTTTGGTATCTTCAAAGCCTATACCACACGCGTGGGCAGCGGTCCTTTCCCGACCGAACTCTTTGACGAGGACGGGGCGACGATGGGCCGCGTGGGCAACGAATTCGGTGCCACTACCGGTAGACCAAGACGCTGCGGCTGGTTAGATCTGGTGGCGTTGAAATATGCAGTCCAAATCAATGGGGTAACGCAACTGATGATGATGAAGGGCGATGTGCTCAGCGGTTTTAAAACCCTAAAGGTCTGTACCGCCTACCAGTACAAGGGCGAAAAAATCACCCATTTACCCTATAATATTGCCTCCGAAAACGTACGCCCGATCTATACCGAAATGCCCGGTTGGGATCAGGACCTGACCAAAATGAGCACGGCCAAAGAATTGCCCGAAAACCTAAACGCTTACATAGACTTCTTGGAAAAAGAGTTGGAAGTGCCCATTAAAATTGTATCCGTGGGGCCTGATCGGAAGCAAACGATACATAGGTAAACGCTGGGGTTCGTCGCCCCAAACCCGTTATAAAGACCGAAATGAAAAATGCACTTTTATTCCTATCGCTTTTTCTTTTAAACATTGGTTGGTCGCAAACAACTTCCCAAAAAATCGTTTTTACCGAGGGTGCACTGGCTTTGACCGAACAGCAGGTGACCTATGATCCCAGTTATTTCTCCATAGATTACCCCAATGGCGATGTGCCAAGCGATAAGGGCGTCTGCACGGATGTGGTAATCCGGGCCTACCGAAAAATAGGCATCGACCTGCAACGGGAAGTCCATGAGGATATGAAGGCCAACTTTGAGCGATATCCAAAGATTTGGGGTCTAACCACCACAGATAGGAATATTGACCATAGAAGGGTTCCAAACCTAATGACCTTTTTTGAAAGGAAGGGGGCCAGTAGGGCAATTACCGCCAAAGCAGATGATTATTTACCGGGCGATATCGTTTGCTGGAATTTGGGTGGTGCCCTAACCCATATCGGAATTGTAGTGAACAAAAAATCCGGTGACGGGAAAAGGAATATGATTGTCCATAACATAGGCGCCGGACAGGTGCTGGAAGATTGTCTTTTCGATTTTAAGATCATCGGGCACTACAGATATGAAACGGAATAGCACAACCGTTCCCACTTTGATCGGCGCTAATATACGCCGACGGTTCTGCTGCCCTAAATGTTCCCTTGACCCTATTGGTTCAATATCAACCTAAAAAACCTTGTCCTATGTTGCACAACGTAAAAATGAGGGTGGTGCAAACTGCAAAAAACGGCATCGTAAACAAAGACACGATCTTTCATTTCAGCCAAAGCGGAAATGGGGTAAGCGCACACTATTCGGGAGGCTCCATAACCCAGGGATACCTGGTGGGCCAATTGGAGGGCGAGTTATTGCGTTTTAGCTATTGTCAAATACGGAGCAGTGGGGAACTGGACCATGGAAAATCTAATTGCGTACTTTCCAGGGAGGCGGGAAAGTTACAGCTCGAGGAACAGTTTACAATGACTACGGGTCAAAGCCTTGAAAAGGGGAGAAATATGTTCCGAGAACTATGAAATTAGTGGCTGTATACAGCCTATACACAAATGTTACAACGGCAATCCCGATCTTTCGCCTTACCCAGTTATTGATGTAGATGCCTCCTTGCTACGTTTTTACCCGCGTATTACGTTTATGTTGTTTTTCTCATACTATCACCATCCGTCCACCTTGCCCACAACACCCTTGCAGAAGAAATCCTTGATGTGCAAGGTATCTACCGTAGAATGATGGCTTCAAGGGTATCCTTTTAAAAAGTCCGGAACACGCAGACCCAAAACAAGAAAAATTGATATCGTGGCCATTTTAAATGACCTTGTTTCGTATAGATTTTTGTACAGATTTTTGCCCAGTTGTCTTTGTTATTTCCCGCACTATTTTGAGTGTAACTTCGCTCGGTCAAAACCTATGTTTTAGTTTAAAAACGCATGACTCTTTTAAACTTCATTTCGGGAGTTATCGGATTGCTCATCCTATTTGCGATCATGGCGAGAATCCAGGACAAGGTGGATTTGTACAAAAAGAAGCGAAAAAAAAGAAAATCAGACCGCCCATTACCCTAATACAAGATAGTTGGTAGCTCCATCAAATCATCGATTTTGACCAGCTGATTTTTAATTCAAGACGATTAAAAAGTATCCCCTTGACATGGGGTGTAATCGAGGAGGCGATCCAAGCAGTAACGGCGAGGCAGGAAAGTTACCACTCGAGGAACAGTTTGAAATGACTACGGACCAGTGCTTGGAAAGGGGGAGCAATATATTCCGGGAGCTATGAAGTAAGTAATCCTGCCCCTTCAAAAAGGAGGTAGCGGTTATTCTATCCCATCTTTTACCTTAACCGCTTATTGGCGTAAAATCCATATCTTTAATGGCCTTGATTTTTAATTGAAGTCCCTTGAAAAATATAATCACCTTATGTTTATTGCTTCCTATGCTCGGAAACGCTCAAAATCTCTGTGATCTTAAGGAAAAAGCCCAGGTAGAACAGTATATCGTGAATAACTACCGGATTTCAGGAACCCCTTATGAAGGTTTCAAAATATACGGGGGCGAAACCAACTCCTTGGAGATTCCAGAGACCATTACCATGGCTTGGGGCGACTTTGATCACGACGGCATCGAAGATCTGTTTGTTCACGGAGAGGCTCATTTTAAGCGATACCAGCAGACCATTAAGCAAGCTGAAATGCTTATTCTGACCGGCAGAAAAAAAAAGCACAAAAAAATCACCTTTCCGAAGCGTTATTTCAGGAAGGGAATTAACCCCGTGCGGCCCTATGTCCAAATTCTCAAAAAAAACACCAAGGCCTATCTGCTGCTTTCCGTTCAAATGTCAGGGGCCGGCACAAAATTGTCCGAACAGTCAGTGGACACGCTGTACGTAAAAAACGACCACCTTATGCCCTATAGTGCTGACCCGGATAAAGAAGCGGTTGTTAAAATCGAGTTCAAAACGGACTATTGCTATGGTACCTGTCCCGTATTCGAGATTGTCATGGACAAAGGCGGGCATGTTCGTTATAAGGGAATAGACCATGTAGTGCAGCGCGGGGAAAAGGATTTGCAATTGGACCAGGCAGATTGGGCATATATGTCCGAGTTGATCCAAAACATTCAGCTTAGAAAGCTCAAGGATATGTATTCTGTAGACCAAACCGACAACCAAACGGGATACTTAACGGTACACTACGCTGACGGGAGCATCAAAAAAATACAGGATTATGGTTTGGCGGGCAGTTACGGACTATCCGTTCTCTACGATTATATTTTTGGGCTGATCGATTTTTGAGCCCTCCTAAATCTATCCCAATCTTTTTATCCCCTCACCAAAAAAAACCTATTTTTGGGGCAAAATATCGAATATTGCGCGCGTTAATTGTTTTTGGATTCTTTTTGCTTGTCAGTTCGGTTTGTTCCGCCCAAACAGAGGTAGAGCAAAAGCAAATCAATATCGTATACGGGGCCAATTTCACCAAGGACGAGGCCCAGTACCCGGGCGCATCGATCTTCAGCAAGGACGACCGCCAGGTGCAGTTTGAACATGAGGGTGCCGATCTTTGGTGCGATATTGCTATTTTCTATCAAAAGGAGAACCGGTTAAAGGCCATAGGCAACATACGTCTGCAACAGGGAGATTCCGTGCAGATGACCAGCGGTAAGATAGACTATGACGGCAATATAAAATTGGCCAAGGCCTGGGAAAATGTGGTGCTGGAGAATGGCCAGATGACCCTGAGAACGGATACCCTGCGCTTTAATCGGGAACAACAACAGGCCTATTACGAGGATTTCGGGACCATTGTGGACTCTGCCAACACCCTTACCAGCCAAATTGGACGGTATTTTATGGAATTGGACAAATATCAATTTTTGGACAAGGTACACATCCAGAATCCGGAGTACACGGTAGACTCTCAACAATTGGACTACTATACCACCTCCAAAAATGCCTATATGTACGGCCCCTCCACCATTATCGGAGAAGCCTATAAAATCTATTTCGAACGTGGCTTTTACGACACCAAGGTAGAAAGCGGCTACGGTATTAAGAACACCCGTATAGATTACAACAACCGCATTATAGAGGGAGATAGCGTATATTTTGACAAGGCCACCGAGTTTGCCTCGGCCACCAATAACATCAAGGTGACCGATACCGTTAATCAAGGTATCATTAGGGCCCACTATGCCGAGGTCTTTAAGGCCAGGGATTCGGTTTTCGCCACCAAACGCGCGGTATCCATAAGCCTGGTGGAACAGGATTCGCTCTATATGCACGGAGATACGCTAATGGTGACCGGGAAACCGGAGGCGCGGATTCTCAGGGCCTTCAGAAACGCCAAGTTTTACAAGACCGATCTTAGCGGAAAATGCGATTCCATTCATTTTGATCAACGCACCGGAATTACCCAACTCATTACAGAACCCATTCTATGGAACGGTGAAAACCAAATGACCGGAGACAGCATCCATCTCATATCCGATATGGAGACCGAAAAGCTCGATTCCCTAAAGGTGCTTAACAACGCCTTTGTGATTTCCTTGGACAGTATCGGTAAAGTAGGCTACAACCAAGCCAAGGGCAAGGACCTTTTTGGGCAGTTTGTAGAGAACGAGCTAAAGATTATTGACCTGATCAAAAATACCGAGGTCATTTACTATATGTACAATGATGACGATGAACTCATAGGCATTGACAAGACCATTTGCAGCGAAATACGCTTGATCATGGCCAATAATGACATTGAGGACATCACTTTTTTTACCAACCCGGACGGTGACATCTTCCCGGAAAAAGATCTCCCTGAAAATGCCCGTAAACTAAAGGGTTTCATTTGGCGTGGCGATGAACGGATCATGACCAAGGACGATATCTTTGATGAGGACGATAACAACATCACCTTGGTCACTATCCAAGGCGTAAACAATCCCATTGACTTTGAAAATGAGGACGTAGAAGATGGGCAAGGGATTTCCAAACCGGAAAAACCTAGGGGCCCTCCGGAAAAGACAAGCGTAAAAACCACGGAGACAGGTATCGTTTTTAAGGTCCAGTTATTGGCCAGTTACCGGGATATTCCTTTGAAACCGGAGGAATTCAGTGGTCTTGACCCCCTTTCAAAAGAAAATTTTCAAGACCTCATTAGATACATGTACGGGAACGCGGCCTCCTACGACGAGGCCCTGAACCTAAAATTGCGTGCCGATGCCAGAGGGTATCCCGAAAGTTATATTGTAGCCTATAAGGACGGTGAACGGATTCCGGTTTCGGAAGCCCTGGAATACCTCGACGATGAATAAGGGGTCGTGAAGATGAAAAAGGACTTTCTAAAATATCAGGCCCAGACCACCCCCCATCCATTGGCTATGGAAGTTTCCCATGCCCGGGGCAGTTATATTTACGATCGCGACGGGAAGGCCCACTTAGATTTTGTAGCAGGGGTTTCCGCTTGCAGTTTAGGACATTGCCACCCCAAAGTGGTCACTGCTGTAAAACAGCAGTGCGAACAATATATGCATGTGATGGTCTATGGGGAATACGTGCAAAAACCCGCAGTGGCCTACACCAAGCTCCTAGCTTCCCTTTTACCTGCACCTTTGGAGAGCACTTATCTGGTAAATTCGGGTACCGAAGCCATGGAAGGAGCTATGAAATTGGCCCGCAGGGTTACCGGACGATCTAGGATTATAGCAGCGCACGGGGCTTATCATGGAAACACCATGGGAAGTTTGAGCCTTATGGGCTACGAGGCAAGAAAAAGTACTTTTAGACCCTTGATTCCCGATATCGGTTTTATCCATTTCAACCACGAGGCCGATTTGGAAAGGATTACGGAAAAAACGGCTGCAGTAGTACTGGAGACCATACAGGGCGGAGCCGGATGTATAGCACCCAAAACCGATTATCTGAAAAAGGTACGGGAACGCTGCACGGAAATGGGAGCCTTGCTTATCCTAGACGAAATTCAACCCGGGTTTGGCCGCACCGGAAAACTCTTTGCCTTTGAGCATTACCATTGTGTGCCGGACATCCTGGTCATGGGCAAAGGAATGGCTTCCGGGCTTCCTGTAGGCGCCTTTACAGCTTCCAAGGCCATGATGGACACCCTTCAGCATCACCCCTCCTTAGGCCATATTACCACGTTTGGGGGAAATCCGGTAATTGCGGCGGCAAGTTTGGCCACCCTGACCGAAATCAAGGAAAGTGGGCTTATTCCGGCCTGCCTGGAAAAGGAAAAATTGATCAGACAGCTGCTAAAACACCAATATATAAAGGAAATCCGCGGAAAAGGACTTATGCTGGCACTCCTTATGGAAAATGTAGCGCAGGCCAATTATGTAATACATGAATGTGCAAAAAAAGGACTGATACTTTTTTGGCTGCTGTTCGAACCCAAGGCCGTTCGTATCTCCCCGCCCTTGACCATTTCAGAAGAGGAAATTAGGGAGGGATGCGCCCTAATCCTCGAAGTATTAACAGCTTATAAACAATAATTTGTTAACTAATTTGTTAATAATATAGCCCAAGTCGGGAATTAAAGACAGCCTCAAAAGGTTATTTTTAATTCCATAGTTTAACCAAAACGTTCCTATGGCGTTAGATGCTAACGAAAGACCAAGCCGACCATTAGCCAAGTTTGAGTCCATGCTGAAGACCGATGATGTCTACTTCTTCGATGCGGAGGACTTTGAAGACATTATTCACTACTATCTCAACAACGGTAAGGTGTCCTTGGCAAAAAAAGCCATCAAAATAGGACTGCAACAGCACCCGGATTCCATTGAGCTTAAACTTCTGAGCGTAGAGGTTCTGGTTTTTGAGAACAAATTGGAGGTTGCCGAGCAACTGCTCGACGAACTACAGGTCCTGGACGGTTCCAACGAGGAAATTTACATACAGCGCGCCAACATATACTCCAAGAAGGACAATCATGAAGCGGCCGTAATCCTTCTCAAAAGAGCCCTTGAAAT
Organism: Eudoraea algarum; assembly: GCF_050589645.1. Lineage (NCBI taxonomy): Bacteria > Pseudomonadati > Bacteroidota > Flavobacteriia > Flavobacteriales > Flavobacteriaceae > Eudoraea > Eudoraea algarum. The sequence continues at coordinate 612,815 of NZ_JBNGOQ010000003.1, read as the reverse complement.
AGCCGATCACCATATGGATATCTATTCCCTACTGGGCATGGAATATCTGTTTATGGACAACTTTGAGCTTGCCAAGGAAAATTTTATGAAATGCGTTTCCATAGATGAGCAGGACTATTCTTCTCTCTATAATGTCATTTACTGTTTCGAGTTTATGCAAGATTATGAGGGCGCGATTTATTACCTGAACGATTTTCTGGAACGAAACCCTTATTGTGAAGTGGCCTGGCATCAACTGGGCAAGCAGTATTTTTCAAAAAAAATGTTCCCTGAGGCCCTCACCGCCTTTGATTTTGCCATTATTGCCGACGATTCCTTTATTGGCGCCTATTTTGAAAAGGCCAAAGTGCTGGAAAAAATGGGAAATTACAACGAGGCCATAGAAAACTATGAAACCACCATCAGCCTGGAAGACCCTACTTCACACGCCTATCTGCGCATTGGAAGATGTCATGAAAAGCTGGGGAACGATGACCTGGCCAAGTACTATTATTACCATACCGTACATGAGGATCCCCTTTTGGATAAGGGCTGGTTGGCTATAACTGATTTTTATTTCCGAAAGGAAAATTTTGAAAAGGCCCTTTATTACATCAATAAGGCCATTAATATCGATGGGGAAAATCCCTTATACTGGAAAAAATGCGGTAAAATACACGTCGCCTTAAGAAACTACGATGAGGCCGATTTCGCCTATAAACAAGCGGTAGATCTAGGCAACTATGAGTTGGACACCTGGTTAAATTGGGCCGACGTGGTCCTGCTGAACAAGGACGTGGATTCTGCTGTGCAAATCCTATTGCAAGGGCTGGAATTTTACCCCGAAGAGGCCGAGATACCCTATAAAATGGCAGGCGTTTATTTATTGATGGCCAATACGGGCAAGGCATCGGAAAGCCTGGTCAACGCCCTAACACTGAATGCCGAAAAACTTCACCTCTTCCTGGAGGCATTTCCACAATATGCCGGCACGGAATGGACTAAAAACATAATTTCAGATATGAAGCGGGCTCCCAGATAAAAAAACTACTTTTGTTTTTTTAATTTTATGGAAAACCGAAACCTTCTACACTATTTGGTAATTGCCCTAAAGGGTATGGCCATGGGTGCAGCAGATGTGGTGCCAGGTGTATCCGGAGGGACCATCGCGTTTATTTCAGGCATCTATGAGGAACTCATCACCTCCATTAATCAAATAAATATTTCGCTCTTTCATACGCTGCGAAAAAAAGGTTTCAAAGCCTTCTGGTCACAGCTCAACGGGAATTTTTTGTTGGCCCTTTTCCTCGGCATCTTTATCAGTTTATTTTCACTGGCCACTTTGGTAAGCTGGCTCTTGGAAAACGAACCCATACTCCTATGGTCTTTTTTCTTTGGTCTGGTATTGGCCAGTATCTTTTTTGTGGGCAAGGCCATTGCCAAATGGAAGCCGGTCACCGTTCTGGTATTGTTATTGGGAGCGGCCTTGGCCTATTATATTACCATCTTGCCACCTATCGAAAATACGGCAAGCCTTCCCTTTCTTTTTTTATCCGGGGCCTTGGCAGTTTGCGCCATGATCCTACCGGGAATATCCGGGGCATTTATCCTGGTGCTCCTAGGTTCCTACAAAACTATTCTGGATGCCGTTCACGAGCGTAATCTGGCTCTGGTAGCCACGGTGGCCTTGGGCGCCGTTTTTGGCCTGTTGAGTTTTGCAAGACTTTTAAAATGGATGTTTGCCCATTATAAAAATATAACCCTGGCTCTTTTAACCGGTTTCATCTTGGGTTCCCTTAACAAAATATGGCCCTGGAAACAGGTTTTGGAAACCCGGACCTTTGGCGATAAAATTGTCCCCATTCGGGAACGGAGCATTTCACCTTTCGCATTTGAGGGAGATAACCAATTAATCCATGCCCTGGTCCTCGCCACCATTGGATTTTGCCTTATTTTTATGCTCGAAAAAGTAGCTGCTAAAAAATAAGGACTGACCCATATGCACAAACCAAGAACATTTTTGGATAAGTTTTTTCTGGTCATCAAGGGACTTTGCATGGGTGCTGCCAATAAGGTTCCCGGAGTTTCCGGCGGAATTGTGGCCTTTGTAGGTGGGTTTTACGAAGAATTCATCTATTCACTGCAAAAGATTAATCTAAAGGCCTTTAAACTGTTGGTCAATGGCAGGTTCAAAAGCTTCTATCGCTACGTAAACGGGCAGTTTTTATCCTTATTGATCTTTGGTATGCTCGTGAGCTATTTTAGCGTTTCCAAGTTGCTCGATTATTTCCTGGAACAAAAGGAGCTTTTTGTCTGGGCCTCTTTTTTTGGCATGATCCTGGGCTCTATTTATTATATCGCCAAAGATTTTGATCAGTGGAACAAAAAAACCGTGCCTATGGGGCTGGCTGGGCTTATCATTGGCATCTCCATCAGTTTTTTAAGTCCGGCAAGGGAAAACGACAATCTTTTGTTCATCTTCTTTTGTGGTATGATCAGTGTTTCGGGCATGACATTGCCCGGACTATCCGGCTCCTTTATACTTATCCTTTTGGGGAATTATGTGTTGCTTTTGGTAGACTCGGTAAACGCGCTCTACGATACCTTTGGAGAGGTCCTCAGGGGCGATTTTAGTTTCACCCAGAACACGGAACGTTTGAACATTTTAAAGATACTGGCCGTATTCGCCACGGGTTCCGCGGTGGGCCTGGTGACCATCTCCCATATCCTGAGTTATGTGCTAAAGCACTACAAACACATTACCACGGCGGTCATTATCGGTTTTATAACCGGATCATTGGGCGTGGTTTGGCCCTGGAAAAGAACGATGTATAAAATGGATCAGGCCGGGCAAATGGTCATGGATTCCAATGGTAAGGGAATCATTGTAAATTACGAACGTTACCTTCCCAATTTTTCCGAGGTGGAAACTTGGTGGGCCCTCCTTTTCGTTATCTTGGGAATTGGTGTTTTATTGGCATTGGACTGGTATGGTAAAAATGGCGCACAGAAAAAATAGATACGGGCTTGTTGGGCGGAATATTTCCTATTCCTTTTCCAAAGGGTATTTTACCCAAAAGTTTATGGCCCTTGGGCTGAACGGATATGTCTATGAAAATTTTGATATCCCGGCCATCAGTGATTTTCCGGAACTTATTAGGGACCGCTCCAACTTGAGGGGGCTCAATGTAACCATTCCTTATAAAGAGGCCGTTATTCCATATTTGGCGGCATTGGATCCCGAAGCGGAAAAAATTGGTGCGGTAAATACCATTGTGTTCACGGATAAGGGATTAATAGGGTATAATACCGATGCCTATGGCTTTTTGAAAGCCATTGAGCCTTTTATAAAAAAACACCATACAAAAGCATTGATCCTGGGCACGGGCGGGGCATCCAAGGCCGTTGCCTTTGTCCTTGAAAATTTGGGCATAGTGTACAGCGCGGTCTCCAGGCATCCCAAAAAAGGACAATATGCCTACCAGGACCTCAACGAAGCGCTTTTGGAGGAGTATACGGTCTTGATAAATTGCACTCCCCTTGGAACGCACCCCAATGTTACGGACAGACCCGGGATACCGTACCAATTTGTTACGTCTCGCCATTTACTCTTCGATCTGATCTACAATCCGAAAAAGACGGCCTTTTTATTGGCCGGGGAAAGCAGAAACGCCACCATCTGCAACGGGCTAAAAATGTTGGAATTCCAGGCCGAAAAAGCATGGGAACTATGGAATACCCTGTAAATAAGGCTTCGAATCTCCTTTTTTATCAACTCCAGCAATCAAAAAACCCCTTAAAGAAGTTTCATTACCTTTGTTGTAAGGAGCATTGTTAATAACTTAGTAATGGAAACCTGGCATCAATCAATAAACATTCGACATGTTGGAAGAGAAAGACGAGAAACTACAGGAAAGTGTAGGGGGAGAAAAAAAATCGGAAACTACTGAAAAACAATCAAACTCAGAGAAAAGCACCGAAATTGCACTCGAAAACCCCAAAGAAGAGAAGGTCGTGGAACCTATGGAGCAACCGGCAGATGACGTGGAAGTAGAGCAGCTGGAAACTACAGTGGCCAAGGAAGAGAACAAAACCTCGGAAGCCCCCCAGGCGCAGGAAGAAACACCCTCAGGGGAAAACGCATCAAACCAGGAAACAGCCTCCGAACCTGAGGAAGAAAAAAAGACCCCGGCTTCATCACCCAAAGAGGAAGATGTTATAGAGGAGATAGAAGAGACCAATGCAGAGGATGCAGAGGACACAGATAATCATCACCGGCATCACATCCCCATGTTGGACTATCATTCCATGTCCATGGAAAACTTGGTGGGTGAACTTCAGAAGTTGATCCGGACCGAGAAGGTCCAGGCAATCAAAAAACATGTGGACGGTATTAAGTACGAATTTGATCTAAAATTCCAGGAATTCATAGAGCATAAGAAAGAGGAATTTGTGGGCCATGGAGGCAATGAAATTGATTTTCGATACAATTCCGTTACCAAAAGACAGTTCAACGAGGTCTATTCGGAGTATCGGGAAAAACGTAACCAATATTACAAAAACCTAGAACAGACCCTTAAGGAAAACCTCTCCAAACGTTTGGAAATCATTGAGCAGCTAAAAGGCTTGGTAAATGTTGAGGAAGATATCAATACCACCTATAAAAACTTTAAGGACATTCAGGAAAGGTGGCGAAATGCCGGGCCAATACCCCGTAACAACTACAATGATGTATGGCGGACCTACCACCATCATATCGAGATATTTTATGATTTCCTACATCTGAACCGGGAACTCCGCGACCTTGATTTTAAACACAATTTAGAAGAGAAACTTAAAATTGTGGAACGCGCCGAGGCCCTGGTAAAGCAGGAAGACTTAGGTAAAGCCTTCAGGGAACTGCAAACGCTCCACAAGATCTGGAAAGAGGATATAGGTCCGGTGGACAAGCAACACCGTGAGGAAATATGGGACCGTTTTAGCAGTGCTACCCGGGCCATGCATTTGAGACGGCAGGAGTACTATAAGGACATTGAAAAGGTATATGAGCAAAACCTGATCGAAAAGAATAAAATTATCGAGTCCATTTCCGCTGTGGCATCAAATGTGGCCACTAACCATAAAGCGCTACAGCAGCAAATTAGGGAAATAGAGCAACTGCGCGAGACATTCTTTAAGGCAGGGAAAGTACCCCAAAAGGTGAATGAAAAGACCTGGGCGGCATTCAAGGAAGCGGTAAGGGCCTTTAACCGTGGTAAAAATGCGTATTACAAAAACCTCAAAAAGGACCAACAGGAGAATCTGGACAAAAAACGGACCTTGCTAAATTTGGCACTTTCCCTGAAAGACAGTGAGGATTGGGACACGGCAACCCCAGAAATGAAGCGGATACAGAGCGAATGGAAGAAAATAGGCCATGTCCCCAGAAAGTTTTCCGATAAGATATGGAACGAGTTCAAAACGGCCTGTAACCACTACTTTGACCGTTTACATGCCCTTAAGAATAAGGCCAACAAGGAAGAGGCGGATAATTTTGAAAAGAAAAACGCCTGCTTGAACAAACTTAAGGCCTTTGAACTCAGTGGAAAAAGGGATAAGGATTTAGAGGCAATCAAAGGCTTTATCGAGGAATGGAAGACCTATGGACGGGTACCGTTCAACAAAAAGAACATCAATGCAAAGTTCAATAAAATTCTAGATGCCCTTTTCAAGAAACTGGATATTGGCAGACAGGAATCGGAGCTTTTAAAATATGGGAACAAAATTCAGCAATTGGCCAAAAGGGAAGACGAACTGGCCATTTCCAATGAGCGGACCTTTATCAGAAGAAAGATAGATGAGAGCAAGAACGAGATTCGGCAATTGGAAAACAATCTTCAGTTCTTTTCCAATGCTTCCGAGGACAGTCCCGTGGTAAAAGAAGTAATCAAAAAGATAGATGCCCATAAAGAGGCACTTGAGACCTGGAAGGCAAAACTCAAAAAACTTAATATCATGGAGAACAATCTGCACAGGGAGCAAGAGGCTGCCGATGACGCAGACGCTTCGTCCGAAGAGGAATAGGCTTCCCCTTGACCATACTAAACAAAAAAGGGGCCCGATCGGGCCCCTTTTCATGGATAATATAGACCGCTATTTGGCCACGTTAACAGCCCGTGTTTCACGAATAACCGTGACCTTCACCTGTCCAGGATAAGTCATATCGGTCTGTATTTTTTGGGAAATTTCAAAGGAAAGTTCGGCAGCCTTATCATCGCTGACTTTCTCACTTTCTACAATGACCCTTAGTTCCCTACCGGCCTGAATGGCATAGGCTTTTTGCACGCCTCCAAATCCAAAGGCAATGTCCTCCAAATCCTTCAAACGCTGTATATAGGAATCCAATACCTGTCTCCGGGCCCCTGGTCTTGCCCCACTTATGGCATCGCACACCTGTACAATAGGCGAGATCAGGGTTTTCATTTCAATTTCATCGTGATGCGCCCCAATGGCATTGCAGACATCAGGTTTTTCCCCATATTTTTCTGCCCATTGCATGCCAAGTATCGCATGCGGTGTTTCTACTTCCACCTCAGTGTTGGGCACCTTTCCAATATCGTGCAACAGACCGGCCCGCTTGGCTAATTTTGGGTTTAATCCAAGTTCCGCGGACATCACTCCACAGAGTTTGGCCACTTCCCTGGAATGTTGCAATAAATTTTGTCCGTAAGAGGAGCGGTATTTCATACGGCCCACTGCCTTTATCAATTCGGGGTGAAGCCCATGGATTCCCAGGTCGATTACCGTCCGTTTCCCAACTTCCGCGATCTCTTGCTCTATTTGCTTCTCCGTTTTCCGCACAATTTCTTCGATTCGCGCGGGATGGATTCTCCCATCGGTTACCAACTTGTGCAGCGATAAGCGTGCAACTTCCCGGCGTACGGAATCAAAACAGGAAAGGATTATAGCCTCGGGCGTATCATCAACGATAATTTCCACACCAGTGGCAGCTTCAAGGGCTCTGATATTCCTTCCCTCTCTACCGATGATCCGTCCTTTTACGTCATCCGATTCCAAATTAAATACTGAAACACAATTTTCTACCGCTTCCTCGGTTCCGATGCGCTGTATGGTATTGATCACTATTTTCTTGGCCTCCTGCTGCGCGGCAAGTTTGGCCTCCTCCAAAGTGGTCTGCATATAGGCCATGGCATCTGTCTTAGCGGTTTCCTTAAGCGATTCCAGCAACTGACTTTTGGCCTCCTCCGCCGATAGGCCAGAGATTACCTCCAATTGCTGTACCTGACTTTTATGCAGCTTCTCCAGTTCCGATTGTTTTTTGTCCAAGAATTCGCTTTTGTGATCAATGGCTTTGAGCTTGGACTCCAACTGTTCGTTCAGCTTCTTGTTCTTGGCCAGTTCATTGCTAATCAGCGACTCCTTATCCCGTGCCCGTTTTTCGGACTCCCCTATCTTTTTGTCCTTGTTGATAATGACCTTTTCATGCTCTGCCTTTAATTCCAGGAACTTTTCCTTTGCCTGAAAAATCTTGTCTTTCTTGATGTTCTCACCTTCTTGTTTGGCGGCCTTCAACAGTGAAGAGGCCTCTCTTTTTGCATTGCTTATGGTCTTGGACGCCTTGCCTTTCTCTAAAAACTTTGCGATGACAAAACCGATGACCGCCCCAACAATACCTCCTATTATTATTGATGTAATATCCATAGTTTCCAAATTAGTTATAAAAAAAGCCCACATTGATGGAAGTCTTGTACAAACTCCAATAAACAGGTTTAGGGCTACCAAGCTGATCAAGGATCCTTATACTAGTAAGGCTTGCTTTTACAACCTAAACTCACCCTTTTCAAACAAATTAGTGTTGAGTTCGTCAAAAATTATTTACCAATGTGGGCAGTAACTTTACTGTTATTTCAAAAGAACTTATTTTATACTAAGCTTGGAATTCACAAGCTGGTCCAAAGCCTTTAAACGCTCTGTAACCTCCTTGGTGTTCTCCATACTATCAATACCTTTCTGCTCGATCTTGGAGGCAAACTGCAGGGCACACATGGCCAATACATCCTGTTTGTCCCTTACGGCATAATTTTGTTCAAACTTTTTGGCCAATTGCTCTATGTTCTTGGCCGCTTTTCGCAACCCTTCTTCCTGACTGGGATCAATGGTCAAAGGATAGACCCTGTCCGCAATAGAAAGCTTTATTTTGAGCTTTTCCGCCATAATTTAATTGAACATTATTCAGCGAGTTGGGCAATGCAATGGTCCAACTCCCTAATCAAAGTATTTATTTTAAGCTTAGCTTCCGTTTTATTTGTATTACTGCCCATCATTGAGTTTGCCATCTTGAGCGATTTATACTTTTCCTCCCATTCTGTTCGGGAGCCTTGGGTAGTTTCATTGTCCTGTCGTAAAGCGATCACTTCCTCTTCCAACCTTCTATTAGCTTGGTTAAGCAGCTCTAATTTGTGCAGTAACTTGCTAATTTTGTTTTCTAAAGAATCAACAATTTCAACTAATTCACTCATATGCAAACCTCAATGCATTTTACACAAAGTTAACATACATCCATCGACTTCGCAATACTTTTTCCATTTATTCTTCAAGTAATACTTTAATTCCTTTTATGCCAGAAGTATGAAGACTAGGGCTTTTTTTTTAAGAGTTTTCATTGATTCAACGGTATTAATTACTTTCGTACCAACTTATCCTTATTATGAGATTACCCATTTTAACGCTTTTGCTATTTTTTTCGATTCATGGTAAAGGACAGGAAAATTATCCCAAGGATGCTTTTCGCCCGCCTTTGGACATTCCGTTGATTTTGGCTGGGAGTTTTGGAGAACTCCGGTCCAACCACTTTCATTCCGGTATAGACATCAAAACACAACAACGGCAAGGATTGCCGGTATATGCCATTGGTGACGGAACGGTTACCCGAATAAAGATATCCCTATGGGGTTACGGAAAGGCCATGTATATTGCGCATCCCAATGGATATACTTCGGTTTATGCACATTTACAGAAGTTTGCTCCAGAAATAGAGGCGTACATAAAAAAGATCCAATACAAAAAAAGGGCTTATGAAGTGGAGGTTTTCCCGGACTTCGGGGAACTAAAAGTGGAAAAAGGCAAGGTAATAGCCTATAGTGGCAACTCGGGCGGTTCTTCGGGTCCACATCTGCATTTTGAAATACGCAGCAGTATTTCCGAGAAACCCACCAATCCCCTGCTCTATGGCCTGGAAGTTAGGGATGCTACCAATCCCACTTTTTTGGGACTTTACGGATATCCCCTTTCCAAAAATGCCCAACTGAACCAAAGCAATGAAAAGGTACAGATCAACTTTAGCCGACAACAGGATGGTTCCTTTTTAGCCGATACCGTATATGCGGCAGGCACCATTGGCTTTGGTTTCAACGGCTTTGACCGACAGGATCTGGCCGCCAATAAGAATGGGGTCTATAGGGTACAACAATTGGTAAACGGAAAGATTTACTCCGATTACGATTTTGAAACGTTTTCGTTCATAGAGACCCGATATATAAATACCTTGATAGACTATGCACACTTTGGGGCCTATCAACAGCGCGTGCAACAGTGTTTTAGGGCGCCCGGTAATCGTCTCAGCATCTACAACCAACTGCACAATGATGGGAAAATAGTGGTAAGGGAAGGGCTGTCCTATACCGTGGAGATCCTGATAACGGATTTTGAGGGGAATGCTTCCCGAGTGCGTATTCCCATAGTAGGAAAAAGGCAGGAATTGAAGATTGTGAAAAAAGACGTCAAGACAGACCATTACATTATCGCAAAAAAACCAAATAACTATGATCTGGGGGCTGCAAAGGTGTATTTTCCTTCCAATACGTTCTACGAAGACTTTTATATGGACCTAAAGAAGGGGAAGGACACCGTTACCATTCACAACAACAAGGTACCCGCACACCGTAATTTCACCATAACGTTCGACACCTCCAAATACTCGGACAAAGAACGCCAACAGCTCTTTATTGCCCGTCTCGACAAAAGGCGGAGGCCAAATTATGCTTCCACCTATAAAAGGGGGACTACCTTTACCACCCGAACGCGAAACCTGGGTACCTACACCTTGGCCAAGGACACGGTGGCGCCAAAAATAAGGACCAAAAATTTTAGGGAAAAACAATGGCTTACCAATTATCGCTATCTAAGCCTCCATATAAGCGATGACCTCAGCGGCGTGGATACCTATTCCGCGACACTCAATGGGGAATGGATACTTATGGAATACGAACCCAAGACGCGGACGCTGACCTATAATTTTGATGATATTATCCTGGACAAGAAACAGTGCGAACTAAAAGTGGTGGTTACCGATAATGTGGGGAACAAAGCTACCTTTAGTACCACTTTCTATAGAAAATAAATGTGAGCCGCCCTAAACTACTTTTTCTTTTTATAGGTTTGTGCTTTACCGCCATGCTAAGCGGACAGACCGCCGCGATTACCGGCGTTGTTCTGGACGAAAACAACAATCCGCTTCCGGACGTGAATATTAGTTCCGGAGACAAGGGCACCTCTACCGATAGCAACGGATTTTACATCTTGCAGCTGATTCCAGATCAAAAAACAACGCTTACCTTTTCCCATTTGGGCCATGAGAACATAGTGCTGGAAAATTTGATCTTGTCTACCCATGAAACCTTTGAATTTAATCCGGTGATGAAGGCCGATGCCATTCAGGTAGATGGAGTTGTGGTTACTCCTACCGGTGAGAAAAGTGTGGAGGGTATTACCACCCTCACGCCAGAGGTCATTCGCCGAATCCCCGGGGCCAATGCCGGGGTAGAAAACGTGCTGAAACTATTGCCGGGTGTTTCATCGAGCAATGAGCTCAGTACCCAATACTCGGTTCGTGGCGGAAACTATGACGAAAACCTGGTCTATGTAAACGGTATTGAAGTATACCGTCCCTTTCTAGTACGATCTGCGCAACAGGAAGGGCTAAGTTTCGTCAATGCGGACCTGGTACAGGACGTAGTGTTTTCTCCTGGGGGTTTCCAGGCCAAATACGGCGATAAACTCTCCTCCGTACTGGATATCACCTACAAAAACCCACTGGCATTCGAGCTTTCGGTGAATGCAAGTTTATTGGGTGCTGCTGCTTCCTTGGGCACGGTTTCAAAGAATAAAAACTTTACAACGGTTAGCGGTGTCCGATTTAGGGACAACAGCCTCTTGGTGAACAGTTTGCAGACCGAAAGCAATTTTAATCCCACCTTTGTAGACCTTCAGAGTTATCTGACCTATCGCTTTTCGAAAAAATTCCACCTTAACTTCTTGGGCACGCTGTCCATAAACGATTATGAAAACGAACCGCTGACCAGGCAGACCAATTTTGGCACCTTGGACAATCCCATGGCCTTGTTGGTTTTTTATGAAGGTCAGGAGAACAATAGGTACAACACGGCCCTAGGGGCCTTAAAAGCGGACTATTTCACGAACGATCGGGTGCACCTCAATTGGGTTGCCTCGCTGTACCATACCACGGAGGAGGAATATTCCGATATCATCGCGCAATATGAGTTGGGAGAGATAGACACCAATCTGGGGAGCGATACCTTAGGCGAGGTTACTTCCTCACGGGGCCTGGGGTCGCAATTCAACCGTGCGCGCAACGATCTGGACGCTCTGATCTTAAATGTGGCCCATAGGGGCAAATTTTCGAAGGACCGTAAAGTGATGGAATGGGGAGTAAAGTATACCCATGAGGATATTCGGGACCAGATACGCGAATCCGAGTTCATAGACTCTGCCGGTTTTTCCATAAGGCCCCCTTTGCCCGAATTTATAAACAACCAACCTCAAGATCCCTTTACCGCCCCTATTGCTCCCTTTGAGAGTATAAGCGCCATTAATTTTGTAAAGACCAATCGGCTATCGGCCTTTGTACAATACAGTGAGCAGTTGCAATGGAACAAACATGATATTTATTACAATCTTGGGGTACGGGCGCAAAGATGGACCGTAAGCGGGGAAAACGTTGTTAAAACACAACAGACCATTGTAAGTCCCCGGGCCCAATTGGCCTTAAAACCTGATTGGAAAAAGGATATGCTCTTTAGAATTTCGGGCGGATGGTACCAACAACCTCCTTTCTATCGAGAGCTAAGGGATCAAAACGGGACGATACGCCCTGAGGTAAAGGCCCAAAAATCGGTTCATCTCGTACTGGGCAACGAATACAGTTTTGTGCTATGGAACCGCCCGTTTAAACTGGTCAGCGAGGCCTACTATAAAAACTTGGACCAAGTAAATCCATATACCTTGGAAGACGTGCGCATTCGTTATGCGGCGGATAACAATGCAAAGGCTTATGCCTATGGCCTGGAAATGCGTTTAAACGGAGCCTTTGTCCCAGGAACGGAATCCTGGGTAAGCCTGGGTTATATGAAAACCGAGGAAAATATAGACAATAGGGGCTATATCGCAAGGCCTTCGGACCAACGCCTGAAGGTGGGTATTCTCTTCCAGGATTACGTGCCCACTATCCCCGACCTAAAAATGTACTTGAACCTGGTTTACAACACGGGAGTACCTGGAGGTTCCCCAAATTTTGCCGATCCTTACCTTTTTCAGAACAGATTAAGGGATTATAGACGGGCAGATTTGGGAATTTCGTATATTTTTGTGGATGCGGACCAGCGGTATCCGAAAAACCACTGGCTCCACAGATTTAAGGAACTCAATGTGGGATTTGAAATTTTTAACCTGTTCAACAACCAAAACTCCATAACCAATACCTTTGTAAGGGATGTGGACAGCAAACTACAGTTTGCGGTCCCGAACTTTTTGACCGCCCGCCGATTGAACCTAATACTGAGTATGCGATTTTAGTAGTTATACCCATGAAAAGAGCCATCTTCTTATTTTTCGCCTTTACCGTTATCGGAGCAAGCGCTCAGAAAAACATCTTTGAGAGCAACAAGTTCGACGAGCTCAGTGAGCATCATAAGACCCTGGCCATTATCCCCTTTCTGACCAATTTGGATCTGGAAGAGGAGGTGTCAGGGGTAGAATTGAAGAACTTGGAAGAGAAGGAAGGGCGTGCAGTTCAAAATGCCTTGGAAACCTATTTTTCGAGAGGTAGAAAACGGAAAAAATTCTCCGTGGAGTTCCAGAATGTGGATAACACCAACGCCATACTCGCTAAGAATAATATTACCTATGCCAATATAGATATTTATACCGTCAAAGAGCTTTGCAAGATGCTGGGCGTGGACGGTATCATTAGTGGAAACCTAAACCTCAACATCCTGCTCTCGAAAGGGGTTTCCACTGATTTCAGTTTTATAGATTATATTCTGGGCGATGCCAATTATGGCAGAATAGGCATTAAGGTGAGCGATGGCCGTACGGGTAAATTGTTATGGAAATACGAAAAGGAAATCAATAAAAAATCGGGCAAGAATACCAATGCGCTCATTGAAGGTATGATGAAACGGGCAACCCGAAAATTTCCCTATGACAAGGAACGCGAAAGAAAAAAAGACCGAAAGAAAACCTAATTTTCGGCGAATTCCTTTAACACTCCAATGACATAATCGAGTTCTTCCTTACTGTTGTATATGGAAAAGGAAAAACGCAGCGAAGGTTTCTTAAGTTCTTCCTCGGGCAACAACTCTGAAAGCACGTGCGACCCCTTATCGCTACCTGACTGGCATGCACTCCCCTTGGAACAAGCAATGCCTTTGATGTCCAGATGGAACAGCAATAACATGGCCTTTTCGGGGCTAAAGGGCAAACGTACGTTGACCAAGGTATAGGTGCTTTTTTCCAAATCCCCGGAACAACCATTAAATTCGGACTCAGGAAGTGCCGCTTTTAAGTTTTCAATAAAATATCTTTTTAAATCCGTCACATAGGCTCTTTCCTTCTCCAGTTGGTCGTATGCGGCTATAAATGCCTGCTCAAGACCAACAATATTGTGGAAAGATTCAGTACCTGCCCTATATCCACGCTCTTGGGAACCACCAAAAATCATAGATTTTAAGCCGGTGTTCTTTTTTATGTAGGCAAAACCTACCCCTTTGGGGCCATGAAATTTATGGGCGGCCGCGGTGAGGAAATCTGCCCCAGTCTCCTGCACGTCCCATGGATAATGGCCAATGGACTGAACAGTATCCGAATGAAAAAAGGCACCGTATTCCCTGCACATTTGGGAAATGGAATCGATATCGATCTTATTCCCAATTTCATTGTTCACATGCATAAGGCTCACTAACTTTTTGGAATTATCTTCCTTTAGAAGCGCTTCAAGATGTTTGGAATCAGGGTTCCCTGAGGCGTCCAGGTCCACATAGTGTAGTCGAATGCCATACTCTGTCGCAAGGGCCTGGGCCGTATGCAGCACCGCATGATGTTCAATTTTTGAGGTAATAAGAGTCTTGACCCCTAGATCGCGTACCGCACCTCTTAGGATCATATTGTCCGCCTCTGTGCCCCCAGAAGTAAAAATAATCTCAGAGGGATGGGCATTCAAATATTTGGCAATGGTTTTCCTAGCACTTTCTACGGCCGTCTTGGCCGATCTTCCAAAACTATGGGTGGAAGAAGGGTTACCGTAAAATTGGGTAAGGGCGTCCTGCATCTTGGAGATTACTCCTTCCCTGACCTGGGTTGTAGCAGCGTTGTCCAAATAAACTTTTTGCATACAGCTATATCGATTTAGTAACCCGGCAAAAATAATGGAAATAAAGTTAATTTCTGTCTAAATAGAGGCAAACCTCTAGGAATATCCCTTTAATTTCATTTAAATTTGAAGCATGAAAAAAATGGCCCTTTTTGCAGTGTTCCTAGTGTTCTTTTCCTGCGATGATGGAAACCTACAGATAGAAGGAATAAATTTTGACAGCAGCACCATTCAATTTTGCACCTCACCGACCACTACAAGCAACAATGTTTTATTTAAGATCAATGAGGACGAAGCCCTTATTCTTGACCTGCAGAGCGGTGTGCTGCTAAACCAGGCCACCACAGACACCATTGTAAGCACCGTACCGGGACAGTCTACCTTGACCTACCGCATTTTTTCGGACAACGTGAGCACCAACTATTTCTGTGATGACATTCCCCCCACAACGCCCACGGTGGTGGAGGAAATAGTGGCAGAAGGTGGGGAAGTACTCATTACTACGTTACGCAGTGAAACCGATACCACCATGTACGAACACACCATACGCCTTAGGAGTATTTCTCTGGTCAATACTATCGGGGAACGAATTACCGACCTCACCATTGATGAATTTGGCACCGTTACCACACAGGAATAGGATACATAGCGATCAGGTGTTCTGAAAAATGTAGACTTCGGTCGCACCCAAACCATATTTCCGATAGTCCGCATCATAAAATTTTAGTTGCTCGTACCTTCCCAGTAAATAGGTGAGTTCCTCTTTTAGGATTCCCTCGCCCATCCCGTGGATAAACACCACCTTCTGGATCCGCTTGGCCATGGCAAACTCCAATTGCCTCTTGGCCGTTTCCAATTGAAGGGTCAATATATCGTGCTTGCCCAAGCCCTTGGTAGATTTTACCAATTTGTGGATATGCAAATCGACTTCCATTTTGGGGGCGCTCCGATCTTTGGGCTTGGCACGTTGCACCTTTCCTCGCTTGGATTCTTCTTTTTGGGCCTTTGCGCGGGCAATTTCGTAATTGGAGACTTTTAAAGCACTGGTATCGGAGATTTTAACCAGTTCGCTAATATCGTAGATCAAGGGAAATCCGTCGTCGGATCTTATCGTTACGGCCTGGCCAGCCAGTTGTGTTACGATACCACTGATGATATCGTCCAAAGTTTCTACTCGATCCCCTATTTTAAGACTGCTCATGGTGCTTTTCGGTTAATTCCCTTTCCTGGATCTCCGGAGAGGTGGTCCTTATGCGTGAGGTTTTGTAAATGCCAAGCATCAATAAAATAAAACCACTACTTTGAAGGTACACATTTTGGATCACCGTATTTCCAAAGGCGAGGAGCAATACACCTATCATAATGCAGATAAAATAAATGCGCTGTTTTGTTTTCATTGAGCAAAAATAATAGTATTTTTCAGCATTGGATTCACTTTTATCAAAATGGGATTGCTTACCTTTCTGTCTGTTGCCGAAGACTATATGATACCCTGCCTTAGCAAAAAATTATTGGGCATGGAATGTTTTGGTTGTGGACTACAGCGCTCTTTGGCTTTTTTGCTCCAGGGAGAGTTTCTGGCCGCTTTTAAAATGTACCCGGCCATTTATACCGTTATTCCTTTGTTCGGTATCCTGTTGGCCGATTATTTCTTTAAGATCAAATACGCCAATAAAATGATTATTACCCTAATGGTATCGAGTATCCTATTGATAGTGACCAATTTTATTTTAAAATTTATCTAATCAACCTTTAAATTATGGAACAACAAAAACTACCTAATGTAACCCTTGCCATTGTCCTAGTAATCCTAGGCTTTGTTTGTTGCTGTATTGCAGGCCTACCAGCCGCCATTTTGGGTGGTATCGCATTTCTCTTGTTGAGGAAGGACGAAAACAAATATAAAGTCAATCCGGATCTTTATTCCAATTACAGCCAACTGAAAACAGCAAAAATAGTAGCAATTATTGTCATGGTAATTGGAATTCTCTATTTTGCATGGTGGCTCTTTCAACTACAACAAGCTGGTGGTTGGGAAGCGCAAATGGAAAAAGCAAGGGAGATTATGGAACAATGGGGAGTTGAACAATAGAACCCTTAGGACTACTAATCCTCTAGCCATTTGGCAGGTTTACCTGTTGGACAAAAAACCTTAAAATCTATAATAAACGAATAATCAACTCAAATGGAAGATAATCAAAGCAGACCAAAACCAAACAATTACCTAGCCTTGGCAATCATATGCACAGTGGCATGTTGCCTTATCCCTGGAATCGTTAGCATCGTGTATTCCACAAAAGTAAATGAAGCTTATGCCAGAGGGGAATACGAAGCAGCGGAAAAGGCTTCCAAAAATGCAAAAACTTGGGCGCTTGCGGGTATGGGTATAGTTGCGGTGTTCTGGATACTTTACATAGCAATTTTTGGTTTTACCTTTCTAGCGGCCTTATCAAGCGGTGATTACTAAACGATCTACTACCCTTTTAGGCATAGCCTTGGGTGGAGGGGGTATACTGGTTGGAATGTTGTTGCTTTACTTTTTTAGGGACCCGGGCCAGGTTTCTTTTTTTCCGAAATGTCCCTTGTTTGCCGCTACGGGTCTCTACTGTATGGGCTGCGGTAGCCAAAGGGCCATACACGATTTGTTGCATTTGGATGTCCTGGGCGCCATAAAGCATAACGTCCTATTTGTTCTAATGCTGTGTCTCTTGAGTTATCATGGAATCATTAGGTTCATGGAATTTAAGAACAAAAAAAACTATCCCAATCTGTTGTACCATCCTAAAACGCCCATGGTGGTCTTTTTGGTTTTAGTCCTGTTTATGATCGCAAGAAATATTCCAATTCACCCCTTCAATCAATTGGCGCCCTAATATCGATCAGTTGGCCACTTCGCTCATAAATTTAAGCCGGTAAAGGCGTAGTTCCTCGTCCTCGTATTCTCCGTCAAATTCCTCAAGGGCGGCCTGTATATTATCGGTTTCCGCTTCCAGGAAATACTCGTGGATATCTTCCTGCTGGTCTTCATCCAGAATTTCATCGATCCAATATCCCACGTTTAATTTTGTACCACTAAACACGATCTGTTCCATTTCCTTGATCAATTGCTGAAGTTCCAGACCCTTGGCCGCAGCGATATCGTCTAGGGGCAGTTTTCGATCAATGTTCTGGATGATGTACAGTTTTAAGGCCGAATTGGCCCCCGTGCTCTTTACCACCAGGTCATCTGGCCTAAGAATGTCATTCTCCTCCACATAGTTTGAAATAAGCGAAATAAAGGGTTGTCCATATTTTTTGGCCTTGCCCTCGCCTACCCCATGGATATTGATCAATTCTTCCATACAGATCGGATACTTCAAGGCCATATCCTGTAGCGAGGGATCTTGAAAGACCACAAAGGGAGGAATCCCCATTTTTGAAGCTTCTCCTTTTCTCAGATCCTTCAACAATCTCAATAAGCGCTCATCGGCCGCGCCCCCTCCCGTCTTTGCCGCACTTACAAGGGCCTCATCCGCCTCCTTGCTATACACATGGTCCAGGGTCATCATAAAGGAAGTGGGCGATTTCGCAAATGCCTCGCCTTTGGGGGTAAGGTGCAAAATACCGTATTGTTCAATTTCCTTTTTTAGAAGTCCGGCCACCAACACCTGTCGGACCAGGGCCATCCAATAGCTTTTGTCCCTATCCGAACCAATGCCGAAAAAGGGCTTTTCATCGGTTTTGTGCGAAGAAATAAGTGCGTTTACTTTTCCCCGTAACGTATGTACAATTTCCTTGGACTTAAATTTTTCACTGGTCCCCTGGACCACCTGGATAAGTTTCAGGACATCGTCCCGGGCCTCCTGTTTTTCCTTTGGGTTCCTAGTATTATCATCCATATCGGCACCTTCCCCATTGAGCTCGTCGAAAGCTTCACCAAAATAATGGAGGATAAATTTTCTACGTGACATGGAAGTTTCCGCATAGGCCACAATCTCCTGTAAGAGCGCATTTCCGATTTCTTGTTCGGCTACCGGTTTCCCGGCCATAAACTTTTCCAATTTTTCAACATCCTTATAGGAATAAAAGGCCAGACAATGGCCTTCTCCCCCATCCCGGCCGGCCCTGCCGGTTTCCTGATAGTAACTTTCTATGCTCTTTGGGATATCGTGATGGATTACGTACCGAACATCGGGCTTGTCTATCCCCATACCAAAGGCTATGGTGGCTACCACCACATCTACATCTTCCATGAGGAACATATCCTGGTACTTTGATCGGGTCTTGGCATCGAATCCGGCGTGATAGGGTACAGCACTTACGCCATTCACCTGCAGAACTTGGGCCAGTTCCTCCACCCTTTTGCGGCTTAAACAATAGATGATACCGGATTTCCCTGTATTCTGTTTTACAAAGCGAATGATATCCGCATCCACGTTTTGGGTCTTGGGGCGCACCTCATAAAAAAGATTGGGTCGGTTAAAGGAGGCCTTGAACACCTTGGCGTCGGTAATGGCCAAATTCTTAATGATATCTTCCTGAACCTTGGGTGTGGCCGTAGCGGTAAGACCAATAATGGGAATATCATCCCCCAGTCTATTGATAATGGCCCTTAAATTTCGATATTCCGGCCTAAAATCATGGCCCCATTCGGAGATACAATGCGCCTCGTCCACCGCCACAAAGGACAGCTTTACGGTTTGCAGAAAATCTACGTATTCCTCCTTGGTCAGTGATTCCGGGGCAACGTACAGCAGCTTGGTGATGCCGTCGGTAATATCCTGCTTTACCTGCCTTACCTCGCTCTTGGTCAGCGAAGAATTTAGAACATGGGCAACACCATGTTCGGCAGAAACACCGCGCAAGGCATCGACCTGATTTTTCATCAACGCAATCAAGGGCGATACCACAATGGCGGTCCCCTCCTGCATCAAGGCAGGTAACTGATAGCACAGTGACTTCCCGCCCCCGGTGGGCATGATCACAAAAGTGTTGTTTCGCGCTAATATATTTTTGATAACGCCCTCTTGCAGGCCTTTGAATTGGGAGAACCCAAAATACTTCTTCAACGAGGCATGTAGATCGTTTTCATTAAAACCCATACCGTGTTTTCACAATTAATATCATCCCTTTTGATCAAAAAACTAGACCTTTGTATGTTTGGACATGAATTTTCAATTTGCCTATCTACAAATTGCATACCGAATTTTATTGGGACTTAAAATCTCCTATAAAATTAAGTTTATGTAATTTTGTTATCTTAAATATAATACATTCTTTTAGGAATACAATCACATAATCCCAATATTACATTGAGCGATACCAAAGCTATACTTGCCATAGCAAAAAAAACCTTCGATACGGAAAGTGAAGCCATTCTCCACTTGGGCTCCTTATTGGATGACGAATTTGCCCATGCCGTAAATTGTATTCTCCAATCCGAGGGCAGGGTGGTAATCTCCGGGATAGGGAAAAGTGCCATTATCGCCTCCAAAATCGTCGCTACCCTAAACTCTACAGGCACGCCCGCCATCTTTATGCACGCGGCCGATGCCATCCATGGAGATCTGGGGACCATACAGAAAGACGACGTGGTCATTTGCATATCCAAAAGCGGCAATACCCCAGAAATAAAAATGTTGGTTCCCTTGATCAAAAGGGGCGGGAACAAGTTGGTGGGTATGACGGGAAACGCGGATTCCTTTTTGGCAAAGCAGGCAGATTTTGTGCTGAATACCTTCGTGGCCAAAGAGGCCTGCCCCAATAACCTGGCGCCTACTACCAGTACAACGGCCCAGTTGGTCATGGGGGATGCCCTCGCCGTAACCTTATTGGAACTCAGGGGGTTCAGCAGTACGGATTTCGCAAAATACCATCCCGGCGGGGCACTGGGCAAAAGACTCTACCTCCGCGTAGCCGATATAGCCGCCAACAATATGAGGCCCAAGGTAGACGAAGACGCCAATGTGAGGAACGTCATTGTTGAAATATCGGAGAAAATGTTGGGTGTATGTGCCGTTATGCAAGGGGAACAGATCATCGGTGTGGTCACCGATGGGGACATTAGGAGAATGCTGAACAAGTACGACAATATCAATGGGCTCAAAGCCAAGGACATCATGACCTCCAATCCAAAAACAATCAGTTCGGATGTGTTGGCCATAAAGGCGCTTGAACTTATGCAGGCCAATGGAATATCCCAGGTATTGGCCGTGGACGGTTCCAAATACATGGGCGTGGTACATCTACATAACTTAATAAACGAGGGCATACTGTAATGGCTAAAGACAAGGAAGTTAATGAAATGTCCTTCTTGGACCATTTGGAGGAACTTCGGTGGCACTTGATCCGTTCTACTTTGGTCGTTGTTATCCTGGGCAGTGTCGCCTTTTTAATGCGGGGGTTCATATTTGACACGGTTATTTTTGGGCCCAAACAAATGAGCTTTCCCACCTATCGCCTTTTTTGCGACATTGCTACCTATCTTGGGTTCGATTCCGCCTTTTGTGCGGACAAACTGCCCTTCACCATTCAAAACCGGACTATGGCGGGGCAATTTTCGGCCCATATCTGGACCTCGATCTGGGCAGGATTTATTGTAGGGTTTCCCTACGTTCTATACGAACTGTGGAAATTTATAAGTCCCGGGCTGTATGAAAAAGAACGAAAAAACTCCAGAGGCTTTATATTGATCGCCTCCTTGCTCTTTTTTATGGGTGCCCTTTTTGGGTACTACGTTGTAGCGCCCTTATCGATTAATTTTTTGGGCACCTATCAAGTTAGCAAGGAAGTCCTCAACGAAATAGATATCAGTTCCTTTATTGCTACGGTACGGGCTTCGGTAATTGCCTGTGGCATTTTATTTGAGCTGCCGATATTAATTTTCTTTTTGACTAAAGTGGGCTTGGTTACCCCCGAAATCCTTAAAAAGTATCGGAAGATCGCCCTGGTGATCGTCCTGATCCTTTCGGCGGTAATTACCCCGCCCGATGTTGCCAGCCAAATCATAGTGGCAGTGCCCGTGCTGGTATTGTACCAAATCAGCATTTACATTTCAAAGGTGGTACTAAAACGAGAAGCAAAAAAAACAGGTAAAAATGTCAGATCAGGTTAAGGAATTTAATGCCTATCGTTCCAAAATGAACGAAAAATTGTTGGCCGACAACAATAAGGTCATCAAAAGAATATTCAATTTGGACACCAACGCCTATGCGCCAGGTGCACTGGACAAAAAGACCAAGGAGCTCTTGGGACTTGTGGCCTCTGCGGTGTTGCGTTGTGACGATTGCGTAAGGTACCACTTGGAAAGTTCCTTTAAAGAAGGGGTCAGCAAGGAGGAGATGATGGAAACCATGGGTATTGCCACCCTCGTAGGGGGCACCATTGTTATTCCGCATTTGAGAAGGGCCTATGAGTATTGGGAGGCATTGGAAGTGCAGGAAGGTTAAAAAAAGTACAATTTCGTATCCAGAGGCATAAAGATCCCTTAGCTTTGGAAAATTTGCATAAATTATGAAGCTCAGAGCCGAGAACATTATGAAGTCCTATCGTGGACGTAAAGTGGTGAAAGGCATTTCCCTTGAGGTAAATCAGGGCGAAATTGTAGGACTGCTAGGCCCCAACGGTGCCGGAAAAACCACCTCCTTTTATATGATTGTAGGGCTCATAAAGCCCAACGGGGGGAATATTTTTCTGGACGATATGGAAATCACCAAATTCCCCATGTACAAAAGGGCGCAGAATGGCATTGGGTATCTGGCGCAGGAAGCTTCGGTCTTTCGAAAATTGAGCATTGAAAAAAACATTCTCAGTGTTTTGCAGCTGACCGATCTGAGCAAGAAGGAACAGGAGATGAAAATGGAATCGCTCATCGAGGAATTTGGCCTGGGGCATATTCGAAAAAACCGCGGGGACCTATTATCGGGCGGAGAACGCCGGCGTACGGAAATTGCCCGCGCCCTGGCAACGGACCCAAAATTCATTTTATTGGATGAGCCCTTTGCCGGTGTAGATCCGGTGGCGGTAGAGGACATACAACGCATCGTAGCGCAGCTCAAGGATAAGAATATCGGCATCCTGATTACGGACCACAATGTGCAGGAGACCCTGGCCATTACGGAACGTTCCTATCTGATGTTCGAAGGGGGCATTTTAAAGTCGGGGATACCGGAAGACCTCGCCGCCGATGAAATGGTACGCAAGGTATACTTGGGGCAAAACTTTGAGCTACGTAAAAAGAAGCTGGATTTTTAAGGCCCGCAGCATACCTCTCTCAAGGGTCCGTTAGAGCGGAATCCACAGCACCATAAGGATTTGTGCAATAAAGAACAACAGGAAGGGTACCACCAAGTACCCCATAATATCCCGCGCCTGAATCTTAATCCCTGCTGCCATGACTGGCATCAGCAAAAGCAGAAAAAAGGGTTGTAACATGTTGGTAAGCCCCTCACCATAAGCGATGGCAAGCGATGCCCTGGAGGCCATCACCTTTAGTTCCTCCGCAGGCAGGCCCGCACCGATATTATTGACCGCTTCTATGATGCTTGGGCCAATGACCGCATATTCCCCTCCGCCCGAAGGAATCGCAAAATTCACCAGGCCGCCCAACAGGTAGGCGAAAAAGGGATAGCTATCCTCCGTTGCCACGGAGGCCATGACCTTTCCCAATTCGGCCCCAAGACCTGTAAAGGTCATAATGCCCATAATACCCGCATAAAAGGGATATTGAAAAATGATGGCGGAGATATTGTTGCTGGCTCGGGTCATGGAAATTCCGTAGCGCATGGGGGTCTTGTGCAGCAAAAGGCCCATCATGACAAAAACAAAGATCATGATGTTCAAATTCAGGTCCAATCCCTTCTGGCTAAAATGATAAATGATGTAGACCACCCCCATAAAAGCAATAATATACTGCAGTACCATACTGTTGTTCAACCTGTCCGATACCGCCTTGAAAGGGAGTTTAAGGCTGTTGGCCTCTTCCTCAATGGTCTCCTGCGCACCCACGTCCCTGGCACCCAACAACGTGCGTAATTCCTTTCCTTTGGCCTCCTTGGGTACCAACAAGAGCATCAGCACCGGTCCCACGATCAACATAAGTGCAATCATACAGCCATTCAACAGAGAGCCCAGGGTAAAAGAGGTGGCAATGGTGCCGGGCAAGATCTCGTTTTGGATCATATAATTTTTTTCTGTATTCAACAACAGGGGAATGGAACTGGATAGTCCGGTGACCCAACTGATGCTGGAGAAATAGACACAGGCTATAAGGTAGGGATAGTTGATTCCCTTTACCCGTAGGGCCAGTTCCCGAGCAAAGACGGCCGCAATCACCACCCATCCCCAGCTCACCATGGACAACAAAAAACCGATCAGCACCACGAAGTAATATACCTGGCGGGGCGTCCTAATGTATTTTGTAAGACGATCGATGCCGCGTTCTATACTGGGAGAAAGTGCAATGCTATAACCCGTAACCACCAGCAGAACCATTTGCATTCCAAACTCGAGCAGTGTCCAAAAACCATCGTACCACGACGTTATGATCTTCATGGCAGGGGCCCCGATCCAAAGGAAGGCGGTCACCGCTGTGACCAGGGTCAACACTAGGGCAAACACAAAGGCATCGGGCATGTTTCTCCTGAAGATGTCCGTAAATTTTTCACCAAGTTTCGTTATCATATGTTGGTTTTAGGAAAGGGGGAGGCTGGTTATTTTGGTCCGTTCAAGTTGTTTATTAGGGAACTGATGATATAAAATGCGATAATGGCCGGTATGGCAATGAATTTCATGGTGAGCAACAGCACCAGGCTCACGATAACAAAACTGTAGCGCAAGGCATTGTCCTTAAAGCTCCAATTCTTGAATTTCAGGGCAAAGAGTTGGATCCTTGAATTGAGCAAATAACTGCTCAGCAAGGTGGTTCCGATCAAAAACCAGGGGTTGAGGATGATATTGTTCAGCAAATCGTTCCCGTGATAGAGCAATATTAGTGGAAAGGACAGAATCAGCAAGGCGTTCGCCGGCGTTGGCAGACCGATAAAGGAGGACACTTGGTTTTCATCAATGTTGAATTTAGCCAAACGATAGGCCGAGGCCACGGTAATCAAAAAGCCCAGGAAGGGGAGCAAGGATGCTTTGAGTCCTACCCAATACATGTCCCCATCAGAGCTAGACCCTACATCCAGTATCGCGCCGGCCGATTGCGACATCCCCAATAGTTGGTACATCACAATTCCGGGAACCAGTCCGCTGGTGATTACATCGGCCAGGGAATCCAATTGCACGCCCAATGCGCTCTGAACCTTGAGCAACCTGGCGGCCAACCCGTCAAAAAAATCAAAAAAAATACCCAGAAAAACAAAGAGAGCAGCCATTTCCAGATGGTTCTGTACTGCAAATACCGTGGCTACACAACCGCAGAGGACATTGAGCAGCGTGATCAGGTTGGGTATATGTTTCCTCATAAGTTTCGGTTTTCGTAAAAATAGCACAATTTTTTAGGAATCGATTTTGTACCATATTTATTCAGATATTTGCTGTCAAGATTTAACAACAAGCGATCGGCTTCATGAAGCATCTTAGAAAAATCCTGTTCCTTTTGGCACTTGCAAACGCCTTGGCAGGTTTTTCACAGCCCCAACTATCCGATAAGGCCCAAATAAGTGTTCTTAGCTGTGGTGCCGGAAGCGATTTGTATACCACCTTTGGACACAGCGCCTTTCGGGTGCAGGATGCCGATTTGGGAATTGACGTTGTCTACAACTACGGTACCTTTAACTTTGACCCTCCCGGTTTTTATGTCGATTTTGCCCGTGGAAAGCTAATCTACCGCCTTAGTAGGCAACGTTTGGACAACTTTCTTTTCGACTATGAAATGGAGAACCGATGGGTGAAGGAACAGTTGTTGGATTTGACCACTACGGAAAAAAATGCCTTGTTCCAATTTTTGGAAAACAACTACAGCCCAGAAAACAGGGAATACCAATACGATTTTTTTTATGACAACTGCGCCTCCAAAATACGTGATGTACTACAAGAGGTTCTGGGAAATCGCCTGGTCTTCGACGAATCGTATTTGGAAAATCCCTATACCTTTCGTGAACTGATCCATCAAAATTTGAGCACTAATAGTTGGTCCACTTTCGGCATTGATTTGGCCCTGGGCTGTGTCATAGATAAGAAAGCAAGTGCAAGTGAGCACTTATTTCTCCCCAACTATGTGCTGCTTCAACTAGGGCATGCCAGTTTGGATCAAAGACCTTTGGTATTGCGGCAACGTACCGTTCTGGATAAAGCGCCCTTAAAGAATGGCGATTACTTTTTGTCAGGGCCCTTGTTCTGGTTCATTCTGCTCCTGCTCTTTGTGATCGTGATCAGCTATATCGACTATAGGAACAACGTCCGAAGCCGATGGTTGGATTTTTTTCTTTTTTTCCTCACGGGGATAATCGGCATCCTCATTTGCTTCCTTTGGTTCCTTACCGACCATACAGCAACGGTGGGCAACTTCAATATACTTTGGGCCTTTCCCGGTAACCTTGTCCTCGCTTTCTATTTTGCCAAGCACAAGCCGTTCCCATCCTGGATTTCAAAATACTTTCTGGTACTACCGGCCTTGCTTGTGCTTACGCTTTTTATCTGGGTGATTAAGTTTCAGGTCTTTTCGGTACTCATCATACCACTGCTTCTAACCTTGGGTCTTCGGTATCTCCTTTTGGCCCATCAATTCCATGTATCCAAAAAGAAATAACCAGCGTACCACATGAACCTACTTACCGTTGAACATATTGCCAAATCATATGGGGAACTTGTCCTTTTTTCGGACTTGTCATTTGGGATCAATAAGGGTCAAAAAATCGCTTTGGTCGCCAAGAACGGCAGTGGAAAGACTTCTATTTTGAATATCATGTCGGGCCGTGATACAGCGGATAGCGGAAAGGTAAATCACAGAAAGGGGATTCATGTGTCCTTTTTGGCCCAAGAGCCCAATCTAGATCTCAATTTGAGCATCGAAGAGACCATTTTTGCCTCGGACAATCATATTTTGCAAGCCTTGGCCAAGTACGAGGAGGCCTTGGCCCATCCAGAGCAGCAGGAAGCCTACCAAAAAGCGTTTGAAACCATGGACAGTTTGGACGCCTGGGACTTTGAAACCCAGTACAAGCAAATCCTTTTTAAACTTAAGCTCGAGGATTTGTCCGCAAAAGTAGGATCCTTGTCGGGCGGACAAAAAAAAAGACTGGCCCTCGCCAATGCACTCATCAACAAACCGGATCTGCTCATTTTGGACGAACCCACCAATCATTTGGACCTGGAGATGATAGAATGGTTGGAAAACTATTTTACCAAAGAACAGATGACCCTGTTTATGGTAACCCACGACCGTTATTTTTTGGAGCGTGTATGCAATGAGATCATAGAACTGGACCAAGGGCAGCTCCACACCTACAAGGGAAACTACTCCTATTATCTTGATAAGAAAGAGGCCCGAATGGAAAGGGAGGCCGTAGAACTGCACAAGTCCCAAATCCTTTTCAAAAAAGAGCTCAATTGGATGCGACGACAGCCCAAGGCCAGAACCACGAAATCGAAATCGCGAATTGACGACTTTCATACGATAAAAGAGCGCGCAAGCCAGCGCAGGCAGGAGCATGTGGTACAATTGGAAATACAAATGGAGCGCCTAGGGAGCAAGGTTCTGGAATTGCACAAGGTTTCCAAAGCCTATCCCGGAAAGCAAATCCTGGATAAATTTGATTATAACTTCCTCAAAGGGGAGCGCATAGGCATCATAGGTAAAAACGGAACGGGAAAATCTACTTTTCTAAATGTGATTACCGGCCTGGAATCTCCTGATAGTGGCAAGGTAGTCGTTGGTGACACCATCAAGTTTGGCTATTACACCCAAAAGGGCATCCCTATCAAAGAAGGGCAAAAGGTAATAGAGGTAATCCGTGAGTTCGGGGATTTCATCCCCTTAAAAAAAGGCAAACAGATTTCTGCCCAACAACTCTTGGAGCGCTTCCTTTTTGACAGGAAAAAACAGTACGACTTTGTTGAAAAATTGAGCGGAGGTGAACGCAAGCGGCTGTTCCTATGTACCGTTTTGATCCAGAACCCCAACTTCCTGATATTGGACGAACCCACCAATGATCTGGACATCGTAACGCTCAATGTTTTGGAGAATTTTCTGCTGGACTTTCCCGGTTGTCTTTTGGTGGTTTCCCACGACCGTTACTTTATGGACAAAATAGTGGATCATCTTTTTGTATTTAAGGGCGATGGGCGCATTGCTGATTTTCCGGGCAACTATTCCGATTACCGGGCCTATGGGGATAGTCTGCTGCAGGAGCAGCGTGCGGCCAAGGACAACAAGAAGGAGCGCGGAACCTCCAAAAGCCACTGGAAAAAGGATTCACAGGGCACAAAGCTTTCCTATCTTGAACAAAAGGAGTACAAACAACTGGAAAAGGAAATACAAAAATTGGAAGTTAAAAAAGAGGAAGTGCAAAACAAATTTGCAAATGCCTCCCTTTCCGGGGAAGAAATAGATCTCTTGTCCTTGGAACTGAAGCGTATTCTGGACATGTTGGACAGTAAAACCGAACGTTGGTTTGAACTCGCGGCCATACAGGAATCCAATTAAATGCCATGTACTACCAATTCTTTTCCCATATCCATTTTCTGATCACTTCAAAAAACCAACATGGGGTGCACTCCCCTTTTGTCTATAGCTACATCACCCAATGTGTATACCTGCGATCCAAGATGGCCCACCCCAAGAACAAGGCCCTATCCGTACTGCTCAAGAGTGTGGCCTACTTCAAGGCTCAAAATCTCCTGGTAGCACCACAGACGACGGAAGTCCAACGCCTGCTCCAAAATCGGTTTCCAAAAGTGGTATTTACCGACGCCCCGGCAGACCTGATCTATATCCACAAACCTAAGGAAGTGCCTTCTTTAATGAAACTTACGCAAGGGAATCGGGTGCACAACAACACCGTGCTGCTGATCAATGAAATCCATAAGACTAGGGAACATCTAAGGATATGGCGCGCACTTAAAAACTCGGAACAAATACAGGTAAGTGTAGATATGTTTTACTGTGGTGCCCTTTTCATGAGAAAGGAACAGGCCAAGGAACATTTTAAAATTCGGATTTAAACGCGTAATTTTAAGGAAGAATACGAGGGTATGGATTACTTGATTTACATTGCGCTGGTTGTATTGGGCCTTATTTTTATGGTCGTTTTCACCAACAATAGGAAACGGGCAAAACGCAGAAAATCCAGAAAGTTCATGGATGGATATGGGGGCGATAGTATAAGAAAGGACCAGAAATGAAAATATATACCAAAACCGGGGATGCCGGTACTACGGCACTCTTTGGAGGAACCCGTGTGTCCAAACATCACATCAGGATCGATAGTTATGGCACTTTGGATGAATTGAATTCATGGTTGGGATTGATCCGCGATCAGGACATAGACGCACATGCCAAGGAAACACTGATCCAAATACAGGACAAATTGTTTACTATGGGCGCCATTTTAGCGACCGACCCTGAAAAGACCCTCCTTAAAAGTGGAAAGGAGCGCTTAACCATTCCGAAGATCAATGCTGCGGATATCTCCTTTTTGGAAACCGAAATGGACCAAATGAACGATTCCCTCCCACCCATGACCCATTTCATACTTCCCGGAGGGCATCCCACCGTGTCATACTGTCATATTGCCCGTACCGTATGCCGCCGGGCAGAGCGTTTGGCATCCCTTCTTCACGAAAATGAGCCCGTAGACCCAAACGTTTTGTCATATATCAATCGACTTTCCGATTATCTGTTTGTATTGGCACGAAAGTTGTCTAAAGACCTTTATGCCAATGAAATAAAATGGATTCCAGAGAAAAAAGGCTAATAAATCCACATTTTAGGCGTTATCAAATTATTAAAGTGAAAATAATGTTGATAAAATAGTCGAATTAGTTCTAAAATAACTTGACTATTTCAGTTTAAAAATTATTTTTGCAAAAAATTAAAATCAAACTATAACCATGTATTGGACATTAGAATTAGCATCCTATTTGAGCGATGCACCATGGCCAGCCACCAAAGATGAGTTAATAGACTACGCCATTAGAACTGGGGCTCCATTGGAAGTTGTGGAAAATCTGCAGTCCATGGAAGAAGAAGGTGGGGAAATCTATGAATCGATAGAGGAGATTTGGCCCGACTATCCTACGGAAGAAGATTACCTCTGGAATGAGGATGAATATTGATAATATTAACGCAATTACAACAAAAAAGTCTCATTTGAGGCTTTTTTTTTATGTAATTTTGGCAGTTAGGCAGGGTATTTTTTGCAGATAACAAGACTGGAATACCTTTTGCTTTATAGCGGTTGTCAATTGCACATACCAAATCAATAAGGCGCCTACCGCCCATTGTGCGCGGTACTACATCAAATACAATACATTATGAGTTTTTTAAATTCGGTTATAAAGACTTTCGTCGGGGACAAGGCCAAGAAGGACGTTAAGGAACTGCAGCCTATCGTAGACCAAATAAAGTCCTTTGAACAGGCCCTGGAAGGGCTTAACAACGACGAACTACGAAATAAGACTGCGGTCTTCAAGGACAGAATAACTGCAGATTGCAAAACAATCAACGACCAAATCGCACAATTGCAAGAAGAAGTAAAGGCTTCTACCGATATAGACAGGAACGAGGACATCTATGCGGAAATTGATAAATTAAAGGAAGAAGCCTATAAAATCTCCCAGGACACGTTGAACGATATATTGCCCGAGGCCTTTGCCGTGGTAAAAGAAACGGCCAAACGTTTTGCACAAAACCCAACACTGACCGTTACCGCTTCCGAGTTTGATCGTCAGCTTTCAGGTTCCAAGGATTATGTTGGCCTGGAAGGGGACAGTGCGGTTTGGAAAAACGCCTGGGATGCAGCCGGTAAGGAAGTTACCTGGGATATGATCCATTATGATGTGCAGCTCATAGGAGGCATTGCCCTGCATCAGGGCAAGATTGCAGAAATGCATACCGGGGAAGGAAAGACCCTGGTGGCCACCTTGCCCATGTACCTGAATGCACTGACCGGAAACGGAGCACATTTGGTGACCGTTAATGATTATTTGGCCAAAAGGGATAGCGCTTGGATGGCCCCGATCTTTGAGTTCCACGGCCTTTCCGTAGACTGCATAGATAAGCATAGGCCCAATTCCGAAGGCAGAAGAGCCGCTTATAATGCGGACATTACCTATGGTACCAACAACGAATTTGGCTTTGATTACCTACGGGATAATATGGCCCATACTCCTGGTGATCTGGTACAGCGACCACATCACTATGCGATTGTGGATGAAGTAGATTCGGTTTTGATCGATGATGCGCGTACCCCCCTGATTATTTCAGGTCCGGTCCCGGAAGGGGATCGCCATGAGTTCAACGAATTAAAGCCCAAGGTGGGCGACATTGTACAAAAGCAACGGCAATACCTCATTGGAGTTTTGGCAGAGGCCAAAAAAATGATTGCCGAAGGGGATACCAAAGAAGGCGGCTTCCTATTGCTACGGGTGCATCGTGGGTTACCTAAGAACAAGGCCTTGATCAAGTTCTTGAGTGAAGAGGGCGTAAAGCAATTGCTCCAAAAGACCGAAAACTTCTATATGCAGGATAACAACCGTGAGATGCCCAAGGTAGATGCGGAACTGCTATTCGTTATTGACGAAAAGAACAACCAAATAGAACTTACCGACAAAGGAGTGGAATACATCTCGGGAGATCAGGACAAAGACTTTTTTGTCATGCCCGATATTGGTGGGGAAATTGCAAAAATTGAGAACCAAAACCTAGAAATAGAAAAAGAGGCCCAGCTCAAGGAAGAGCTCTTTAAGGATTTTGGTGTAAAAAGCGAGCGTATCCATACCATGAGCCAATTACTAAAGGCGTATACCCTCTTTGAAAAGGATGTGGAATATGTGGTCATAGAAAACAAGGTCATGATCGTGGACGAACAAACGGGCCGTATTATGGACGGGCGCCGCTATTCAGACGGCCTGCACCAAGCCATTGAAGCCAAGGAAAACGTAAAGATCGAGGCCATGACCCAGACCTTTGCCACGGTCACCTTGCAGAATTACTTTAGAATGTACCAAAAATTGGCGGGGATGACCGGTACGGCGATTACCGAAGCGGGCGAGTTCTGGGAAATCTATAAGCTAGATGTCATGGAAATCCCTACCAACAGACCTATAGCAAGGGATGATAGGAACGACCTTATCTACAAGACCAAGCGTGAAAAATACAATGCTGTCATCGAGGAAGTCACCAAGCTTTCCCTAGCCGGTAGGCCAGTCTTGATCGGTACCACTTCTGTAGAAATTTCGGAGCTGTTGTCCAGGACCTTGACCATCCGCAAAATACCCCACAACGTTTTGAACGCGAAATTGCATAAGAAAGAGGCCGATATCGTCGCGGAAGCCGGACATGCCGGAGTGGTAACCATTGCCACCAACATGGCGGGCCGGGGTACGGACATCAAATTATCGGAAGAAGTGAAACAGGCCGGTGGATTGGCCATTGTAGGTACGGAAAGACACGATTCCAGACGGGTAGACAGACAGCTAAGAGGTCGTTCTGGACGTCAAGGAGATCCCGGAAGCTCACAATTTTATGTTTCGCTGGAAGACAACCTGATGCGTTTGTTCGGTTCTGACCGTGTGGCCAAGATGATGGACCGTATGGGGTTGGAGGAAGGTGAGGTCATCCAGCATTCCATGATGACCAAATCCATAGAACGCGCACAGAAAAAGGTGGAGGAAAACAATTTTGGGGTGCGAAAACGTCTTTTGGAGTATGATGATGTCATGAACGCCCAGCGAGAGGTAGTCTACAAACGTAGGCGCCATGCGCTGCAGGGCGAACGCCTAAAGGTGGATATTGCCAACATGATCTATGACACCTGTGAGGTAATAGCCGAAACCAACAAAGCAGCAAACGATTATAAGAATTTTGAGTTTGAGCTGATCAAATATTTCTCGATCACCGCTCCGGTTTCGGAAGATGAATTTGCCAAACTGGCGTTCCAGGAAATTGCCAACAAGACCTATGCCGCTGCCTACGAATACTATCAGGGTAAAATGGAGCGCAGTGCCGCTACCGCCTTCCCGGTCATTAAACAGGTCTACGAAGACAATGCGAACAAATTTGAGCGCATTGTGGTCCCCTTTACCGATGGGATCAAATCCCTGAACGTGGTGACCGACCTGAAGAATGCCTATGAAACCAATGGAAAACAATTGGTGACCGATTTTGAAAAGAACATCACCCTGGCCATCATCGATGATTCCTGGAAGACGCATTTGAGGAAGATGGACGAGCTAAAGCAATCGGTTCAGCTAGCAGTGCACGAACAAAAGGATCCGCTGCTGATCTATAAATTTGAGGCTTTTGAGCTTTTTAAAGCGATGATCGATAAGGTGAACAAGGAAGTGGTTTCCTTCCTCTTCAAGGGAGAACTGCCCTCCGGCAACACCAATGATATCCAAGAAGCGGGTAAACTGCGTCGTCCCAAAGAAGATTTAAGGACCAGTAAGGAAGAAATCCCCAATAGTGATGAACTCGCCGCGCAAAACAGGGCCGTGGGTCAAAACCAGGGCAGAAGGACCCAGGTAACGGAGACCATTGTAAGGGAAAGGCCCAAAATTGGTCGTAACGACAGGGTCACCATCAAAAATGTGATGTCCGGTGAAAGCAAAACCCTTAAATACAAACAGGCAGAACCGCTTATCAACAAAGGTGAATGGGTTCTGACCGAAGAAGAATAGCACGCTTTGGTAGTACACAATAAGGAAACGGTGACCTTTTAGGTTGCCGTTTTTTGATTATATGGCAAAACATATTTAGCTTTACATAGAGTATTGCCGCTTTTTATTGGGAATTGTACAATTTCCAAAGGTTTTTTTCCAATGGGTAACATCCTATAAAGTCTTTCATCATGCAAAAACCAATCAAAGACATCAACCAGGAACGCTTACGGGATAAGGTGCATTTGGTCTTAAAGGTCAATTATTTTACCTCCTTTTTTTCCCTTTTGTTCTGTGTTCTTTGCCTTTTTCTTCTGAACATTGACCAAGTTATCCCTTATGTTTTTCTAACTTTTGGCCTCCTAAACCTCATCAACACGCTGCTCTACCATGTACATAAAAACCTGACACTTACCTATAACATTGTTTCCATTATGACCCTTGCAGGGGCTACGATGGTTACCCTGTTCAGCGGGGGCATCAATAGCCCGTTCATTTTTGTCCTGGCCCTTATCGTTTTTGCCGGATACGCCACTACCAGGGTCTATGGCAGCATCTATCTATACATGAATTTGTTGATCGTAGTACTGATCTATGCGCAGAGCGTTACGGACTTTGAGTTTGCGCCCAATGTGGTACCTGAAGCTTCCAAAGATCTGTTCGCACTCCTTAGCATTCTCTTTTCCGTTTATCTTTTGGGCGGTGTCTTTGGTAAAAATCTATTGCAGGCGCATCACAATCTTTACAAATCCAAAAACGAAATCGAGGCGCGTATCCAGGAAAAAGAAACACTTTTGAAAGAAGTACACCATCGGGTAAAGAACAACTTACAGACCGTTTCAAGCCTCCTGAGCTTGCAATCCAGGAGCATTTCGGACGAAAAAGTAAAAAACCTGATCAAAAGCAGCCAGAACAGGGTTATCTCCATGGCCATGGTACACGAAATGCTCTATATGCGGAAAGACCTTACCAGGATCGAATACAAGTCCTATGTGCAGGAGCTCAGTGAATACTTGGTAAAATCGGTGAAAGGTGTGAAGAACAACATCAAATTAAAAATCGATATTCCAGATATCAAGTTGGGCATAGATACTGCCATTCCTTTGGGGTTATTGATCAATGAGGCCCTTACCAATTCCCTTAAATATGGAATTAAGGACGATAATGCAGGAGAAATACACATTGCCCTTAAACAGGAGGATGAAAAGGGTTATGTACTTAACATTGGCGACAATGGGGTAGGTTTTCCGGAAGCATTGAATTTTAAGAATACCAAATCACTCGGCCTTAAACTGATACACAATCTGGCCCGTCAACTCAAGGGTAGCATCACCAGGGACGCTTCCAAAAAAGGGACCAATTACATCGTTAAATTCCGGGAAGTAGGGCACCAGTTTCAATCGGTGGCATAAGGCTTTGCCAAAAAAATAGGTGCAAGGGTTAGGTCCACTAGGACTTCACGGCGGTCACCGGGATCGGTAGCCATCAACCAGCGTCCATTGCCATATTATTCCTATATTTAGTTTGACTAACTCTAACAGCTTTCCGATGGTAAAAAAACTATGCTTGCTGCTGCTATGCTGCAGCGCCGGACTATACAGCCAAGACTATTTTCTTAAGAAATTCCATCCCTTTGACGCCGATATCCCCTCGCCCGAAGCATTTTTGGGATATGGTATTGGGGAACACCATACCCGGCATGATCGGATTGTCTCCTATTTGGAAAAATTGGCCGAACTATCGGACAGGGCCTCCATTTATGAATATGGAAAAACCCATGAAGGCAGAAAATTGGTTATCCTTACCGTAACCGAAACCGGGCATCTTTCCAATCTGGACGCTCTGCAAGCGCAACATTTGGCGTTTACAGATCCCAATAAAAGGCCCACCAATTATGACGAGGTCCCCATATTCATCAATCTGGGCTACAATGTGCACGGCAACGAACCTTCCAGTTCGGAAGCCGCTTTGCTTATGGCCTATACCTTGGTGGCCTCCAATAGTGCGGAGATTCAGAATTACCGTAGGAATGCGGTCATTTTTATAGATCCCACCATCAATCCCGATGGGCGTGACAGACATACCCAATGGGCCAACATGTACCAGGGCAATCCTTTAGTGGCCGACCCCCAGGATGCCGAACACAATGAATACTGGCCCGGTGGGCGGACCAACCATTATTGGTTTGATCTAAACAGGGACTGGCTTCTGGGCATTAACCCGGAAAGCCGAGGCAAACTGGCCTGGTTTCATCAATGGTACCCCAATGTGGTGACCGATTTTCATGAGATGGGGACCCAAAGCACCTATTTTTTTGAGCCCATGAAGACCAATGGCTCGCTGAGGCCCATTATGCCCAAGGAAAATTATGAAGATCTCAACAATCTGTTCGGGACCTACTTCGCCAAGGCCCTGGACAGTATTGGATCGTTCTATTTCACCAAGGAAGTTTTTGATGGTACTTATCCGGGTTATGGTTCCTCCTACCCCGATCTACAGGGGGGTCTGGCCCTCTTGTTCGAACAGGCCAGTTCCAGGGGACATAAGCAGAAAACGGCCTTCGGGGAAATCGGTTTTCCCTTTACCATTCGCAATCAGTACCTTTCCAGCATTACCACGGTAAAAGCCGCTGTGGAAAACAAGGCCCAATTGCGAAAATACCAACAGGACTTCTTTAAGAGTGCACTGATCAATTCCGCCATAAGTCGAACCAAAGCCTACCGCTTTGGGGATGCCCATGACAAAAACCGGGTAAAGGCCTTTATTGATAAGTTGTTGTTGCATCAAATAGAAGTATACCGGTCTGGTGATCAATATGTGGTGCCCACGGCGCAACCCCAGTACCGTATGGTACAAACCATGTTCGAGACCTATCAGCGATACCGTGACAGTGTGTATTATGATGCTTCTGCCTGGTCTGTGGCCAATTTTTACAATATGAAGTACAGTCCCCAAACGAGAATCAATAGAGGGCAACGGATTACTTCGACCGAAAACATGATCACTGTGGCTCCTGTCCAAAAATCGGACTACGCCTATATCATTGATTGGGACGATTACAATG
Organism: Eudoraea algarum; assembly: GCF_050589645.1. NCBI lineage: Bacteria > Pseudomonadati > Bacteroidota > Flavobacteriia > Flavobacteriales > Flavobacteriaceae > Eudoraea > Eudoraea algarum. Next base: position 576,306 of record NZ_JBNGOQ010000003.1, on the reverse strand, counting down.
CCCCTGCGGTGTTACATGCCCTGCAAAGTAAGGGACTCGTGGTCTCCTCGGCCTTTAAGCCATTTTCTGTGAGGGGGGAAAACACCAAAAGCTTTAACTATGGTGCCCTAGTGGTACCTGTTTCCCTTCAAAAGAAAAGTAGCGACGAAGTCTACACCTTGCTCCAAGAGGCGCAACGGCAATTTCAGGTACCCATGTTGGGGGTAGACACCGGATACAGTTTCAAGGGTATCGATCTGGGCAGCCGCTATGTGGAGCCCTTAAAAAAACCAAAAGCAGCCATGTTGATCGGCAATGGGATACGGTCCTATGAAGCGGGAGAGGTTTGGCATCTGTTGGATACCCGTGTGCATATGCCCATTACCAAAATCCCCCTCCGCAATTTTTCACGGGCCAATCTTGACAAGTATAATACCCTGGTCATGGTATCGGGAAACTACCGCCTTACACAAAAGCTGCAGGACAAGATCAAGGATTGGGTCAAAAAGGGCAATACCCTAATTACCATAGGCACGGCCACCAAATGGGCCATTGAGAAAAAACTGGTAAAGGAGAAGTTGGTGAAATCCGAGGAGGATTCCACGAAATTGACGCCCAGAAAACCGTATGTGGACGCTCCGGAAAACATTGGAAAGGAAAGCGTTGGCGGTGTCATCCTACGGGTAGACCTGGATGTGACGCACCCTTTGGCCTTTGGGTATCACGATGCTTCCATTCCGATCTACAAGAACAACACGGTCTGGATGGCCCCTAGCAAAAATGCCTATGCCACCGTGGCCCAGTACGCCAAGAATCCTTTAATCGATGGTTTTATCACCAACAAAAACCGGGATGAATTTTTAAGCAAATCAGCCTCGCTGGTCGTGAGCAAAGTAGGGAGCGGCCGTGCTATTCTATTTGCGGACAATCCCAATTTTAGGGGTTCCTGGTACGGCACCAATAGACTATTCTTGAACGCACTGTTTTTAGGTAATGAAGTAAATGTACCGGAGTAAATTAATCAAGGAATGGAAGACAATCTCCCCGCTCTCGGCAAAGCCGAGACCACCCCTCTTTACCAAAGAGGGGAGCTTAATTGGATTCGTAGTAAAAGTAGATACCAGGCCTCGGGCCTTAAACCAATAAGATTTGGAAATAAAAGATAGCTTTAAAAACTAACCGAAGCTCCTCCCTTTGACAAAGGGAGGTGGCGCGCCGAAGGCGTGACGGAGGGATGGAAATTTAAATCATTGAGGGTGGGCGTTGCAATGGGATCGCCCCACCATTTTATAAAACATATTATGAACACAAAACCTTTGATTATCCTGGCACTGATGGTATTTTGGAGCCTGGGATGCATGGCTCAATCTGCCCAAGGCGATGGCCCACATACGCAGTTGATCATCCGAGGGGCAACCTTGATCAATGGAAACGGCGCGCCACCCCGGGGACCGGTAGATATTGTGGTGGAGAACAACAAAATTGTACAAATCGAGGTGGTGGGTTATCCCGGTGTAGCCATTGATGCCAGCAAACGCCCACAACTAAAGCCGGGCGGAAAGGAACTGGATTGCAACGGCATGTACGTTTTACCCGGTTTTGTGGATATGCACGGACATATAGGAGGGGTGGCCCAGGGAGCGGATTACGATTATGTCTTTAGGCTTTGGATGGCCCACGGAGTTACCACCGTCCGGGAACCCAGTGGCCGTGGGGTGGATTATACGATGGACCTTAAACGAAAAAGTGCCAAAAATGACATTGTGGCCCCACGTATCTTTGCCTATACCGGTTTTGGACAAGGAACCGACCCGATAAGTACACCCGAAATGGCCCGTGCCTGGGTACGGGACAATGCAAAAAAGGGTGCGGACGGCATCAAGTTCTTTGGGGCGCCTCCAGAGATCATGACCGCCGCGTTGGACGAAAACAAAAAGCTCGGACTGCGGTCTGCCTGCCATCATGCCCAATTGAACGTGGCCCGGTGGAATGTACTGCATTCGGCCAGAGCCGGACTCACCAGTATGGAACATTGGTATGGCCTGCCGGAAGCGCTCTTCGAAGATCGTACGGTGCAAAACTATCCGCTGGACTATAATTATCAAAATGAGCAAAACCGTTTTGAGGAAGCCGGTAAATTATGGCAGCAAGCGGCCAAGCCCTATTCCGAGCATTGGAACGCGGTGATGGACGAGCTTCTGACGCTCGACTTCACCCTGGATCCTACCTTTAATATTTATGAAGCCAGTCGTGATCTACAACGGGCGCGTAGGGCCGAATGGCACGAGGAGTATACCTTGCCCTCCCTGTGGGACTTTTACCAACCCAGCAAAATATCCCATGGTTCCTATTGGCACGATTGGGGAACGGAACAAGAAGTGGCGTGGCGGGAAAACTACCGCTTGTGGATGACCTTCATCAACGAATATAAGAATCGGGGCGGACGCGTAACCACCGGATCCGATTCTGGATTTATCTTCCAATTGTACGGCTTCGCCTATATCCGGGAAATGGAGCTCTTAAGGGAGGCCGGCTTTCACCCCTTGGAGGTCATCCGGGCCGCCACACTGAACGGGGCCGAAGCCCTGGGCGTGGATGGTCTAATCGGCACAGTGGAACTGGGCAAACTGGCCGATTTTGTAGTTGTAGCCGAAAATCCGTTAAGAAACCTAAAGGTGCTCTATGGAACCGGGGCCATAAAATTGACCGAGGCCAACGAGGTGGTACGCGTAGGCGGAGTAAAATATACGATAAAGGATGGTATTGTGTACGATGCCAAAGCCTTGCTCCAAGAGGTCAAGGAAATGGTGGCCCGTGCCAAGGCACGATCAAACTATAAAATTGTACAACCTGGGTTAAAAGAATAAAAGAGCCCCTTGTCCTATCCTTCCTCGGGGGAGCGGGTTATCGATATAAGCGCGGAAATTAGCGATGTATCTTTTCCTAAGGCGTTCCTTCCCGGAAGGAAGAAACTACCCGAAGGCAGGTGAAGGGGCCTTTATTATTTATTTCTTACAGGAACCTTTAGTGGTCGTAGTACGCCTTTGGTCTTAGGAAAGATAAGTACGTACGTAAGTACTAAGGTAATTGGGATTAATAGTGCGATGAGTATCATATCATGTAGGTTTTAGTCCGCTATGGGGGAAAGCGGGTTTATAAAAATATTAGGCCAATTTGGCTTTGTTTCTTTTAGTGGTGAAAGCCAAAGCTTTCTTTATTCTTGAATTTTTAAATTTGTATACGCGGGCGATGGTAGTTTCATCCGCTTCCTCAACTTCGTTAAAAGTGATAGTAGCCACAGTGCCAGCATCCAAAACAATACCCATTTCAACAGTTGCCACTTTTCCATCCGTAGTTGTATTTTGAGCTAGTGCGATAGCTCCGAAAAAAAGTACTAAGATTAAGGTTAAAATAGCTTTCATGTCTTTGTGATTGGGTTACATTAAGTTAACTCGGATTTCGTATCCCTGGCAGGTATAAATCGCTTAAACCCCCATATTTTTCGGTATCTGACAAAAAAAAGGATGAAGTGTATAAAAGCCTCGGTGAACGTAAAGACTCCCGAAAACACTTTATCGAAAGGAGCTGCTTTTTATCGGTGGTTTAGAAGGTGCAACAAAGGAAGAAATAAGGGTTTTAGCCCTTTTTTTGATACTCATGGCATGTTTGAAATAGGGAATATTTGGACATTACCCTTATATTTATGATGCGATACGATGCAAAAACACCACAATGATCGTAGACATCTACCAATACTTCAAGGAACATCCCAGCTTCAATAAGCTGGTAGGGGACAACTTTATATTTGTGGAGTACAAATGCCCCATCGATATTGAAGAGTTTCAACTTTGGACGGAATCGCACATCATAACCTATGTGGTCAGCGGGAAAAAGGATTGGATCACGCCCAACAAAACCTATGAACTCTTGGCTGGCGATGCCATATTTGTTAGGAAAGGCGTCTATGTGACCAAGCAGTACTTTGAAGAGGATTATTGCGTAATGCTGTTTTTGATCAACGACGACTTCATCAAAAAATTCATGTCCGAAAATAACCTTAGCCCGGGTGGGTCCGTCCAAGGGCGGGAATTTGAACCCGTTTTCAGAATTGACACCAGTGATTCCTTCCAATCCCTGATCGAAAGTATCTTTCATTATCTAAAACAAGGGGAAAGCCTACCAGAGCGCCTGGTCACGATCAAATTCAAGGAACTGTTGTTCAACATTGCCCTAAACCCTAAAAACCGACAACTGCTCCAATATTTTGGCTCTATCCAACAGCGTGCCAAGGTAGATATGGAAGATACCATGCTACAGAACTTTCAATACGATCTAAGCATGGAGGGTTTTGCCAAATTGTGCGGCAGGAGCCTGTCTACCTTTAAAAGGGATTTTAAAAACCGTTTCAACAGCACGCCCTCCAAATGGTTGAACGAAAAAAGGCTGGAATACGCAAAGGCCCTACTTTTGGGCTCGGATCTTAGTATTAGTGAGGTATGTTATGAAAGCGGGTTTAAAAACACCTCGCATTTTAATCGGATCTTCAAGGACAAGTATCGCTTACCGCCCAATCAGTTCAAAATGTCACAAAACCTTTCTTAAAAAGACCCTACAGCATCCTTTCTTTCCTTTTGAACCGCTCAGGACATCATTTGGACTTTTTAGCAAATCCTTAGTGCGCTCATTATAAGACTTTTGTGATATACCAATCCATAAAAGTTAGAAAGCATGTTAGGAAAGAAAACTAGGACAACCTATAAGGGGTTTTTTAAAAGTGGGGCCACCGCCGATCGGAATGGCAAAAAATCCAAGGCCATTACCTTTTCCCGGGGAGGCATCTCCTTTATGAACGGACTACAGGAACTCGCCTTCACTTCAACAGATTTTGAATTCAGTAATTCGGACCTACAGTTGGATGCCGGTGCTTTGGATCTTTTTTTGTTCGACAGGACAAATAGAAAGTAGGGGTATAAAAAAGAACTATTAAAAACCAAAAAAGATGGAAGTATTGGAAAAAACGGAAACCCAAATGCTCGATGTAATCCACGAGCTGGGCAAATCTTTTGCCGAAAGAGCGGCAAACTATGATTTGGAGGGCACCTTTGTGTCCGAAAACTATGAAGCTCTCAAAGGGGTTGGCCTTTTTGGCGGCCTTGTTCCCCTGGAACTGGGAGGTCTCGGGATGTCCTATCCGGAAATGTGCAACCTCATTCGGACCATGGCGCAGTATTGTGGGTCTACTGCCCTGGCCTTTGCCATGCACCAACATCTGGTGGCCGCTTCGGTCTGGAAATACAAACATAAAGGTGTAGGAGAGGCAACTTTGAGAAAAGTAGCGGAAAGGCAATTGGTATTGGTGAGTACGGGAGCCCGCGACTGGCTTCGATCCAATGGGGAGGTGCAACGTACAGAAGGTGGTTTCCTGGTCTCTGGAAAAAAACATTTTGCCAGCCAGTCCTGCGCCGGAGATATCGCAATAACCAGTGCCCCTTACTTGAATGAGGACAAGGAATGGAAGGTGCTGCACTTTCCGATACCCTTGACCGCTAAGGGGGTAAGTCTGCAAGATGATTGGGACGTAATGGGTATGCGCGGTACAGGTTCACAATGCCTGGTCTATGACCAGGTCTTTGTCCCAGAGGATAACATCGCCCTGGAGCGGGACCGCGAAGGTTTCCATCCCGTATGGAACGTGGTACTAACGGTGGCCATGCCTTTAATCATGTCAGTATATGTAGGCTTGGCCGAAAAAGCAGTGGATATTGCCATTGCCAAAGGAAAGACCTATGCCCGAAACCAGGCGCATTTCAACTATATTTTGGGAAAACTGAACAATAACCTGATCAGTGCCCAAACGCAATGGAAAGCCATGTATGACATGACCAACAATTTTGACTTTGATTTGCACCAAGATTTTACGGTTCCCATTCTAAGTCTAAAGACCAACGTGGCCGAGGCTTGTATGAAAACAGTAAGCGAGGCCATGGAAGGTATAGGTGGACAAAGTTTTTACAGAAAGAATGGCCTGGAGCGGGTCTTTAGAGATGTACAGGCAGCGCAATTTCATCCCTTGCCCAAATGGGAACAGTACGCTTTTTGCGGCGAAAAATTATTGGCGCCGTAAGTCCTTGGATGTACCACCAAGTTAAAGCTCCTTGAACGGGAGCTTTTTTATTGGGCTTAACTGCGGTAATCGTCAGTAGTCTAGCCCCTTACCTACCTTGCCCCAAATTCCAACAGGAATTGCTACCTTTAAACAGCAAGAATACCATAACCAAAATCAATAGACGAACATGAAAAAAATTGTCATCGCCCTTGTATCCCTGACCTTTCTTATCAGTTGCGGAGGACCTAAGGAAAACCCCATACCGCGCATTGCCATCGCCGGCCTTGCCATTGAATCGAGCACCTTTTCCCCGGCCCAAAGCCACGAGGATGCCTTTCACGCCAGGGTGGCCGACAGTATTTTTAGCTTTTACCCCTTTTTGGCGGAGGATTCCTTGAACCGCAAAAGGGCGGAATGGGTTCCCACGATAAGGGGACATGCGCTCCCCGGGGGTATCGTTACCAGGGAGGCCTATGAATCGCTCGTAACCAAAACACTTAACATGCTTAAGGAAAATGGCCCCTACGATGGGCTCTTCTTTGATATCCATGGTGCCATGAGCGTGGTGGGTCTGGACGATCCCGAAGGCGATTTCATCGTCCGGGTCAGGGAAGTGGTCGGAACCGAAACCCTCATTTCCACCTCTATGGACCTGCATGGTAATGTGTCGCCCCGTTTGGCGCAGCACAGCGACCTCATCACTTGCTATAGGATGGCACCTCACGAGGACGCCCTGGAATCCAAAAAAAGGGCAGTAGACAATCTCCTTGAACGCCTGGAGAACGGCAAGGGCAAACCCGCTTACAAGGCATGGATTCCCATACCCATATTGCTGCCCGGAGAAAAAACCAGTACCCGCATAGAGCCTGGAAAAAGCCTCTATGCCAAGGTAGGACCCGCTACGCAGGAAGAAGGGGTTATCGATGCCGCCATATGGATCGGTTATGCCTGGGCAGATGAACCAAGGAATCATGCTGTGGTCATGGTTACCGGGGACGATAAGGAAAAAGTTGCAAGCGCAGCCGAGCATTTGGCCCAAAATTTTTGGGATGCGCGCTCGGATTTTGAATTTGTAGCTCCCACTGCCACCCTCGAAGAAAGCCTAAAAATGGCACTTGCCAGTGAAAAACACCCCTTTATCATAAGCGATATGGGGGACAATCCCACTGCCGGTGGTGCGGGAGACGTTACCTGGACCATAACTCAGATCCTGGCACGGCCCGAATTTCAAACTGAAAATGGCCCCTCCCTGATCTATGCTTCCCTACCGGGACCCGAATTTGTAGCTAAGGCCATGGAAGTGGGCATTGGTGGAAAGATTGAAGCCCAGGCCGGAGCGGCCATTGACGATCGTTTTGCCCCTCCCATTACCCTATCGGGTACTGTAGAAGCCATTGTACACGGAGACCAACATGCGGAAACGGAAGTCGTGGTCAAAGTGGGCAGTGCCCATGTGATTGTTACCAAAAAGCGTAAGCCCTACCATAAGGAAGCCGATTTTACCCGTTTGGGGCTCAATCCCAGGGAAGCGGACATCCTTGTGGTAAAAATTGGGTATTTGGTCCCTGAACTCTATGACATGAGGGCCGACTGGATTATGGCACTGACCCCGGGCGGCGTTGATCAGGACCTGGAACGATTGGACTACCAACGGATCAAAAGGCCCATGTTTCCTTTGGATAAGGACATGGATGATCCCGATCTTAGTGCACAGTGGATACCCGCTTCCAACAGTGACAAATAACAATTTTGGATGAAATATAAGGCTCTTTGCCCAATCTATCGGACCTGCTAAACCCCCTCCTTTCGAAGGACCTCCAGTGGTGGACTTGTTAATACGCTCCGGCTATTGCTAAGGCCGATGAGCAGCACTAAAACCGTAATTCCGGGCAAAAGGAACGCAAAGGGGACCCAGGAGGGCACAAAGGGTGCCTCAAAGACAAATTGTGCCAACAACTGGCTGCTGAACAGCGACAACAAAATACCGATACCACTGCCCAAAACCCCCAAATAAGTATATTCCAGGGCCGTTATCTGTAAAATCTGTCGACTTTTGGCTCCCAGGGTACGCAGCAGTACACTTTCCTTGATTCGCTGGTACTTGCTGGTACGCACCGATCCAATTAATACAATAATACCGGTAAGGATACTAAAAAAGGCCATGAAATTAATCACCCAACTGATCTTGTTCAAGATATCCTCAATAAGGTTTAGAATCTGACGCAAGTCCAAAATGGAGACATTTGGAAACTTTCGTACCAATTCTCGTTGCAGGGCCGCCGAACTGGCCTCATCCGGAGCTTTGGTCGTCAATACATGAAACTGGGGGGCATCTTCCAAGACCCCAGTAGGAAAGACAACAGAAAAATTCAACTGCATCCGGGCCCAATCCACGGCTCGGATACTGCCGATCACGGTTTCCATTAAAACCCCCTGCACATTAAACGTAATGGTATCGCCTACGGCTACCTGTGCATCCCGTGCAATATTATCGGCCATGGAAATGGTTATGGGGCCTTCGCCCGAGTTTTTGGATACCCATTCCCCATCGGTAAGGGTCTCGGAAGCAATCAGGGAATCCCGATAGGTAACCCTGAACTCGTGATTCAAGACCCATTTGTTCATCGTACTGGTTGTATCCAGTCGCAAATCGTTTACAGGTCTTCCCTTAATGCTGTGCATCCGCATGGTAATGATCGGGATCTTATCGATCAAGGGCAAGCCTTTGGGAATAATAGTGTTGGCAACCGCTTCCTTTTGTTCGGTCTGTACATCGAGCAAAATAATATTGGGGCTATTGGTCTGGTCTTCCAACGTGGCCTTTGCCAACAGGATATCCTTGGTAAAATACAATGTGCTGATCAGGAATGCCCCTACCCCAATGGCCAGTAACAAGACCATGGTTTGGTTGTTGGGCCTAAACAAGTTCAACAGGCTCTGGCGTGCGATAAAGCTCCAGGAAGAAGGAAAGAATTTTTTAATGCCCCGCATAAAAAGTATGGCCACACCGGCCAATACGGAAAAGGTGACCAGGATACTTAGGACAAAACCAAGTGCATAGTCCAAATCCTGCAACAACCAGAAGGAAAACAGAAAGATAAAAAGTAAAATTCCCAACAAAATGAGCGTACTTGCCCTTTTTGATTTTGCCGGCTGTCCTTCCTGAATACGCAATACTTCCAAAGGTGAGACATACCAAGTACCCATTAAGGGTAAAAGGGCAAACAAAACCGACATGAATATACCTAACAAGAGGCCCATAGCAATGGGTTGTGGTGCAAGGGCCACCTCAACCTGAAAAGGGAGAAACTGTGCCAACAGGCTAGGAAACGAAAGTTGCAGCCCAATCCCCACAAGGGTACCTAAGATGCCGCCCAAAAGTCCCATTCCAGCAATCTGTATAAGATAGATGAGAAAGGTTTGTCTACGGGTGGCACCCATGCATTTCAGCACGGCTACAGCTCGTAATTTTTCCTTGATATAGATATGCACGGAACTGGCTATGCCCACACAGCCTAAAAGTAGGGCCACAAAAGCGACCAAATTGAGAAACTTACCCACATTGCTGTAACTACGGCCCATGCGCTGACTGTCTACCGTATGGATGTCCATATCCGCATTTTCGGCATCTAGAATGGGATCCAGGACCTTGTTCATCGCTACCAGGTCCAGTTCGGGATCGGCCTCAAAAAAATACTGGTATTCCAATCGACTTCCCACCTGTAAAAGTCCGGTATCCGCAATAAAGCGATAAGGAATCAATACCTGGGGCGCTACAGAGCTTCCTAGGGCCGTACTCCCAGGTACGGATAAGAGGGAACCAGTGATGGGGAGACTTATCTCCCCCACCTTAATCCGGTCGCCCACCTTCAATTCGTATTGCAACATCACGGTGGCATCCACCAGCGCCCCGCCTTCTTGTTGGTAGGTATTTGCTGCGGAAGTGGGTTGGGTATCCAGTTCCCCGTAAAGCGGATAAGCCCCCTTTATGCCACGTACGCGTACCAGCTTGCTTCCCCCATTTTTGGGAAAGGCCGCCATAGAGGAAAAATTCACTTCCATTGCCTGGGCACCGCCCAAGGAATCTATGATGCCCTGCACTTTCTCATTGGGCAAATGACGGCTATCGATGATAAAATCCGCGCCCATAAGCGCTTTGGACTGTAAGGTAATATTGTCTTTTAAGTTTTTGCTAAAGGACTGGATAGACACAACCGCCGCAATGCCCAAAATAATCGAAGCCATAAAAAGTAGCAAGCGCCCTATACTGGCCCTGCCGTCGCGCCAGGCCATTTTAAACAGCCATTGAATTCCCGCCTTCGCTGATGTATTGGGTTTGCTCACCTTACCAGAGTACTTTCGTTTGCCATAATTTTTCCACCCTTTAAACGCAGAATGTGCTGTGTTCGGCGTGCCAGCTCCAAGTCATGGGAAACGATGACCAAGGTAGTACCCGCTTCCTGATTTAGGTCGAACAACAGCTGTACCACTTTTTCCCCGGTTTCTTCGTCCAGGTTGCCCGTAGGCTCATCGGCAAAGAGAATGGACGGGGTATTCGAAAAGGCCCTGGCCAAAGCCACTCGCTGCTGCTCCCCGCCAGAAAGTTGCGAGGGGTAATGATGCATGCGATCAGTGAGTCCAACCTTGTCGAGGAGGTCCTTGCTGTTCGCATTCGCGTTTTTGGCGCCCTGCAGTTCCAAGGGTACACTTACATTCTCCAAGGCGGTAAGGGTGGGCAATAACTGGAAGTTTTGAAAAATAAAACCCACTTCCCTGTTCCGCAACTGGGCGCGTTGATCTTCGTTCAGGGTATCAAGGCGTGTCCCGCAGAGTTCTACATAGCCCGAATCGGGTTGGTCCAGACCCGCGCAAAGACCCAAGAGTGTAGTCTTTCCACTGCCCGAAGGTCCTACGATGGAAAAAGTATCCCCAGCTTCTATCGCAAAGGAAATATCGTCTAGCACGGTCAATTTTTTGGAACCGCTGGTATAAGTTTTCTCTAGATGGTGTACGTTTAATATCTTTGGCATAGCAACTGTGTTGTGACTTCTTCTTTCGAAAGAAGCAAAATAAACAAATGATTTTGATTTTTAGACCCTAATACCATGCGCACCTTCTTAAAGTTTCGTTATTTTTTAGTGTTTTTGCTCCTATTTTCCTGCGGGGACAGTGCTACAAAAAAAGCAGCGGAGGAATCCACCGAGAAATTTAGCGAAGAACCAACCGTCAAAACGGGTGATAAGGTCATCCTTTTCTTTGGAGACAGCCTTACCGCAGGGTATGGTTTAGACCCGGAGGAAGCCTTTCCCGCAGTAATCCAGTCGACATTAGATTCCCTGCAATTGCCCTATACCGTGGTAAACTCCGGGCTAAGTGGGGAAACTACCGCCAGTGGCAGAAATCGGTTAGATTGGGTATTGGGCCAAAAAGCAGATGTTTTTGTACTGGAATTGGGAGCCAATGATGGCCTTCGCGGTATTCCCCTTACGGAAACCCGTACCAATTTACAGGCAATCATAGATGCAGTACGGGAGAAAAGTCCGGAAATAAAGATTGTACTGGTAGGGATGCAGATTCCTCCCAATATGGGACAGGCGTATACGACCGAATTCCGGAGGATATTCCCAGAACTCTCAGAGAAGAACGATGTTCCACTTATCCCCTTTCTTTTGGATGGTGTAGCCGGTATTCCTGAACTGAACTTGGAAGACGGTATACATCCTACGGCCGAAGGGCATATTCTAGTGGCCAGAAATGTATGGAAAGTGCTTGGGGAAGTTGTGCAAGAGTAATCCCTGGGATTAAGCCAATTTGGCCCTGTTTCTTTTTGTGGTAAAGGACAAAGCTTTCTTTACCGTAGCATTGGCCCTTCTGTACAAACGAGCCACTTCAGTTTTTGTTTCCAAGTTAATCTCCTCTTGGCTATCGGTAACGATTGTCATTTCAATAACGTCAACCTTAACATCTACCTTGGCATCTTGGGCCTGGGCAGCTACTCCGATAAAAAGAACAAAAATTAAAGTTAAAACAGCTTTCATGACTTGGGGTTTTGTTATATAAATTTAACGCCCTATGGGCGTTAACCCCGGTCATGAATCGCTCAAAACCCCTTATTTTTCGGTATCTGACAAAAACTTGGATGAAGTGCAAAAAATCTCCGATAAACGTTTCGAAGGGTGAAAACCGCTTACCGAAAGAATATGTTTTTAAACGATGAAATAGAACTATACTTTCAGCAATAAATTGGGATTCGGACAGTTTTTTGCGTAGTATTCCTTGTCCTTTGTAGTACATACCCCAGGATAGTCTCCCTTGTATTCCCCTAAATTGCGAATGATCTGAAAATGAAGATGGGGCGCGTAGTTCACATTGATCTCGGTAGTACCCAAGGTTCCAAGGGTATCGCCCTGATAAAATTTCCTGCCCACATAGAGCGGTTCCAACGAAGCCAGGGAAAGATGCCCGTAAAGGGTGTGGAATCTGATTCCCTCCACTTCATGCACCAGAATGATGGTAGGGCCGTAATCGCCGGCACTGTGGTTGTTCCTAAAGCTATGCACCTTGCCCGATATGGGCACGCGTACCGCTGTCCCGGCCTTGCTCCAAAAATCCATACCCAAATGAATGTTCCGTTGCCCATCCACGAGACCCGAGAAACCGGCCCTGCCGTTATAGAGGTTCCTGCGCTCCAAATACCCTCCATAGGCCACAGACCCCTGGCCTTCATTCAAAACGTCATCTATATATTGCTGACAGGCATTGGGATTGGTAATATCAAAGGAGAGCAAAGCGTTATTATCTATGGAAAGATCAATGGGAACGTATTCTTGGATCGGAATGGTCTCGTCCAAAATGGCTATAGGTTTAACCGAAAAGTTCTTAAAAAAAAGTAAGAGGGGCTCCATAGGGCAAAGATACAGCAGAATTACAGGGGTAAAAAAGCACTTCGATGTATTCCCTAATTTGTTAACACTTTTTAACCTTGGCACTGTAAGTATTCGTATCTTGAATGTACTAAAGAGAAGATGAAAAGAGGAAGGACGGAAAGGGCAAGGAAAATCCAAAGTTAAGATTTAGAATCCTTGGTCCTTAACTCAAAATTATCAGTGAACAGTTCATATTCCGTATTTGGCGTTCAGTGGTAATACTGGGCACCTAACCGTTCCAAATACCAAATAAAACAAATAATATAGATACAGATGAACGTCTTAAAAGTGACCCTATTGACCTTGGTGGCATTAATCTCTACCAACTGCCAGTCCAAAAATAAAAAGGTGGATACCGTCGTGGCCGAGGAAAAGGTAGCGGCCGAACCCATTAAAATGGCTCCCCAAGACCTGGAGGCCTATGAAACGGCATACTTTGCAAGTGGTTGTTTCTGGTGTGTTGAAGCGATTTTTGAAAGTGTAAAGGGAGTCAAGGAAGTTGTTTCGGGCTATGCCGGAGGAACAGAAAAAGACCCTACTTATGAAAAAGTAGCCAGGGGGCTCACCAGCCACGCCGAAGCCGTCGTTGTTTACTACGATCCAAAGGAAATTTCCTTTACCGCCTTGGTCCAGGTGTTTTTTGGATCTCACGACCCCACGAGCCTTAACAGGCAAGGGCCAGACCGGGGCACACAATACCGTTCCATTGCATTTTACAAGAATGATGGGGAAAGGAAGATTATAGAAGACTATAAAAAAACCTTAGAGGAAAGCAAGGTATACGGGCGTCCTATTGTTACGGAAGTGGCAGCCTTTACAGCGTTTTATGAAGCGGAGGCCTACCATCAGGACTACGAGCGCAAAAATCCCTATAATTCGTACATAAGAAACGTCTCCATACCAAGATTGAACCGTTTCAAGAAAAATTTTCCGGAATATTTGAAGGAAGATGCACACTAAAGGGTAGTATAAGACCTAAATTTATTATTTTAGGCTTATGAAAAATATATATATACCCCTGATATTTTTCTTTTTAGCCTGCAATAGCCCCAAAAAGAAAGACCACCAGATCATTGAAGTAAAAAAGGCGGTAAAAAGTCCGGTAGTGGATGGAAGAGCTACCGATAACTGCTGGAATATGGCCCAATGGCATCCGCTGGACCAGAATTGGCTAGGCAATGCCTACTCCCACGAAGACTTTAACGGTAGGTACAAACTCAGTTGGGACAAGGACGCCCTTTACCTACTGGTGGAAGTTACCGATGATGTGCTCTACGATCAATACAAGGACCCGCTAAAACTGTGGTGGGACGATGATTGTCTGGAAGTTTTCGTTGACGAGGACAATTCCGGGGGGCTTCATCAATTTAGTCACAATGCTTTTGCCTATCACATAGCCCTGGACGGCAATGTGGTGGATTTGGCACCCGACAAGGAAGCTCGGTTGTACAACGAGCATGTGACCTCCGAGAAAATCACCGAGGACGGTACGACCGTTTGGGAAATTGCCATAAAACTGTATCCTGATACATATTTGGATGGTGCAAAAAACAGTGCAAAGACTTTGATCAACAATAAAAAGGTGGGCTTTGCCCTAGCTTATTGTGACAATGATGGCAGTTTGGAAAGGGAAAATTTTATCGGTTCTGTTTTTGTACCAGGAGAGGATAAAAACCAAGGGTGGATCAATGCGGATATCTTTGGGACTTTGGTGTTACAGGACAACTGATCAGCGTTCTAGGACAACGTCGCTGTATTTGGAGTTAATCACGATAGACCTACCTGTGTTCTTATTGATGTGATATCCCTTTCGCAAAACGGTATTACGGTCCTCGCTGGTGTCCAGAATAAGACTTGTAGGTCCTATGAACTCTGAGGAGGTGCCGCGTACATAAATTGCAAAGGGTGTTTCGGGAAGCACACAAATAAGCTCCCCGTTCTGCACCGTAATATCCATATCCGTAAAGTTTTCCGACACCGAATTTATTTTGAGCGCCCCTAAATTATTTCTCACATAGGCGCTTTTCAGCAAACGATCAATGGTAACATCCGAAGAGATCGAACTTAGGCGTAAATTCCGCACCTCCTTCAGATTAACCCTATCCGAATAGTCCGTTTTAAGTTGTCCGTAGTTCCATCGTTGTACCGATACCGGTGAATAGGATGCATTTATAATGGTCTGCTCTCCATCAATAGTGCTGGCCAGCAAGCTTGCATAAGACAAGCTTGCTTTGATGTTCCTAGCGTTTTCGGCCAATTTTACCTCCCCATGGCGAACGTTCATTTTTAGTTTCACCGACTTGGGCATTTTTATCTTAATGGTCTTTTTTACCTTGTAGTTTTTGTTTTCCCCATCCGACGACCAATAGAATACGTTGGGCGTATCCCCGTCCCTAGAGATGATGACGGAGCGTTTGTCGAGGGATTTTTTCCGTTCTTCCAGTTCTTCTTTTCGTTCCTGAATCAGTTTCTTGCGCTCCTCCATTTGGGCCTTCCGTTCTTTCAACTCTTCCTCTCGCTCTTTTAAGCGTTCTCGGCGTTCCTCTTCCCTTCGTTCCAAACGTTCCGCACGTTCCTCAGCTCTGGCCTGCACCCGCTCGCTCCATTCTTCAAATCGTTGTTTGTATTCTTCGTCAAAGTTTTCATCAAATTCCTTCTTCCACTCTTTCAGGTATTTTTCGCCTTCTTTTTGATACCTACTGTAATCAAAGCTTTGCATGGGAAGTGGTAGTATGGGAGGAATATCGGGGATGACTTGTATATCCGGAATTCGAAGGTCCAAGAACAAGGGTTCCAAATCAGGGATTTCAGGAATTTCAAAGTGAAGATTGTCAAAATCCCCATGGGCAAACTGCCAGGAACTCTGCCTTCGGGTACGGACTTCAATTTCCTTGCTATTCCCCATTATTTCGATCCCGTTCTTTTCAAAATAAGCTGCCGCCTCCTCTTTGGAAGCTCCCTCCAGCTCAATAATCGCTTCGATCTGGACTTGATCTTTATCCCAGGTCTCGAACTCAATGTCCGCATGACTTGTATTGATGTCCAAAACGGCATCCTTGCCCACGTTAAACGTCTCTTTGTACGTTTTTTTCTGCTGTCCGTACGCCCCTAATAAACCCAGGGAAAACAGCAGGGCAATAATTTTAAATGGTATTTGTGACAACTTGTTCATTTTTTGATGATTTTAATTCGTTTAACTTATCTCTTAATCGTTGTAACAACTGTAACCGTAACTGTAGATTTTTGACCAATGCCGTAATGGTCTGGTCGTTGGGCCCTATTTCATTCAATTCTGTATTCAACTTTTGATATTCGGCATTAAGCTCTGCCAGGCGTTCCATAAAACTGTCTACCAGACCTTTGTTGTTCTGGGAAACCTCTAATTGCGAAAGCTCCAGATTAATGTTGGCCACATAGTAATTTTCCACCTTCTTCAGGTCTGGCGAAAGATCGCCCAGGGAAATACCTTTTTCCTCCACCACACCCTTGTCGCGATCTACTATTTTGGTCTTAATCGTGTCTCCAGCTGCGTATCGATTATAGGTGAAAAATCCGAGGCTGACCAACAGCAGTACCGAGGCTGCAATCTTAAGCGTTAGATACCGCGCCTTACGCGCTTGTGGTAGTTCTTCCTCCAAACGATCCAAAAACCGCTTTTCATGTCCTTCCTTCATGGGAAAAACCTCTTCCTTTTTGTCCTTTCGGAACATGTCCCTAAGATCCTGTGACATACTTTTTGTTTTTTAAAAGTTCCCTTAAACGTCCCTTGCCTCTTAACAACCTGGTTCTGCACGCAGTACCCGATAGGTTGAGGATTTGGGATATTTCATTATGATCATACCCCTCCACCAGAAACAATTGTACCACATACCTGTAATTTTCTGGCAACTCCGTTATGGCTTGTTTTACCTGTTTGACCCCAATCCCGTCCTCTACCGTCCAGTCCTCGTCTTCCTCAATATGCATATACCCTTCATCCAACGATACCAGCTGTTGCTTTTTCGATTTTAAAAAATCGATGCTCTTGTTGATAACGATCCTTTTTAACCACGATCCAAAGGTGACCTCGCCCTTAAATTGATCAATTTTTTGAAACGCCTTGATAAAGGATTCCTGCAGGACGTCCTCCGCATCATCGGCATTGTTCAAAAAACGCATGGCAACACAGAACATCCCCTCGCAATATTGCTTATACAGCTTTAGTTGGGCCCTGCGATCGTTCTTTTTGCATTGCGCTACCAGATCAATTTGAAACATGGTCAGTTTCCAGTTGTGTTACAGTTGTTATTAAAAGGACGATAGGAATATATGGATGTTGCAGAAAATAGTAATTTTACGCACAACTTAAATTCGCCTCTTGAACCAAATTACGATTAAAAATGACGATATACGCCTGGAGGTACTTGATTATGGGGCTATTATCCAAAAAATACTGGTTAAGGACAAAAAGGGCACACCCACCAATGTGGTGGTAGGTTTGGAAGATCCCATGGCGTATTTGGAAGATGACGTATTTTTAGGTGCTTGCGTTGGGCGCTATGCCGGTAGGATATCCAATCAGGGATTTGTACTCAACAACAAAACCTATTCCCTCTATACGGAACAAGGGGTTCACCTGCACGGTGGCAAGGAAGGTTTTGGAAAAAAGTACTGGAAGGTCCTTGAGGAGCATCACGGTCCGGATCCATATGTAAAATTGGGCTACAAGAGTCCGCACTTGGAAGAAGGGTATCCGGGGAACCTCAACGCAACGGTCACCTACAAACTGGTGGGGCCGGCACTACATATCATCCATGTGGCCCAGACGGATGAACCCACCGTGGTAAATTTAACCAACCACTCCTATTTTCATTTGGATACTTCGGACCAATTGGGCCATCACCGGTTGCGCCTAAACCTTTCCCATCGTCTGGAAATCCAGGACAACATGATTCCCACGGGCCAACGTCTCCCTGTTGCACATTCCGACTATGATTTTATGTCGGAAAAAAACATAACGCAAGGATGTTTGGACATGCCTTTTATTATCAGGGATCTGGGCAGGGAGGTCGCCCGGATCTACTCTACCCTATCGGGCATCCTCATGAAGGTGACCACCAATCAGCCGGCCATGGTCGTATATACGCCACCCCATTTTGCCGCCATTTGTTTCGAGGCACAAAACTATCCGGACGCACCTAACCAACCCCTTTTTCCATCGAGCATTTTGAATCCTGGAGAAACCTATTACAATCATACCGTGTTTGAATTTGGTTTTGTAAATTAGGGAGATACTAATTAAATAAGCGACACTATGAAATTTTTGAAATGGTTTTTAATAGTACTAGGGGCTCTGGCCCTATTGTTTTTCTTCGTTGTAGGCCCCTACATGAGAAAACAGACCAAAAAACACAGTCCGGAGACCACAAAGACCTACACGCAAAAGGGGCTGGATCTATCGGTAAACTATAGCAGCCCCTCTAAAAAAGGAAGGGTTATTTTTGGGGAATTGGTTCCTTATGACCTAGTTTGGAGAACCGGGGCCAATGAACCTACTACCCTGACTACGGGTACCGATATTCTCATTATTGATAAAAAACTGTCCGCAGGTACCTACTCCGTGTGGGCGAAACCCGGCAAACAACATTGGGAGGTGATGTTCAACAGCGATATCCCAGATTGGGGCGTTACGGTGAGCAGTGGTGGAAGGGAAACCACTAGAAACCCTGAATACGATGTGGTACAGGTACAGGTGCCTGTGGAAACGCTATCGCAGCCCCAAGAGCATTTTATCATTGATTTTGAGGATTCGGGACAGTTAAAACTAATTTTCTCCTGGGACACCACTAAAGTAAGCATCCCGATCAACCAATAGCCTTGGGCAATACGAAAAATACACGTTCGGAACGTATTTCCAAAATTCAGTCCTTTCGGAAAAGGGCACCTTCGGTAAGTACCTTGGTCGATGGTATTTTTAACGGTGACCCCACTGCCCTGGCTAGGGCCATAACTTTAGTGGAAAGCACCGATAAGCGGCACCAGCAAAAGGCCAATGAGTTGGTGGAGCAGTGCCTGTCCAAAAAGAGTGATGCCATGCGAATCGGGATAACGGGGGTACCCGGTGTGGGCAAAAGTACTTTTATCGAAAGCTTTGGAAAAACATTGACCGCTTTGGGTAAAAAAGTGGCCGTATTGGCTGTTGATCCTACCAGTTCAATAAGCAAGGGTAGCATCCTGGGCGATAAGACCCGTATGGAGGAATTGGTAAAGGATCCCCATGCTTTTATACGCCCTTCCCCCTCGGGAACTTCTTTGGGGGGTGTTGCACGCAAAACACGAGAGACCATTGTGCTCTGCGAGGCGGCCGGCTACAATGTTGTTTTGGTGGAAACCGTGGGTGTGGGCCAAAGTGAGACCGCGGTGCACAGTATGGTCGATTTCTTTCTGCTCTTAAAACTTCCAGGAGCGGGAGACGAGCTCCAAGGTATCAAAAGGGGCATTATGGAAATGGCAGATGCCCTGGTTATCAACAAAGCTGACGGCGATAATTTAAAACGTGCCAATTTTGCCAAATCAGAGTTTACCAGGGCCTTGCATCTGTACCCCCCCAAAGAGAACGGATGGGTGCCTAAGGTGCTCAGTTGTTCGGCCCTGAACAACAAAGGCATTCCTGAGATATGGGATATGATTCAGGAGTACGGGCTGGAAACCAAAGAAAAAGGCCATTTTAGGGCAAAACGGCAGGAACAGAACAAATATTGGTTTATGCAGACCTTGGATAGCAGTCTTAAACAGCACTTTTACCAAAACAAAAAAATAAGAAGTGTGCTGGACTTACTCTTGGTGGAGGTTATTGAGAACAGGATATCGCCCTTTAAAGCAGCAGAAAAGCTTCTTCAGCAATACGAAAGGGAACTTAAATAAAAAACCTAAATTTGTCGCCTAAACACGTCCAGCACATGAATCCTGTTACATCGTCCCTATTGTCCATCGTGGTTCCCCTATACAATGAGGAGGAAAATGTTGCCTTGCTCACCCAAAAAATACACGAGAGTTTGGCGGGATACAACTACCAGATTATTTATGTGGACGATTTTTCGAAAGACGGTACCCGAAAAGTAGTCCGGGACATGGACGATGCCAAGGTACATTTGATTGAACTCAAAAAAAACTATGGACAAAGCCTTGCTTTGGCAGCCGGCCTTGACTATGCCGAAGGCGATTTTATCATAACCATGGACGGGGATCTACAGAATGATCCCAGTGATATTCCAGAAATGTTGAGCTACGCCGTCACCGAGGAATATGATGTGGTTACCGGGATTCGCCAGAAACGAAAGGATTCGCTTGTAAAAAAAATACCTTCGAAAATTGCCAACTTTATGGTAAGACGGGTGACCAAACTGGATATAAAGGACAACGGCTGTGCTTTAAAGGTATTCACCAAGGATATTGCCAAAGAACTGAATCTTTACGGGGAAATGCACCGTTTTATCACCTTGTTGGCGCATCTGGAAGGGGCGCAGATCAAACAAGTGCCCGTAAAGCATCATGCCCGACACGCGGGGGTTTCCAAATACGGCCTGGAACGGGTATTTAAGGTAGTGGCCGATATGATGCTCCTGTTATTCATACGAAAGTATTTTCAACGACCTATTCACCTTTTTGGAATCTTTGGGTTTCTGCTGATTATTTTGGGTATCTTCATCAATATCTACTTGCTTATCATTAAGTTTACCATGGGTGAGGACATTGGTACACGGCCCCTGCTTATGTTCGGTATGATGTTCATTCTTGCCGGAATACAGTTGTTCACTATTGGCATTGTAATGGAACTGTTGATTCGCACTTACTACGAATCCCAAAAGAAAAGACCGTATCGAATTAAAAATGTATTTGTAGGTGGCCCAGCGTAAAAAGCTCATAACCGTCCTAAAAATTCTCTTTAGTGCGGTACTGCTTTATTTTATCTTTACCAAGATCGCATTTAAGGACGTCTGGGAAACGCTCAAGGCCACCCGACCACTGTACCTTGTCGTAGCCCTTGTATTTTTTGTATTATCCAAGGCCATAGCGGCATTTCGCCTTAACCTCTACCTGCACCAATTGCGGGTTTTTCTTGCCCATAAAAGTAACCTGCAGCTGTACTTGTTGGGCATGTTCTACAACTTGTTTCTGCCAGGTGGTATCGGAGGGGACGCGTACAAGGGGTATCTGATCAAAAAAAAATTTGCCGTAGATACCAAAAAGGTGGTATCCATATTGGTGCTGGACAGGCTTAGCGGACTTCTGTTGTTATTCATCTATGCGTGCCTTTTGGCCTTGTTGATCGATCATGACATGCTAAAACCACTTAACCTACTCTTTGGCTCGGGAATTGTATTGGGCATCTTGGTTTTTTGGCTGCTCAACAAAAAGTTCTTTGCTTATGTGCTAGGGATCTTCTGGAGGTCATTTGGATATTCGGCCCTGGTTCAATTGGCACAGTTGGTCTGCGTATTTTTTATTCTCAAAGCACTACACATAGAAAACCATATCCCGGTATATCTGTTCGTTTTTTTAATTTCCTCCATTGTTTCAGTCTTGCCCATCACCTTGGGCGGTATCGGTAGTAGGGAGCTCACCTTCTTTTATGGCGCCCTGTGGTTGGGCCTTGATCAAAACATCTCGATTGGCATCAGTATGGTCTTTTTTTTGATAACTGCACTGGTATCCCTGACCGGTATATTCTATCATTTCAAAAAAGTAGTGCTGAACACTGTGGAAACTCAATAAATATGCACCAAATGCATTTTATTGAGGACTTTCTTCCGGGTTGTGGGGTCCAAAAACTTCAATGACAAACGGGTAGTCCTAAATTGGTCTACGGTATACTGTTTGTCCCAATCAAAGCCAAAATTACGAAGTTGGTCCAGTTCGGAATCGCTCACATAGACCCATATGTCCTTTTTATACTTGATTTGGGAAATGGATGAGATCATCACGGGCCGCTTGTTGTAGAAATCCAGTGCCCAGGTATGCTGCCTGGAGAGTTTGCAAATATTGTCCACCGGGATATTGTTCCTAGCCACCACCTTGGCCATTGAGGAGCCTGCCTGATATTCCAGTAGGGACGGATAAAAATGGGTGTTCAGAACCGCATTTAGCAAGAGTGAACTATAAACAGAAAGCGTAATGATCCGCAAATGGTAGGCCTCCCTTTTTAAACAAAAATAGATGATGATCAGAAATAGGATGCCGAGCAGTACGTGGCCCACAGGGCTTTGGAACTTAAAGGCAAAATAACAGATCAGTACCGAAGCAATAAACACCAGGCTAAGAATAAAGTATTGCACGCCAAGGATGACCTTTACGGCCCTCTTTTTTGTGTATTGGTACAGGCTATAGAGATAAGAGGCAGTTAGTACCGAAAACAAAGGTATAATGATGTTCAGGTAATGCGGCAGTTTAAACTGCGCAAAGCTGATCAAAATGAAAATCAAGGTAATACCTCCCAAGGTCAAAAACTCGTATTTGGGATTATAGGAGAACCGCAACCTAAAAAAGGTCTTTACCCGCGACCAATAGGCGGTAAGACCAATAACCGTCCAAGGCAGGAAGACCCAAAGAAACGTATGGAAAAAGAAGAAGTAATCGCTGCTGTTCTTGCCTACGCCCTGCCCGCTGAGACGTTCAAAACTCTGTTCCCAGAAAATGAAGAATATCCCACTGCGATCGCCCCTGCCCCGAATTATCTTTTCCGGATGCAGATCAAACTGCAGGTAATAGGCATATAACATAGGTGCAATGGCAAGGCCAAAGATCATCAACGCCAAAAGTATTTTCCAACTGAACAAGCTCTTCCAACGCCTGGTATAGGCCAGGTGGCAGGCTATGGGAAGGCCAATGACCAATAGTGCAATCTGCCCTTTCGTGGAAAAGGCGATGCCCGCTCCCAAGGCCCCCAATAACAGATGTCCCAAGGATTTCTTGTTAATATAGGCAGCCAGTTGCCAAATGGCAAAAATGGTAAAACCGGTAAGTACGGCATCGGTGCGCACATCGATATTCCCCAGAACAATAGTCTGTGCCGTGAGGAAAATAAGTGCGGACAGTCTGCCAATATCCCTATGGTACAATAGCTTTCCCAGTCCGAAGCAACTGTAGGCCCCTAAAAGGGTGGCCAAGATGGCAGGGATGCGATAGGCCCAATCGTAAAGACCGAAAATCTTGAAGGACAGTGCCGCCAACCAATAATGCATGTGGGGCTTATCCAAATATTCTTCAGGACCCTTGAACAAATTCACAAAATCGTTCTCTTGGAGCATCCGCATGGCCATAACGGCAAACTGTGCGGAATCATTTTCAAAGAGCGTCACAAACATACCGGCGACAAAAACCAGGACAATCAGAAACAGTAAAAACCAATACCGCTTATCGGATATCATAGATGAAATTTCTGAAGTGCAAATATATATAACTTTGCAAATAACCAACTTAGCATCAGCCCTATCAAGATCCCGGAAATCACATCCAGGGGAAAGTGAACTCCAAGATAAATCCTACTATAGGATACGAAAATAGCCCAAAAAATCAAGAAAATTCCTATATATTTAAATTTTGATGCCAATAGGTACGAAAAGAAAAAGGCGATGGCGAAGGAATTGGCCGCATGGGCCGAGAAATAACCGTAGCTGCCCCCGCAAGAAGGCTTTACCAATCGCATCAAACCAGTAAGGGTTGGATCATGGCAAGGACGCAGGCGTTGTACCCCATATTTAAAGAAATTGGCCAATTGATCGGTACAGGTAATCAGAAGGGCAACGGTCAACAACATCAACAAGGTTCTTCTCCATCCCCAGTTTTTATAGCATAAAACGAGGAGCAGGGCGTAGAGGGGAATGGAACTCCACTTGCTTGTTACAAAGAGCCAAAAACCGTCCCAAGGGGCACTCCCCAAGTTATTTAGAAAGAGAAATAGATCTTTATCGTACTGTACGAGTTCTTCAAACATATTCCTAA
Organism: Eudoraea algarum; assembly: GCF_050589645.1. NCBI lineage: Bacteria > Pseudomonadati > Bacteroidota > Flavobacteriia > Flavobacteriales > Flavobacteriaceae > Eudoraea > Eudoraea algarum. The sequence continues at coordinate 552,315 of NZ_JBNGOQ010000003.1, read as the reverse complement.
TCTTCGTAACGGCTAACTTCCCGATCATAGAAGGCGGTTGCCTCCGCTATGAGATTTTCAGCTTCTACCGACAATTCTTTTTCATCTTCCGGAGAAAAATCCTCCAACCACTCTACCTCATCGTTTTCCAGATTTATAATGAAACGCGGAAACTCGGTATGAACGATGAAGATAGCAGATGGAAAATCGGTATTATCACCTAACAAAAACTTTGGAAGTTCCATATGGGTCTACGTATTAAGAATCAATTTCTTGGTCATATAATTAAATCGAATATACAACATAATCGCCGAAGCCGTAAGGCCCGATAGCAGCCCGATCCATATTCCCGTGCTCCCGAGTTCCGTGAACAATCCCAAATAATAGCTGATGGGAAATCCTATGAGCCAGTACGCGATAAAGGTGATTAACGTAGGGATTTTTACATCCTGTAGTCCTCTCAAAGCGCCAAGTACCACCACCTGAATCCCATCGGATATCTGAAAAAAGGCCGCCACAAATATGAGCCGGGCCGCTAAAAGTATCACTTCTGTATTGTCCTGTCTATTAGCAAGGTCATCCACATCCAGATAAATCGTAGGTAGCCAATCGCGGCCGATCAGAAAAAGCAGCGCAAAAACAATTTCCAACAAAAGGGTAAGAAAGAAAATAGACTGTGCGATACGCCGCAATTCACCAAAATTGTGCAATCCTTTTTGATTGCCCACACGGACCATGGCGGCAACACTGAGTCCCATACCTACCATAAAGGTCATACTGCTTAAATTCAGGGCAATCTGGTTTGCAGCCTGCGCATTTTTGCCCAAAACCCCGCTCAGCCATATGGCCGCTGTAAAAATGGCCACTTCAAAGAACATCTGTAAGGCGGACGGAAATCCTAAGGAGATGATTTTGTTCATCACCTTTTTTTCGATCTTCCTAAAATTAAAGCCCGTGACATAGTCCTGGAACTTCTTTTTACTTTTCAATAGATACCAGATGTATAATACCATAATCATCCGGGAGGCCAAGGTACCGATGGCGGCGCCTATGATGCCCAGTCTGGGAAAGCCAAAAGACCCAAAAATAAGTAGATAGTTCAATACAATATTCACCACATTGGCGATAATGGTAGCGTACATGGGGTATCGGGTCTGGGACAGTCCTTCGGAGAATTGTTTAAATGCCTGAAAGATAATTAGGGGCACCAGGGAAAACGCCACGAGGTTAAGGTACGGAATGGCCAGTTCCACCACCTCTGGTGGTTGTTCCATAAGATACATCAAAGGCTTGCACAATAGGATAATCCCAAAGAGCGTAAGTCCCAAGAGGGTACAGAGCAACAAACCATGCTTTAGCGCGCTTTTTCCGTCCGCGCGGTTTCCCGCGCCATCCGCTTCGGCCACCAGCGGTGTGATGGCTGTAGAAAAACCAATTCCTAGGGACATAGCAATAAAAATAAAACTATTGCCCAGGGATACCGCGGCAAGTTCGGCCGTCCCCAACTGACCTACCATGATATTATCCGCAAAGGCCACAAAGGTATGGCCCAGCATACCCAAAATTACGGGTGAGGCCAGACGCAGATTATAGTTAAATTCTTTGGTGTACTGTTGCAGCAAGGTCGTCGCTTTTGAAGCAGCAAAGATAGCAGTTAGGTTTGTGATCCGGAGGCGGGATACCGGATTTTTTTGTTCCCGGAATTTTAGCGTACAAAACGGACTGGAACACTCAAAACAAACCTGGTCCTTTCATTGAAATGAAACGATGTTTTACAATTTCTTGGCCTCTTCCCAAAAAAGCTGCATTTCATCAAGGGTCATGTCTCTAAGGGACTTGCCCGTGCTTTTGGCCTGGTTTTCCAGGTATTGAAAGCGTTTTATGAATTTTTTATTGGTGCGTTCCAGTGCATTTTCCGGATTAACATCCAAAAAACGGGCATAATTGATCATGGAGAAGAGCACGTCGCCAAATTCGGATTCTATTTCTTTGGTATTGCCCACTTTTACTTCATGCTGCAATTCGGCTAATTCTTCCTGAACCTTTTCGAAAACCTGTTGTGGCTCTTCCCAGTCAAAACCTACTCCAGCTACTTTGTCCTGAATGCGATTGGCTTTTACCAAGGCGGGCAAACTACTGGGAACACCTTCCAGCACGCTTTTCTTGCCTTCCTTAAGCTTGATGTTCTCCCAGTTCTGTTTTACCTCTTCTTCGTTTTGGACCTTCACGTCCCCATAGATATGCGGGTGCCTATGAATCAATTTTTCACAGATATCATGGGCCACATCGGCCATATCAAAGGCATTGGTCTCGGAACCTATTTTGGCATAGAAAACGATATGGAGCAACAAATCTCCCAGTTCTTTCTTTACTTCGTCCAGGTCGTTGTCCAGAATGGCATCACCAAGTTCGTAGGTCTCTTCAATGGTGAGGTGGCGCAGCGATTGCATGGTCTGCTTTTTGTCCCAGGGACATTGGGCACGAAGTTCGTCCATAATGGTCAGCAAACGGTCAAAAGCAGCCAACTGGGCCTTTCGGGAATTCATAAGTTCATTTTGGGCAAAAGTACAAAGACAGGGCCGTAGCGGGAAATAATTCGGGACTATTTTATCTGGTGAAAAGTCCTCAGATCACGCCAAGTTCGGGAAGTGTTGGTTCCTGTTCATTGTAGTACTGCCTGCTTCCATGGAATTACTTTTCCTGTATAGAGCGCGTCCAAGCCCATTTGTACACATATAGCCGCTTTGGCTCCCGAAAACACATTGGATTCCGGGGTTTTATTATCCAGCACACTATTCCTAAAATCAAGCAGGGCCTGTTTGCTGGGATCCAAATGCTCAACCTCAATGGGAACTCCCTTATTTTGCTCCCATTGGACGGTGGCCCCGGAAACCCCATCCACTTCGCCCAGTTCCTTTTTATCCCCGATCTTCTCAGGATAAAACCACGCCTTGGTATAATCTATGGTAATGGTCCCTTTATCGCCCAATATTGTAATCAAATAATCATCCTTGGCATTACTGGTCAAACAGGTAAATTTGGCCCTTACCCCATTGGGGTAGGTATAAATCATGTGTATGTTGTCGTAGGTTTCCCTACCATCTTTCCAATAATCGACCCCACCATCGCCCATCACCTTTACAGGAACCGCATCGAGAACCCAATTGATCAAATCCAACTGATGAGAGCATAGTTCGGCCAAAAGGCCTCCAGAATACTCCCGGTACATGCGCCAGTTGATCGCCCGTTCATATTCGGGACCGGGAACCGGCCTGCGCCAATCCGCATTTCTGTTCCACTGACATTCAATGGCCGTAATCTTGCCAACCTTTCCATTGTTGATCAAATCCACGATGTGGGAGTACAAGCGTGAGCTATGATATTGATGCCCGGTCTGAAAGATCTGCTTTGAACCAGAGGTCTTGCTGATGATGGCTTCAATGTCATCATAGCCCTTGGCCAGGGTTTTTTCGCAATAGACGTGCTTTCCCGCATCCAAGGCGTCCAGAGCGATTCGGGAATGGGTGTTGAACGGCGTAGCGATCAGCACGGCATCAATGTCCTTGTTATCCAACAGTTTCCTGTAATCGGAGTACGCGGCCGTTTTCCTGCCCACTTTTTTTAATCCGTTCTCCAATCTAAAGGGCAGTACATCACAGCATCCTGCCACGTTTAGCCCTTGGATATCGTTGATTATAGGGATAAGTCCGCCTCCCCTATCTCCCGTTCCGATCACGCCTATGTTGACGCTCCGATTTTTGGAGAAATACGGCATGCCGGCACTCATGGTGGACACACCTGCCATGGCCACACCACTTTTGACTATAAACTCTCTTCGTTTCATTTGTTTAACTATTTAAATACGTACTGCCGTTTATTCCGAATCTGCCCTGCACGCTAAAGGGTGTTCATTTTTCAATCCCTATAAGCGTGGTTCCCATCCTTTGGCATATTCCCTGCTTAATTTATCCTTGATCTTAGCCTCATTGTTTATTTTCCTGGTCTTGGCCTCAAGGGTCAAGGTCTCTCCCATATCCTGGGCAAGGTTTCCCAAATGGCATAACATAGTGGAAATGCTGGCATCCGAAATAGGGGCGTTCAGCGGGGTATCTATGCGAATGGCGTCAAAAAAGTTCGCTATATGATTTGTGGTAAGTCCGCCGCCGCCGACTGTATCAATGGTGCCGCTTTTTTCCCTTTCAAATTCCTGCTTGATCAACTCTCCGCCAAGGTCATAAAACTCATAGGAGTTACGGCTCAAAGTGATGATACCCTTACTCCCGTAGATCGTTACCCCCCTACCGGGCTGTTTGGGCATGATCACCCCTCTACTATGACCGGTCCATGTTAAGGTCTTATTGCCTTCAAAGGTATAGGTTACCTGCTGGTTGTCCGCAAATTCCCAGTCGTCCTGGTAGGTGTACTTTCCACCAAAGGAAGTCACCGTCTCCGGGATATCCACACCCAAGGCCCAACGGCAAATATCAATTTCATGGGTTCCGTTATTGTGTATTTCACCGGTACCCCAATTGCGGAACCAGTGCCAGTTATAAGGGTGAATATTGTCCTTATATGCTCTTCGTGGAGCCGGGCCCTGCCATAATTCCCAATCCAAGGTGGTGGGTACCGGCACTTCCTTCCCAATACCAATAGATCCCCGATTGTTTGAATAATAGGCTTCACCTTTATATACTTCACCAATAATGCCTTCCTGTATTTCCTTTATCGCTTTGATGGAAGTGTCTGCCGAACGCTGTTGGTTGCCCATTTGGACTATTTTATTATATTTTTTCTGAGCGGCGACCAAAAGTTCATTCTCATGGAGGTTATGGCTACAGGGCTTTTCAACATAAACATGCTTACCCGCCTGTAAAGCCATTATGGCCATGGGTGCATGCCAATGCTCCGGAGTAGCTATGAATACGGCATCTATGTCCTTATCGTCAAGAATTTTCCTAAAGTCCTTTTCCGTTTTGGGCACATAGCCGATTTCCTTCTCGCACCAAGCATTATGTGCTTCCAATATGGTATCGTCCACATCACAATTGTATTTGATGTGGGCCTTTGTGTAATTTTTGATACCGGCAATTAGTCCTTTGGCCCTACTACGCACCCCTATTACAGCTACCTGCAGGGTATCATTGGCCCCGAGTATGTTCGAAAATCCTGCATTTGGCATCAGTGTTCCGCCCAAGGCCAAAGCTGTGCTCCCCAAACCGGTTTTTTTTATAAAATCCCTTCTTGTACCCATGACATTTTTTTAAAGTTGTTTGATTTTAATATTTCTAAAAGCTACCCTGTCCCCATGGTCCTGAAGTAGAATATTGCCACTATCTGCCTCTCCAAATTTAGGCCATTTTACGTACTTACTTTCCGAGACCAATTGTCTATAGGCTTCGCTTTTACGTTCGTACTCCAGCACTTTTACCCCGTTCAACCAATGCTCTACATGATTGTTTTTTGAAATGATATGAGCCGTGTTCCAATCACCTATGGGGTGCACAAGCTTATTGGTATCGGCCTGGATCAGATCGTACAAGGAACCGAGGGTTCTACTACCTTCGTGGTTACCTTTTTTGGCATCGGGATGACGGGCATCATCCAATATTTGGAATTCAAGTCCTATGGACGAGCCTTCCCCTTTGTTCAGATCGGTGTTCACATAGTACTTAATACCGCTATTGGCGCCTTCGGTAATCTTAAATTCGAGTTTCACTTCAAAGTTGTCGTATTTTTTTTCTGTAACAATGTCTCCTCCGGCCTCGGCCTCTCCTCCCCCGGAGGACAGTACAATCAGCTCCCCATTCTCGATGACCCATCCCTTCTCCGGAAAGTGTTCCAATTTGGCACCTCGCCATCCGTGGGTAGTGTTGCCGTCCCATAAGAGTTCCCATCCATCTTTTGCTTCGTGCTGCGTAAGTCTATTCTTGGTAACCACGGGCTCCAAAGGGGAGGGAGTACTGTATTTTTCCAAGTCCTGGGTAAGTATCCGAAGCTTTCTCCATTTGATCTCGGTGCCTTCCTTTTGGTCTTCACTAATACTATGCACCTGCAATCCTATAAAACCGGTTGCCGTAGCATCATCGATAAGATAGGCCGCGGGCACCCCATTGATCCATGTCTTCAGGGTATCCCCAATGGCCTCGATCCGATAGTGGTTCCAAGCATTTTGTTTAAATGCCCCTTGCGCCGCTTTGTTTTCGGTCAACGGATTTAACCAGCCTCTCCTAGCCTCGTCATAAATGCCAGCGCTCCACGCCCTTTGGGAGGGGTCTATTTCAATTTGATATCCGTGGACGCGGCCATCGTGATAATTGGGAATACTATTGCTCCTAACCTGGATTCCCGAATTCATGGTAGAGTCCACCAGATATTCAAGTTCCAAAATAAAATCGCCGTATAGCTCGTTGGAGGTAAGAAACGTATTGGGTGTACGGTACACGGTAGTGCCAACAATGGCTCCGTCCGTTATTGCATATTTGGCCTCTCCTCCCTTAGTGGTCCATCCGTTCAGGGTCTTTCCATCAAATAGGGATACCCATGGAGCACTGTCTTTGGAAGCTTGGTCGCAACCAGCCAAGGTGACCAATGCAAGTAGTGTCAACACTGTTCTCGCGGTATATCGCTTTCGTTTTTTCATTTGTTCAGGTTTTAAAATCATTTGTGTTTGTCCATTAATGTTACAGGCCAAATATTCTTGGCAACCACAGGGATAACTGTGGAAAGTAGGTGATTAAAAAAAGGGCCGCCAGCATGACCAGGAATAACGGCATCAAAGGTTTTATTACATTTTGAATGGAGGTCTTGGCGACACCTACCCCAACGAAGAGTACAGAGCCCACCGGGGGTGTGCAAAGACCGATGCATAAATTCAGGACCATGACGATTCCAAAATGCACAGGGTCCATGCCTAGTTTTGTGACGACCGGTAAGAAGATCGGTGTAAAAATAAGGACCGCTGGGGTAATATCCATAAAAACGCCTACCACCAACAATAGGAGATTTATAACAAGCAGTATCACAATGCTGTTGTCACTAATACCTAAAAGCACCGAGCTGATTTCCTGTGGAATATTTTCATAGGACAGGGCCCAAGACATACTCATCGATGCGCCGATCAACAGCATCACAATAGCTGTGGTACAGGATGAAACCAATAAAACCCTAGGCAAATTATCCATAGAGATTTCCTTGTACCAGAAACCTAACAACAGTGTATACAATACGGCTATCGCGGAAGCCTCGGTAGCCGTAAAAATACCCGCTACTATTCCGCCAATAACAAGGATCAATAGGAACAAACTGGGCAGAGCCTCCACAAAGGTTTTGATTACTTCCTTCAGCGAGCTTCTTTTCCCAAGCTTAAATCCCTTCTTTTTTGCCCAAAGAGAGGCCACCACCATTAACAACAAGCCGGTCAAAATTCCCGGAATATAGCCTGCAAGGAACAAGGCCGCAATGGACACGCCTCCGCTGGCCAGGGAATAAACGATCAATATATTACTGGGGGGTATGATAAGCCCAGTGGTCGCCGAAGTGATGTTGATAGCGGCACCGAATCCTTTGGAGTACCCTTCCTTTTCCATTTGGGGGCCTAGAATACTACCCATGGCGGAGGCCGATGCCAGGGCCGATCCCGCAATGGCCCCCATAAGCATAGCACCAATTACGTTGATCAAGGCTAGTCCGCCCGGAAGTGACCCCACCAAGGTTTTTGCAAAGGCGATCAATCTATGGGCAATGCCACCTTTATTCATCAGTTCCCCGGAAAGAATAAACAAGGGTATGGCCAACAGGGCAAAACTATCCAACCCCACCCCTATTCGCTGCGAAATGGTAGTAAACGCCGGTAGCGCTGGAATACTGACCAAAATGGTCAATAAGGCCGATATGGCAATACTCCATGCAATGGGTGTTCCGATGGCCAGCAGGCCAACAAAGCTTAGGATCAACATCAGGATGGGTATATATTCCATAAGGTTATTTGGTTAAAATATCTGAAATTTTGTAGTACATGATAAGCATTCCACTAAGGGGCATGACCAGATATACCAGGGCCAGCGGTAGCTTGAGGGCCGGTGAATATTGTTCCAGAATAAAGGTCAGGTACACCAATCTGAAACCACCGATCACCAGGGCAAAAAAGGCAAATGACATGACAATGACAGTGACCAGACGACGTAGTTTCCTTTGTTTTTTTGTATTGAGTTTCTTGGGAAGAAAATCTATGGCAACATGGGCGTTTTGTCCAGAAACATAGGCCGCCCCCAAAATACCGAGCCAAATCATCAAGTATCTTGACAGTTCGTCGGTGAAGGAACTTGGAGCCCCCAGGATATATCTGCTAAAGACCTGCCATAGCACATTAAGGACCATCAATGACATGATACCCATTAAAAGTCTAGAGAGTATACGGTCTATTTTATTGCGGATCATCATCTTAATGGGTTGATTGAATTTTCTTTATCAGTTCGTCTATCTCTTTATCCTGCCTATAATTATCGTATACCGTGTTTATCTTTTCGATAAACAATTGTTTATCTGGCCGAATTATTTTTACTCCTGCTTTTTGAACTTCTTCCAGTGCTTCCCTTTCCGATTCTTGCCATAATTTTCGCTGATAGGAAATAGAATTTTTGACAACGGTATTTAGCCATTCCTTTTCTTTTTCCGTGAGCCTGTTCCATAAATGTGTCCCGGCCACCAGTACATCGGGAACAATGGTATGTTCGTCCAAAGTGTAATATTTGCAGACCTCATAATGCCTGGATAGATAAAAACTGGGAGGATTGTTTTCAGCACCATCTATTACACCCTGCTGCAAGGAGGTATATATTTCGCCCCACGAAATGGGTGTCGGAGAACCCCCAAGTTGCCGAACCATGTCTATAGCTGTTTTACTTTCCTGTACCCGGATCTTAAGTCCCTTTAGGTCATCTGGTGCATTTATGGGCTTGTCCTTTGTATAAAAACTGCGACTGCCCGAATCGTAGTATCCCAATCCCCGGAGCCTAAATTTTTTGCAATCCTCCAGAAGTTCTCTCCCAAGGGAGCCGTCAAATATATTGAAGGCATGCTGTCTGTCCCGAAAGAGAAAGGGAAGTCCGAAAACCCGCATCCTTGGTGAAAAATTTTCCATTACCGCACCGGATACCTTGGTCACATCCAAACTTCCGATCTGTAAAAGTTCTAGGCATTCCCGCTCCGTGCCCAATTGCTGGTTGGGATAAATTTTTATGCTAAGTTTTCCATCGGATATCGCTTCCAGGTCTTCTCCCATTTTAACCATGGCCAAATGCACGGAATGATTCACATCGAGGCCATGGGCCAAACGAATGGTCTTGTCCTCCGGCCCCTTATGGCAGCCCAAAAGGACAACTAAGGCCAGGTATAAGAAAAGAAATCCCGTTTTGTTACCCATCATACCGGTTTTAAAATTTCGGATAAACCTAATCCAACTTCCATTGATATCACCATTTTCCCTATTTATATTCCTCAATCGAATTCGAAATATTTTTTTGCATTGTAATAGGATATGTCCTTAACAATACTTCCTACTAGATTTATATCCTGCGGCAGTTCACCCATCTCCATTTCCTTACCCAATAAATTGCACAGTATGCGTCTGAAATATTCATGTCTGGGAAAGGACAGAAAACTACGGGAATCGGTCAGCATGCCAATAAAACAACTAACCAAACCTATATTGGACAGGGCATTCAATTGGTTGGTCATACCTTCCTTTTGGTCCAAAAACCACCATCCGGGACCAAATTGCACCTTGCCCTTTACAGATCCATCGTTAAAATTCCCGATCATACTGGCCAAAACCTCATTATCCGAAGGATTAATGTTATACAGAATCGTTTTCGCCAATTTGTTGTTACGGTCCAGGGCGTCTAAAAAAGCGGACAGGCCCTTCGCCTGTTGAAAATCGCCAATGGAATCCCACCCAGTATCGGGACCTAGTGCATGTAACATTCTGGAGTTATTGTTCCTAAGGGCCCCCAGATGAAATTGTTGCACCCACCCATATTCGTGGTATTTTTCCGAGAGAAAAAGCATAATCGCACTCGTGAATTGCCTTATTTCCTTCTTCTTCAATGCTTTTCCTGATCGTCTTTTATCGAAAACAGCAACAACCTTGTGGTGTGGGGCGGTTTCAAAGGATATGTTTTCCAATCCATGATCGGCCAATTTGCATCCATTGGCATTGAAATATGCGATACGCTTGGCCAACACCTCACAAAGGGCATCATAGGAATCAATTTCCGTATCTTCGGTTTCTCCCAGATCTTCCATATAATCGTTAAAGCCCTCATCACTTATGTGAATGGCCTTGTCTGGTCTGAAAGAAGTCCCTACCTTGATTTCAAAATCGCTCGACGCCAAGTGTTGATGGTGTTTTAAATCGTCAATGGGATCCTCTGTGGTGCATACTACTTCCACGCCCATCCTACGGAGCAGGCCTTGACAGCTATTTTCGGAGGCTGCCAGTTGTGCTGTAGTGTTTCTATAAATGGCTGCCGCATTACCGGCATGGAGCAGTTCACGAATCCCAAAATAACGTGCCAACTCCAGATGGGTCCAATGGAAAAGGGGGTTTCTAAGTGTATAGGGTATGGCCTCGGCCCATTTTTTGAACTTCGCTTCATCCGAAGCGTTCCCCGTGATATATTTTTCAGGGATTCCCAAGGTGCGCATGGCACGCCATTTGTAATGGTCGCCGGCGATCCAGGCCTCGGTGATGTTGGTAAAATTTCGGTTGTTGGCAATAGCTGCAGGCGATAGGTGACAATGGTAGTCTATAATAGGTAATCCCTTTGCATACTCATGATAGAGTTCTTCGGCGAACCTATTGTGCAACAAAAAGTTTTCGTTTATGAATGATGGTATCTTGCCCATGGTTATTAGCGTATTCTATGGGTTAGTCTTCGTTTTTCCATTCCCTGAGTATTCCTTCTTCCAAGCCTCTTAGCTCAGCAAGGCCTCTGAGCCTGCCGATGCATGAATATCCTGGATTGGTCTCTTTTTGTAGGTCGTCCATCATCTGATGCCCATGATCTGGCCGCATGGGGATATGGATATCTGCCCTCCCATTTTCAAACCGACGTTCTTGCTCCTGGAGCACCAGCTTTACCATTTTGTACATATCGGTTTCACCTTCCAAATGATTGGCTTCATAGAAATTTCCATGCGCCACTCTTTTGATATTCCTGAGATGAAGAAAGTGGACTCGATCGCTGAATTGCCCAAAAATACCCTCCAGGTCGTTGTCTGCCCTGACGCCCAAAGAACCTGTACAGAAGGTAATACCATTGTGCAAAGAGGGTACCGCTTTGAATATATGGGCATAGTCTGCCCCGGTGCTCAAAATCCTCGGTAGGCCAAAGATCGAAAAGGGCGGGTCATCCGGGTGTGCGCACAGCAATACACCTACCGTTTCGGCCACCGGGACCACCTCGGAGAGGAAATGCACCAAATGTTCCTGCAATTTGGTTTTGGAAATATTTTTATAGGTTTCAAGTGCAGCTCGAAAATGTGCTATGGAATAACCCTGTTCAGCTCCGGGCAACCCGGCAATAATGTTTTGGGTAAGTTTTGCAACATCCTCCTTGCCCATTGCCTCATAAAACATCCGCGCCCTGGAAATTTCCTCGGGTGAACATTCCTTTTCCGCTCCCGGTCTTTTCAAAATATGCTGGTCAAAGGCCAAAAGCGCATCCCTTTCAAAGGCCAGGGCTTTGGAGCCATCGGGCATATCGTAATCCAAGGAGGTCCGTGTCCAGTCCAAAACCGGCATAAAATTGTAACAGATAAGCTTTATATCACAGCGGGCAAGGTTCCGTATGCTTTGCTTGTAGGTCTCAATATACTGTTGGAAACCCTTGGTTTGGGTCTTTATCGCCTCGTGCACGGGTACCGATTCCACAACAGACCATGATAATCCTTCTGCCTGGATCATTTTCTTGCGCTTCTCGATTTCCTGAACAGGCCATACCCCGCCATTGGGAATATGGTGTAGGGCCGTAACAATACCGCTAGCTCCGGCTTGCTTAACATCTGAAAGGGAAACCGGGTCATTTGGCCCATACCATCGCCATGTCTGTCTCATCTTCCGTTCCATAGTTATACTCCGCTAAACACACTAAAACCCCCATCAATGGGAATGACGGCCCCTGTTACAAATTTAGAGGCCTCACTGCACAAAAAGTGCAGGGCACCGTTAAGCTCTTGAGGTTCTCCAAAACGTCCCATGGGCGTATTCCTGATGATTGCCTCCCCCCTTTCCGTATACGACCCATCTGCATTGGTGAGCAATTTCCTATTCTGATTTCCGATAAAAAAACCAGGTGCTATAGCGTTTACCCTAATTTCATTACTGAATTTGGTGGCCATTTCAACGGCCATCCAGCGCGTAAAATTTTCCATGGCGGCTTTGGAAGCCGAATACCCGGCCACCCGTGTAAGCACCCTAGGGACAGACATGGAAGAGTAATTGACGACGGCACCGCTGCCCTGATCGGCCATAGCTTCGCCAAAAACCAAGGAAGGTACTACCGTACCGTTCAAGTTTAGTGCGGTTACTTGGTTAAAATCTTCTATGGACAGATCAAAAATGGTCTGGTCAGGACCTATGGTAGCACCGGGCATATTGCCACCTGCTGCGTTTAAGAGTATATCTAACCGGCCATATTTTTCCAGCACGGTGGTTCTTATCGCCTCCATAGAAGCCTTGGAGAGAATATCACCCTCCAGCACCAATAATTCCCCGCCTTTGGATCTGATTGCTTTCCCAAGTTCCCGACATTTCCCTTTATCGCGGGTCAGCACGATTAATTTTGCACCTCCAGACGAGAGGCTCAGGGCAGCGGAACTTCCGAGTACCCCTGTTCCTCCAGTAATAACGGCAACCTTATTTGTAATATCAAAAATTGACTTCACCGCTGTGGATTTTTCGTTATGAATTACAATATCCCTAAGACCTCATAGATATATGCGACAAACATAGGTGCTCGGGACGCCTATTTTGGGTCAGCATCCTCAACCATCCTCTAGGTTCTGGTACGATTACCAAAATTTTCGTGTGCGCACACGATAAAAGTAAGGATTGCGCTTGCATTATACAAACTGTAGGGTCAAAAAAGCACGAAATTTAACGGAAGGTCGTATATTAATGCTTTATTTCGGAGCATGATTACGATTAAAGAGATTGCGAAGTTGGCTGAGGTTTCTCCCGGCACCGTGGACCGTGTCATACACAACAGACAAGGGGTTTCTGAAAAAACGGCGAAAAGAATTCGGGGAATTTTGGAGCAACACAACTTTAAGGTAAACCGTATTGCACAATCTCTTGCTCTGAAAAAAAAATATACCATAGCGGTGTTATTGCCGGATTCTGATGACGAAAATCTATTTTGGAAATCCCCTTTGGAAGGTATTTGCAAGGCCAAAGACGAACTAATACCCTTTGGGGTGACCGTGGAAACCTTTTTCTTTGATCAGAAAGATTCCCGTTCGTACATCAATTCATTTAAACTACTTCTGGCGATTAAACCACAGGGGGTAATTCTGGTGCCTACCTTTAAGAAGGAGACTGAAGAACTGACCAACACCTTACGACAGCGGGAAATCCCCTTTAGTTTTTTGAATATTTCCATAAACGGATACGGCAATCTTTCCTTTATTGGCCAGGATGCATTTAAAAGCGGGGTTTTGGCAGGAAAACTGATGGGGCTGTGTATGGGTCATAAAGTCGATGTGCTCACCGTTCATTCCAGGCCCAATCTGTCGAATTTCAATAACATCTCGGAGCGGATAAAGGGTTTTGACCATTATTTTGAGGTCAATGATCTTAAAAACACCAATCACTATTTGGAATTAGAGGATTTCGGAAATGCCGAACGCGTAAGGGGGAGCATTTCGGAAATCTTGCTCAAAAATCCTGAAATAAAGGGGATTTTTGTTCCGAACAGCCGATCGCATATCATCGCAAACCTACTACATGGGTTAGGAAACCCAAAGCCTTTCTTAATAGGTTTTGATATTACGGAACACAATGCAAAAGCCCTTACCGATGGTAAAATCACTTTTTTGATTTCCCAAAAACCGGTTGCACAAGGGTATAGGGCTATCGAAACACTCGCTAAGTTTTTGTTGTATAACAGAAAACCGTCTTCGCAAATTTTATCGCCCATAGAGATTATCACCAAGGAAAACCTCCCCTATGCCGACCAAAAGAGAGATAGCTTGTTGTCTTTTTAGAAAGGGGTCACATTAGGGCGCAAGCAGGGGTTTTTGCAGCCATCATAAGGCAGTGACAGAATATAGGGTCTTGCCAAAATATGTTATATTTAAGATTCGAAAATAAACTGGATATGAAAATACGACTTGCACTGTTTCTCGGTTTGTGTACACTAACAGCCGGGTTATCCCAAACTATCGTAGAACTTCCCCATAAGAATTCCGAAAATGTGGTTTGGGAAGGTGGCGAACGGGAGTACTATTCCAACATATGGAATACGGAAATTGTGAGCAATGTATCGATTCCTACGATGGAGGTCTTTGTCGCGGACCCTGAGCAGGCAAACGGTACTTCGGTCATCATTGCCCCGGGAGGAGGTTTATATGCCCACAGTATCAAAAAAGAAGGAACCGATGTGGCCAAATGGCTCAACGCTAAAGGTATAACCGCTTTTGTGCTCAAATATCGCCTGGTACCTACCCAAGGGGATGCTGTACAGGAAATCACGGAAGCCGGGGCCCGTAATCCGGCAGAAATCGGGGAAAAAGTTACACCTATATTGCCCTTGGCCATCCAGGATGGGCTTTCGGCTTTGTCCTATGTGCGTACACATGCGGACACTTATGGTATTCAACCGGACAAAATAGGCTTTATGGGTTTTTCTGCCGGAGGGGCCGTCACCATAGGTGTTGCCTACAATTCGAGTTTAGAAAATAGACCGGATTTTATTGTACCCGTCTATCCTTGGACCGATATTATCCCTATAAAGGATGCTCCTGATAATGCCCCGCCTATGTTGGTGGTCTGTGCCACGGACGACCCGCTCGGTTTGGCGAAGGGAAGTATTGCTCTTTATACCGCTTGGTTACAGGAAGGAAAAAAGGTGGGCTTGCATATGTACGCCAAGGGCGGTCACGGTTTTGGAATGCAACCTCAAGGACTGCCTTCGGACACTTGGATTACCCGATTTTACGAATGGGGCCTATCGGAAGGTTTTATCGCGTTGGCACCGCCAAAAGAAGAATAAATCCTTGCGGCACATGACTGAGGTAAACTGCTGAAAACAAGTACAATATATTGGCTCCAGGATAGTAAGACCTCCTAGCTGCCAAAGCCTACCCGAGTACGGCTGATTATATATTGGAGGAAAGTGCCATTATAGTAGTTGACCAACTTGCAAAATTGCGGTAATTTAGAATTTCAAATTTTTCACCTATGCGATACCTGATTGTGATGCTACTGGCCGTCTGTATGATGGGTCGTGCGCAGGATAGTCTCCCGTTTGAAGCTGAAGTGGCAGAGATTCAAAAAAAATACGATACGCTTTGGGATGCTTCCAAGGAAACCATAGTATTTACCGGAAGTTCCAGTGTTCGCTTGTGGAAAGATCTTGCAACGATTTTCCCAGAACAGCAAATCGTGAATTCGGGCTTTGGGGGATCGCAGGCCTCCGACCTTTTAATCCATTCGGAAAAACTGATTCTCCGCTTCAATCCCAAAAAGGTCTTTATCTATGAGGGCGACAATGACATTTCGTCAAAAAAAAAACCAAAACGGATCATCGCCGATATACAGCAGATCATTGCCCTGGTAAAGGAGCATAACAAGGCAACACAAATTGTACTGCTTTCTGCCAAGCCCAGTATTGCCAGGTGGCACCTTAGGCGCAAGTACAGACGTTTGAACCGCAGAATCAGGGAAATCTGTGAGCGGGATACCAACCTGGCATTTGCCAACGTCTGGGACATTATGCTCAACGGAAGAAAACTAAGGACCGATCTGTTCATTGCAGACGGTTTACATATGAACGCCAAGGGGTATGCCCTTTGGCAAGAGGTAATAACCAAATACATTAAATAATCTGAACATGCGACAATCAACAGTATTAAAAGCGCTGATCCTATTTACGGGAATTTTGGGATTTCTTGCTTGCGGCGAAAAAAGGGCACCCATCAATTTTCCCCGGACCGATCTGGCACAGGAAAACTTGATCCCAAAACCTTTAAAAATCACTCCTACCCACACGGCCTTTGGTCTAGACAGGTATACCGCCATCTATACGTCCCAGAACGAGCTGGGCTTCGCAGCGGTTGGCGAGTTCCTTGCTAAGAAGATCAAGGAAAAAACCAAGCTTGACCTTTGGGTCAACGACCACGGGGACGAAGGGGTAAAACGGATTATTTATATCAATCAATCTGATAGTACAACACTCCAAGCGCCGGAAGCCTACCAATTGTATATCAATAGAGATTCTGTGATTATCAATGCCAGTACCGCTGCGGGTGCGTTTAGAGGTATTCAAACGCTAAGACAGCTTATTCCCGAGGAAAGCAATGATACCCTGGCCGAACAGAGAATCTGGCCCATTGCATCGGGAAAAATCGAAGATCGACCCAATTTTGAATATCGGGGCTCTATGCTGGATGTGGCCCGCCACTTCTTTAGTGTGGAGGACGTAAAAAAATATATCGACCTTTTGGCGTACTATAAGATCAATGTGCTGCACTTGCATCTTTCCGATGACCAGGGATGGCGAATTGAGATCAAATCATGGCCCAGACTCACAGAGGTTGGTGGAAGTACCGAAGTGGGTGGCGGCCCAGGGGGCTTCTATACCCAGGAAGACTATACTGAAATTGTGGAATACGCTGCGGCCCGATACATCACGATTGTTCCGGAAATAGATATGCCGGGGCATACCAATGCGGCCTCCGTAGCCTATCCCATTTTGAACGGCAATGGAAAAACGCCGGAATTGTACACTGGAATGCGCGTAGGTTTCAGCACCTTTGACGCGCAAAAGGATACGGTTTATGCCTTTATTGATGATGTGGTAGAGGAAATCGCCGCCTTAACCCCCGGTCCCTACTTCCACATTGGCGGGGATGAAAGCCATGTAACCAAAAAGAAAGACTACATCCTCTTTGTAAACAAGGTTGAAAAAATAGTGCAAAAACACGGGAAGCGGATGATCGGTTGGGACGAGATTGTCCAGGCCGATATCGATTCCACCACCATTGCCCAGCATTGGGCCACAAGGGAAAATGCCATCGCTGCGGCCAAAAACGGATCCAAGGTCATTCTATCGCCGGCCAAAAAAGCTTATTTGGATATGCAATACGATACGCTGTCCAAATTCGGTTTGCATTGGGCTGCCTATATTCCCGTGGATACGGCCTATATTTGGACCCCGGAAAAATTAATTGAGGGGATTCCCCTGGAAAATATTTTGGGCATAGAAGCTCCCTTGTGGTCCGAAACGATCAGCACGATAGATGAATTGGAATATTTGGCCTTTCCCAGGATGATCGGCTATTCCGAATTGAGTTGGACCACCGAGGAAAATCGCGATTGGGAAAACTACAGGGTACGCCTGGCGAACCAAGCGCCTTTTCTGGACCGAATGGATGTAAAGTACTACCCATCCAAGTTAATCGATTGGAAAAAAAGCAAGTACACCTACGAAACCATCGAAAAAGATTGATATAACAAAGCGGCTGTTTGAAAAGTGCTCTGCTGTCCGTTCAAGCGCAGTCGAGAACCTTATATGTCCTTATTTTCCAGACATCTCAACTGCCTGCCCTCCGTACAAGACTTCGGGAGGTGGGCGCTCGATATGACAGTTTTTTGTTTTTACCTTTTAAACAGCCGCTCTGATTTAGTCCAATATAACTCCTGTTATTTGTAACGTTTTACGTCATTTTTTTATCCCTGGCACACCTTCAGGTTTTTTGGTCTGCCAATGGAAGGTCTCGGCCTTCTGTTCTGTAGGCCATATCTCGTCCAAAGTATCCGCATGATATACCCTGCCATTTTTGACCACAAGGGTAAGCGAATTCGTATTCCTCAGGTCTTCCAAGGGGTCTTTGTCCAGAATCAGGACATCTGCCAATTTTCCAACTTCCAAGCTGCCCAGGTCGCCGTCCAATCCCAGCGCTAGGGCACCCAAGATGGTCGCCGTTCTAAGGGCGTCCATATTCTTCATTCCGCCACTGGCCACGGACCAAAGTTCCCAATGAAAGCCAAGGCCCTGTAATTGCCCATGGCTGCCAACACCTGCCAGACCACCGGCCTCTACCAAATCTTTCATGAACTCTGCATGTTTTTTAAAGACATGTTCCTCATCCATAAACCAGCCCGGTCTTCTTCTCGATTTACGGGCAAGATCGGCATAGGGGGTGTAATACTGTATTTTTTTATCGCCCCAAACATCTTCCCTCGAGTAGTAATAATTCTCTGCCCAGGGCCCTCCATAGGAGACCAGCAGGGTTGGGGTGACGGCCATTTTGGAATCTGCGATGGCCTTCACTACATCCCCATAAATAGGATAAATGGGCAGGGAGTGTTCGTGTCCCGGATATCCATCCAACAATTGGGTCATGTTCAGTTTAAAATCGAGTCCGCCCTCGGTTGTGGGCATCAACTTCAATTCCTTTGCGGCCATCATGATCCATTGTCGTTGCTGTCGGTTGCCGACCAAGTACATCTTTATGCTTTTGGTATCGTAGTATTCGCTGTATTGGCTAAGGACTTCTTTGGCATGGTCCAAACTTTCTATTTTATACCGCCAGAAACCTACTCCGGGCCCTGTACTGTAGATACGAGGTCCATGGGTCATTCCGGACTCGACCATATCGGCATAGGTCAACACATCTGTGGTACCCGTTTGAGGGTCCCTAGTGGTGGTGACCCCATAGGCCAGATTGGCAGAATACACCCATAACTGGCTTTTGTGCAATCCCCAGCTTGGTCTTAGATGTGCATGGGTATCTATGAATCCCGGAACCACCGTTTTACCACTGACATCAATGGTCTTTGTATTCGGTGGTACATCGAGGCTTCCGCTGGCCCCCACTCCTTTTATACGGTTATTTTCAATAAGGATATCGCCGTTTGCAATGATCTCATCTCCCTTCATCGTCAGAATACGTCCGCCCTTGAGCAACAGGTTTCCCTGAGGAATGTCCCTTTTATAGGCCACCTTCACCTTGAACTCCTCTGCTTCAAATTTGGGGTCTTTTTTCTTATCCTCTTTCCCGTCGGCTTTGGTGGAATCCGACTTCTTTTCCTTCTTCTTAAGCTCTTTTTCCTTCTTTTTGGCCTCGGCCACGCTGTCCTTAAACTGTTTGCCGGCGGCAAGGTCATAGCTAAAATGGCTGGCACCAAGCGACCAGTGTACTTTTTTGCTATCGGACGACCAGGCGGGGAATTCGCCACCAATAATGGTCAGTTTCATGGCCGGAAACGCCGCACCATCCACTTTGGCCAAGGAAATGGAAGGGGTTTTCCCATATTTGGGTATGTCTACGGTGTACATATCGTTGTTGATCATAGCCAAAGCGGTCTTCCCGTTGGGCGCAATACGGATGTTGACAGGTTTGGAAGCCTTTTTGTTTTCCTCGTTCTCCTCCGATGACAGCAAGGTGGGCAAACACACATTCTGGTTGTACGCACCATGCTCATTTTCCAAGATGTCCTGGGAACCGTAGGTCTCTATACCCCTTAATCTCAAATGCTCCTTTTGATCAGATCCGTCCCAACGTATGGAGACAAGACCTTTGTCGAAACTGTACAAGTATATCCGATCATCTACTTGGGTAAAGTGTGGCGCGGCCCTTCCATTGGATTTATCAATAAAATTAATCGTTCCGCCTTCAGGGGAAATCCAAACCAAGTCCTCCTGATATCTCCTAGCCCTAGGGCCTGTAGCATCGTCCCATATCTGCGCTGCACCCCTGTGGAACGCTATACGATTTTGGGTGTAGGACCATTCGGGAAAAGTATAGACTCCTGGTGTTCTTGTCAACTGCTGTATTTTGACCCGTCCTTCCGTATTTACCTTGTACAAATGCCCTCCGCCGTGCTTCCAGGTGGTAAACACCAGGTACTTGCCATCTGGCGACCACGCAGGTTGCGCCTCGGTAAAATTGTTACTGGTAAGCCTTCTGGGCGTACCGTTGGGTAGATCCATTACATATAATCTGTTCAGGGCGGTAAAGGCCAATCGGGAACCATTGGGCGATGGTCTGGCATCCCGGATCTGGGTTACAAAGGCCTCTTCGGTATCTTCGATGGGGTATTTGAAATCCAATCGCGGTCCCAATTCCAGATTCACCGCTACTTTGAACGGTATTTCCGTAGCCACATTGTTTTGCAAGGAAATGGAGTAGATCTTGCCCCCGTAGGAGGCGATCAAATTTTTACTATCTGGTGTAAACGACATGGCCGGCAGTACGCCCAAGGGCGCAATGGATTCCTGTTCATCGCGTTGCACGGGATAGGCCAGCCAACGCTCTTTGCCCGATTTTAAGTTGCGCAACATAAGGCCGGTCTCCTCTTCAAAACGCGTCCCGTAGACCATCCAATTGCCATCATCGGATAAGGTAGGGGTAAATGCGGAGCCATATCGGGAGGTGATAACGGCCATATCCCCATCTTCCATATCATAGGTGCCAATCTGGTATTGTGGGAGTTGGGCATTGTAATTCCAGGAATTTCTCCGTTGGGAGAAGTACAGGAGCTTGCCATCCGCACCAAAGGCAGGGTCTATTAATTTAATCTCCTTGGGCTCGGTCACCAACTGGCTCCCGGACCCCCCGTCCTTATGGTAGATATGTGGCTTGATGTTTCGTCTTCCTTTTACTCCAACGATATATTCCCCGTCCGGAGTCCATTCTGCGGAAAAGAAATTGTGTTTCTTTTGCTTGCTGATCTGCTTGTCCTTCAGGGTGGCAAGATCAAGGGTCCAAATGTTGTCCGAACCACTTTTGTCCGAAATAAAGACCAAGGATTTGCCATCAGGGCTGTATCTGGGGTGTACGTCATAAGCCATACCACTGGTTATTTGGGTGGCCGTGCCACCTGTAATGGGTATACTGTAGATATCACCCAACAGGTCAAATACAATGGTACTGCCATCGGGGCTAACGTCCAAGGAAATCCAAGTGCCCTTGTCCGCAGTAAAGGAGAGTGTGCGTTCAGGCTCCAAAGGAAGTTCCTTGGTGGCCCTCTTCGTAGAATCTTTTTCTTTTTCCTGGGATAAACCAGGGAGGGTGCAAATAATCAGCAACAGCAAGGTTGCGCCAAGTTTAAAACGAGCGTGCATTGTTAGTAAGGTTTTTAATAATAATAAGTCGCCTAAATATAGCTAATTAATTCCTGAAGATATCATAAAAAAACCCTCATTGCGGAGGGTTTTTAAATCGTGATATTACTCTTCTTCAGTAGAAGGGTCATCTTCCCCGCTTTCTGGGAACTCCGTGATTCCGTGATCGTGCAGAATATTGTACCATTGTATTATTTTTTTGATATCACTGGCATATACACGATCCTCATCGTAATCTGGAAGAATTTCAAAAAAGTACTCTTCCAGTTCTATTTTTTCCGCTTTATGTCCAATGGAAGTCTTCTTTCCATTTTCCTTTTCCTTTATTTTTTGGAAGACCACGCGCAGGGGGATTTCCTCGCTTAGGGTATAAACGGCAATTTCGGACAATACGCTCACATTATTTCTAAATCCTACCGTGATTCGCTTCCCATCCAAAAGGGATACTGCAACAAAACCGGTTCGGGTCTGTGTCTTCAGTTGAAAGAGTCCGGGCCTGCCTCCAATTGATAAAATTTTGTCTAAGCTCATATACTAGTATAAATTGGGTGTCAAATATTGCATTTTTACTTCAATAAAGAAACGGATCAGCGCGTTTTTTTGACATTTGGAAAGCGCATTCTATAATCCACATTGATCTTGCCCTTGGAGATATTGGCCAAGCGCCCCTTTAATAGCCGTTTTTTAAGGGAGGACAACTTATCCGTAAACAGAATACCCTCAATGTGGTCGTACTCGTGTTGGATTACACGAGCCAAAAGTCCGCCATAGGTTTCCGTATGGGGTTTAAAATCCTCATCAACATAGGAAATGGTAATAGTGTCTTTTCGTTGTACGTCCTCACGAATATCCGGAATGCTGAGGCATCCTTCGTTGAAGGCCCAATTTTGACCGGTTTCCTCGACCATGTGCGCATTTATAAATACTTTTTTGAACCCGTTCAATTCCTCTTGTTCCTCCGCGGACAGTTCTTCGTCATCTGCGAAGGGGGTAGTATCCACAAGGAACAAGCGGATGGGGCGCCCTATTTGGGGGGCGGCCAGCCCAACCCCATTTGCATTGTACATGGTCTCCCACATATTTTTCACCAAATCGGTCAGATCGGGATACTCTTTTTGTATATCTTTCCCCACCTTTCTCAGCACGGGGTCGCCGTAGGCAACAATCGGTAATGTCATTTTATAATCGAGCGTTTACGGTTTACGGTCAAGAGTTGAGGACTGAGAATGAACAATCCCAGGTTAATAGTTGCTAGTTGTAAACTTTCCATGGCCAACTATTAGCCGATAACTCATAACCCTTAACTATTTCTATTTAAATATGCCTGTAGGATCAGGGTTGCACTTATTTCGTCCACTAAAGCCTTATCTCTACGTTTTTTTTTCTTCAAACCGCTTTCCAACATGCTTTGTACCGCCATCTTTGACGTAAAGCGCTCATCCTGGCGCTCCACAGGGATTTCTGGAAAAGCGTTACCCAACTTTTGTAAAAAGGGCAGTATTAACGCCTCGGATTCCGAGGGGGTGTTGTCCATTTGCTTTGGTTCGCCCACTACAAATCGCTCTACCTGCTCCTCCCCTACATAGTTCCTTAGGAATTCAAGAAGTCCACTGGTAGCAACTGTGGTCAATCCGGAGGCAATCAATTGCAATTCATCGGTAACGGCGATTCCGGTTCTTACCTTCCCATAATCAAGTGCTACAATTCTTCCCAAATCCAACATTTTGGCAAAAATAAGCGATAAATTGTTATAAGTATAAAATTGAAAGGTTTATTGCGGGGTAGCTATTATCTTTGCCAAAATTTAATACGAAATGACGGAATTACGAGCCCTTATTGAAAAAGCCTGGGAAAACCAGGAGCTGTTGGAACAACAGGCCACCCAGGATGCCATTCGCAAAGTAATCGATTTAATAGATGCGGGAGAATTACGCTGTGCAGAACCTACCTCCCAGGGATGGCAGATCAATGAATGGGTAAAAAAAGGGGTGGTCCTCTATTTCCCTATTCAAAAAATGGAAACTTTGGAGGCCGGGATATTTGAATACCACGACAAAATTCCTTTAAAAAGAGGGTATAAGGCCAAAGGAATTCGGGTTGTACCCCATGCGGTGGCCCGGCACGGGGCCTATATATCCCCAGGCACCATCCTAATGCCCAGTTATGTGAATATCGGCGCCTATGTGGACGAGGGGACAATGGTAGATACCTGGGCAACCGTGGGCAGTTGTGCTCAAATCGGTAAAAATGTCCATCTCAGTGGGGGCGTTGGTATCGGGGGCGTTTTGGAACCGCTTCAGGCCGCACCGGTAATAATAGAGGACAATGCTTTTATTGGGTCCCGTTGTATTGTTGTGGAGGGCGTTCGCGTAGAAAAAGAAGCCGTACTTGGCGCCAATGTGGTCCTTACGGCATCTACGAAGATAATAGATGTTACCGGTGACACCCCAAAGGAAGGAAAAGGCCTTGTACCTGCGGGATCTGTTGTGATTCCGGGAAGTTATACCAAGGAGTTCCCAGCTGGTCCGTATCAGGTTCCCTGTGCGTTGATCATTGGCAAACGTAAGGAAAGTACGGACAAAAAAACTTCCCTTAACCAGGCCTTACGGGAATATAATGTTGCCGTATAAAATGTAGGAATTTTATTTACAATATAATTTTTTTACTTTTTTTTTGTTATACTTTTGTAACAATAGATGAATGCTCCCTACTTACACAGATTGCCATGAATAAACAAGACAAGAAGATTTCTGCCTTGGTCATCACCTACAATGAGATCGGGTATATCGAAAAATGTATAGAATCCATCGCCTTTGCGGATGAAATCATCGTGGTAGATTCCTATAGCACGGATGGAACATACGAATACCTATTGGAACATCCCCAGGTAAAGGTTATTCAGCATCCCTTTGAGAATTTTACCCTGCAAAAGTCATATGCCCTAAAACAGGCTTCACATGACTGGGTGTTGTTTACCGATGCCGATGAAATAGTGACCCCAGACCTAAGGGATGAAATTGTAAAGACGGTAACCGGTAACGCGGAGCATGTGGCCTATTGGTTCTACAGGAAGTTCATGTTTCAGGACGAACCCTTAAAGTTCAGTGGTTGGCAGACCGATAAAAACTACCGCTTGTTCCGCAAAACCAAAGCGCATTTCACAGATAAGAAAATTGTGCACGAGACCTTGGTAGTAGACGGAAGCTGTGGCATATTGGAGGAAAAATTAATTCATCGTTGCTACAAGAACTATGAGGATTACAAGGGGAAAATGCTTCGATACGGAAGGTTAAAGGCCAAGGAAGATTTTTATAGGGAAAGGAAATTCAGTTATTTCTTCATGGTCCTAAAACCATTTTGGAAATTTTTCAACCACTACATTCTCCGTCTGGGCTTTTTGGACGGCGAAAAGGGAATTACCGTATGTTATCTGAATGCCTTGGGCGATTTTGAGCGTTACAAGGAGTTGCAACGTTTGGAAAAGAAAAACGAACTGGCGTATTACTTACTAATGCCGTAGTGGGTCCACACGATCTGCTCCCGCTTTACCTCTTTCCGTATTTTCAGATTTTTTGAAATGGATTCTGGCGTCCTATACCCTCTTTTATGGTCTAAATGTACACATACGGCACTGTAACGAAGCTGTTTGGACTTGATTCCAAAATTAAATAATCGCTCTCCCAGTTCACGATCTTGTCCGCCGTATTGCATGCGCTCGTCAAAACCGTTCACGTTGAGAATATCCTTTTTCCATCCGGAGGAATTATGTCCATTCCAACTGGCATTGGTAGTGGTAAACGTATTAAAGAAAATAGACATGAAACCCCTTGCGGTAAGTTTGTTGTTCTTAAAGGTCTTGGGTATGCCCTTCTCCTTCAACCAATTGATATTGAAACAGTTTTGCTCTTCGATATCCTTTAAGGCTATCATTTTTGAAATGTTCATGGGCAACATATAGTAGCCCCCGGAAATAAAGTACCCTGGTTCCTTATTGATATAGTGTACCTCTACAAAATCTTCCCGGGGAATACAGTCCCCGTCCGTCATGATAATATAATCTGCATTGCAGGCAATGATCGACTTGTTCAATATCCTCGATTTCTGGAAACCGTCATCCTCCTGCCAAACATGTATAATAGGATAACCGACCTCTTTTTGGAGTTCCTCCAATAACGCCTTGGTCTTTGGACCAGACCCATCATCGGCCACCACAACCTCAAAATTCTTGAAGGTCTGGCAATTGAATCCCCATAGTACTTTTTTTAACCATGCTTCGGAATTGTAGGTACTTACTATAATGGATATTTTGGGTTTTTCCATAAATACGTTTACTAGTCTGCAAAAATATAAAACTCTTATTGTATATCTTTGGTTTGTGCCAATATTGATTGCATTGGCAAATCGAAATATAGCAAAAATCGGTTAGTATTAACCCCTGCGCATGAAGATTAAAGAAATTCCCGTATCCATTTTCCATACCTTAAAGCTGTTGTCGCTTTCCGCCATAAAACTGCGTTTGAACGAAAAGAAGGAAGTTCCGGTCATTGTCTCCCTTACCTCCATTCCTTCCAGATTGGGCCTTGTACACCTTGTAATACGCAGTCTTATGGACCAGGAGGTACGGCCAAAAAAAATAGTGCTTTGGTTAAACAAGACGCTAAAAGACAGCATTCCAAAAAAACTTGGGAAACTGGAGGGGGATCTCTTTGAAATTCGATTTTCGGCACTCGAATGCTCCCATAGAAAACTGATCCATTCGCTGGACGCTTTCCCTTCGGAAATTATTATCACCTGCGATGACGACCTGATCTACCGTCGCAACTGGCTACGGTTGCTCTTTGAGGCCCATCAGGACCATCCAAACCGTATCTTGGCCAACCAAACACGTTATATCAGTTATGATCAACAGGGCAAGCTATTACCCTATAAACAATGGATCTACCGCGGTGGCACACCCTTTAATGCTGATGCGGTATTGCCCGTAGGTGCCGGTGGTGTGTTATATCCCCCCGGTACCCTACTCGATAAAACTGGGGATATTGACCTGTTTATGGACCTGGCCCCCAAAGCGGACGACCTATGGTTCAAGGCCATGTCCTATTTAAAAGGAACCACCTCTAGCAACGCAGGGAACGCACCCAAAAAGCCCATACCCATAATGGGTTCACAGGTACAGTCCCTAAAAAAGCAGAACGTGGACCAGGATAAGAACCGTTCTACATGGGAAGCGGTAAGTGCCCATTTCGAAATTGACCTATCCCGTCAAACCGGACTTTAGCATCGGACTTGTATAATACATCTTTAAAAAATGAATGAAGAAATTCAGAAAGCCATAGAAGTTCTTACCGCTGGGGGACTTATCCTATACCCCACGGATACCATTTGGGGCATTGGTTGCGATGCCACCAATAGCGAGGCCGTAGAAAAAATATATACCCTAAAAAAACGCCCTGGCACCAAGACTATGATATGCCTGGTAGCCAATGACTTTATGTTGGAACAGCATGTAACCCATATACCGGAAGTGGCCTATGACATTCTGGATTTGGCAACCAAGCCCACCACCATTGTCTATGACGGTCCCAAAGGTGTGGCCAAAAACCTCATAGCCAAGGACAACACCCTGGCCATTAGGGTGGCAAAGGATAAATTTTGCCAGTACCTCATCGGTAAATTCAAAAAACCCATCGTATCTACCTCGGCCAACCTTGCGGGGGAACTGTCCCCAAAGAGTTTCAAAGAAATAGATGAGCAGATTTTAAAAGGTGTGGACTATATAGTAAATTTGGACCGCGATAAGGAAAAAAGCACCCCCTCGTCCATCATAAAATTGGGTGCGGACGGGACCGTTAAGGTCATCCGGGAATAAGACAACAATGCAGAAACGCTACGAAGAAGCTTTAAAAAATCCCATATTTCCATTGATTGCATCGGCAGCCAAAGAGCTTTCATTGGACTGCTATGTCATTGGTGGTTATGTAAGGGATTATCTCTTGGATCGAAGGATTCCCAAGGATATCGATATCGTTGCCATTGGCAGTGGCATTGCCCTGGCCAAAAAAGTGGCTTCCAAGATACCGGGCAAGACCGATGTTTCCGTTTTTAAAAATTTTGGAACCGCCATGATAAAGCATGCGGACTTTGAGCTTGAGTTTGTGGGCGCCAGAAAAGAGAGCTACCATCGGGAAAGTAGGAAGCCCGCCGTGGAGGACGGCAGTTTACACGACGATCAAAAGCGAAGGGATTTTACCATTAATGCGCTCGCTTTTTCCCTTAACGAAAAAGATTATGGCAGTTTGCTGGATCCCTTCAACGGTCTGGAGGATTTGGATAGCAAATGTATCCGTACCCCTTTGGAGCCTAAAATCACCTTCTCCGATGATCCCTTAAGGATGATGCGTGCCATACGTTTTGCTACCCAGCTCGGTTTTACGATTGTTCCCGAATCCCTGGAGGCCATCTCAAAGAACAGGGAACGGATCAACATTATTTCCAAGGAGCGCATTGTGGACGAACTGCATAAAATTCTTGCCAGTAAAACGCCCTCGGTCGGTTTTGCGCTGCTGCACCAAACCGGTTTGTTGAAATTTGTATTGCCAGAACTTCTGGCCTTACAGGGTATAGAGGAGGTTGAAGGGCAAAGGCACAAGGACAATTTTTGGCACACCCTGGAGGTGGTAGACAATATTTCAAAGACTACGGACAACCTATGGCTACGTTGGGCGGCCCTGCTGCACGACATTGGCAAGGCCCCTACAAAAAAGTTCGACAAGAAAATAGGGTGGACGTTTCACGGACATGAATTTGTAGGCTCCAAAATGGTCTATAAGCTGTTCAAACGCATGCGCATGCCGCTGAACGACAAAATGAAATTTGTCCAAAAAATGGTCCGTATGAGTTCCCGGCCCATAGTACTCTCGGAAGACTATGCCACGGATTCTGCGGTTAGACGACTTATTTTTGATGCCGGCGACCATGTGGATGACCTCATGACCCTCTGCGAAGCGGATATCACCACCAAAAACCCCAAAAAACAGAAAAAGTACAAGAACAACTTTAAGCTGGTACGCCAAAAAATTGTGGAGGTAGAGGAAAGGGACCACATACGCAATTTTCAGCCCCCCATAAGCGGGGAGGAAATCATGAAAACCTTTAATTTAAGCCCTTCCAAGGAAATAGGTATCATCAAGGATGCCATTAAGGAAGCCATATTGGAGGGCCATATTCCCAATAAGCACAAGGATGCTCGCGAATTTATGCTAAAAAAGGGAAAGGAGATGGGACTAAAATTGCTCAATAACTAACCGCTTTACCTTCCGTTATATCATAAAAGAGTGGTAATTTTGTGCCTGCTAACCATAGCCGAAAGATGCAAAAACGTTACAGAAAACTAGCCAAAATTTCACTGGCACTGGTGTACTTGGTCATTATTGCCGGTGCTGTGGTGCGCATGACCGGAAGCGGTATGGGCTGCCCGGATTGGCCCAAGTGTTTTGGTTATTACATTCCCCCTACCGATATATCGGAACTGCAGTGGCAGGAGAACAGGTCCTATAAACAAGGGCAGGTCATTATCAGAGCGGAATCGCTTTGGGTAGCCAAGCAAGATTTTAGGACCAACACTGCCTACAACGGGGACAATTGGACATCTTACGATCGCCACAATTATGCGGTTTTCAACCCTTTTCATACCTGGACCGAATACATCAATAGGCTCGCTGGCGCCCTGGCGGGCTTGGCCACCTTGTTGCTGGCCTTGTATTCCCTAAACTATTGGAAAGAGCGCAAAACCGTGACCTTGCTGTCCTTTCTCGTGGTAGTTGCCATGGGGTTTCAGGCCTGGTTGGGCGCCACGGTAGTATACTCCGTTTTGGAACCCGTAAAAATTACGATCCATATGATCATGGCGCTGGTCATCGTGGCCCTTTTGTTATATCTTATAAAGACCACCGATACCAAGGTGCAAAAACATATCTATGACCGGGGCACGCAAGGCTTTCTATGGGTAGTTTTGTGCATTACATTGATCCAGGTGGTGCTGGGAACACAGGTAAGGCAGTTTGTGGACGACCAAATAGGTCTGGTAGGGGAAAATGCGAAAAACCAGTGGTTGCAAGACCCCCAATTGCAGTTTTATGTGCACCGTTCGTTTTCCGTGTTGGTTGTGTTTATCAACGTCATTTTGGCCTATCGGATCAACAAGCGCAAGTTGGGGTACGACAAGATCTATTGGGTCCTGGTGCTGATCTTTCTTGAGGCCGTTACCGGTATGGCTATGTACTACCTGGATTTCCCCTTGGGCAGTCAGCCCATGCATCTGGTGTTGGCCTCCTTGTTATTTGGGGTCCAGTTCTATTTGGTTTTGGAGGCGATAAAATCCAATAAAACCCTCAAATCTTTGTAACTTTGTCCTACCAAAAATAGGGTGATGATTTTTAAAATTAGGGTGATCTTGGATGCGCAGGACGATATCTTTAGGGATATTGAAATAGAAGCGGCCAACAGCTTGGAGGATTTTCACAATGCCATTACCCAGGCCTTTGGTTTTATAGGGAACGAAATGGCTTCTTTCTATACCTGTGATGACCGATGGAACCAAGAAGAGGAAATTGCACTCTTCGACATGAGCGAAAATGGCTCTGGCCTACGCCTGATGAACGAAACCTTTTTGGAGGACATCCTCACCACCGATACGCCCAAACTTATCTATGTCTATGACTTTTTGAGTATGTGGACCTTTTTTGTGGAACTGGCAGATATCGTAGAAAAGGAAGACGGTCGTTCCTACCCCAATGTCCTTTTCAGTTTTGGGGAACTCCCGGATGCCCCACCGGAGAAAAATTTTGAATCGGACCCTTCCTTTGATTTTGACAATACCATGGACAACTATGACGATCTGGATTTTGATGAAAACTGGAATTGAGAGAGATTCCCGACAACCATTTCCAACTCCAAATCACACGGTAATACCCTTAACCCATAATTCATAATTCTTAATTCATAACTCTTAACTCTTAACTCAAATTAATGCTCAACCTATATCCCGCTCAAATCGAAAACGTCTCCCTACACCGGGTAGGAAACAAAAATAGGAACGAACCCGTATTTCTATCTTCGGAACCCTATGCGCTGAACGATGAGACCTCTGGTCTATTAAAGGAATATTTTTTTAAGCCCTTTAGGGAAAAGGAGGAGAATTATTTCCGCTTTGGACATGAGGCCGACCTGGAGTTTCATGAGGTACATGGGATCGTATCCGACATTTTTTCGGCCCCTGACCAGTTGCATACCTACTCTAAAAAACTGGCGTCCCATTTGTACGAACAATCCAATCATCCGCATATAAAGAGCGGAGAGGTCTACGTGGCCTATTTTAGCAATGTGTTGCTAGATAATGAAAAGGTGGATGCCGTGGGCATCTTTAAAAGTGAAATAAAACACGATTTTTTGCAATTTGAGGAAAAGGGAAGCAATCTGGATATCCTGGTACAGCAGGGCGTAAATATCAATAAACTGGATAAGGGTTGTCTTATTTTCAACACGGAAAAAGATACGGGTTACAAGATACTTTCTGTAGACAGCAATCGCTATGATGCCAAATACTGGCTGGAGAATTTCTTGGGGGTAGATGCGCTTACCGATGAGAATTTTTACACCAAGAACTACCTAAAGTTTTGTCAGAATTTTGCCAAGGACGTGGTGCTTCCGGCCGAGGACAAGCAGCAAGAGGTGCTGTTCATGAACCGGGCCGTGAACCACTTTGCCAAAAATGATGCTTTTGAGGAGTCCAATTTCCTGAATGAAGTGATAGAAAATCCCGAGCTTATCCCAGAATTCAAGCATTACAAAGTAGAAAAGGGACCCAAATACAGCATAGAGGACGTTTCCAACTTTGATATTGCCAACAAAGCGGTTTCCGATGCGCGTAAAAAAATAAAGAACGTCATTACCCTGGATACCAATATCCAAATAAAAATGGATTTCATCAATCCCGAATCCGCCGAAAAATTTGTGGAGAAAGGCTGGGACGAGGAACGACAAATGTATTATTACCTTGTGTACTTCAACAAGGAACAAAAGGGGTAAGTTGGTCAATAGGTGATGGTTGATGGTTCAGTGGGCACACCTACGCCATCCGCATGTCGCCATAGCTTTAGCGGAGGCACAAGCTTTAGCGGAGGCACAGGCTGCGGTGTATGCTGACAGTAGGCAGTGGGCGGTTGACAGTTGATAGTTGTTAGTTGTTAGTTCTGAGGGTTAAATGCCAGCTTAAGTGCCCCTAATCCGAAATCAGCCAAAGATATTTTTTAAATCAGCTAGAGATTTATTTTAAATCTGCCAGAGATGTGCTTTGCATATGTCAAAGATGTGCTTTGCATCAGTCAAAGATGTGTTCCCAATATGCCAGAGATGTGCTTTGCACCTGTCAAAGATGTGTTTTGCATCAGTCAGGGATATGATTTAAATCGGAATTCACCATCCCCGATCAGCCTCCTAATCGCTATTGCCTCTTCCCTTGAACTTGCACTTGAGCTTGAACTTTGAACAGTGGGCAGCAGGTAATTGAACCTGAGATTCCTCGCAGGCTCGGAATGACAAATCAATGCATATTGTCATTCAGAGCGCCCACCTTCCGAAGTCTCGTACGGAGGGCAGGGAGCATGGCGCAGCGAAGAATCTCAAACCGTAAGCAGTAGACGGTTGACAGATGATGGTTTTAAGTGCCCAGTGTTAAATGCTAGATTAAGCGCTCGCAATTCGCACTTCGTAATTCGTAATTCGTAATTCAATATGAGCTCTCATCGCTATTCCCTATTCCCTTGCCCTTGAATTTGCTCTTGGGCTTGAACTTTGAACCTTATACCTTAAACTTTGACCCTCCCCTTACGGATTATCAAACTTACTTTCAATGATCTGCTTCATGCTTACATCCTCATAATTCCGTTTCACAAAATCCAGGGCCAGGGTCAAAACCTCGCCCATGGTGGTGCACTTTTTGAAGTTTAGGTCCAGCGTAAGATCATAAATTTCCGCTTTCAGCCTAGTTATGTGGTCTTCTATTGAAATATGGTCCTCGCGGCAGATATCTACCAGTTCCTCTATACGGTCCTCCGAACTGATAATGCGCTTGGCCACAATGGACCTTTCCTCTACCTTATACTGGTCTACCGAGTTCTTTTGCAGTTTTTCCCGTACCAGTTCTACCATCAAATAATTTTCCTTGAAAAATTGGGGACGGTATACCTTTAGCTTCCCCTCAAAGCACTGCTGGTCAAAATCTATGGCCCGGATCTTATAGACCACATGATCAAAATCATGGGTGGGTACGATCACATAGTTGTAGGAACGCATATCGCCCAAGAGGCGAATCATACAGCGCTCATTGAACTTCACAAACTCCTTGGCCAACTGGGCTTTTTCCGATGAGGTGCACTTTGGCAACATTTCCTTGATAAAAATATCCCCTGGAATGCCGGCAATATGTTCCTCGATCAAGGTGTCCTTATAGACCAAAAAGTTAAGGTTATAGGGCGATAACATATGCTCCAGTTCCAGGCCGTAAACCCTTGAGGCATCCGTTTTCTTCACATAAAAATAGGTGTAATTGTCGTTTAGGATGTTCCGGACCTTGATACGGAAGGGTTTGGAGTTTCCAAAGGTGCAATAATCCACCGCATCGATGTTCAAATATTGGATAATACGATTGCTACCATCGGAATGTAAAATGGAATACACCTTCTTAAGGCTCAGATCAATTTCCCTGCGGTCAAATTCCGAATAGTATACCCGCACCCACAAAGTGTCCTCCTCGTTGGAATCATATACCACGACCGAACCTGCAAAGCGAAGGAGGTCGTCATAAAAAATGGGAATCTCGATCTTGCGGCTATAATGGTGCAAATACGCATCTAACCGTTCATTGATCGGATATGCAGGTTTTTTTTTTGACATTAATCGTTCGGACTCGGACATGGTATTTCCTTTATTGTGCCTTAATTTGTAACAAAATAAGGATTTCCTCGTCAACTATAGACATAAGCAATTCAAAAAACCTCTCCTATCTTGGAAACAATACTCACCGTAACGAATCTCACCAAAAAATTCGGATACCTCACTGCTGTAAAAGACCTCTCCTTTACCATTGAAAAGGGCAATGTATATGGAATTCTAGGGCCCAACGGCAGTGGAAAGTCCACCACCCTGGGCATCGTGCTCAATGTAGTGAACAGGACCCATGGCGAGTTTAGTTGGTTCAATGGGAATACCACTACCCATGACGCTCTTAAAAAAGTGGGCGCCATTATAGAGCGACCCAACTTTTATCCGTACATGACGGCAATCCAAAATTTGAAACTGGTTTGCAAAATCAAAGAGGTAGGAACGGGAAAAATCCAGGAAAAACTGGAGCTGGTCGGTCTTTGGGAGCGAAGGAACAGCAAGTTCAAGACCTATTCCCTTGGGATGAAACAACGATTGGCCATAGCCTCTGCCCTCTTGAACGATCCGGAGATCCTAATTCTGGACGAGCCCACCAACGGACTGGATCCACAGGGTATTCACCAAATACGGGAAATCATAAAAAAAATAGCCACACAGGGCACTACCATTCTACTGGCCTCACACTTATTGGACGAGGTAGAGAAGGTATGCAGCCATGTGGTCATCCTTAGAAAAGGGGAAAAGCTTTATTCGGGAACCGTGGATGGCATGCTGGCCAGCCATGGTTTCTTTGAACTGAAAACGGAGCAGACGGAGGCGCTTACCACGTTTTTATCGGGCCATGCCGGTTTTGGGGAAATTAAGCAGGAAAATGGCCTTGTCACCGCCTTTTTGAAGGAAGAAATGGACGCCACCCAATTGAACGGACTCCTGTTCGAAAAGGGAATTGTGCTCTCTCACCTTGTAAAACGAAAGGAGAGCCTTGAAGAACAGTTCCTGACCCTGACCAATAACAAATCCAACTAAAGCACAAACAGACCATGCTACGACTCTTACATATAGAATTTATAAAACTCTGGAACAATAGGGCCAGTAAAATCCTAATTATTTCCTACTTTGTTCTCCTTACCTCCATTGCGTTGATCGCGGCGATCAAGTTCGATATTGGTCCGGTAAAATTTCACCTCGCGGAACAAGGAATCTTTAATTTTCCGTATATCTGGCATTTTAACACCTTTGTCACCGCGTTTTTTAAACTGTTCCTCGCCATTGTAATCGTATCCATGATGGCCAATGAATACAGCAATAAGACCATAAAACAGAACCTGATAGATGGCTTGTCCAAAAAGGAATTCATCCTTTCCAAGTTTTTGACGGTCATCTCTTTTGCCCTTATTTCCACGGCCTTTGTTTTTGTGGTTTCCATGATTTTGGGATTGATCTACTCGGACTACAACGAGTTGTCCATTATATTTTCCGATCTCGTCTTTTTGCTCGCCTTTTTTATAAAACTGGTGGGTTTCTTCTCATTTTGTCTCTTTCTGGGAGTGTTGGTAAAACGTTCTGCTTTTGCGCTCGGGTTTTTGATCTTATGGCAGGTTTTCGAGGGTTTTGTCCGCGGTATGATCCGTTGGAAACTTTTTGACGGGGAAACAACCGATGCCATTATGGGCTTTTTCCCCTTGAACGCCATGTGGAACCTCATCAAGGAACCTTTTACGCGCTTGGGAGCCGTTCAAACGGTAGCCAATCAAATTGGGGAAGAGCTTGCTTTGGATTATAAGGTGCATTGGTATGAGATGCTCATCGTACTCGGTTGGACGTCGCTTTTTATCTATTTGTCCTATGCACTTTTAAAGAAAAGGGATTTGTAGTATATTGTCAGGTGCAACCCATCTGACATATGCTTAAGAGAACACTATTTCTATTGGTTGGTATGCTGTTTCCCTTACTGGGTTTTGGTCAGGGGGAAACCTCCAATTGGTACTTCGGAGACGGTGCGGGCATACACTTCAATAACGATGGGAGCGTAACGGCCTTAACCGATGGTAGGCTCAACACCTTTGAGGGCTGTGCCGCAATTTCTGATGCCGTAGGGGACCTGCTCTTTTATACCGATGGTATTTTTGTCTTTAACCGCGACCACAATATCATGGAAAACGGGACACGCCTCTTTGGCGATTCGTCCAGTACCCAATCGGCCATCATCGTGCCCAAACCGCAAGATCCCGATATCTTTTACATTTTTACGGTAGATACCTCCATTTCCCAAAACGACCCGGACAGGGGCCTTAATTATTCTGTGGTGGATATGTCCATGAACGGGGGGAACGGTGCCGTGGTCCAAAAAAACATCAATCTGTTGCAGGACTGTACGGAAAAAATAGCGGCCGTGGTCAAGGACTGTTCCGAGGAATCCGTTTGGGTGGTTACCCTTTCATCGGAGAGTGGGGAACCGCCCATAGATTTTTTCAACACTTATCATGCCTTTGAGGTAAATGTTACCGGAGTGGTCACCACTTCGGTCAAGACTACCTTCAGCAATCTTCTTATCCAAGACGCCCGGGGGTATCTAAAACTATCCGCTGACGGCACCAAATTAGTAAGTGCCAATGCACTTTCAGGATTATATCTCTATGATTTTGATGCGGAAACGGGGGTGCTGTCCAATCAGGAACGCTTAACCATTAATTCTCCCCACAAGAATTCTTACGGCCTTGAATTTTCCCCAAACCAGCAATATTTATATGTCCAATCCTCCAATAACAATCCCGCGGCCAGTCCTACGGGCCATTTCTCGGCCCTGACCCAGTATGACCTATTGGCACCAGACGTCTCGGCTTCCCAGGTCATATTGGATACCAGGCCCATATATCGGGGGGCCTTGCAGTTAGGGGAAAATGGTAAAATATATCGGGCCCTTACCCAAAGCTACCTCCTGGGCACTACCTTCCTAGGGGTCATTAACAATCCCAATGAGAAAGGGGCGGCGGCAGATTACCGGCACAATGCGATCTCCCTGAACGGAAAGACCGGAACACAGGGATTTCCACCCTTCATACAGTCCTTCTTCAATACTACAACCCTGATCAAAAACAACGCGGAAGCGGTGGGAAATACCTTGACCATATGTGAAGGGGAGGAATTCATCCTGGAGGCCGATTTCCTTGCCGGGGCCATCTACAATTGGGAAAAGGACGGCATCCCCGTGGTAAATCCGGGCAATATTTTTCAGGTATCAAGTGCCATGCTGATCGATTCGGGGCGGTATCGCGTGGAAATAATCCCCCCTGATCCCACGGAATGCAAAATTATTGGGGAATCCTTTATTTCCGTTGACCCTGTACCCGAAGGAGGTGTGCTCAACCTGCTCCAGTGCGATATTGATCTGGGCAATGCCACGGATGGGATAAGTACATTCAATTTGGAACAGGCAATCCCTGTTTCCAATGACCGTTTTGTTTTTTACGCAAGCATACCGGACAGGGATGCGGACAATCCGATTCCCGATCCGGGGGCATTTACCAATACCCAGCCCTTTGCGCAGACCATCTATTACAGGGTAACCAACAGTTTGGGGTGCGAAAATTTTGGTGAACTGGAACTCCAAGTGCAGGATAACGCCTTGGGTGCAAACCCACAGCACTCCCTGTTCAGTTGTGATGAAGATCCCGAAGACACCACATTACAGGCAACCTTTGATCTGGCGACGTTTGCGCAGGACACCTATCCCAGTTTGGAGGTCCGTTTTTATAATACACCGGAAGATGTTTTACTGGAACAAAACGCCTTGCCCAATACCTACGGTTCCTCCTCTCAACTCATATACGCCCGCTTGGAAGATGGTAATGAATGCAGGGGCGTGGAACAAATTCAATTAACGGTAAACCCCTCCCCTAGTTTTAGCTTTCCGGAAAGCCTTGTATGGTGTACGGATGGTCCGGCTTTAAAGATATCCGGCCCGGAAGGTTTTGACACCTACCGATGGGTACAGAACAATGGAGGGGCGGAGTTGTCTTCGCAACAGAGCGTTACCGTCTCGGCCCTGGGAAACTATACCCTGGAAGTGGGCTACACCTATGATGCCAATGGGGAGACCTTGCACTGTACCAGTAGTAAGATCTTTGAAATACTACCTTCCAACATTGCGCTTATCCAAGAGATCCTTATTGCCGATATCTCCGATAACAATACCGTGCAGGTCACCGTTACCGGGGATGGCGACTACGAATTCTCCCTGGATGGAAATACCTATCAGGACTCCAGTTCGTTCGAGAATGTCCCGCCCGGATTTCTAACGGTCCACGTAAGGGATAAAAACGGCTGTGGTATTGCCACGGAATTGATTTCCGTTATCGGTTACCCCAAATTTTTTACGCCCAATGGCGATGGCGTAAACGATTCCTGGCAAATTATCGGCACCAATGACGAATTTCAGTCGGGTAGCCGTATCACGGTTTACGACCGTTATGGCAAGTTACTTGCCCAATTTGGTCCCGGCGACCAGGGATGGAACGGCACGCTTGACAATCGGGTTTTGCCGGCATCGGACTATTGGTTCACCGTTGAACTTGAGGACGGCCGGGAATTCGTGGGGCATTTTGCCCTTAAGCGATAAAGCGGTCCCAAATCCTTTGTTTTTGGGAATTCTCGCAACAGTGCTTAGTAAAACCAGCACCCATTTTTATAACACATTTGAACTGGATATTCTTGAATTTAACGGATTTTTTGCGCCAAAACATGGGGACATTCACTATCTTGAAGGGCTTGTGTTAAACTTGTAATGAAAAAGAAATTCTTATATCTGTTAGTTTTAATAGGTGTAACAGGCTTCTCCCAACAATGCCCGCAGTTGTTGACCCCAATGTCCGGGACGACCAATGTTCCGGTAGAGACCGTTATTTCCTGGGAGGAGATTACGGGTGTACCAGGGTACCGTATAGCCATAGGTTCCACTCCAGGGGCGGATGATATCATACAGGACCAATCCGTGGGAAGTTCCACTTCCTTTGCCCCGCCACTGGGCCTTCCGGAGAATACACAGGTTTGGATCACCATCACGCTTTTTTTCTTCAACGGAGGCAACGTTACCTGTAGTAGCATCCCTTTTACCACAGAAGCCGTCACCACGGTACCCGAATGTGCCGATCTAAGGCTTCCTGCCAACGGCGCAGTGGATGTGAACATCGGGACTAATATCGCCTGGAACTATGCCCCAAGGGCCACAGCCTACATTTTAACCGTGGGGACAACACCTGGAGGAACGGATATCGTGGACAATTTAAACGTAGGCAACGTCTTGTTGTACAATCCGCCGACGGACTTTAGCACGAACACGCCAATTTTTGTGGAAATTACCCCAACCAACACTATTGGACCCAATACAAGCTGTCCTGTCCAAAGTTTTACGACAGGAGACGTGGCTATCCTTCCGGGATGTACGACACTCCGTAACCCTGTTAATGGGCAGACCAATGTGCCCCTGACCCCTTTTTTACAATGGGATGAAGTACCGGGTGCAGTTGGGTATCGGGTATCCATTGGCACCAACCCCTTTGAAAACAATATCTTGCAGGACGCCGTGTTTAACGATCCTGAGACCTTTGTCATCGAGTTTGAGCCCAATCGATCTATATTTGTCCGCATCATTCCCTTTAACGCATCGGGGGACGCCATAGGTTGCGCGCAGGAAACCTTTTCGACCGCCATTGGATGTGGACCCTTTCTGAATCCGCAAACCGGTGAATTGATCTCGTTGTTTCCGGAACTCAATTTCCCGGACGCTGTCTCCATCTGTGTGAATGCATTACCCGCAACGCTCTCTACGGATGCCGTGGCGCAAGGTTTTCGATGGACAAGGACTACCCAGGCCGGTACGGTTATCGAAGATTTGTCCGATACCAGGGAGGCCGCCGTTTCCGAGGCGGGTTTCTATCGTTTGGAAGTATTTAATTTTGCCGACCCAGGAGGAAACAATATTCCCTGTCCGGCCGTACAGGACTTTACCGTTCTTGTTTTACCCGGACCAACGATTACCTCGGTAGATGTGCAGAGCCAGGGCGAGGGGCTTCAGCTCACTGTAAACGCAACGGGGGCGGGAGACTATGAATACGCGCTGAACAATGAGGCAGGTCCCTATCAGGACAGTAACGTCTTCAACAATGTGCCTTTGGGCAATAATACGGTCTACGTCCGCGATAAAAATGAATTGGATTGTATTGTCTCAAAATTGTTGGAACAAGATCTAATATCGGAAGGGTTTCCCAATTTCTTCACGCCAAATGGTGACGGGATCAACGATTTTTGGCAGTTTGTTCCGCCTCCCAATGCCCAGGCCTTTAGTTTGGTAAGCATCTCTATCTTTAATCGCTTTGGACAACTTTTAGTGCAGGTTGACCCAAATTCCCAGGGGTGGAACGGCACCTTTAATGGACGCCCATTGCCCTCTACTGATTATTGGTTCCGAGCGGTTGGCGTAAACAATGAACAGTTTACGGGGCACTTTTCCCTAAGGCGCTAGGCCTAAAATTTAATACAAAAGGACGCCTGTAAAACCTTTATCGTTTTGTAATTTTACGGCTATTGTAAAAATCGGGATTTAAAAGGTAAAAGCGTGAAATTCAAGGTTGTTTCGGAATTTAGGCCTACCGGGGATCAGCCCCAGGCCATTGATCAATTGGTAGAAGGAATTGAAACGGATGAACGGTACCAGACCCTCTTGGGAGTTACCGGTTCGGGAAAGACGTTCACGGTGGCCAATGTGGTGGAAACCGTGCAGCGCCCTACTTTGGTACTGGCCCATAACAAGACGTTGGCGGCTCAGCTCTATTCGGAATTCAAGCAGTTTTTCCCGGACAATGCGGTGGAATATTTTGTATCCTATTACGACTACTACCAACCCGAGGCCTATCTGCCCACCTCGGGCACCTATATTGAAAAAGACCTTTCGATCAACGAGGATATAGAAAAATTGCGCCTGAGTACTACATCGTCCTTGCTTTCTGGTCGTAGGGATGTACTCGTGGTGGCTTCCGTATCCTGCTTGTACGGTATCGGGAATCCGGTAGAATTCCAGAAAAACGTGATTTCCATCCGTAAGGACCAGGTCATCTCGCGCACCAAATTTTTACATCAGTTGGTACAAAGCCTATATTCCAGGACCACGGCGGATTTTAGGAACGGTAATTTTCGGGTTATGGGCGATGTGGTGGATGTATTCCCTAGCTATGCGGACCATGCCTTTAAAATTCACTTTTTCGGGGACGAGATAGAGGAAATAGAGGCCTTTGACCCTTTCAAGAACAAAATCCTGGAAGTTTACGACAACCTCAATATTTATCCGGCAAATATGTTCGTGACCTCCCCAGATATCCTGCAAAACGCCATTCATCAGATTCAGGACGATCTGGTAGATCAGGTGGCCTATTTTAAGGATATAGCCAAGCCTTTGGAGGCGAAGCGTTTGGAAGAACGCACCAATTTTGACCTGGAAATGATCCGGGAACTGGGGTATTGCTCCGGTATCGAGAATTACTCCAGATACTTGGATGGAAGGGAAGCGGGGACCAGGCCTTTTTGCCTATTGGACTATTTTCCGGACGATTATCTAATGATCATTGATGAAAGTCATGTCACCATTCCACAGGTTCACGCTATGTATGGAGGTGACCGTTCCCGTAAGGAAAATTTGGTCGAATTTGGCTTTCGCTTGCCGGCAGCACTGGACAATAGGCCACTAAAGTTTGAGGAATTTGAGGCCTTGCAGAACCAGGTTATCTATGTCAGTGCCACCCCTGCCGACTATGAACTGCAATTGAGCCAGGGCGTATATGTGGAACAGGTCATCCGGCCAACCGGTTTGTTGGACCCGGAGATTGAGGTACGACCAAGCCTTAACCAAATAGACGATCTTGTAGAGGAAATTCAACAACGAGTGGAAAAGGATGAACGGGTCCTCGTTACCACCCTAACGAAACGAATGGCCGAAGAACTGGCCAAATACCTTGCCCGAATCAATGTACGCTGTCGCTATATCCATAGCGATGTGGATACCTTGGAACGGGTGGAGATTATGCAGGATTTGAGAAAGGGCATTTTTGATGTCCTGATCGGAGTGAACCTACTGCGGGAAGGGCTCGATCTGCCCGAGGTGTCCTTGGTAGCCATCCTGGATGCCGACAAGGAGGGTTTTTTAAGAAGCAACCGTTCCCTGACGCAGACGGTGGGAAGGGCTGCCAGAAACCTCAACGGAAGGGCAATCATGTATGCCGACAAGATTACCGAAAGCATGCAAAAAACCATGGACGAGACCAATTATCGCAGGGAAAAACAAATGGCTTATAATTTGGAGCATAACATCATACCCAAAGCCCTGGTAAAAAGTCTGGACAGTGCCTTGGCCAAAAATTCCGTCTCTACCTATCATTTCGAAAAGGAAACCATGCGCGCGGCCGAACCGGACCCTGAATACATGACCAAGGAGCAACGGGAAAAATTAATCAGGGACAAAAGAAAGGCCATGGAAAAAGCGGCAAAAGACCTTGATTTTATGCAGGCCGCAAAACTGAGGGACGAAATTAAGATCCTGCAGGACCAGGATTAAAAAAAGCGCCTTGATCTGGACAATGTCCTACAAGGCGCTCCCTAACTAACCAACTAAACCAACCATTATGAAAAACCCGTTAGGGACTACATAATTTCTTTGTTTTTTTTATGCAATATCAATCAATCGCTTGGGCTTGGGCAATGCTTCTTCCCGCTTGGGAAGTGTAAACCGCAATACCCCGTCTTCATAGGAAGCGTTGATTTTTGTCTCATCAATCGTTTCCGGAAGGCTAAAAGCCCTTTTGAAAGAAGTCAAAACAAACTCCTTTCTTGTGTAATTATCCTCTGTAGTGGTACTTTCCGAGCTGTTCTCGACCGAAACCGTTAGTAGGTGGTCATCGATCTCAACATTAAAATCGGCCTTCTTTCTTCCTGGCGCGACCAGTTCCAATACAAAGTCCTTTTCGTTTTCCCGAATGTTCACGGCAGGGGAATACCTGTTGTGCGACTCCATACCGCCAAACCAATCGGGCTTAAAAATTTCGTCCATTAAACTTGGGAACAATACTTTATGTCTTTTTACTAAACTCATAATACTATGTTTTGATTATCAACTTCACAGCTGTACAGTCAAATCATGTACCAGGTTCGATTATATGTCAGTTTGACATATATTTAAGATTAAATAATGACATACTGTCATTTTTATAATCTGTCAGAAGGGTTTTAGTTGTAATGCGCCTTAAAGATATTAATCAGTACATTAGGTGGCACCACCTTGTTCGGGTATTTGTGCATAATGGACAGCACCTGTTCAATGGCCGAAGGGGGCAGGCCCATACCCAGCCCAATATTGTGCAATCTACTAACCTCGAGCTGATGTTCCTCTTGGTCAACGTTCATGAGTAGGACAAGTCTATGGAACTGTAGGATCCTTTCTGCCTGGGACTTGGGAATCATTTTTTGCACTTCTGTATTGAAAAGGGAATCAAAGGTTTCCTTGTCTACCTTCAGGAGCGTGGCCACCCCCAACAGGAAATTGTACTCTACATCTTTCACTACATTGTCTACCCTGGCAAAGGCAATCATTTCGGCCAGAATACTCAGCTTTTCCTTATAGGAGCTCATACGCGGGAAAATTAAATGTTAACTTCCTCAATTATAATAAGATAACTCTAAAAGCCCGGATTTCGTATAAAAACCGATAAAATACGGTTTAAATGGGGGCATCAACATTTATTTGTACTAATTTGCCAAAAAAGGACAGATGAACAACAACGATATTTTTAAAAAACTCCGCGTGGCCCTGATGCTTCGGGACGATGAAATTATAGAAATTCTGAAATTGGTAGACTTCAAGGTATCCAAAAGTGAAATCAGTGCTTTTTTCAGAAAGGAAGACCATCCGAACTACATGGACTGCGGAGACCAGATATTGCGTAATTTTCTAAACGGATTGGTAATACATCTCAGAGGTACCAAAGAGTATCCCAAACTTCCCGGGGAAGTACTGAGCAGGAGTAAAAAGGAGGTGAAAACAGCTGCGCCGGTCAAGGCCAAATTTAAGCCAAAACGGATAAAACCGACATCACCGGATATTAGCTATGTCAAATACAAAAACAAGAAAAAGCCTTGAAACCAGTATGTTTTTTAGTTCAGAACCGCCTTTACCTTGTCTGCAGCTTCCTGGAACTGCACAGCCGAATGGACGGCCAGGCCGGAGTTGTCTATGATTTCCTTGGCCAGTTCCGCATTGGTACCCTGTAGCCTAACGATTATGGGTACCTTAATGGCATCGCCCATGTTCTTATAGGCGTCCACCACGCCTTGCGCCACACGATCACAACGCACGATTCCTCCAAAGATGTTGATCAGGATTGCCTTTACCGCTGGGTCCTTTAAGATGATTCTAAACGCCTCCTCTACCCTTTTGGCATCGGCCGTACCCCCTACATCCAAAAAGTTGGCGGGTTCTCCCCCTGCCATTTTTATAAGGTCCATGGTAGCCATGGCCAGACCGGCCCCGTTGACCATGCAGCCAACATTGCCATCCAAATCCACATAATTTAATCCAACTGCCCTAGCCTCTACCTCTATCGGGTTCTCCTCCCTTAAATCGCGCATTTCAGCGTATAGTTTTCTGCGGTACAGGGCG
Source organism: Eudoraea algarum (assembly GCF_050589645.1). Taxonomy (NCBI): domain Bacteria; kingdom Pseudomonadati; phylum Bacteroidota; class Flavobacteriia; order Flavobacteriales; family Flavobacteriaceae; genus Eudoraea; species Eudoraea algarum. The sequence goes on along the minus strand of NZ_JBNGOQ010000003.1, from coordinate 508,347 downwards.
TTGTCATCAATGGATACTTTGGCATCCACCGCCATGATTTTATCATCGGATGTTTTCAGTACAGGGTTGATTTCAAAAAGGCTGGCATCGCTCTGCGCATAGGCGCGATATAGGGCAGAGACAAATTTGGTCATTTCCTTGAATGCCATGCCCGACAGTCCAAGATTAAACGCGATACGTCTTGCTTGAAAAGGCAACAGTCCGGTCGCCGGATTTATTTCTTCGGTAAAAATTAGATGGGGAGTGTCCTCGGCCACCTGTTCAATATCCATACCCCCTTCGGTGGAATACATGATCATATTCCTCCCGGTACCCCTGTTCAATAACACGGACATATAAAATTCATTGGTCTCACTATCACCTGGGTAATACACATCCTCGGCCACCAGCACCTGGTGTACTTTTTTTCCTTCGGCCGATGTTTGCGGTGTAATTAAGTTCATTCCGATGATGTTTCCCGCAATCTCCTCGACCTCCTTTAAATTTTTGGCAAGCTTAACCCCTCCTCCCTTACCGCGTCCTCCCGCGTGTACCTGGGCTTTGATCACATGCCACGAAGTTCCTGTTTCCCGGGTGAGCTGTTTGGCGGCATCTACCGCCTCTTTTGCATTATGGGCCACGACGCCCCTTTGGATCCGTACGCCAAAGCTTGCTAAAATTTCCTTTCCTTGGTATTCGTGAAGATTCATAATATACGGTGCATTTTAGTTCGATAGCAAAAATAGGAAACCCATGGGACCTACGCTAATAATTATCGCACGGAAAACCGAGCTGCGGAACGGTTCATTTCATACGGTAAAAATTGAAGTGGGTACCTCAAAAATACGATCCGAATCGGCGGAACTTTTGCCGTGGTTTTGATCCTATAACTTAAAATCTTCAAAATCGAGCGGGTCAAAATTTCGGAAATGACCGTTCATGTCAATGATTTTCTTGGTTCTATTCACCTCCTGTAGCACCGAAATGGTGGTTTTTAGGTGCGCCCTTAGATAAGATAGTCGCTCACTTTCATGGGTCATCTGCAGTAACTCGTGCTCTTGGACGATGGAGAGTCCAATTTTGTGTACTAGGGTATAACTATTGAACGTGGGGAAGGAAACTGCTGAGAACGGAACGTTCATAAGCGCATAGAGCTCTTCAATAAGGCTTAGAACGGTTTCCCTTTGTGCATTTGTACCATCGTCTTCGTTATCCAAAAATTCAACAATACCTCCGGCATACAGTTTTTCGCCCATCTGATTGTCAAATGTCAACACCTTAAACACCCTTTTTGCCGTGCAGATCACATCCATTTCACCATTGTCATAGGTGTTCATGATCTCCTCCAATTTCATCTCCGTGCCATAGGCCAGGGTACCCTCTATATATACAGGGATACCAAAGGCAATGGCCTCTTCTCGGCAATCGTGGATCAGTTGCTTGTAACGCTCTTCAAAAATATGTAGCGGTATCCTTTCCCCTGGAAAGAAAACGGATTGTAACGGAAACAAGGGAATTTTCATAAAGCAATTTTACCTAAAAATACAATACGGAATCCATCGGGGCAAATCGTTCCAAGTGAAGCTTTTGTTTTATTTACAACAATTTGTTGTATTTTTTATACATAGCTCCTTTTTTTTGTCCAGGACCTACAAGTAGCCTAGATTTGCCTAAAATACCCGCTTACATGAAGCATTCCGATCTATTGAACATTGCAAAAACATATGGAAACCCGGTCTATGTATACGACTCGGAAAAGATTGTAACTCAATTCGATAGGCTAACCAATGCCTTCAAAGGTGTTCAAAAGCTAAAATTGAATTACGCGGCCAAGGCCCTATCCAATATTACCATCCTGCGACTGATGAACAGCTTGGGCAGCGGACTGGACACCGTTTCCATCCAAGAGGTAAAGTTGGGCCTGCTGGCTGGTTTTAGTCCTGAAGACATCATCTTTACGCCCAATGGGGTCTCTTTGGAAGAAATTGAGGAGGCCGCTGCCCTAGGCGTGCGGATCAACATAGACAACCTCTCGGTGTTAGAGCAGTTCGGGAGCAAACACCCGGACATTCCCGTGTGTATCCGAATCAACCCACATGTTATGGCCGGTGGTAACTCCAATATATCTGTAGGGCATATTGATTCCAAGTTCGGCATTAGCATCCACCAAATCCCACACTTGTTGCGGATTGTGGAACTGACCAAAATGAATATTAACGGCATACATATGCATACTGGAAGTGATATTCTGGATATTGATGTCTTCCTATATGCCTCCGAAATTCTCTTTGAGACGGCAAAAAACTTTAAAGGCCTGGATTTTATCGATTTTGGAAGTGGTTTTAAAGTACCCTACAGGGAAGGGGATATTGAGACCAATATCGAGGAGCTGGGCAAAAAATTGACCACGCGTTTCAATGCTTTTTGTAAGGAATATGGACGGGAACTTACTTTGGCCTTTGAACCGGGCAAATTTTTGGTGAGCGAGGCTGGGGTGTTTCTGGCTCGTGTTAATGTGGTAAAACAGACCACCTCAACGGTATTTGCCAGTGTTGATTCTGGTTTTAACCATTTTATCAGGCCTATGTTGTACGGGGCTTCCCATCACATTGTAAACATATCCAATCCCCATGGCCGGGAACGTTATTACTCGGTCGTAGGATATATTTGCGAGACGGATACCTTTGGCAATAATCGCCGCATCAACGAGATTTCCGAGGGTGATATTCTTTGCTTTAAAAACGCCGGGGCCTACTGTTTTACCATGGCCAGTAACTACAACTCCAGGTATAGGCCCGCCGAGGTCTTATGGCACAAGGGCAAGGCGGTACTGATCCGGGAACGGGAGACTTTTGACGACCTCATCAAGAACCAGGTCGATGTTAAAGATCTGTTCGTTCCGGCAAGGGAAAAGGTATCGGTAAAATAAAGCTGCAGAATTTTCGTTAGTTTTGGTACAGTTATTGGACTAAATAGTTCGTAAAAACTTAGCCATGCGTAGCAAATCCATTTCACCCAAATTCTTTTTGTTTTTCCTTATGGGCCTTACGGCCATGGCCACCAATGCGCAGCAGGTAGAATGGCTGAGCTGGGAAGAGGCCGTAGCCAAGGCAGAAAGCGATGCAAATCCCAAAAAAATCTTTATCGATGTGTACACCGATTGGTGCGGTTGGTGCAAGAAAATGGATAAGGATACCTTTCAAAACGCAGAGGTAGCCGCCTATATGTCCCAAAACTTCTATATGGTCAAGCTGGACGGGGAAGGAAAAGAACCCATAGAGTACCGGGGAAAGACCTTTAAGTTTGTTCCTTCGGGAAGAAGGGGTTATCACGAATTCGCCGCGGCCCTGATGCAAGGGCGAATGAGCTATCCCACTGTTATCTTTTTGGACGAAAAGCAACAAATGCTGTCTCCTGTCCCGGGCTACCAAAAACCCGATCCCTTTTTAAAAATAGCCAAATACTTTGGCGACAATATCTACAAGGAAAAGGATTGGAAAACCTATGATGGGGAGAGCAAATAAGTATTCTTTAAACCTTAGTTTTTAGGGAAATGATTATCAGCCCCAAGTTGTACGCCTCTATTTTTATTCCAAGTCCAGTCGAAGGCTTGACATATCACCAGCCTCGTTTTTAAAAAATCCAGGAGTGAAAATGACATCGAGGTAATTTATATCCGATTCGAATTTGTACACCGTACTACTGAAAAAAAGCGGGTCGACCAGTTCAGGATCCGTTTCAATTGATTTTACCGACAATTCCATTTCTACCTCCTGCGGAAAGACAAAGTTTCCAAAGTAGGGAATGTTGATTGTGCCGGAGGGCTTATTATAGAAATCCCAAACAAACGAATTTCGCGTTGCACCCGATCCGTCAACTATGAAAAGATTTTGCATTATATAATCAATATCGCCGTCTAAAGTTAAGGACTCTCCCATCCTGGAAATATCAAGATTCGGTATCGAAAAATTGCTTTCAATACCTTTTTGTCTAAGTTCTAACCTTTTTCCATTGCCAAGTTCCAGGGACAGACGTCTTTGGTAAACATCAAATTCGGGCAGTACGGGGATGGTTATATTAATACCAGCCAAACTTTGTGAAGACCTATACACCTCGCTATATTCATATGCTTGGTATGCTGCCTCATCACTATATCCGTACATGTTTAGGGAATATGACTCCCCTTGTGGAATTCCAATCGTAGCAAAAGTGCTTGGAGAAGCAAAATCGTCCTCTTCGTATACCAACTTATTCAAATCAGTTATAAATAAATAGGCATATGACAATGGATCAGCGCCTGTCGAAGGGGTCAGTGTTGTTAGAAAATTGGGCGTAACACTGGTCGCATATTGCAATGTGTAGCCATTAACTGGTGATACGTTTGTAAAAAGAGCGTGGCTGTAGCTTCCCCCATCCGCAAAAACATTGGTATTAATCGTAATCTCCAAGGATTCATCTCGCGGTAATAAAGGGGAATCCGTATTGAAAACATCAGCTTCTTGGGTTTCCGAAAGTACCGTAGTCCCCGGTTCGATATCCCCAAAAGAGTCTAAATCCTGAAAACTCACTGAGGCCTTTCCAATCCTATATCGCGTTAAGGTAAAATTCTGTCGTTCAAAAGTATCATCCGCATAAAAAACGCCATCATCGTTGGTCTCCACCTTTCTATACATCACCAAAGCACCACTGCTATCATTAATGGCCAGATAAGCATCCGTGGTAGCCGGAAAAAAATCCTTTAAAGGGCTTGGAATCCTTACCAAAAGTTTCTTTAACTCAAAGGAAGCGCTGACATTCCCTTCATTGCCACTGGTGTCCGTAGCCCTTACTTCCAAGGTTTTATTACCGGTGGTAAATTCGAAAGGGTCTAAGGTATAGACAAAATCTTTGGCTTCACCGCTGAAAACTTCCTCGCTGTCCACAAAGATTTTGACGGTTATATCGGCTTCATCCGTTATACTTACATCAATATCGGTCTGGACTTCGATAAGTTCGGGAACCGATATCGAAATCTCAGGGGCGGTCTCGTCAGTCCCACCAGGTTCGGGTGTAGGCGTATCTGTACCATCACTGGAACAACTTAAAAAAAGGACAGTCAGCGTTAAGCAATAAAGTAGTTTTTTCATAGTGGTCTTGTAAGATTTGAGAAACAAATTATTAATCCAGGACAAATAAATCATTTCTTGCGTGACTAAAAAACAAACGGGCGAAAAACCGTTTTTTGCGGTAAAAGTATTCTTACCTGCTGTAGTTAGGAGATTCCTTGGTAATGGTCACGTCGTGCGGGTGACTTTCATTGATACCACTTGCCGTAATTTTAACGAACTTCCCTGTAGTCTTTAGGCTGTCGATGTCCTTGGCGCCACAATAGCCCATTCCGGCCCGTATACCCCCAATAAATTGATGTATGCTCTCGAACAGGTCACCCTTATAGGGCACACGGCCCACAATACCCTCGGGCACCAGTTTTTTGATATCGTCCTCCACATCCTGGAAGTATCTGTCCTTACTACCTTCCTTCATGGCTTCCACAGAGCCCATGCCCCGGTACGATTTAAACTTCCGCCCTTCATAAATAATGGTCTCCCCAGGCGACTCCTTGGTCCCAGCTAGCAAGGACCCCAACATAACGGAATCTGCCCCGGCCGCTATGGCCTTGGGAATATCCCCGGTGTACCGGATACCACCATCGGCGATGACAGGAACACCACTGCCCTTAATAGCCGCGGCTACCTCCAGCACAGCTGAGAATTGGGGAAAACCAACCCCGGCCACGACCCGGGTGGTACAGATAGATCCCGGCCCGATTCCCACCTTAACCGCATCAGCACCAGCCTCTACGAGGTACTTAGCCGCTTCTCCGGTGGCAATATTGCCCACAACGACTTCCAATTCCGGAAACTTCTTTTTTACCGCTTTTAAAACGGCCACTACGCCCTTGGTATGGCCATGGGCCGTATCTATCACTACAGCATCCACTGCAGCATTCACCAAGGCCGCTGCCCGGTCTACGGCATCAGGGGTGACCCCAATGGCCGCGGCAACACGTAAACGTCCGTATTTATCCTTGTTGGCAATGGGTTTCTGTGTCAATTTGGTGATATCCCTAAAGGTAATCAGGCCCACCAATTTGTTTTCGTCGTTGACCACTGGTAATTTTTCGATTTTGTTCTCCTGCAAAATGTCCTCTGCCTCTTCGAGCGAAGTTCCCACTCCTACGGTGACCAAATTTTTGGAGGTCATCACCTCCGCTAAGGGCCGGTCATTATTTTTTTCAAATCGCAAATCCCTATTGGTAACGATTCCGATCAACTTGTCAGAAGCATCTACAATGGGAATACCGCCAATACTATATTCCTTCATGTTCGCTTTGGCGTCCCGGACCAAGGAATCCATAGGCAAGGTCACGGGGTCCATGATCATACCGCTTTCTGCTCGCTTCACCTTACGCACTTTCATGGCCTGTTGTTCCGTGGTCATGTTTTTGTGCAATACGCCGATACCCCCCTCGCGGGCCATGGCAATGGCCATCTTTGACTCGGTAACCGTATCCATAGCAGCGGATACGATAGGAATGTTGATCGAAATGTTTCGGGTGAACTTGGTCTGAATGTTTACTTCGCGCGGCAGTACTTCGGAATAGGCAGGGACCAGGAGTACGTCGTCATAGGTGAGACCTTCTCCGAGAATCTTTGTAAGGTGAGCTTCCATGGCAATTAAGGATTAATTGCGTGCAAATATACTACATTTTAAGGCATTTGCACTATCCTCACTTTCTTAATTGGCCGGAAGTATCCCTCACCATCAATTGATAGAGAATGAGGATGGAGGAAACCGCAAAACTAAGGGTCATCAAGATTCCTGAAAAGATGACCACATATTTCATCCAGAGCATCCCGATCCATAGAAAATAGATGCCCCCGAAAGTTAGGACGACCGATACAAAAGGCTCAATGGTCAGGAACAACTTAAGGCTTTTAGGCAGTTTGGCCAACCACAGGATACCTCCTAGCAGAAAAAAAATAAAGGCCATGGAAAGGATGTGGGTGTGTACTATGGTAAGCATCTCACGTTCGCTCTTGCGAAACTTCATCACGGTAGCGTTTTCGTCCTCTTCATTTCCCAGGTAATTTTCCTCTATCCCGCTCGGCGCGGTGCCGTTTGTTTGATTTACAAACAAAAGTCCGGTATAGAAACCCACGGAAAGAATAAGGACAAAAGCGCCTATAAACAGTTTTATTTCCTTTGGAAATGTAGATAAAAGCCCATTATAGTGCATTAGAAAACACCGTTTTCCTGAAGGATTCCTATCGTCTGAAGCAGATTGTCCATAGAGTTGGTCATGGAACGCACTGAAATGGTGGCTCCGGAAATGGCGTCGATATTGGTCTCATGACTTACCCTGTCCTTGCCCGTTTTGCCCAAAAACTGCTTTAACCAACGTTTGCTGCCAATCTCCCCTCCGTATTCCTCCCGGTAGATCAACACTTTTGAGTGAATGACCTTTAACTCTTTATCAAAGACCACGAGGTAGTCAAATTTAGCGGTCTTGCTTGGCGCCTGATCCACGAACAAATACCCCAATTGCTCGGAGCCTTCGGAAAGGATGTATAAATTGTCTGTGGTAATCTTTGTAGGCAATTTGGCATTAAGGGCCTCTGGGATAACCATTGCATTCATGGAAAAATCGGTCACCTCGAACAGTTTAATCACCTCCTTCTCTACTTTCTTCTGGACATTTTTGGGTAATCCAAATCCAAAAAAGAGTAGGGAAATCATTAAAAGGGCCGAGCTGAACCGTTTTCCGTTATGCATGCTGCAAATGTATTAATTTAGACTTAATATTAATAACAATTGTCCGGATTTAATAAAAAAATCCCAAGATGAAGGCCAACTCGTAGTGAAACTAGAACCAAACGCCTATCCCAAAATTAAGTCTATCGGGCACATCACTGGCGTCATCGTCGTTATCCCTGAACTGATAATCCCCTTTGACAACCACTCCGGGAGCTATATGGTAAGTTAAGCCTGTAGTGATATCGGTCCTGTCATAAGCGGGGTTCTGAGCTAAAGCACCGTCAGTATCCGCATGGGTGTCATAGGCCTCGTAGCGCGCAAAGGCAAACAGTTTCTGTTGTTTACCAAGCGGAAGCAGGTTAAAGGCCCCTTCGAGGTACCAGCCTTGAACGGCACTTCCCAAATCTCTACCGGTAAGGGTATTATAGGCTTCCGTATCGGAAAGGGAGGCATAAATGAACTGCCCCCTGGCCGTGAACCTCTGATAGGCATATCTGGCATCCAAACCTACCATGGAAATCCCAATATTGGCCCCATCGGTCTCCTCGATATCATCGGCGGCCTGTGTGTCCCCAAAATAACCGGAAAGGCCAAGACGTAGCCCGGGAATGCCGTAGTAGTCCAATTTGGCAGAAAAGGTAGGACTGTCAATGGTAGACTGAATTCCTTTCTGTCTGCCCCCACGCAATCCGTTGGATCCTTGTAAAAAACCAGAAATTCCACCTTCCCCGTCGGCCTCGGTCGATTTAAAACCATTGAATATATAGGCTTGATATCCCAAGGATATATCATTGAACCTCCCGTTGACACCAATTCCAAGCTCTCGCCAGGTGGTGGGCACGATGACGTTATCCACTGCAGGGCGCTCCGTACCGTTGAAGGTAGTAGGTTCATGGTATTCGTTGACAATTCCCATGGGCACCAGCATGAGTCCTCCCCTGATGTTTACGTTGGTGGCCAGGTTGTAGTTTACAAAGGCTTGTTCAACAAATACTTCCTCCACATGCTCCAATTCAATTTCAGTGAAAAACTGCGCACGATCGTTAAATCGATATCCGAACAACAATACCAAACGCTGCACATCCAGCTCCCCATTATCGCCTTCCGGTTGGTTGTACAACATTTCCCCGTAGGCACCCACAATGACCTCAGAGGCATAATTTCCGGATAAAATCCGCTGGGCCGCGTTTAACTGCTTTTGCGGATCAAAAGTGATGGAGTCCTGTACGGTTTGCGCGGTGATGATTGATGCAAATAGGGACATCATCAAAAAGGTAATTCGTTTCATAAACGTCTCTTGTCTTTATTTAGATTGATTTTAAATTGCACTGTTCGCAGGGGACAAATATACAGCTTGGAGGGAAAGAAAAAAATTTATTTAAATTAAATCTAAATAAATTTAAAGATTTAACATTTCGGGGATATCAGTGAGAAAAATAGGAAAGCCAAAGGTCAATGATAGGCACTGAAAAGCGCTGTAGCTTTATTGTAAGCGGCTTCAAAAACCATGGCGTTTACTCGAGTATCCACTTTTGCCGAGGTAAAATAGGAAAGCATTTTTTCTGTGGGCATATTACCGGTAAGTTCATCCTTGGCCATGGGACACCCACCAAAACCTTGAATGGCACCATCAAACCTACGGCACCCTGCCCTATAGGCGGCATCTACCTTTTCATGCCATTTGGTGGGCGTGGTATGCAAGTGGGCGCCAAACTCTACTTCTGGATATTTCGGTATCAAATTCGAAAAAAGATAATCGATTACTTCGGGCGTAGACGTACCCACGGTATCGGAAAGCGACAGGATCTTCACGCCCATAGCCGTAAGCTTCTCTGTCCATTCCCCTACAATTTCCACGTTCCAGGGGTCGCCATACGGATTGCCAAAACCCATGGAAATATAGGTGACCACTTCCTTATTGGCGGTATCGGCTATGTTTAGGATCTCCCTTAGGGTATCGACGGATTGGGCAATGGTCTTATGGGTGTTCCTCATTTGGAAATTTTCGGAAATGGAAAACGGATACCCAAGATAGGTTATGGCCTCATGTTTACAAGCGTCCTCAGCTCCCCTTACATTGGCAACAATGGCCAATAATTTGCTCCGTGTTTCTGTAAGGTCCAACTCCGAAAGCACACGGGCCGTGTCCACCATTTGGGGTATGGCCTTCGGGGATACAAAGCTACCAAAATCGATGGTGTCAAAACCGCATTGCAACAAGGACTGTATATACAGTACTTTACGTTCTGTGGGAATAAACGCCTTAATTCCCTGCATGGCGTCTCGTGGACATTCAATTATCTTGATAGCTTTGGGCATGGACCGTGGTATATGCTAGCCCAAAATTACCATTATTTATCAGATAACGGCATAGTAAAAAACATAGATCGGGATGCATTTAGGACCAAAAGTGCAAACCCGGCCCAAATCTGGATCTGTTTTCCTATCTTGACAAAAAAAAGATGAAAGCATTCTCCTTGGGACTTACCGCTCTGATCCTGATGGTATCCTTGGGCCTGATGTCCTATACTCTGGATGGGGCATCAAAAGAAGCAATTCTAAAAACCGTTGTTATGCAAGATAGCGTTTTGCGTCATGTTGTATTGTTCAAGTTTAAAGACGGTACGTCCGGGGAAAAATTAGCCGAAATAGAAAAGGCATTTACGGCCCTGCCAACCAAAATACCACAGATACAAGGGTACGAATGGGGACTGAACAATAGTCCGGAAGGTCTTGAAAAGGGTTTTACCCATTGTTTTTTCCTCACCTTCAAAAGTGAGGCGGACCGAGCCATTTATCTTCCACATCCCGACCATCGGGCTTTTGGAGCCCTCTTAAAACCTCATCTGGAAGATGTCTTGGTTGTAGATTATTGGACACATTAGCCTAAGGTTACTTTTATACTGCAGTTTTCTGAAGAATGGCCTTGTTGATCTTTTTGACCAAAGCAGGCCCCTCATAGACAAACCCAGTCCAAAGCTGTACCAAATCGGCTCCTGCTTCCAACTTTTCGAGAGCGTCATCTGCGGAATGGATTCCACCCACCCCAATGATCGCAAAGGCTTTGTTGCTCCGCTCCGCTAAAAAACGAATGACCTCGGTACTTCTTTGGCTAAGCGGTCTACCGCTAAGGCCACCCTTTTCCTCTACAAGGGTACAGTCTGATTTCAACTCTTTGCGGGTTATCGTGGTGTTGGTAGCAATAACGCCGTCTATTTTGGTGCGTTCAATTATTTTAATGATATCCAATAACTGGACATTCTCCAAATCGGGTGCTATTTTCAATAGGATCGGTTTCTCCTTTACCTTCCCCTTTTCGGCATATTTACTGTTCTCGCGCTTAAGTGCGTTCAACAAGGCGGTAAGAGGTTCCTTATCTTGAAGCTCCCTAAGTCCAGGAGTATTGGGCGAACTTACATTGACCACAAAATAGTCCACATGATCAAAAAGGGCATCAAAACAAATAAGGTAGTCCTTGATGGCTTGATCGTTTGGGGTACTCTTATTTTTTCCGATGTTTCCCCCGATCAGCACCCTGTGCTTTTTTTTAAGCTGCTCCACCGCATCAAAAACTCCTTTGTTGTTAAATCCCATTCGATTGATGATGCCTTCATCGGCCTTAAGGCGGAAGAGTCGTTTCTTAGGGTTCCCTTCTTGCGGTTTTGGGGTAAGGGTCCCTATTTCCACAAATCCAAAACCAAAATTGGAGAGTTCGTTATACAGTTTTGCATCCTTGTCAAAACCGGCCGCCAAACCCACGGGGTTCGCAAATTTTAAACCGACTACCTCGCGCTGCAAACGCGGATCGTTTAGCTGGTACATGGACCTAAAAATGGGGGCAAATCCCACTTTGGAAAGACATTTGATCAGGAAGAAAGAAAGGTGGTGCACCTTTTCCGGGTCAAGAAGGAAAAGTAGCGGACGAATTAGAATTTTATACATGAATGGCAGAAAACTTTGCGCAAAAATACAAACTCGAATCGAGTAGCAGTGCTACCTATCATTATTTTATGGCATCAAAGCCAAAAATCATTCGGGCTGGACCACCATAGGCGTACGTATTGCCTCTCTGCAAAGGGCAACATATCGCTGGTATTGTCTTTCATTGAATATGGCAATCAGCTTCTTATCATAGGATTTGGAAACGGCGAGCACTTCCTCCTTTAGGATATCGAACTTCTTGGCCAATTTGTTAAGGTCTTCCTGGGTCTCTTGAGGGTGATCGTTGAGCAGCACCTTCATTTTATCTTCTATCTGTTGGCGCTTAATTTTAAGTTCGCCCCTCCAGGCCTCCATTTTTCCTATCTGCTCTTCGTTCAATTGAAATACTTTGAGAATGGTCTCCTTATTTTTTCCTCCAATATCCAAAGTACAATCCTGGGCATTTCCCCAAGCGCAACAAAGCACAAAAAGGGCAAGGAGATAAAATCGTTTATTAAGGGCTACTTTATGGTGCATAGCTGGCATACTTTAAAAATACCACTAATATAAACAGTGTTTTCAATCAAAAAGTATGTGGGCTGCACTTCTTTTTTAACAAAAAAACTGCCCAAAAATGGGCAGCTTCCTTCAAAAAACTAACTTAAACTACATTCACGCCTACTTGAGCGTAAAATTTAACCTAGCAAATAAAAATCTTCCCGCAATTCCAAATTGCTGAGATCTTCGCGACCAATCAAAACGGCCAGAGCTGCGGTTGTTACCGCCATCTCCCAATTCTTGGGCCGCCCTATCGGGGAAGATGTCAAATAAGTTGTTTGCCCCAATGGTCAGCCTCAGCTCATCAAAGACCTTGTATCCAATGGATAGGTCCGTGACCAATTTGGTTCCAAAAACCTGTTGGCGATCCACATTGGTGGTAGCCTCGGTTACCTCCCCGAAATAGACATTCCTCAAAAAGAAAACCAATTTATCCGAAGTAAGGCTGTTGGTCAAATTTATCTTTGTTCTTGGCACGGCTTCTTCCAGATATACCCTGCTGTCTTCCGGAAAATACGTATCTACCAATCCGGCATCCCTTAGCACTTGGGAGGCATTGATGTCCCCTACCTGTTGCGTTTTGGAAAAGGTCCCCGCCAGGTCTGACTTCAACCGCCATTGGTCACCCAAATCTACCTTGTGCGTTACCACGATGTCCAAACCTTTGGACTCCGTATCAATGGCATTGGCAAAGAAAGCGGCCCTGGAAGCATTGGCCTGCCTTAATAGATTGTCCAATTCCGTACCCGTTCCCGGTCCACTGAATTGGCCGGTAAAGACCACTCTGTCATCTATTTTTACAAAGTACCCGTCTACCGTAATGGTCAGGTTTGCATCGGGAATCTTTGTGGTAAAGCCCAAGCTAACACTTTGTGAAGTCTCCTCCTTTAACTGGGGAATGCCCAAGAGCTGCGCTGCCCTACTGTCGTTGGCAAAGGTACCAACCTCTTGCGGGTTGCCGTCCTGATCAAATATGGTAGAGGTGGAATTAAAATTGATCTGATGCAAGGACGGTGCCCTAAACCCGGTATTGACCGCGCCCCGAAGATTAAAATTATCGGACAGTTTTATCCTGGTGGACAATTTAAAGTTGATTGTGGATCCAAAATCGCTGTAATTCTCAAATCTCGTGGCAAAACTCGCCAAAAAAGACTCTGAAAAGTCGGCCTCCACGTCAAAGTACCCGGCCACACTGCTTCGCCCTCTGGACAGTTCATTGGACGGACTGAAACCAGGAAAAACCTGGGACCCCCCAGGCCTGGCATTTCCGAAGAAATCCTCGGAAGGCAGTTGTGTGGATAATGTGATTACTTCCCCTTCGGCCGTGTACTGTGAATAGGATTCTTCCTCTCCGGCCACGATTTCATAATTCTCCACCCGGTATTCCGCTCCAAAAGCGATGTTCAACCCAGAAAGGACATCGTCGAAAAATTGGGTAATGTCCAAATTGGAGGTGTTTTGGGAAAACGAGAAGCCACCAGCATCAAAGGTAGTGGGAGATGCACTCTGCAAGGAGGCGTTAAAGGTGTTTCCAATAGTATACAAAAAGGAGTTCTGTCCATAGGTATTACTAAAGTCCACGCTCCAGTCGCCTATCATACCCTTTATTCCAACGGAGATCGACTCGTCCTTGATATTGGAGTTGATTTCCGGCAAAAAACCATTGATAAAGGCAGGGGTAAAGGTCCTGCTTTGGTTTGGAAGTCTATAAAATCCGGCAGAATTACCGGTTCGAGAGCTAATTCCCGCAAAGGAATAGAGTTCCGTGCCATTATCGTCCAACGGAAGGGAGAAGTTGGCAAACAGGCGGCCTCCCCGCAGTGCCGACTGTCCCACGCGCATATTAAAATCGCTTCGTTGTTGCCCCCTGGCAGCCAATTCGGCCGTTGTATTATCCACGGACAGTACGGTACGTAGTTCATCCTTGGTGGTTGCCCCGCCCAGGTCGATTCCTGCGGTATTGGCAAATTGTATCACATCGGCCACATCGTCATCCAACAAATTGGTAATGTCAAAACCGGAATCGTTAGCTACCCTTTCCACGGTATTGTATAGATTGTAAACATCACCTTCCCATTCGAACATACGGCTATAATCCTCGCGAACATCAAAATCGCCCGCAAAGGTAAGATAGCCTCCATTATCACCTAGTGGGAGGCCATAACTGGCGGCCACATTGGTGGTTTCCCCGTCCGAACCCCCTGTTTGCCCATTGGCCTCCTTGGAGAAATTGGCACCGGAGGTCACTGTGGCACTGAGTTCGTTTACGCTTTTGTTCAAAACAATATTGATAACACCTGCAATGGCATCTGAGCCATACTGAGCGGCCGCACCATCACGTAGTACTTCAATACGTTGTATGGCCGCTGCCGGAATGGAATTCAGATCGGTACCAACACTACCCCTACCAAAGGTTCCATTCACATTGACCAGTGAGGAGGTATGCCTTCGTTTTCCATTGATCAATACCAAGACCTGATCGGGACCAAGGCCCCTCAAAGAGGCTGGATCTATATGATCCGTACCGTCAGAAATGGTCTGTGTATTGGAAGTAAAGGAAGGAGCCACATAATTCAAAATCTGGTTTAGGTTTACCTGTGGTGCCACATTGTTCAATTCCTTCACATCAATGACATCGACCGGCACCGTGCTTTCAGTTGCTGTTCTATTGGGATTACGGGAGCCCACGATGATTACTTCGGATAGCTCCAGGCCAGAGACCATTCTTACGTTCACCGTAGAACCACTTACCACCACGCGTTGGGTCTCGTATCCGATATAGGAAATCTCCAAAGTGTCTCCCTGAAGGGCGTCAATCGTGAAATTTCCATCAAAATCCGTTGTCGTACCGTTGGTTGTTCCTACTACGAGCACCGTGGCGCCGGGAAGTGGAGATCCGTTCTCATCGGTTACTACACCGCTTATGGACTGCTGAAGCTCAAAAATGGAATTGACCATGACATAGTCCAGACTGCCCAGCGTGCTCACCTTGTCCAATTGCAGTTTAGGGACCTTCTTATGGTATACTACATAATATTTATTGCCCAGGTATTCAAAATCAAAGCTGGTTCTTTTCTCCAGTTTGTTGATGACCTTATCCAGTACCTTGTACTCGTATTCCTCGGGGTTTAGGTGGGTACCGGAGAGCAGGCCCGGGTTGTAGGTAAAAAACACTTCATGTTTTTCACTTAGTTCCGCTAGGAAGTCGGTCAGCGCCACCATTTTACTGGTCGCAAAACTTCGCGACTCGGTTACTGCCTTTGCTTCCGTGATTCCTATGGATAGGAGCAGGAGCAGCAGTACTGTAAAGCGTTGTTTTCCTTTCATGTTCTTGAGTTTTAGTTATTGATCGTTGTAAATTATGAGTTTATTGTCCTGTTGGACAATTCGGGTTCCCGTCGTCTTTTCGATTGCCGACAAACATATTTTAAGGTTTTCATTGGGAATACCTCCCGTGAGTGTCTTCCCTTCAAGGGTCTTATCCATAAATTCCGCAGGAAGTCCATAGGTATGCCCTAAATGTTTCATGACCTCCTTTAGGCTAATATTATTAAAGACATAGGTGCCTTCGCGCCACAAATAGGTATTGGGCTTTTCGGCACCTTCATGGAGTACTACCTTGTCCACGTTGGAATAAGAGACATATTCTCCGGGTAACATTTTCTTGGCAATACCGTTTTTGAGCAAGAGATTGATCGAGCCCTCATCCAAGGTAACATCGGTCTTGCTATCTCTCGTATTTACATGGAATTGTGTACCGTATACCTCTACTCTAAGATCTTCGGTATTGACCCAGAATTTGGCTCGAGTCTCGTTTTGGGGCTTCACCTTAAAATAGGCCTCCCCCTTCAAAGTAACGTCACGTGTGTTCTTTTTGCCGTATCGAATCTCCGAATTACCGTTTAGAACCACCGAAGTGCCATCGGGCAATTTGAGATTGATGACCTCCCCAAAACCAGTTTTATGAACAATCTCATCCGAAGTTCTCGAAAAATTTAAGGCAACCACCATCAAAATTAAGCCCACTGCGGCTAAGGAGGCTACCCTCTTTACTGTTTTGGAAAGTTGTATGACCGGTTTACCGTCTCTGGCTTGTGCCCTTTTCTGAATTTGGCCCAGGACCGCATCGAGTTCTTTGTTCATATGGGTCTCGTCTACCCCATGCGGCTGGAAGGCAATACCCAGTACAATGTCCTTTGCATTATAGACCACATCAATTTTATCAGGATTATCCTTGATCCAGGTATTCCAAAAGGCAACATCGTTCTCGTTGCTGTTTTTAGCCCAGTTTCTAAAAGAGGAATCGCTTAAGAGTTTTTCCAAAAATGCTTGGGTAGCTTCGTCCATCAGTGACAATTAGGTGCATATAAAATGCCATTCATCGATAAAGAGGAATCAATCGCTGTTTTATACCCTGTTTTTTTGAAAAATTCGTACTACCGCTGAAGTATTTGCCGGATCACCTGGGTTTCAACCGAATTTCGGAGCTTTACAAATGCTTTTTGAAGCGTATTGAGGACGCTTTGGTATGAAATGCCCATGACCTCAGAAATTTCCTTGGTTTTAAGGTCGCTGTAATATTTTAAATACACCACTTCCCGTTCCCTTTTGGAAAGACCGTTGAGAATTTCGGCCAAGACCTCTTTCCGGGCAGAGACAAGCTCCTGTTCCATGGCAATCTCCTCCGGGGAAAACTCAAACTTGGACAATGCCTCGGGCGTCCCCTCCAAATCCGTAAACCGCCGTTCCCGTTTTAAGGATTTAAAAATTGCCCTTCGGAAAGAAACAAACAAATAGGCTTTGATGTTGTGCACCTCGCCCAAATTCCTTCGATTCTCGAACAGATAGATAAAAAAGTCCTGAAGGCAGTCTTCGGTAAGATTTAGGTTTGCCGATATCTTATAGCCATAATTGTGAAGCATAGCGTAATACCCCTTGAACAAGGTGGAGAAGGCATGGAGGTCGCCGCCTATAAAAAGGTGCCATATGACTTTTTCCGGTTGGATAGTAGTTGTTTTTGTACGATTCTGTACTACCAAATATAAGGAATATTCTTAAGGGTGTTTTTTTGAAAGTTCTTAGGGGAAAATGCTCGGTGTAAACTTTGGTGTTATATTGTATTTTTGGGCAAAACTCAATACATGCAGCATATCATAGATCGATTTATTGGTTATGTGACCATTGATACCCAAAGTGACCCCCGTTCCAACACTACACCTAGTACGGCCAAGCAATGGGACCTGGCCAACAAATTGGCAGCAGAATTAAAACAGATTGGCATGGAAGAGGTGACCATAGATGAACACGCGTATATTATGGCCACCCTACCGGGAAATGTGGACAAGAATGTACCGACCATAGGCTTTATATCCCATTTTGATACCACACCCGACTTCACAGGAACCCATGTAAGGCCAAAAATCATCAGGGATTACGACGGTACCGATATTGTACTGAACCAGGAAAAGAATGTGCTGCTATCCCCGGACTATTTTGAAGAACTCTTACAGTACAAGGGCAATACCCTCATAACCACGGATGGGACCACTTTGTTGGGAGCCGATGACAAGGCAGGCATTGCTGAAATCATGACGGCCATGGAGTATTTGATCCAACATCCCGAAATAAAACACGGAACCATTCGCGTGGCATTTACGCCCGATGAGGAAATAGGACGCGGCGCACATAAGTTTAATGTAGCACAATTTGCAGCTGAATGGGCCTATACCATGGATGGGAGTCAAATTGGGGAGCTGGAGTATGAAAATTTTAATGCGGCCGCGGCCAAGCTCACTGTTCAGGGCAAAAGTGTGCATCCAGGATATGCCAAGGGAAAAATGGTCAACGCGATTGGGGTGTTAAATGAATTCATGTTCAGACTTCCCCCAAAGGAGCGCCCGGAACATACTTCGGACCGAGAAGGTTTTTTTCATGTGCACGAGATAAAAGGTACTATTGAACATGCCGAACTGGAGCTGATCGTTAGGGATCACGACAAGACGCGTTTTGAAGAAAGAAAGCAGCTGTTGTTGGATGTTGTACAAGAACTAAACGAGTTGCACGGGCACTGCCTGGAGCTACAACTCCAGGACCAGTACTACAATATGAAGGAAAAAGTGGCTCCCCAATTCCATATTGTGGAGATAGCCAAACAGGCCATGGAAACCCTAGGTATTGAACCCATTATAAAACCGATACGTGGTGGTACGGATGGCGCCCAATTGAGTTTTATGGGCCTCCCCTGCCCCAATATTTTTGCCGGGGGACATAATTTTCATGGAAAATACGAGTATGTTCCGGTAGAGAGTATGCAAAAGGCAATTGAGGTTATCATAAAAATTTGCGAAATTACAGCAGAAAAGTATCAAAGATGAAAAACTCGGAAAAAGTAGATACGTATTTTGCCAAAGAGGGGCCCTTTAAAGCGGGGATGGCGATCCTAAGGGACCTGGCCAAGCAAACTGATTTGGAGGAGCAGTGCAAATGGGGTGCGCCCGTATATACGATCAACAATAAGAATGTCCTGGGCATCTTGGCCTTTAAGCACCATTTTGGGCTGTGGTTTTACCATGGTGTCTTTTTGAACGACCCCAAAGGCGTTTTGGAAAATGCCCAGGAAGGAAAGACCCGTGGCATGCGCCACTGGAAGTTCAAATCCGTAGCCGATATAGATCCTATAGTGGTGCTTTCCTATATCAAGGAGGCCATTGCAAACCAAAAGAAGGGAATGGTCATTAAACCGATTAGAAATAGCACTGTGGAAGTTCCGTCACTGCTCGCGGAAGCCCTGGCCAAAAAAGAAAGTCTGCGCATGGCCTTTGATGCACTTACCCCTTACAAACAGAAGGAGTATTCCGAACACATCGCTACGGCCAAGCAGGAAAAGACCAAAAAATCGCGTTTGGAAAAAATTCTCCCTATGATCGCTCAGGGTATTGGATTAAACGACTCCTATAGAACATAGCTCCAAGCCTACCCCTAGCACAAAAAAAACGCCAACCCGAAAGTTGGCGTTTTTTAATCCGATGCAATTGGGTTTATTTTTTCTCCGGAGCGTTGAGTTTTTTGCTCATTTCCATAGAAATGGCTGAACGATCAAATTTGATCCTGCCGGCCATGGTCTCAACGATACAGGAAAAGTCCTTTTCGTTCAAATCCACGATTTTTCCGTACATGCCACTTTTGGTAACGATTTTATCTCCTTTTTTCAGCTCCTTTGAAAATTTCTTCTCATCCTTTTGACGTTTCATTTGTGGGCGTATCATAAAAAAATAGGCCACCACAAATATCAAAATAAGCGGAAGAAATGGATATTGTTCTAACATAGTATTATTTTACCGGTCCGGCTACGGTATTGCCGGTCTTTGGGTTCACAAATGCCTTAATTCGAAGGGTCTCCTTGCCTTTGGCCGTATTGGCGCTGACCGTAATGGTCTTGGTAACCTGGTTTTGGCCAGAACCGTTGAATCTCACCAATAATTCTCCAGAATCCCCAGGTGCTACCGGGGTGTTCTTTGGATATTCGGGTACAGTACATCCACAACTGCTTTTGGCATCTGTGATGATCAAAGGGGCATTCCCCGTATTGGTAAACTTAAAAATAGTTTCCTGTGATGTTCCTTGTGTGATGGTCCCAAAATCGTGTTCCGCCTTTTCAAAACTCATTACGGGCAAGTTTTTCGAAGCTTCGTCCCTTTCTGCCGCTACCTCAACATTGGCCGCATTGATCTTGTTCGATGCTTTGTCCTTACAGGAAACAAAAGCGACCGCGGCAGCTAAGCTTAAGGTCAAAAATATTTTTTTCATGATTGTTGAATTTTTATACGTGTGTAAAATTAGCAATATTTTTTTATAATAATCCCCTGCCTGTTTTTTTAAGTTTTCCTTCACTTTTGTACTCCTTGACCAGTTTGTCCAAAATACCGTTGATAAAGATACTGCTCTTGGGTGTGGAATATTCCTTTGCAATCTCGAGGTATTCATTAATGGTAACTTTTTCGGGTATGGAGGAAAAGTTGAGCAGTTCACATATGGCCATCTTAAGCAATATGGCGTCAATATCCGCTATTCGGTCCTTGTCCCAATTGGGGGTTTTCCCTTCTATTTCCTTTTCCAGTTCTGCATTGTTCAGCAAGGTTTTGGTGAGTAATTTCCGGGCAAAATCCATATCCTCCTCATCCTTTAACAATGGTGGCAAAAAGAAAGACTCGTGTTGATTTTCCTTTACTTTTCTCAGTTGTTTTAAAATAAAGGTGTTCACAATAGGAATATCATCTACCCAGGTCAATTTGTCGTCCTCGAAATAGTCATATATCTTCTCGTTGGGCGCAATAATTTCCTTGAACAGGTTGATTAGCAACTGCCGGTCTTGCTCATAACCATTTTGGGCGCTGGACATATAATCCTCATAAACAGAGCTGGCAACAATCTCCTTATAGACTATTTTTACATACTCCTCGTTCAGGTACCAATTCTTTAATTTCCTTTTCGATAGCTCTGTCACCAATAGACTGTTGTTGGCTATTTGCAGCATCAATCTATTGTTTAAAAATTTCTCCTTGTTGGGATAAGCATCGGACGGTGTAGCCAGGTATTTTTTGGAGGAAAGTTTAAGTTGGTTTTCGGCCATCAGATGAATCTCGGCCAATAAGCTCAACATCAACAGATAAAGGGAATACATGTTCGATATGCTTACTTTCAAAAATTTTTCCTGTTTTTCAAGGGCGTCGTCCTGCGACTGGGTCAGTGCGTAGATGCATTGCATCACCTTTACCCTAATATGCCTTCTTGTAAGCATTTTTAAAGAACTTCTGTTTAGTTATATTAAACTTAATGCCGCAAAAATAGTAATCTATTTTCAATTATATCTTATCACTTTTATAACATTTGATTTAAACCCAATCCCATATCTTTGCTAAATCGTCATTAAAACAGGACCGCCCAGCAAACACATTGGATGAAGGAACTTAAACATCTAAACAAATACTTCAAAAAATATTGGTTAAAACTGCTTATCGGCATCATCATTACGATTATAGCCCGTGTTTTTCAGTTGGTAATGCCCTCCTATGTAAACAAATCCATTGCGGTAGTAGAGAACTTTTTGGGGAACAGGATTTCAGAGGCCAGTGCCAAGGATATGCTCCTGGAGTATATTTTGATCATTGTAGGGGCGGCTTTGCTTTCCGGTTTTTTTACCTTTCTCATGCGGCAGACCATTATCAACGTTTCCCGATATATAGAGTACGACCTGAAGAATGAGGTATTTGATCACTACCAGTTGCTCAACCTCAGTTTTTATAAAAAAAACAGGACGGGCGACCTCATGAACCGGATCAGTGAGGATGTCAATCAGGTACGCATGTACGCAGGTCCCGCCATCATGTACGGCATACAGACATTGACACTCTTTGTCTGCCTAATCCCCTTGATGTTCATCAAGGCACCCACCATAGCGTTCTATGCCTTATTGCCCTTACCCGTACTATCGGTGTTGATCTATCAGATCAGCAGAATAATTCATAGGCGAAGCACCAAGGTCCAAGAGTATTTATCGGCCCTTTCGACCTTTACCCAGGAATCTTTTTCCGGGGTCTCCGTTATAAAGGCCTATGGCCTGGAGCCTAAAATCAATACTGAACTGAGGGAATTGGCCTTGGAAGGGAAAAACAAGAGCATGGACCTTGCCAAGGTGAACGCCTGGTTCTTTCCCTTGATGATCCTCTTGATCGGGGTGAGCAATATTTTTGTCATCTATGTGGGTGGCAAACAGTACATTGATGGGGAAATTGCGTCCGTTGGGGTCATAGCAGAGTTTATCCTCTATGTGAACATGCTTACATGGCCAGTGGCCATAGTAGGATGGCTTACCTCTATAGTACAACGCGCGGAGGCATCACAAAAAAGAATCAACGAGTTTTTAAAGGAAGAGCCCGAAATTAAGAATGAAGTGCCCGAAACTTCCCCCATCCAAGGGGAAATCGAGTTTAAAAAGGTGACCTTCACCTATGAGGACACCAATATCACTGCCTTAAAGGAACTTTCCTTCAAGGTCCATACCGGGGAAACGGTAGCGATTATTGGAAAAACGGGATCGGGAAAATCTACCATTTTGGATTTGGTGGCCCGCTTGTACGATGTAAGTGCCGGAGACGTGTTGATTGACGGCATCTCGGTCAAGGATCTAAATCTCCAGAGTCTTAGAGCGGCCATAGGGGCGGTTCCCCAAGACGCCTTCTTATTTTCGGACAGTATAAGGAACAATATAAAGTTCGGAAAGGCAGACGCTACCGATGAGGAAATCCATGCCATGGCCAAGCAGGCAGTGGTCCACGACAATATCATGGGCTTCTCCAAAGACTACGACACCGTACTGGGTGAGCGTGGAATTACACTGAGTGGAGGACAAAAACAGCGGGTATCCATTGCGCGGGCATTGATTAAGGAACCTCAGATATACTTATTCGACGATTGCCTTTCGGCCGTGGACACCGAAACAGAGGAGGAAATCTTGAACCACCTGAAAAAAGCATCCGAAAACAAGACCACCTTGATCGTGAGCCACAGGGTATCTTCCGCCAAAAATGCAGATCGAATACTGGTTCTAGAGGACGGCCAGCTGGCTCAAGAAGGTACACATGATGATTTAATTGCGGCCGAAGGATACTACAAAGAGCTTTATATCAATCAGCTATCCGAGAAAGAAAACTAAAAAAATGTTGCTGGATTAGCTTTTTTTTCACATTTTTGAAGGAAGCTAATTACAATTCATAAACACACTATACCATATGAGCGACAAAGATTTAATGGATCAAGAGGAGATTTATTCCAAAGTTTTGCGAGCCGGTAGGAGAACTTATTTTTTTGATGTTAGGAGCACCAAAGCCGGGGATTACTATTTGACCATAACGGAAAGCAAAAAATTTACCCATGATGATGGTTCGTTCCATTATAAAAAGCACAAGATTTATCTGTACAAGGAGGACTTTCATTCCTTCAAGGACATTATGGAAGAGATGATGGACTACATCATTGATGAAAAAGGCATCGAAGTCATATCGGAACGCCATCAAAAGGACTTTAAAAAAGAAGAGGAACCAAGCAAAAATGGTGACCTGGAATCAACTGAAAGTTTCACGGATGTGGATTTTGACGACATTTAGATTGTTACTTTCTTAAAAAAATGATAACGGCCCTTGGAATTGAGGGTCGTTTTTTATTTTTATGACCAGACTAATTCAACTTAAATGAAAAAAACAATTCTCCTACTGGCCATGGGGCTGTTTCAAACCATCAGCGCCCAGGAAACATTAGATCTTACCTACTACCTGCCGCAGCATATATCTTATGACACCAGTATTCCCAAACCTGCCGATATTATTGGCCATGAGGTAGGCGAATGGCATGTTACCCATGATAAATTGTTGTTCTATATGCAACAACTGGCGCAGGCGAGCAACAGGATTAGCTTGGAAAACAGGGGAGCCACTTTTGAAGGCAGGCCTATCGTATTGTTAACGATCACCTCGCCCAAAAACCATCAAAATATTGAAAAAATACGACAAGAGCACCTTGCCCTTACCGAGAGCAGCGGAGCCTCCCAATCCTTGGAAACCATGCCTATAGTGGTATACCAGGGATTTTCCATTCACGGCAATGAACCAAGCGGCGCCAACGCAGGTCTTGCCTATGCCTACTATTTGGCGGCCGCCCAAGGTCGGGAAATAGACGAACTTTTGGATTCCATGATTATCCTAATGGATCCTTCCTATAATCCGGATGGATTGCAACGATTTGCCTATTGGGCCAATACAAATAAAAGTAAACAATTAAATCCTGACCGGAACGAGCGGGAATATCATGAGGTCTGGCCAGGCGGACGTACCAACCACTATTGGTTCGATATGAACCGTGATTGGCTGCCTGTACAATTGCCTGAGAGCAGGGCCCGTATTGCTTCCTTTCACAAGTGGTTGCCCAACATTCTCACGGACCATCACGAAATGGGCACCAATTCTACCTTTTTCTTTCAACCCGGCGAGCCTAGCAGGGTACATCCGCTTACCCCAAAATTGAACCAGGAACTTACCGCCGAAATAGGCACGTACCACGCCAAGGCCTTGGATAAAATAGGATCCCTGTATTATTCAGAGGAAAATTATGACGATTACTACTATGGTAAGGGCTCCACTTTTCCAGATATCAATGGAAGCATTGGCATTTTGTTTGAACAGGGCAGTTCCAGGGGGCACATACAGGAAAGTGAAAACGGCATTTTGACCTTTCCTTTTACGATCAGAAACCAATTCACCACTGCACTGTCCACTGTTGAAGCAGCCCGGAACATGCGGACCAAGATCCTGGGATATCAGCGGGATTTTTATGCGGGAGCTAGAAACGAGGCGACCAAAAGCAGCGCCAAGGTCATTGTTTTTGGTGATCGGAAAGATGCGGCCAAAACCTGGCATCTGGCCGAAATATTGCACCGCCATAAGATTAAGTTCCACGAACTGGCAAGGGAGACCACCATAGCTGGCAAATCCTATGAAAAAGGAAGCAGTTATGTGGTTCCTATGAATCAAAAAAACCATCGTTTGATCAAGGCCATGTTCGAAAAACGAACCAGCTTTACCGATAGCCTGTTCTATGACGTCTCGGCATGGACATTTCCGTTGGCCTTCAATCTGGATTATGCAGAAGTAAATTCTACGGCCCATCTAGGACCTGAGGTCACCAATTTTGTTCCCCTAAGCGGAACCGTGGATAAAAAAAGTAGTTATGCGTATCTTTTTGAATGGCATGAATACTACACCCCCAAGGCGCTAAATAAAATTCTGAACAAAGGTTTGCGGGCGAAAGTGGCAAAAGCCCCCTTTAGTCTTGGAGGAAAGCAGTACGATTACGGCACCATTATGGTTCCTGTACAACATCAGGATTTGGATGCCGATGCACTGCATCAATTTCTGATGAACGTTGCCCAAGCAAGTAAGATTCGGGTCCATGCAGTGAGTACGGGTCTTACCAAGGGTATTGATCTGGGCAGCAACGATTTTGACCCGCTTACCCGACAGAAAGTGGGTATTTTGGTAGGTGATGGGGTACGGTCCTACGATGCCGGGGAAATATGGCATTTGTTCGATACGCGATATGATATGAAGATTACCAAGATCGATACAAAATACTTCAATACGGTGGACCTGAGTAGGTATACAGACCTGATTCTTCCTGCTTCACAAGGCAATACTTTCCTTGATGCAACTGGGGTGGATAAATTAAAGACATGGGTGAAAAATGGCGGGACGCTCATTGGTTATAGGACCATGGCCGAGTGGTTCCACAAACAGGAAGTGGTGAAGCTAAACCTTAAAAAGGATTCCTTGGTGGCCAAAAATGTCTCTTTTGGACAAAAAAGTGATTTTAAGGGTGCCCAGGTTACCGGGGGTGCGATATTCGAAGCAAAATTAGACCGCTCCCATCCCATTAATTACGGTTACAAAAGTGACAAACTGGCTTTGTTCAGAAACACCAATATTTACATAGAACCGGATAAGAACAGTTACAACAATCCCATTCAATATACCAACAGCCCATTGCAAAGTGGTTATATTTCGGAAGAAAAACTGTCGCTTTTAAAAAACAGTGTTCCTTTTCAAGCAAGGCAATTGGGCAAAGGAAAAGTACTCGTCTTCACCGACAATACCAACTTTAGGGCATTTTGGTATGGCACCAACAAGCTTTTGATGAATGCCATTTTCTTTGGAAAAATGATGTAGCCCGTGTTTCATATCGGGAATCAGACCGACATTTTATACCTTTGTCAAAAAATAAAAAATCATGGCAAGGACTCCGAGCAATATGTTATCCCTGGGAACCCCAGCATCGGATTTCACCCTTTTTGACACGGTATCCGGAAAGCAAATGGGTCTAAAAGACCTTCAGGGTGACAAGGGAACGGTGATTATGTTTATCTGCAACCATTGCCCCTTTGTAATCCATGTGAATCCGGAGATTACACGCTTGGCCAAGGAATATCAGGCCCAAGGCATCGCGTTTATAGCCATCTCCAGCAATGACGTTGAGAACTACCCCCAGGATGCACCAGATCTCATGCAACAGGTGGCAAGGCAACAAGGGTATAGTTTCCCGTATTTGTACGATGAAACCCAGGAAGTGGCCAAGGCATACGATGCGGCCTGTACCCCGGATTTTTATCTCTTCGATTCCCAAGTGGAATTGGTCTATCGAGGTCAGTTAGACGATTCTAGGCCAGGGAACGGCATTCCCTTGAGCGGTAACGACCTTAGAAACGCCATGGACGCTTTGCTCCAAGGCAAGGAAGTGGATTCGCATCAAAAACCCAGCATTGGTTGTAACATTAAGTGGATACCAGGATAGGAAAGCGGAACGGTATGAAGATCGATAAGGAAGAAGCCTTGGCAAAATTGGCAGATAGTGGCACCCCGTTTCTCCCACTTTTTGAACATGGTACCTTGACGATCGAAATGTACAAACCCCAACAGGTGGACTTGCAAGAACCGCATACCCGTGATGAAGTATATATTGTGGTTGCCGGTCATGGGGAGTTTCTGAACCAGGGCGAGCGTACTACCTTTGGTGCAGGTGATTTTCTTTTCGTACCCGCCGGGGCAGAGCACCGTTTCGAAAATTTCACGGAAGATTTTGCAACCTGGGTTATTTTTTATGGCCCTGAAGGAGGGGAAAACCCAGAAAAAGAGTGAGCAACAGTATTTCCATAGTGCCGCTTTCCCCAAAAACACTGGATGTTTATGTTCGCGTAGGTAGAAAGGCTTACGAACAACATTACCTGGATGTCTGGGAAAACAGGGATGCAAGCTCCTATGTGCAAAGCAGTTTCTCGGTAAAAGCTGTTGGCGATGACCTAAAGAATGGCAAGAACGGCCTCTTTGTTATCTATTTGGAAAAAACGCCGGTGGGGGTACTTAAAATTGTTGTGGACCAACCGGTCGCTTCCTTTGGAGCAAAGGAAGCACTGCTGTTGGAAAAAATTTATCTTTTAAGGGAACATGCGGGCAAGGGTATTGGCAAAACAGTCATTCAATTTGTGGTAGAGCATGCCGGCCAACTGGGAAAAAAAGCCATATGGCTCGATGTCATGGATTCAAGTCCCGCCTTCCGTTTCTATCTCAAAAACGGTTTTGTCGAAGTAGGACGGAAAAATTTGGATCTTCCGGGTATAAAGCAGAACGAAAGTGGCATGCACATCTTGATGAGGACCCTTTGAACAAAGGGCGTAGCTACACCCACCGCTTGTCTTTCAACAAATTCTCGATATGGGCAAAATGATGGTTCCCGTGCCATGCGTACCGTCCGATATTTTCTTTCAAGGAAGTGGTGACCCCTCCTTCCGGATGAACAAATTCCCGCTCCAGGTCCAAGGGCGATAATCCCTTTAGCAGATACACCAATTTGGCATGTACCGCCTTTAAATGGTCCAAGGACATTTGGATCGGCGCCGTTCGCGCATCAAAAAGCGAGGACCAACCGTTTTGGTCATAGGGTTTTATGACCGGTTTATCCTCCGTCAAGGCCCATTTAAATCGGATGTAACTGTGGTGATGACTATCGGCGGTGTGGTGTATCACCTGCCGCACCGTCCATCCTTCGGGCCGGTACGGGGTGTCCAATTGTTCTTCTGAAAGTCCCTTTACCAATGCTTCCAGACGTTTGGGTAAGGCCTCCAAAGCTGAGATCCATTCCCCAATATGCGTTTCCGTAATTGAGCCGGGTGCCTCAAATTTTCCAATGGGATAGCGCAATTGTTCTTGTGTTTCTTCCATGCCTTAAAATTACTAAACTTTTGCTTTCGGATATCCTTTTTGAGATCGGTCCTTGATCCGTTGAGATAGAA
The DNA here is from genome assembly GCF_050589645.1 of Eudoraea algarum. Lineage (NCBI taxonomy): Bacteria > Pseudomonadati > Bacteroidota > Flavobacteriia > Flavobacteriales > Flavobacteriaceae > Eudoraea > Eudoraea algarum. Next base: position 480,203 of record NZ_JBNGOQ010000003.1, on the reverse strand, counting down.
ACAAAACTTTAATAGAGTTTTAACCTTATAATGCGGCGAATAGTGCATAATCCACTAAATTTGTAAGACCCCCGTTCAAGAGAACAGAATTATTTTTTCAACTCAAAAATTTATTGATATGGCAGCTATACGATTGGGCGATGTAGCCCCGAATTTTGATGCGGAGACCTCAATGGGTCCCCTTAATTTCTACGATTATTTAGGCGATGGTTGGGGTATCCTTTTCTCCCATCCTGCAGATTTTACCCCGGTATGTACTACCGAGCTGGGAACTGCGGCCAAATTCAAGGACGAATTTGCCAAGCGCAACGTAAAAATGATTGCTTTGAGTGTAGATGGTGCGGAATCGCACAAAGCATGGATCAAGGACATCGATGAAACACAGCACACCACAGTTAACTTCCCCATCATTGCCGATGAGGACAGAAAGGTATCGGATCTTTATGATATGATCCATCCCAATGCGGATGACACCCTTACCGTGCGTTCGGTATTCATTATTGCACCAGACAAAACGGTTAAGCTCACCCTAACCTATCCAGCCTCCACCGGCCGTAACTTTTATGAGTTGCTCCGCGTGGTGGATTCCTTGCAGTTGACGGCCTACCACAAAGTGGCTACACCTGCTAATTGGGAGCATGGGCAGGACGTAGTGGTTAGTCCGGCCATACCCACGGAAGAGGCCAAGGAAATGTTCACACAAGGGGTGGAAGAAATAAAACCCTATTTGCGCATGACGCCAGATCCTTCCGCATAACCAATATATGTTTCCGGGCCGGCAACCACAAAGGAATCGGCCCGGGATTTGGTTCCGTTTATTGCTTACAGCGTCCGTTTATATCGTGATTCCTTATTTTTCCTTCTTCCCTGCCCTTAAATTTCTGTTTTTTCCTATCTTGTATTTCCTACAGCTTTCTTCCAAGGCCCTTGTAGCTCAAATGAGCTAGCACTACCCCGAAAGGAAACCGGAAGTAGCTGTTCGCCAAAAAGTAAAGCAATGCCTTGATAACCGAAACCTATGAAAAAAGTATTTCCAATACGGGGCCTTTCTCTGCTATTCCTTATGATAGGTGTAGTGGGCTGCACCAATCTTAAGCATGTAAATCGTTTCTCCACTTCCAGTCTTGATGGCTTGCAAAAGTTTGAGGAAATCGAATATGGTTTTAAACACCACTGTTTGAACAATTGTAGGGAGAATGCCTTCCATAATCTGGATCTTAGGGCGGCAAACTGTGATTGTAAAATGGACCAAAAGGCCGATCAGGCTACCTTAAAAATCTACCGGGCGATCAAGGGATATTTGGATGGATTGGGCAAACTATCGGACAATGAGCTCACCGAATACAAGTTGAATGCCCTAAATGAAGCGCTTACTGAGGGGGAATTCGGCGGATTGCGCCTCGAAAAAAAAGAAGTAGAAGCACATTCACGGGTGGTAGGGCTCCTCTTGAGGGCTTTTACCGACGGTTATCGGAAAGATAAGCTAAAGACGTATGTAAGGGAGGCCAATGCGCCCCTGCAGGTTTTATTGGATTACCTGAATCTGAACCTCGCCCAAAATCTGGACGGAAAACTGAGGGTACAAAAACAACGCTTGGAAAATCGATATCTGGATTTGGTCAGGGAATCCGATCTTTCGGACTATGAGAGACTTAAAGCGGTAGAAGAGTATTACCAAAAACTGGACGATCTGTCACAAAAACAAGAGGCCATCGCCGCGTACACCAAGGCACTGAAAAAGATAGCGGAAGGGCATCAAAAACTCAACGATCAAATTGACCAGGTTACCGCGGTTGAAATCAAGGATGCCTTGGTACACTATGGAAGTGAAATCCAGGATATCATTTCAGAATTCAACAAGATAAAGGAGTAAAAATGGCAAAACTAACGGCAAAACAGGTAAATGAACTTGCCAATTCCTTTTTGGCCATGGCACAGGCCATAGGGGACTATCGGTATCTAAATTACGATTCCATTACCAAGGGGCAGAAACAAAAACTTAAAGCCCTACACTGGTCGGTGCTGCAAACCGCAGATGATTTCTATACGCTTTCGGCAAGCCTTACCCTGGACGATGCCGAAACCGCTTTGCAGGCCATTGGCAAAATAAGCAAGGACATAAAGGCCTCTTATAAAAAACTCAAGGATGTGCAAAAGGCCATCAAGCTGGCAACCTCCATGGTAGTCTTGGGATCTGCGGTACTCAGTAAAAACCCTTTGGCGCTACTGGAGGCCATAACTGCGTTTGAGCCCAAAAAAACCTCTTGAGATTTTCCCGTGCTCCGCGGGTAAAGTCTATAGGCCTATTTAAACCTTTTCAGCAGGGCCGTGTCCCTATGGCCCAAGTCCTGACAAAATGATTGTTCGCCCATTTCCCTATCTTTTTCATTGCTTCCCAGGACTTCCTATGTGCCATAAGAAATATTCTTACAAAAAAACAGCATTTCCCATTATTTAACGCTACCTTTGCGCTTTAATTTAATTTTCTTAATTTTTTATTATGAGTAAAGGAACAGTAAAATTCTTCAATGATTCAAAAGGTTATGGCTTTATCACTGAGGAAGGTTCAGAAACAGATCACTTTGTACACATTTCTGGCTTAATTGACGAAGTACGTGAAGGTGACGTTGTAGAATTTGAACTACAACAAGGAAAAAAAGGATTGAACGCCGTAAATGTGAAAGTTGTTGACTAGGTAGATACGTTTTATTTTTTTTTATAGCACAGGGCCTTGACGCGATAATTGTCAGGGCTTTTTTAATGCCCAAATCCGATCGACAAAAAAAAAGAACAAATTTCTATTAGCAGCACGCAACCTTTTTTAGTCTTCCAATCTTAAGATTAACAACCGCACCCCACCTGCACTAAATAAACACTGCTATGACCACCTTCCTGGGTATCCTTTTGCTGCTACTTGCCATTAACATCTTTCTATTGATACTAAGCGTCAATAATTCCAAGCGTTAAAAAAGTAGGGTTTTCATATGCTCAGGTGTTCCTTAGGTAGAAAACCGTTTCTTCCCCACGGAAACACCGAATATTTTACCATGTCTACATTTTTAAGTATACTACTGGTTTTGGTAGCGGTTAATGCCATGCTCCTTATAGCCAGTGTCAACAACAGATCTAAATAAAAAGGGAATGCCGTTCGGGCATTCCCTTTTTATTTCGTACAGGCGTTTGCGGTATAGTGTCAAACGCCGTGAGATTGGATTACTTTACATCCATAAGTTCTACATCGAAAACGAGCGTAGCGTTCGGAGGAATGACCCCCCCACCTGCTCCAGCACTGCCATAAGCCAGATTGGAAGGAATTACAAAACGGGCCTTGTCCCCAACCTGTAAAAGACCTATTCCTTCGTCCCATCCCGGGATGACCTGCCCAACGCCCAATTGAAAATCTATGGGCTGGTTGCGCTTGTAGGAAGAGTCGAAAACCTGACCATTGGAAAGGGCGCCCTCGTAATGCACGGAAACGGTTTGCCCCTTTTCCGCCTTGCTTCCCGAACCTTTTTGGATGATCTTGTACCGTAGGCCACTTGTTGTTTCATCGAATCCAGTCGCTATTTTGTCCAGTTCGGCTGTTGCTTTTGCCTTTTCTTCCGCCAATCTTTTTTCTCTTGAACTTTCGAAGGTCTTGAACGCCTCCTGGGCGTTCCAAGCCTCGGCCTCGGCCCCTACCCTAAGGATTTCCAAGCTGTCTATGGCATCGCCCTGAGCTATGGCGTCAACTACTTCCTGACCATGGGCTACATGTCCAAAAACCGTATGCTTGTTGTCTAACCAGGGTGTGGCCACGTGCGTAATAAAAAACTGACTCCCATTAGTGCCCGGTCCCGCATTTGCCATGGACAGTACACCCGGTTCTGCATGGGTAAGATCTGGATGAAACTCATCATCGAACTTATATCCCGGATCCCCGGTACCTGTACCTTGTGGGCATCCACCTTGAATCATGAAGTCGGGGATTACCCTATGGAAATTTAAACCATTGTAGTAGGGTGTCCCTTGGGGCTTGGCACTGTTCTCCAGTTTGCCCTCTGCCAGGGCCACGAAATTACCGACCGTTCCCGGGGTCTTATCATGTGTAAGTTTTACTAAAATCTCACCTTTTGGGGTATTGAATTTTGCATAGATTCCGTCTTGCATATCGCGCTATTTTAATGAGCGGCAAAGATATGGATTTTTAATAGGATGGAAAGCGCATTTGTAGGACGGATTTCGGCTTTGCCACTGTCTCAAGATAATCGCATGGTGATGATTATTGGGTATACTCCCGCTACCTATCTAGAACCGTACAATTTCCTCGCTCCTAATCTAACCGGGAGGTCCGTTATCCTTTGATGCTTTTTTTGGTTATAATACCATATTTATCAATGAGGTACACCAGACTTGCCATAGTGGCCGCACCGAGTTCCAGTTCGCGCTTGTTTACATGCTCAAAGGTATCGTTCTCCGCGTGGTGGTGATCAAAATACCGCTGCGAATCGGGCATCAAACCGGCAAGCACCATATTATCGTGTTTTAAGGGGCCTATATCCGCACCACCACCACCCTTGACGAAAAGGTGTATCAAATAGGGTTCAAAAAGTTTCTTCCATCCTTGTACACGTGCGTAATTAGCATCGGAACAATCCAATGAAAAACCTCTTGGGGTAAATCCCCCGGCATCGCTCTCCAAAGCAAATATGTGTGTTTCCCCCCGGTTCTTGGCCACCTCGGCATATTTGTTTCCTCCCCGCAGGCCATTTTCCTCATTCATGAAGAGGACCACGCGTAGCGTGCGCTGTGGCCTGTATCCGGATCGCTTGAATAAACGCAACACTTCCATACTCTGTACACAGCCTGCGCCGTCATCATGCGAACCATCACCAAGGTCCCAGGAATCCAAGTGCCCGCCAACGACCATGATTTCGTTCGGATAGGTGCTTCCTTTAATCTCACCGATGACGTTATAGGATTTCACATCTGCCAATTGCTGGCAATTTTGTCTAAAAAAGAATTTAATCTCTGGATTTAACTGCAGTGTGGTGCTCAACAATTCGGCTGCATTGGTACTGATCGCAGCGGCAGGAATCCTTTCCGCTACTGCGGTATTCCCATAGCTCATAGATCCCGTGTGGGGCAAATCGTCCAAACGCAGATTCATGGAACGTACAATAACTCCAGCAGCTCCATATTTCCCAGCTTCTTCAGCACCGGAATAGCGTTGGTCCACACAACCGGAATATGCTTGGAAGGTACTGATCAAGGTGGGGTCCATAGGTCGGTTGAAGAACACTATTTTGCCGGCTATTTTTTCCTTGCCCAATATCTTTAGTTCCTCTATGCCCGAAACTTCTATCACGTTAGCCTTGATACCCCCAGCCGGAGTGGCTACGGACCCTCCAAGAGCACAAATAGGAACATTATTGGTAACTCCGGGCGTACTTTCAATATAGGCAAATTCCGGGGTGCCACGCACCCATTTGGGGACCATAACCTCTTGTAACCAAACACGATCCAAGCCTAGGGAATCCAATTGCGCCTTCGTATATTCCACCGCCTGTTGCGCCTGTATCGACCCTGAAAGTCGACCACCTATTTGATTGGACAAATGGTTGAGCCAATCATAGGCCTTGCCCTGTGTAAGTGCAGCATTGTAAATGGATTTAATTTGCTTTTCGTCCTCGCTTTGCGAAAACATCGGGGAAGCGACCAAAAGAAGTATTAGCCATGCTTTCTTCATTCCTTTTCTTTTTCCAATTGTTTTTTATAGGTCTCTAAATTAGCCTTTATTTCATCATCCAGATCGGGCTCGGCAATATCTTTGTATTTTTTTAACTCTTTCAACATAATGGACGCCACGATCAAACGAGCCGCTTTTTTATTATCGGCCGGAATCACGTACCAGGGTGCATGCGGTTTAGAGGTTTTATTGATAGCCTCCTCATAACAGACCTGGTAGGCGTCCCACAGTTTTCTTTCCTTGAGGTCCCCAGGAGAAAATTTCCAATGTTTCTCCTCCCGTTCCAACCGCCGTAACAAGCGCATCCGTTGCTCTTCCTTGGAGAGGTGTAGGTAGAATTTAAGCACGATGGTCCCATTTTCCGTGATATGGCGCTCAAAGTTGTTTATCTGTTCAAAGCGTGCGTCCCAAAAGTGTTGATCAATATCCGCAACGCTATGGATTCCGGGAATGTCCTCTCCCAGAATATATTCTGGATGCACCCGGGTCACCAGTACATTTTCGTAATGGGTACGGTTAAAGACGCCAAATTTCCCTTTGGCGGGCAAGGCGATATAATGTCGCCAAATATAATCGTGCTTGCGCTCCAGTTCCGTGGGCACTTTAAAACTGTGCACCACCACGCCGCGGGCGTTGAAATCCTTGAACACCTCCCGGATAAGGCTATCCTTGCCAGCAGTATCCATGCCCTGCAGACAGACGAGCACGCCATATTTGCTATGGGCATAGAGGACATCCTGAAATTTACCCAAGGCTTCCCGTGTCCTTTCCAATCGTTTTTTTAGGTCATCATCGGAACGGTTGAGGGTATCCAAGGTCCTGTAATCCGAAAGTTTGATTGTTTGGCCCACTTTGTAGGCTTTTATGTCTATATCGTTCATAGCTTGAATATATAATATTTTGTTGTTGAAAGCTGCTTTTGTTAAAAAAAAACCGACCATTGAACCCTGGAAAATACCTTTTTATCCAAAAAAGGGCTTTACCACCGTATTATGTCGAAAAAAGTGGGACTTGAGAGATTTCCCTTACTATATTTACTTGCTCCTATAATCTTAAATAGAACTTAATCAATACGTTAAGTTATGAAAACATATGTACTTACTCTAGGCGCCCTCTTCTTGCTGACCCTCCCTTCCTTTGGTTCGGAAAAGGCCTGTGCCTACGCAGGTTCCAATGTGGGCTATGTCATATCGCAAACGCAAAAGGCCATAGACTCGGATGACATCAATATTTCCAAGTTTTTTGCCTACAAAGCGCTCAACGCCATCGAAAAGTCCAGAAGACAATTTGAGGCTTGTGGCTGCGATTATGCCACCAAAAGTATTGATGATGCCCTTGAAAATCTAAAACGTGCGGCGCGGACCACTTCCTTGAGCGGGACAAGAATTTTGTTGAAAAGGGCCATAGAGAACGAAATGGGAAGTCTGGAAGCCATGGAAGAACACGAACTTCATGACAGTAAATACGCCAGTGATGTCCTATCCTTGAACACCAAGGCCTCCAAGGCCGGAAAATTGGCTATGCAACAGCCTGAAGGAAGACAGTTGCATCAAAGAATAGATAAGACTTTGGAAAGTTTTCAAGAGTCTTTGGATCAGGTAGTGTCTTCGGTGGATTGCGAAGAAGCCAATGCTTTTGCCCAAAAGATATACGACCATTGCGAACAACAACTCCTGCGGCCCAATTTAACGGAGGCCAAGAAGTACTATAACCTAAGAACCAAGGAAATAGTGGCAAAGGCACTGTTACAACTGAATCAGTGCAATAGCGACCAATAGCAGTGGGGGCCTATTTGCTGGCAAACAGTTTTACATCCTCCTCGGTGACCTCATTGCCGCCCAGAATGATGAGCCGTTCCACCACATTGCGCAACTCCCGGATGTTCCCTGTCCAATCGTAACCCTTTAGCAAATCGATTGCCTTCTTGGAGAAGGTCTTTGTAGCCGTACCCTGCTCGTCCGCTATTTTTTTGGAAAAATGTGAAATAAGTAGGGGAATATCGTCCCTTCTGTCGTTCAAGGCCGGAACTTGAATCAAAATTACGGCCAATCTGTGGTACAAATCCTCCCGAAAACGACCTTCTTCGATCTCTTTCTTAAGGTTTTTGTTGGTAGCTGCGACGACCCTAACGTCTACCTTGATATCCTTATCGCTACCCACCCTGGATACTTTGTTCTCCTGCAGGGCCCTGAGGACCTTGGCTTGGGCCGAAAGGCTCATATCACCTATCTCATCCAGGAAAATGGTTCCCTTGTTGGCTGTTTCAAATTTACCTGCCCGATCGCGAACTGCAGAGGTAAAAGCCCCTTTTACATGTCCAAATAGCTCGCTCTCTATGAGTTCCGAGGGAATGGCCGCACAGTTCACTTCTATAAAAGGGGCCTTTACCCGTTGACTTTTTTCATGTATCCAATGGGCCACCAACTCCTTGCCCGTACCATTAGATCCCGTAATCAATACCCGGGCATCGGTTGGGGCCACTTTTTCAATGATATCCTTGATTCCAGTAATCTCCTTGCTTTCGCCCACCATTTCATAATTCTTGCTTACCTTTTTCTTCAAGATCTTATTTTCCACCACCAGTTCCTTTCGATCCAGAGCGTTGCGTACAGTGGTCAGCAGTCTGTTTAGGTCCGGGGGTTTGGAGATATAGTCAAAGGCTCCCAAACGCATGGTGTTTACGGCAGTATCCAGGTCTCCGTGCCCCGATATCATGATAAACGGTATTTCGGGTTTTACCTTTCTTGCGGCTTCCAGGACCTCAACACCGTCCATTTTGGGCATTTTTATATCGCAGAGCACTAGGTCAAAATCCTCTTTTTTGATGATTTCCAGTCCTTTGAGGCCATCTTCAGCCTCGTTGACCACATAAGCCTCATTCTCCTCCGACAGGATCTTTACCAAGACCCTGCGTATAGCCGATTCATCCTCTATTACCAGTATTTTTGACATGCTTGTCGTTTTAAAAGATTGAAATTTTAAATCCTGTTCTAAAATAAATATTTCCCTCGTCATTTAACAGAAAAACATTGTTCCTGTTATCGTCCCGTAAAATTCCTTTTTGGGTCAACGAATACCCTACAAACCCATAAAAGGAGATAATGTCCGTGAAATTATACTGATAACCAAGGGTACCCACTATTGCAGAAAGGGAGACCGCCGAACCCAATTGCCCATCGGGCAATAAAATATCGTCCTGAAGGTTTACGAAATATCCGTCCAACAAGGCCCCTAGCTGTAGGGTGTGCTTGTTTATGTGATAGCGGATGTTTGCCTTGGGAATTCCTAAAGCAAAGGACCAGTCTGGGTGAAACCTTCTTTGGTAGCTTACTATAGGCAGTGGAAAAGGCAGCCCGGTTGCACTGTTAAAGCTCAGTCCCACAAGTAGCCGGTAGGGGCGTTCCACGTCCTTTTTATCGTGCAATACGCTGGCGGTCAGATTCAGCCTAAAATCGTCGGACTCCACGCCCTCGATAAAATTCGAGGCCAGTCTTGGCGTTACAATACCAATAAAACGCCAGTCCGGTGAAAATTTGGTGACGTATCCGAAATTCAGGTCGATGATCCGTAGTTTTTCCAGTTGACTTTGATCGAACGGAAACTGGGTGGATATATCAAACTTTATCGTGCTGTATTCCGCTCCCGTGATTAAAATGGATCGGTCATTTAATTTAATGGGCAAATTGGCCAAAAAGCGGTACCTGGTGGTTTCGATACCAGAATTGTTCTCGGGAATCAAGGTGTATTCCACACGTACGATATCACCGCTCTGTGATATCCCTTTGGACAGGCTAAAGACCAACAACAAACAAGTGCTGATATGCCTTATCATATATGTTTTACCATTGCTCGTACGCTATTAATTTTTGGACGTATCCTTATGCTGAAACAGGTGTACATCTCTTTGAGGAAACGGTATACTGATCCGATGCTCCCGAAACCCGGCATCGATTGCATAACGCATTTCACTTTTTATCTTGGGATCTGAAAAGCTATCAGAAATATAATAATTAAGCGAGAACAAAAGGGCGGAGTCACCAAAATCCTCGAACAGCACAAAAGGTTTCGGGTTCTTCAAGACACTTTTTTGTTCCTGTGCAACCTCTTCCAGAACCTTGGTGACCAGGGCTACATCACTGCCATAGGCCACTCCCACACTTACCGTTTCCCTAGTGGTCTTGTGATTCTGGGTATAATTGTAAATACTATCGGTCAAAAACTTGTGGTTTGGAATCACGATGACCTTGTCGTCTCTCGTAAGTGCACGAGTGGTACGTAAACGTATCTCAAAAACACGACCTACCTTACCCTCTACTTCTATGATGTCCCCCACATGGAGCGACTGGTCCAATATGATCAGAATCCCTGAGATAATATCCTGAAACAGGTATTGCAGCGCAAAGCCCAGCCCCACAAAAAGGGCTGCGGAAGCTGTTAGCAGCACGGTGAGGTTCACCCCGGAGGAATGTAAAATCGTTACCACCACCAGGATATAAAAGAGGTATTTCAAAAAACCGAAAATACTTTCAAACTTGTTCTTGTCCTCCTCGGGCAGTTTGGCGGTGACCAAACGATGTATAAGCCTTAGGGTATAGGTAATAATGATCAGGGTGACAATGATCGTAAGCAAGGTGCCAATGGTAATATGGATCTCTGCACTGTCGTATATCTTATACAACAGAAAGTCCTTTATTGCGCCAAGAATATTTTGTAATCGTTCCATATCAATACCTCAACCATTTATAGAGCTCCTTGTAACTGGGTTTTTTGCCGTACATGAGTATACCAACCCGGTAAATTTTGGCCGCCAGCCAAACGATACCCATAAATGTACCGATTAATAACACAATAGAGGTCATCAATTGCCAAAGTGGTACCCCGCCCTCTCCTATCCCTCCCGGAAGACGCATGAGCATAACGATGGGAGACGTTAAAGGGAAGAGCGAAAACCCTACTGCAATGGGTCCGTGCGGGTTGCTAAAAACGGAAAAGAAACCCACATAAATGGCTAACATTAACGGCAAGATTATAGGAAATATAAACTGCTGTGTATCCGTTTCGTTGTCCACGGCGGCACCGATGGCTGCGTATATGGAGCTGTATATCAAGTAGCCCAATACAAAATAGACCACAAAAAAACAGATCAGCATCACCCAGGGAATCTTGAAAAACTCATCTACATATAATTGAAAGGTGGCATCACCAGGGGCTACGGGAGCCATATTGGCCGCGGTGCTCGTAGTGGGCAAATTGGCGGTAGCTCCAAGTCCTTGTGGATCTATATCAAAAATAAACAGCACGGCGATCAGTAATAGGGAGGCCGAAACGATCCAAATAGCGAACTGGGTAATCCCAGCGAGTGAAGTGCCAATGATTTTTCCGAGCATCAATTGAAAGGGCTTTACCGAAGAGATGATCACTTCAATAATCCTACTCGTTTTTTCCTCAATGACACTACGCATCACGAAACCGCCGTAGATAATTATGAACATCATGATCAGATACCCAAACCCTCCGCCGATAAATGCCTTGATCTCATTGATCCCTTTTAGGTTCTGTTGTCCCGAAAAGGTAGCCGTATTGATTTCGTACGGGTCGTCAAAGGCGGCGAACTCCTTGGCCGATACCCCAAGATCCAAAAGCCTCTTTTGCTGTATCCGCTCTTGAAAGATAGCCTCAAGCCCATCGAGCACCGAAGTACTTGGAGCATCTCTGGTATAAAAATAGGAACGGTCGGCCACCCTTTCAAGGTCATTTTCCCCAGGAATATAGACCAGGCCATAGTATCCTAAACTGGCCGTTGAATCTTTGGCAGCTTCCAAAGCAATATCTTGGAAAATCACATAGGAGGTACTTTCGGTGCTCACAAAATCATTGGAAAAATAGTTGCTCTCGTTCAAAACGCAAATCACCTTTTTTTCACTGTCGTTCACCTTGGTTAAATAGGCAATAAGCACCACCATACCAACCATTAGGATAGGGCTTAGAAAGGTCATGATAACAAAGGATTTGTTTCTCACCTTCGCCAAGTACTCCCGTTTTATGATAAGTCCTAATTTATGCATCCTGGTCCTTTCTTTGAACGGTTTGTATGAAAATGTCGTTGGCAGTGGGAATTGTCTCCACAAAACGATTGATATTGGATTTGCCAGCCACAAACCCCAGGAATTCTTTGGTATCATCGGAGGGTAATTGTACGGTGAGATCTAGCTGGCCCGCCTTGCCGTCGTAAGCAGCGGATGAAATTTGAAATTTTTCTGAAAGTTCACCTACCAGGGCTTCCCCATCACCAATCTGTAGACCTACTTCAAAAATGTTGTTTTTGTAGGCTTTTTTTATGTCCGACAGTTTTCCGTCGAGTATTTTTTCGGATTCGTGGATCAGTGCAATATGTTCGCAAAGTTCCTCTACGGATTCCATACGGTGGGTAGAAAAAATAATAGAAGCTCCATTTTCCTTTAATCGCAGGATCTCATCTTTGATAATGTTGGCGTTGATAGGGTCAAAACCACTAAAAGGTTCATCAAAGATGAGGAGTTTTGGTTCGTGGAGGACGGTAACGATGAACTGTATCTTCTGGGCCATTCCCTTGGAAAGTTCCTGTACCTTTTTGCCCCACCAGTCGCCTATCTCCAATCTTTCGAACCAGAATTTCAACCGTTCCTTGGCGGTGGCCTTACTGAGTCCCTTGAGCTGTGCCAAATACAATACCTGCTCCCCGACCTTCATGCTTTTATAGAGCCCTCTTTCCTCGGGCAGGTAGCCTATCATGGCAATATGATGCGCTTCCAGGGGAGCTCCATCAAAATAAACCTCGCCCTGATCTGGGTAGGTAATTTGATTGATAATCCGTATCAATGTGGTCTTTCCTGCCCCATTTGGACCCAAAAGGCCGTAAATGCTATTTTTTGGAATTTCAAGAGAAACTTTGTCAAGCGCTACGTGGTCCCCGAATTGTTTGGTGACCTCCTTTGCGACCAAAATATTGTTCATGTAAGCAATTTTGCCAAAGATATAGAAATGCTTTAAAAGACCCCCGATTTTAGTGGAAATGAGACCCAAAAAACAAAACCCACCCTTAAAAAGATTAAGGATGGGAAAAAAATTGCTATGAAAAAGAAAATTAATATTGGTTGCCCAATATTGAATCAAATATACGTTTTTTATTTAAATAGGAAACTTAAATTACCTAGGAGAACATATCTTTAACTTTTTCAAAGAAGGATTTGTCGGATTTCTCGGGTTTCGGCTCAAAATTTCCATCGCCCCGCATACGCTCAAAAAAGTCTTTTTGTTCCTTATTGAGTTCCTTGGGCGTCCATACATTTACATGTACCAGAAGATCTCCATTTCCGTAGCCGTTGAGGCTGGATATGCCCTTGCCCCGTAAACGCAATATTTTTCCTGACTGAATTCCGGGTTCCAATTTTATCCGCACCTTCCCTTTGACCGCGTCGATCTCTTTGGAAGTGCCCAATACCGCGTCGGATAGACTTACATACAGGTCGTAATGCAAGTTGTCCCCTTCTCTCTTCAAGGTTTCGTGCTCCAGGGTCTCTATCGCTACCAGAAGATCTCCGGGTATCCCATTTCCCGGGGCCTCGTTTCCTTTGTTGGGAACTTTGAGTTGCATCCCGTCCTCTACCCCTGCCGGTATTTTTATGGAAACGGTTTCCTCTACCACTTTTAGTCCCTGCGCATCCGAATCGTTTGGGCGTTTATCCAGGATTTGGCCGCTACCGGCACAGCTGCTACATGTGGCCGCCGTTTGCATTCTTCCCAAGATGGTATTGGTTATTTTGGTCACCTGTCCCCTACCGTTACAAGTGGTACAGGTTTTATAGGTAACTCCCTCTGCCTGTACTTTTCGGCGTACTTTTACCTTTTTCTCCACTCCATTGGCCACCTCGTCCAAAGCGAGCCTGACGCGAATCCGAAGATTGCTTCCCTTTACACGGCGCTGACCTCCACTAAAGCCGCCAAATCCTCCGAAACCACCTCCGCCAAAGGCACTGCCGAAGATATCCCCGAACTGACTGAAGATATCCTCCATATTCATACCGCCACCACCGAAACCACCGCCTTCAAAGGCTGCATGGCCATATTGATCATAGCGGGCCTTTTTATCGGGGTCACTCAACACCTCATAGGCCTCGGCCGCTTTTTTGAACGTTTCCTCAGCTTTGGTGTCACCAGGGTTCTTATCGGGATGGTGTTCAATCGCTTTTTTCCGGTAGGCCTTTTTGATTTCGGCCGCCGATGCATTTTTTCCCACACCCAATATTTCGTAATAATCCTCCTTCATACCTTTTTTTTAGTTCCCGACCACCACTTTGGGGTGCCTTATTATTTTCTCGCCCAAGGTAAAACCTTTTTCCACCACGTCAATAATCTTGCCTTTTAGTTTTTTGCTCGGAGCCGGTATCTGGGTAATGGCATCATGGACCTCTGCGTCAAAAGCATCGCCCTGTTTGATTTTTATTTCCTGTAACCCTTTTACTTTCAGGGTTTCCTTAAGTTTATTGTGAATGAGCTCCACGCCCTTGAACATTTCCTTATCCTCGGACTTGGAAAGTTCCTTGGTGGCCCGGTCAAAATCGTCCAAAACGGGTAAGAGGGAAACAATAACTTCCTGTCCTGCAGTTTTAAAAAGTTCCATCCGCTCTTTGGAGGTACGTTTTTTATAGTTCTCGAACTCCGCAAAAAGACGCAAAAACTTGTCCTTCTCCTTGTCCAATTCTCCCTGGAGCTTTTCTTCTACCGTTTGTTCCTCTACGACAGACTCCTCAACGCGTTCGGTTTCCTCCTGTGTTTGGGTGTCTTGGATAATCTCATCCCTTTCCCCAGCCTTGTTCTTTTTACTCATGTAGTACAACTTTTAAATACTCGGAATTAAAGATGGCAAAAGTACTGCCAATTCTTTAAAAATGTCAAAATGTCACGAAACTTTACAAAAAAAAATCCGCCTGAAGCGGATACGGAAGTAATTACAAACACCCATTTGGTACCTAGACAAACTCCTTGCTGTACTTCTGATCGCTGCTGTCGTGCGGTTGCTCGTCCATATAAAGGTTTTCGAGCGATCTACGGATATTTTGATTATCAAAGACAAAGCCTTCTTCCTCGATTTTTTTACTGCTTACCCGTTGACTGGTGAACAACAGATACGACATTTCTCCAAGAAGCGCCCGCATGATAAATTGCGGAATATTGGGCAGCAACAACGGTCTATTGAGCACGTTGGCGATTTCCTTTGTCAGCTTACTATTGGTCACAGGGTTTGGGCCTACCCCATTATAAATGCCCTCCAACCGATTTTCCACAACAAACAGGAAAATCCTTGCCAAATCCGTAATGTGGATCCAAGATTGCCATTGGTTGCCAGAGCCAAAAGCAGCTCCCATATAGTGGTTAATGGGCCCGGCCATTTGTGGCAAGGCGCCGCCATCTGTTGAAAGGACCAAACCGATCCTCAGCTTGGCCACCTTGCAATTGAAGACCTTAAAGGTGTCTATTTCCTGCTCCCATGCACGGGTAACCTCACCCAAAAAGCTTTTATCTACCTTAGCTTCATCCTCCTCATAAAAATTGGAGAGGGAATTGGGGTAAATACCAATGGCCGATGCAGATACAAAAGACCTTATACTACCGTTATCCATGGTCTGTAGGGCACGGTGCAAGGTCCGTAAACTGTTTATCCGGCTAGACAGGATCTTTTTCTTATAGCTCGGGGTCCACCTTTTTGAAATGGATGCCCCGGCGAGGTTGACGATGGCGGTAACCCCATTAAAACAGTCCAGGTCTATTTCACCAGACTCCGGATTCCAATAAAAACCACGATACCCGTCCTGGCCTACCATCTGTTCTCTCCGGGTAGATAGGTAGTTGACCGATATGTTTTGCGCACGGCACAACGCCACTAGCTTTTGGCCCACCAATCCTGTTGCTCCGGTGATTAAAACCTTCATTTGTTATATTTTATGCCGTTAAATGCATGTGCGGTTACAAAAATATAGGTTTTTGACGCTCAGCCCCAAAGCTTTAGTGCAGGTTTAACAGTATTCTTTAAGCTTTCGTTAAGGGGAACAAAAACTTATGTTAGAATTTAACTTTTTTAGGTGTACCCGTTTAGTTCCTGGTTGCCCGCAACATCTCCCGCTTTCCTGGTGGCCCCGGTAAGCGCTCAACCACAAAACCTACCGCTTGCATGGCTCGTCTTACACTTCCCTTGGCCGAATAGGTGACCAGCACCCCTTTTGGCTTAAGGGCCCGAAACATGATGGAAAAAATAGCAACCGTCCATAACTCGGGCTGTACCCGGGGCCCAAAGGCATCAAAATAGATAAGGTTGAACAAACCGATGTCCTGGATTTCCATAAAGTCCTTTTGCTGTTTGGTCAGCCTAAAGTTATCCGCAATAACCGCCTTCTTTTCCCAATCCGCACTGTGCATTTTATAAAATCCATCCTTGTAGGCAGGGGCGTTCAGCGCTGTAAGGTAGTCCAGTTGGCGTAATTCCGATTCGAGCACAGGATAAGCCTCCACTCCGGTATAATCCACATCCAACTGCTTTTTTTTGCTCTCTATCCAGGTCACCAACGCGTTTAAACCGGTACCGAAACCGATTTCCAGGATGGCCAGCTTTTGTTTCTCAAAAAGCGAGAGTCCGTTGCCAATAAATACGTGATATGCCTCTTGTACCGCACCATGTACGGAATGGTACTGTTCATTCCATTCCTCAATCTGAATGGTTTTGGAACCGTCCGAGGTAGTAATTATTTTTCGTTTCACCCTATTTTTATTGCGCTGATCGCTTAAAATGCACTGCTAAAAGTGTAAGTAAGATGTTAAAACCTTTCGGATATGGCAAAAATTGGATTTCTACAACAAAACTGAGCATTTTTGATTTAAAAAAGAAGCATCAACTTGCGATAATTCTTTAATTTTAACGCATAAAAGCTTTTTATATGGAAACGACCCTAAGCAAATTGAACATTGAAAAAGCAAAAAGTTCAAGAATAAATCAGGTAGATTTTGATAACCTTACCTTTGGATCGGTGTTTACAGACCATATGATGGTGTGTGATTACAGGGATGGGGCTTGGGAAACACCAAGTATAATGCCATATCAGGGCTTGACCCTGGAGCCTTCCGCAAGGGTGTTCCACTATGGCCAAGCTGTATTTGAAGGCATGAAGGCCTATAAGGACGATGACGGTAAATTATGGTTGTTTAGACCGGACGAGAATTTTAGAAGAATCAACACTTCTTGTGCCCGTTTGGCCATGCCCGAGTTTCCGGAAGACTATTTCTTTGACAGCTTAAGGGCATTGCTTCAACTAGACAAGGAATGGGTTAAACCGGGTTATGGAAATTCCCTTTATGTTAGACCTTTTGTTATTGCCTCTCAGCCCAGTGTGATGGCTTCACCTGCCGAAGAGTATAAGTTTATTATCATTCTATCCCCGGCACAGTCCTACTATGGCGGCGAGGTTCGTGTAAAAATCGCGGAAAAATACAGTAGGGCCGCAGACGGTGGTTTTGGCTACGCAAAGGCCGCTGGCAACTATGCGGGTCAGTTCTATCCTACCCAACTGGCCATGCAGGAGGGTTACCAACAAGTGGTTTGGACCGATTCCAATACACATGAATATATTGAGGAAGCAGGTACCATGAACGTTTTTGTGCGTATCGGTGACACCTTGCTCACGGGTCCGACCAATGATAAAATTTTGGATGGGGTAACACGTAAAAGCGTAATTGAGCTTGCAAAGGATCAAGGAATTTCTGTAGAAGTTAGGCCCATTAAGGTATCGGAGTTGGTAGAAGCTTCCAAAAACAATACCCTAAAGGAGATGTTTGGTAGCGGAACCGCAGCGGTCATCAATCCCATCTTAGGCTTTGGGTATAAGGGCGAGCGCTACGAACTTCCCCAATTGGATAATTCCTATGCCGGTAGGTTCAAGAAGCAGCTTATGGATATCCAATACAACAAATCGGAAGACAAGTTTGGCTGGCGCTATGCGGTAGACTAGTTCAACTCTTTTTAAGAGGATATAGGGCGCCACCTTCCGTGGCGCTTTTTTATTTGTCCAGGACGGCCTTGATGTTTGGCTTGAAATAGTTGGGGCCCTTAAGGACCTTGCCGTCCTCCCGATATATCGGATTGCCATCCCTGCCCAACTTGCTCATATTGCTTCTTTGGATTTCCTCAAAGACCTCTTCTATTTTGTCTTGCATGCCGTGCTCCAAGATGGTGCCGCACAAAATATACAACATATCGCCCAAGGCATCCGCCACCTCTACCAAATCCCCCTTATTGGCAGCCTCCAAATATTCCTTGTTTTCCTCATCCATAAGGTTAAACCGCAATTCATTCTTTTGCGTGCCCAGATTCCCACGTAGGGTTTCCGACACTCCAAGCCCAAAGGACCTGTGAAAAAGGGCAACAGCATTAATTTTACTTTTCATTTCCAACTGTTCGTTTAAGGTTTGACCTTCATTGCCCCACTGAAGTGTACGGCAATCCAGGTATATGTGTTTTGGATTTGAACACTATGAAATAATCTATCCCATATGATTTTTCCATATGTTTTTTTGACTTAGCTTTGCGTAAAAGTATGAAATATGTTCAGCAACGGGCAACTAATTTTTGCAGGTATTTTTGTCTTGGTCTTTGCCGGTATTTTAATCCTTTCATATAAAAAAGATAAAAAACTGCATCGGAAGAACTACAGCGGTGTCAAATGGATCGGAATCACCTTTATATCTTTCGTACTCATTCTGTTTTTGATTAAACATTTCCTCAAAAATTAACAGAAACCTTCCATATACCACAAAAATTAACATCTTTACAACATTATTTCTGTTTTCCTCGTATACTATAAGAAAAGACGTACTTTTGCGTTATAACACTAACTATATCCGTTGAAATGGTCACTTTTTTAACTATTCTTTTTGTTTTGATCGCTGTAAATGCGGCCTTACTTGTCTTTAGTGTCAATGGTACCCATAAAAAATCCAGAAAGGCAGCACCTGCTTCCAATATCTTTCCTTTGGATTTGCCTGCTTCCAAATACAAAAAAGCGGTTTAGTTTTTTACCTTTAGGGTATGAAACAAATGTTGCTTGTTTTTTTGGGCGGAGGAATCGGTAGTGTACTTCGCTTCTTTATCAGCAAAACCTTCAACAGCTATTTTCAGAATTTTTTTTTAGGCACTTTTTTGGTGAATATCATCGGATGTCTGCTCATCGGATTTATCCTGGGTATTTCCTTTAGAGGCAACTATCTTTCGCAAAGCCAGACCCTGCTATTGTCCACTGGTTTCTGTGGAGGTTTTACCACTTTCTCGGCCTTCGCGTTTGAGAAGCATTCCCTCCTGCAGGACGGGGAGCTGTTCCATTTCGGCGTTTATACCTTTAGCAGTATTGCAATCGGCGTACTGGCCATAGCACTGGGCCTTTGGCTTGCTAAAATGCTATAAGCGCCTCCATACCTTACTATTTTCCCTTCCACTTTTCCAATTCGTGTAAGCTTCCACGAGGGCGTATCTTTTTGGGAAATTCCATAAAACGTTGACCTTCCTACAGCGGTTCCCAAGGTATCCCTACAAAATAACCAAATATTCATTTTTTTATATTATTAATCATATACCCCTAAAATTTAGGGGTTATATTTAAAATAAACGTAAAAATGTATAGTACACCCCTATTTTTTAGAGGGTCTATACATTATTGATATATATTTGGCATCATTAATAACAATTCAATCATGAAAAAAGTCGAGGCAATTATTAGAAAATCAAAGTTCGACGATGTAAAGAAAGCTTTGCATGCGATCGAAGTTAACTTCTTCAGCTACTGGGACGTAACCGGAGTTGGAAATGAAAAACAGGGACATGTCTATAGAGGGATATCCTATAGTACCAGTGATATCCAAAGAAGGTACTTGGAAATCGTAGTATCGGACGAGTTTTTGGAACGCACGGTCAACACGGTGCTTGAATCGGCCTATACGGGCAACGTAGGGGACGGGAAAATTTTCGTTTCCGATGTCATGCAAGCGTACAGGATCAGAACCAAGGAAAACGGACACGCAGGAATCAACTAAAAAAAATTACCAACTAACAACTATTAGAAATGGACGCAGGATTATTTACAGCTAACAATGTTTGGATGATGGTTTGTACCGCCCTAGTATTTTTTATGCACTTGGGGTTCTCCTTTTTGGAAATTGGGCTTACCAGACAGAAAAACACCGTAAACATTTTATTCAAGAACGTATTCATTATTTGCATGGGGATTTTGCTCTACTATGTTGGAGGATTCAATCTGATGTACCCCGGTTTTGAAGATGGGGACATGGGCCTCTTTAAATTTGCCGGATTCGGCATTGGAGCCCCTGAAAATGGAATGACCCCGGACTACGCCGATGGCGGCTACACCTGGTGGACCGACTTCCTATTTCAAGGCATGTTCGCGGCAACGGCAGCTACCATTGTATCCGGAGCCGTGGCAGAACGAATTAAACTCGGTGGGTTTATGATCTTTACCCTAGTTTATGTAGGGCTGGTCTACCCTATTGTAGGATCTTGGCAGTGGGGCGGCGGTTTCCTTTCCACTCTAGGCGGGGAAAACGGTGGCTTTTATGACTTTGCCGGTTCTACCCTCGTACACTCCGTAGGGGGATGGGGCGCACTTATAGCGGTCTATTTACTGGGGGCACGTATTGGAAAATTTGGCGAGGATGGAAAGACCAAAGCAATCCCAGGGCACAATCTTCCGCTTTCGGCGGCAGGTGTTTTGATCCTTTGGTTGGGATGGTTTGGTTTTAACGGCGGTTCCGTTTTGTCCGCAGATCCAGCAACAACTTCACTTGTGTTGGTGACTACCTGCTTGGCCGCGGCCGCAGGTGGTGTTGGCGCTTTTCTTTTCTCAACGGTCCTCTATAAGAATTACGATCTCACCATGTTCTTAAACGGTATCCTTGGGGGTCTTGTGGGCATTACGGCAGGGGCCGATTTAATGTCGCCCAACGAGGCAGTGGTCATAGGCCTATTGGCCGGTGTAATCATTGTACTCGGCGTCGCCCTGATAGATCGATTGAAATTGGATGATCCCGTTGGTGCCATCGCGGTGCACCTGATCTGCGGTATCTGGGGTACTTTGGCCGTAGGTATCATGGGATCTATGGCGGGTATGGACCAATTCCTATATCAATTGGCAGGAGTGGGAGCTGCCGCAGCCATGTGCTCCGTCTCTGCCTTTGTCATCCTGCTTACAATCAAAAAGGTTTCTGGCCTGCGCGTTTCAAAGCAAGAGGAATTGGAAGGCTTGGATATCCACGAACACGGAATGGATGCCTATGCCGACTTTAGAATGAACCAACATTAACAGAAAAAGAACGGAGCGTTTGGCAGAACGCTCCGTTTATAACCTTTTCACATACAAAACTCAATTTAAACTAGTCAAACATCCTACTCAAATAGGATATCTAAAATCATTGAAATATGAAAACGATTATATATACAAAATACGTAAAAAAAATATTTTTATTCGCATTCGCCCTTCTGTCTACCACAGTTTTTGCTCAGGAGGAGGAAGAGGAAAAATCCAATTTTTCCTTCAGTGGAACAGTAGATGCCTACTATAGGGCCAACCTGAACGGTCTTAACAAGGAAATCCCGGTAATAGAAAATGGTATTCAGACCGGGACTATTACGCCTACGGCGCCAGGTACCTCCTTCGCTAATGATCCAGGCTTTGCCCTGGGTATGGTAAATTTGATTGCCGGTTACGAAGGAGAAAAAGTAGGTTTTGTGGCCGATTTGGTATTTGGTCCCAGAGGCGAGGATGCCGTATTTGGTTCGCCTTTTGGTTCGCCCAACATCGTAAACCAATTGTATGTATATTGGAATGTAAGCGATGCCGTAACCCTTACGCTGGGTAATTTTAATACCTTTTTGGGATATGAAGTAATTTCTCCGGCGGCCAATTTCAACTACAGCACCTCCTATATGTTTTCCTATGGCCCCTTCTCCCATGCCGGTCTCAAGGCCGATTTTGACCTCGGGAACGATTGGTCTGCCATGCTCGCTGTCCTCAATCCAACAGATTTTACGGATATCAATCCTTTTGGGGAGCTTTCGTTTGGCGCCCAACTAGGCTATAGTGGACAGTATTTGAATTTTATCTTCGGCAAGCAGGGCACCAACGAATTACTGGTAGACGGTGTGCTTATAGATACCGACATAAGCTCTTTGTTCCAGGTAGATTTCACCGGTGGCTTTGACGTCTCCGAAGAGTTCTTCCTGGGCATCAATGCCACCTATCAAGATACCGACGGCTTTGGTTTTTACGGAGCAGCACTCTATCCACAAATACAGACTTCCGAAAACTTTAGTATAGGACTGCGCGGGGAATATTTTGCCACGATGGACGGTTTTGGGAACGTAGCCGGTATTGGTTCGGATGCCGATGGGGACGCCAATGTATTTGCCGTGACCCTGACCGGAAATGCTACCGTGGGCAATTTGATCATTAAGCCCGAATTACGGCTGGATACGGCTTCGGAAGATGTGTTTTTAGATCCCGATCTGGAGTTTAACGGCAGTTTGGCCTCCTTCCTGTTGGCGGCCGTGTATTCATTTTAAGGACTTTATTATCATTAGTTTAGTTTGGTTTAAGCATGGGAAAGCCCTGGCATGTATGTCAGGGCTTTTTTTATTCTTCCTTTTGAAAGGTCTTCATCCCGGCCCTAATTTTAGTGTCCAATGTATTCACCCTGGGCACTATGGGGCAGGAATACTTTGGATTATAGACGCAATACGGATTGTAGGCCTTGTTGAAATCAATAATAAGGGAGTCGCCCCGGGGAACGGACAAATCAATATATCGCCCGCCACCATAAGTGCTATTCCCGTTTGTAGCGTCCAGAAAAGGCAAAAAGAGATAATCCTCCACACCAGAGTCCAGCTCCGGGCTCCGATATATTTCTAGACGGAAGTGCTGTCCGTTCAAAGAAAAATGGGCCAGCCCGTAGACTACTTCCGCAGATTTTCTGTCTGTGGTGGTTGGCATCATGAAGGGAACCGCATCTGGTGTACGCTCCAATTTGGCGACGACCCGATAATTGGTATCCGGTTCAAAAAAATTCAACCCTTCAAAGTCTTTTCGATATCTATCCGGCAAGGGTGATGTTTCCGGGTCCTTGAATTTCGCATTGGTTTCCTTCTGGAAACGGAGGATCTCCGCTATGCCCCTCGGTTGGGTATCCACCTTACCCTGTTTGTCAACATCATGGTATTTCTTTTTATCCGAACACCCCAAAACCACTATGGTTAGAATCAAAAACAACAAAAGATAGCGCATCCCGCAAAGTTTAAAACGTAAAAATACAACATCCGATTTTTTTGGTTAGCTTTGTTTCAAAGTATATAGAAAAATGCGGACCGTATCAATTTTTTGGGCGATCAAGGTGTACCCAAGGCAATGGGTCCAGCGCTGCGTTTTTTAAAATCGATACTATTTTAATTATACAAAAGCCTGGTGATCTCACCGGGCTTTTTTTATGTTACCGTTCCCATGAAAAAATTATTTTTTTCGTATCTCGATTCCTTTCAGGGACTTTCCAGGGAAGTGTGGTGGCTTGCGTTGATTACCTTGATCAACAGGGCCGGCACCATGGTCATCCCCTTTTTGTCCCTTTACCTGACACAGGATTTGGGCTTTACTTTGGAAAGCGTTGGGGTGATTATGAGCTGCTTTGGTCTGGGCTCGCTCATAGGTTCCTGGCTGGGCGGAAAGCTCACCGATCGCTATGGGTACTATAAGGTCATGGTGGTTAGCCTAATTGCTACGGGTATTTTGTTTATAGGTATACAGTTTCTAAGTGACTATAGGCTTCTCTGTATCGGGATCTTGGTGCTGATGATCGCCGCGGACGCGTTTAGGCCTGCTTCCTTCGTGGCCTTGAGCGCTTACAGCAAGCCGGAGAACAAAACGAGGTCGGTTACCTTGATCCGATTGGCCATAAATCTGGGATTTTCCGCAGGTCCGGCCCTTGGAGGTATTATCATTGCCACCATGGGCTATCCGGGACTCTTTTGGGTAGATGGCAGCACTTGCATTTTGGCCAGCCTTCTATTGCTTGTTGTATTGCACCCCAAAAAAGCCAAGGTGCTTGACAATATTAGGAACGACGCCCCAAAATCGGCCTATACGGATATGCCCTATTGGTTGTTTATAGTTGCCATGGTGGTGTTCAGTTTTACCTTTGTCCAGTATTTTTCAACGGTGCCGCTGTATTACAATGAGGTACATTACCTTTCGGAGTATCAAATTGGTCTGCTGCTGGGTATGAATGGTTTTTTGATCTTTGCTTTTGAAATGCCCCTCATTAAGTTCATGGAAACCAGACCCTGGTCCAAAATCACCCATATTAGCTTTGGCATGTTTCTGGTCGGGGTAAGTTTTGCTATTTTTAATTTCAGTTCTTGGGCGGGAATCTTGGTAGTGGGGATGTTGTTAATGACCTTAGGGGAGATGATCGCCTTTCCATTTTCCAATGCCTTCGCCATGGACCGTGCCAAACGGGGCAATCAGGGCGAATACATGGCCCTTTATACCATGGCTTTTTCAGTAGCCCATGTTTTTGCCCATAATTCTGGGATGCTGTCCGTAGCCCGTTTTGGATATGACGTTACCTGGTACGGGGTCGCTTTCATCTGCCTATTGGGTATTTTGTTACTTTTACTGCTGAAACGCGTATTAAAGAAATCTGTACGTACCGTCTTATGAAAAAAACACTCCCTTTTGTATTGTACTGTATTCTTCTGGTTGGCTGCCAAGAACAACAAAAGACCTCGCCTTCCGAGAGAGAGGAAGAAAGAACGGTTCCAAAATTGGTCGCCGATCGTTACAATGTGGCCTTTCTGATCATGGACGGCACTTACAATACGGAGCTTACCGCTCCCTATGATATTTTTCAGCATACGCAGTACCGTAAGAACATTAAGGCAATGAACACCTTTACTGTGGCAAACAGCTTGGAGCCCATAACCACCTTTGAAGGGGTACGCCTGCTTCCCGATTTCGACTACACGAAGGACGTGTTACCTCGAATAGATATACTGGTCGTACCCAGTGCGGAGCATCACCTGGATTCCGATTTGCTGGATACTACGATGATCAACTTTGTGAAGCGGGTGGATAAGACTGCCCTCTTTATGACCTCCCATTGCGATGGGGCCTTTGTTTTGGCCAAGGCGGGGGTTTTGGATCAGGTGGTGTCCACTACCTTCCCCAGTGATATAGATCGTTATAAAGCAATGTTCCCTGCACTAAAGGTAAAGGACAGTGTCCTCTTTGTACACGATGGCAAATATATTACCTCCGCTGGAGGGGCCAAGAGTTTTGAGGCCGCCCTCTATTTATGCGAATACTTGTACGGTAAGGAAATTGCGGAATCCCTTGCTCAAGGCTTGGTCATCGATTGGGACCTAGAGCAGGTCCCCCGATTTATTCCTCAATGACATCATAGCGTGCGTCCTTGAGATATTTGGCCACGATCCGATTAAATTCCGGTGTGATCTTGAGCAGGGCCGTATCTTCAAGCTTGTATAGTGATGCCCTGTCCTTATAGCCGTTCTTAAGTAATTCTTCCAAATAAAATAGCGCTGTCCCAAAATCTTCGTTTTTGGCATAGCTCGAAATAATTTTAAGATAATACCGGTATTCCTGTGGGGCGGTAATCGTTTTTAACATCCACAAAAAGTGGAGAGCTTCGGTATCGACCAATCGATCCGCCATAACAATATCAATGTTGTCTTCTATCAGTGCATTTACAAACCCCCTTAACCTTTTCCCCATTTGCCTTTCGGCCCTGTTCTGACTCTTGCAAAACTTCTCCAATTCCTGCATTTGGTAATTCCACCAGCCCAAATTATTGAAATTGTAGGTAAGCACGTCCTCCTCCAAATAATACCCGTAATCTTCCTTGATCAGGGACTCCTTGAAAAGTTGGTTATTCTCGTTCCGCTTCAACGCCCGGTACGCTTTTTTCTTTTTGAGCAAGCGCCTTCTTTCCATCAAAGAATCCATATCCAAATGCGGTCTGTAAACAGATAAAGTCCTAGCCATTAAATCATCTGCCTGTACTAATTTGTTGGAGGCTATGGAAGCCTTTATACTGTCGAGATCCTGGGCAAAGCCTTTTGCGATAAATAGGCTGTCGCGCCGTAAGTTGCCTTTGGCCATAGCAGAAAGTGTAAATATTTCCATGGCCTTGGCGATGTAGTTTTGCCTTGGCCATTCGTGTCCTCCATCAAAAAACAAGCGGTGATTGGGGAACTTTAACCGGTTGAGCATTTTCTTTTGCGCCAACATTTCGGAATAGTTGTAGTCCTCCCTACCCACAATACCGATGAAATGAAACCTATTTTTGATGCTCAGGATTTCCGTTCGGGCTATCCCTGCACCACAGGCAATAACCCCCTCTATTTGTTTGATAAAGGTTGGGATTACGGAGGCAAATCTGGCCCCACTACCATAACCCGCGGTATAAACACGGCTGGCATGTATCGGAAAAAGGGAAAACACCCGATTGAACATTTTATTGGCAATGACGATATTTTTGGGGATGGATAAGGTATCGTACACATTATTGGATGCTGCAAGGATATATCCCTGTTCTTCAGCTGCGGCCTGAAACATTCGAAGCGCCTGAACCGCTTTTCCTTCCATATCAAAAACGAAGACCACCGGCCACTTGCCCGTATTTTCAAAATTCTTTGGGAGGTAAAGGGCAAAACTGTCTGGAATTGAATCGTTGATCGGTACGGTATCCAGAATAATACCCTTTTTCAGGGTAATTTGTTGCGCCTTGGTATGAAAAGTAAAGGAAATACCAAGGAACAGGAATAGTAAAAACTGTTTCATAGCAATTGATTCATCAAAAATCCGGCCAAAAAAAGGCTCTACTAAAGTTATATAAAAGGATTGGCTTATCCACGATTTTAACAAATTCAATAGGCCGCTTGGACAAATGTACCAATGGAAGCACTCGGAGGGTCCCCATGTTGGAAAAATCCCAGGGGTTGGTCTTGGCAGAGATCAAAATTCCGTAACAAGACCGATGCCACCCAAGTTCCCTGCCATTAAACCCTAGCTTAGCCATTTCCCTTGCCAATAGGAGCGTTGGAAATAACGTGCGACAGCACAATATGGGTACGCGCTTCCCCGTATACGATAAGTTTATCAATAAACTGCTCCAAATGGGACTGATCTCGCAACACCACCTCCATGACGATATTTTCATTTCCGGTTATTCGATAGCAATTGACCACCTCGTCAAAGGACACCACAATTTCCAAAAAGGGTTTTAACTTGCCCATAAAGGCCCTTAAGGTAATGATTGCCTTGAGCAAATACCCTGTTTGCGCATGCGAAACTACCGCCTTGTATCCGCTTAGAATACCCAGGTCCTCCATTTTCTTGATACGCTCTGCAACAGCCGGAGGAGTCAACCCCACTTTCCGGCCAATATTGGCAAAGGAATCGCGAGCATTTTCTTGTAGGCATTGCAAAATGCTCCAGTTTAAATCATCTATCTTAATATTCAAAACAATGTCGTTTAAATAATTTGCTTTTAAAAGCCAAATTACAAAATTGCTATGGATTCTAAAGTTAAAATTCCCAATTTGACCGTAACTTTATAGGACGAAAGTTGCTATTACAAAAAAAATGCCCAATAAAAATCTAAGAACGGTACCTGTGTACAGGAAGGCGCTTGATCTCTGCAGAATGAGTAGGGAAATTGCAGCCTATGTTTCCCACAACAAAGACTTGCTAAAACTTTATCAATCGAACAGCCATAGGGACATCATAGCAGATTCCTTGATTACCGATGCGATATTGATTCCTCAAAAGATCGCCCAGGCAGAACATTCCGAATCACTTTCCGTAAGGATGAAGAGTGCCAAGTTTATCAATATCATGACACGCAACATTCTGTCTTATTGCAATGGTTTGGAAAAGGATGGTGTAAAGGAAAAGGAATACCTGAATTTACTTAGGACCGAAATCAAGAGTTTTCGGAAATCCTTTAAGGCTTGGAGACGATCCCTGCGCGGTGGCAACGATACTACTTTTGGTCTTAACGATTCTTACGGTTTCTAAAATATCGCCGTTTACATATTTCTTCTATATTGTCCGCCTACCTGAAAAAGGGCCTGGGTTATCTGCCCTAGCGAGCAAACTTTAGTTACCTCCATCAGTTTTTCAAACACATTGCCATGAGTAATGGCTACCTCCTGAAGTTCTTTGAGCTGGGTTTGTGCTTCCCCAGAATTGCGCTGCTGTAAGTTGTTCAGGGTAGTGATCTGTGCTTCCTTTTCGGTTTCGGTGGCCCGTATGACCTCGGCGGGTAAGATTGTGGGTGATCCCTTAGAACTTAAAAAGGTGTTTACCCCGATAATGGGATACTCCCCCGTATGTTTTAGGGTCTCATAGTGCAAACTTTCCTCCTGAATTTTCGAACGTTGGTACATGGTTTCCATGGCGCCCAATACGCCACCGCGTTCTGTAAGACGATCAAATTCCATCAACACTGCCTCCTCTACCAAATCTGTAAGCTCTTCTATAATAAAGGAGCCCTGCAGAGGATTCTCGTTCTTAGCCAATCCCAATTCCTTGTTGATGATCAATTGTATGGCCATGGCGCGGCGCACCGATTCCTCGGTAGGTGTGGTTATGGCCTCGTCATACGCATTGGTATGCAGGGAATTGCAGTTATCATAAATGGCATATAGGGCCTGCAAAGTAGTACGGATATCGTTAAAATCAATTTCCTGGGCATGCAGACTTCGGCCAGAGGTCTGTATGTGGTATTTTAACATCTGCGCCCTAGAATTGGCGCCGTATTTATCCCTCATGGCCTTGGCCCAGATTCTACGGGCAACCCTTCCAATTACCGCATATTCGGGATCAATGCCATTGGAAAAGAAAAAGGACAGATTGGGGCCAAAGCTATTGATATCCATGCCCCTACTCAAGTAATACTCAACATAGGTAAAGCCGTTGGAAAGCGTAAAAGCCAATTGGGTAATCGGGTTTGCCCCCGCTTCAGCAATGTGATAGCCCGAAATGGAGACCGAATAAAAATTGCGGATTTCATGAGCTATAAAATAGTCCTGTACGTCTCCCATAAGCCTTAGGGCAAACTCGGTCGAGAAAATACAGGTATTTTGAGCCTGGTCTTCCTTGAGTATATCTGCCTGTACCGTGCCCCTTACTTGACTTAAGGTGCTTGCCTTAATCTTCTGGTATACCGATTTGGGCAATACCAAATCCCCACTTACCCCCAACAACAGCAATCCCAGGCCATTGTTTCCCTCGGGCAATTGCCCAAGGTACTGCGGCCGGGACATGCCCTTCTTCTTAAAGTGTTTCTCAATTTTGGCCGTTATCTCGTCCTCCAAGCCGTGCTCCTTGATATATTTCTCACAGTTTTGATCGATGGCGGCGTTCATAAAAAACCCTAAAAGCATGGGCGCCGGACCATTAATGGTCATGCTTACCGAGGTCATGGGATCACTTAGGTCAAAACCGGAATACAATTTTTTAGCATCATCCAAACAGCAAATGGATACACCGGCATTGCCGATCTTTCCATAAATATCAGGTCTGTGGTCCGGATCGTTCCCATATAAGGTCACAGAATCGAAGGCCGTAGACAGGCGTTTGGCAGGCATCCCCAGGCTAACGTAATGAAAACGTCTGTTGGTACGTTCGGGGCCACCCTCACCGGCGAACATCCGCGTTGGGTCTTCCCCTGTCCTTTTAAAGGGATAGAGCCCAGCTGTATAAGGAAAGGTTCCAGGAACATTTTCTTGTAAGCTCCAGCCCAATACATCGCCCCAGGCCGTATACTTGGGCAGCACCACCTTGGGGATTTGCAGGTGGGATAGGGATTCGGTATGTGTGTTGATCTGAATTTCCTTCTCCCGCACCTTAAAGGAATATACGGGATCCCTGTAGCGTTTTATCTTAGCTTCCCAGTGCATCAGCATTTCCCAATTATGGGGGTCCAAGTCCTTTTTTACGCGATTGAATTCTTGGATCAACAAGCCCAAAAAGCCTTTGTCCTTCTCGCTTGAACCGCGTTTTAATATCTCTTTTTCATGAATCCCGGCATCCGATAGGATTAGCTTCCCGGTATCGGTCGAAGCGGCATTCAGTACAGATAAAATGGTTTGGTAAATACCGTACAATCGTTGTGCGGTATTTTTTTGCAAAACCACCTTGGCATCGTATGCACGATTGCTTTCCGATATTTCGGACAGATATCTGGTTCTGGCCGGAGGAATAACATAAACCTTGTCCGTCATTTCGTTGGTGACCTCAAAATCCGATTTGAGCGTTGTTCCCGTCCTTTCCACCAACTTGTCCATGACCGCCCTGTACAGACGGTTCATCCCCGGGTCGTTGAACTGTGAGGCCATGGTACCAAAAATGGGCAATTGTTCCTGGTCCACATCCCAAAGTGCATGATTTCGCACATATTGTTTCTTGACATCGCGCAACGCATCCAATGCGCCTCTTTTATCGAATTTGTTGATTGCGACCAAATCTGCAAAATCGAGCATATCAATTTTTTCCAATTGGGTGGCGGCACCAAATTCTGGCGTCATTACATAAAGGGAAACATCACTGTGTTCTATAATCTCGGTATCTGATTGGCCAATACCGGAGGTTTCCAAAATTATAAGATCAAATTCCGCCGCCTTCAGCACCTCTATGGCCTCGTTTACATATTTGGACAAGGCCAAATTGGACTGCCGTGTGGCCAGTGACCGCATGTACACCCTTTTGTCATTTATCGCATTCATTCGAATACGATCTCCGAGCAGGGCACCACCTGTTTTTCGCTTGGACGGGTCAACAGAGACCAACGCTATGGTCTTGTCCGGAAAATCGATCAAAAAGCGTCGCACCAACTCGTCCACCAAACTCGATTTTCCAGCCCCACCGGTACCTGTAATGCCCAAAACGGGAACTTTTTTATTCGATTTTTTTACCGGTCCGAAGTTTTTTTCAAAATCCTTTGGCCGGTTCTCGGCAAGCGATATCAGCCGGGCAAGGACGTTGACATCTTTATTTCTCAAAGCACTTGTAAGGTCTTTCCCATGGATCGATGGCAATGCGGGTATGGGAAAATCGCTCTGGGCCACCAAATCGTTGATCATGCCTTGAAGTCCCATCGTTCTTCCATCATCTGGCGAATATATCCGGGTAATCCCATGATCCATTAATGCTGCTATCTCATTGGGCAGAATAACACCACCGCCCCCTCCAAAAATTTTAATATGTCCTGCACCTCGCTCTTGGAGCAGGTCGAACATATATCTGAAATATTCATTGTGGCCACCCTGATAGGAGGTCAAGGCAATGGCATTGGCATCTTCCTGTATGGCACAATCCACTACCTCTGTCACGCTACGGTCATGCCCCAAATGGATTACTTCCACCCCTGTTGACTGAATGATCCGTCTCATAATATTGATTGCTGCGTCATGACCGTCGAACAGTGATGCTGCCGTAACAATTCTAACTTTGTGCTGGGGCTGATAAGGTCTGGTTTGTTCCATTTATAATAAAGCGACTATTTTCAGCTTGCAATTTACGGAAAATGCAAAAAAAATTACGTTCTTATTCGAATTTTGTAAAAATAAAGCCCATATATACCTCTTGGTTCTTAATATCCTAATTTTATACCTCTAAACAACGAGCATTTTGAGAATTACCATTCTTATCCACTGTCCCGATCAAGCTGGAATAATTAGTAGCGTAACGGGGTTTTTGCATTCCCAAGGCGGCAATATTATTTACCTGGACCAACATGTGGATACCGAGGCGGGGGTGTTCTTTATGCGATTGGAAAGCGATTTTGAAAAGGACCAGGCATTCTTCCAAGGTTTTAGAACCACATTTCAACAGACCATTGCAAAGGCCTATGGAATGGAATGGAAAATGTACCAAAGAGGGGTGAAGCCAAAAATGGGTTTGTTCGTATCCAAGTACAACCACTGCCTGTACGATCTGTTAAGTAGGTTCCATTCCGGAGAGCTGGACGTGGAAATCCCCTTTATCCTGAGCAATCACAATGACCTGGATTATATCGCCAAACAGTTCAACATTCCCTTTTTTCATATTCCGGTTACCGCCGGGAACAAGGCTTCGGCTGAGGAAAAGCAGCTAAAACTATTGGAAGCACATGAAATTGATTTCATTGTTCTGGCGCGTTATATGCAAATTGTTAGCTCGAAAATTATTGATAGATACCCGGCTAAGATCATAAACATACACCATTCCTTTTTGCCTGCATTTGCAGGAGCAAAACCATACCACGCCGCTTTTAAAAGAGGGGTGAAGATCATTGGGGCCACAAGCCATTATGTGACCGAGGAACTCGATGCCGGACCCATTATTGAGCAGGACGTTACCACGGTATCACATTCGCATAGCATCGCAGATTTTATCGCCAAGGGCAGGGATCTTGAAAAGATTGTCCTTTCGCGTGCCGTAAAACTGCACCTAAATCGCAAGACCATGGTGTACAACAACAAGACGGTCATTTTTTCATAGTCGGGCTTAAAAAAACGCCATGGTAAAAAATATACCGGAAATTTGCTAATTAATACGTATTTTAGAATATATGATCTACAAGGCATGGGAAGAAAAATAATTCTTTTTTTAGTGATTTTTCAATTGATTTCCTGTGCCGAGCTGCAGCAGGTTGTGAATCAACTTCCCCAGGGGGGTGTAGGAAACGCCGAAATAGCCCAGGGACTTAAGGAAGCCCTGAACCAGGGGATAGACAAACAAGTGAGCAAGCTCACCCAAAAGGATGGCTTTTTCAAGAACGAACTGGTTAAAATCCTGCTTCCGGCCGAACTAAAAAAAGTGGACAAGACCTTAAGGGATATTGGATTGGGCAAATTGGCGGATGAGGGCCTACGGATTATGAACAGGGCTGCCGAGGATGCCGTGGCCGAGGCCACTCCTATTTTTGTAGCCGCGGTGAAGGGCATTACCTTTGCCGATGCCAAAAACATTCTTTTGGGAGCGGACAATGCCGCTACCCAATACCTTACCAGCACCACCGAACAGCAGCTCTACACCAAATTCAATCCGGTCATAAAAAATTCCTTTGAAAAAGTCGGAGCCAATGACATATGGAACAATTTAATTCAGAAATACAATAGCCTACCACTAACCACTGATGTGAACCCTGACCTAACGGACTACGTTACCCAAGAGGCTTTGAATGGGGTATATACTATGATTGCGATAGAGGAAAAGGAAATTAGAACCAAAATCTCGTCCAGAACAACGGACATCCTAAAAAAGGTTTTTGCATTGCAGGACTGATGCTATTATTATGACAAAAATTGCAGTTTTAGGGCCAATACCTAGGGACACCATCTACACCGTTAACAAAGAGGTGATCAAAAAATACGGATGTGTTACACATCCGGTAATCGCCCTATCCAAGCTTTTAGGAGCAAAGGGCACCGTGCTGCCCGTATCCACTGTGCACCAAAGGGACCAAGAAGGCATATTGGATCTTTTTGCCCCATATACCAATATAGATACCCAAGGTATTTCCTCAAAGGACGACCGGGGTACGGTAATTGAACTTAGGTTCGTGGACCAGAACAACCGGATAGAGAAACAGACTGCCTGTATGCGCCCCATACTTCCGGGGGACGTAGCTTCGCTGGGCGATATGGATGCATACGTCTTTGTTCCGATTACCGATTTTGAAATCTCCCTGAGCACCTTGGTCCACATCAAAAAAGAACAAAAGGGACTTGTTATTTTTGATGCCCATGGACCAACGACCACCATGAGTATGCAAGGGGATCGATACCGCAAGTTTTGGGTAGATATGGATGAATGGTTACCTTATATAGACGTCCTAAAAATGAATTTGGAAGAATCCCAGGTATGTTGGTTTAAAAATGAGTATGAAGCGGATGAAATGATGCATTACGATGAGGAAAAAACCGACCATCTGGACGCCATGGCGGCCCATGTCCTACAACTGGGGGTCTCCCATTTCTATGTTACCTTGGATTCCAGAGGTTGCGTTCTGTACTATAAGGGGAAGAACGGAATCCATAAGGAATTTGTCAAGTCCATTTTCATGAAAGATGTGGTGGATACCACTGGATGCGGAGATTCGTTTGCAGGGGGCCTTGCCTACGGTTTCACCCAATTTGGCGACCCTATTAAAGCGGCGCAATATGCCAATGCCCTGGGTGCCCTTCGGACACAGGGCAAAACCTTCGACGTTTTCAAAAATAAGGAAGAAACAGAGCTGCTGATGGCAAAATACTACTGATTTACAAAGCCTTGGCCCGCGCTTTTCCTTAATATCCCTTGCCCTATCAGCATTTTTTTTAATACTATTATTCCTGTTAAAACACAATAAAAACAAAACTCCCGCGTTGTGTTACAAAACAAACATTACAGATTGCCAATGTTTCGTTAGCCCTTTTAAAAGGGACTTCAAATCTTTGTACCGAATTTTTGAGTTAGTAATTTTTTGAGTTAGTTAGTCTAAAACCGGTGTTCACACCGGTTTTTTTGTTATAACGTCTTAAGATTTGGAGAAAGCTTTCTGCCATTTCTCTCCGTCTCGGTCCCCAAAACGCCATTTTACCAAGCATAGCGGGACTTTCTCATCAAGTAAACTATTATCGGGGTTTACTGTTTTTATGAAAACTTTAAGATTTGGACTTTTTTTAATTCCTAACTTTTACTTGCTAATTCATCAATCAACCATGAGACGCTTAAGAATTGTTTTCGGATTGTTCTTACTGTTAAGCTTCCCAACCAGCGCGCTGTCGTACCCAAGCGTCGCTGAGAGTCGTTTGCCGCACTTTTATGATATTACCCAAGACCTGCTGACCAGGGCCGATGAATTGTACCAAAAACAAAATTATTCCGAAGCACTTAAGATATACCTTCAGTTGTTGGAGGAAGGGAAGATTGAAAAATCCCAGCTGTACAAAAAAATTGCCTTGGGGTATGCCGGACTCGAAAACACCGAGAAATCAGTAGTTTTTTTGGAAAAGTATCTTTTTGAGGAGTTCAACACTGCACTTTTCCTAAACGAGGGTTTTGATTCCATAAAACATACGGACGAATTCGCCACTTTGGAGGAAAAATATACGACCAATATCAATGTCTGGTCCTTTATCCTATTATATATAGCCCTAATTGGCTTTTACATTACCATAGTCCTTAATCTAAACAAGAACATCGACAAATTGGCCCGGGTGTTGATCAGTGGGTTTATTTTGGTCCATTCCATTTTTATCCTCCATTGGTTCTTTTTTGCGACCAATTATCAGTTTCAGTTTCCGCATACCCATCTTATGTCTTCACCGTTTGCCCTATTGTTCGGGCCCTTGTTGTATTTCTATTATAAACGAATAACACGGCAGTACCAATTTAAGCCCAAGGACTTGCTCCACCTTGTCCCCACCGTACTGCTTTTGACCTATCTCCTTCCGGTATATGCCTTGTCCGCGCCTGATAAACTAGACGTCATATTGGGCAATGTAGCTGTTGAAGAGGCCTATGGGAATTACAACTTGCTCATCATCTCGTCCACAAAACTAATATCACTGATCGGGTATGGTTATTTTATCCGAAAGCTATATCTGGAAAGCAGCAAGACCAAGGAGTTGAGCAAGAACAACAAACTCTGGCAAAAAAATATCTATAGGATACATTTTATGTACATCTTTACCTACGCCTTTTATTTCTTTTTTGTAAACTACAACATCAACTCGGGCATCCTGCTCAATCTACAAATTATCAGTATGACTCTAATGGTATTGTATGTGGGCTATTCGGCAAACGTGCAGCCCAATGTATTCAATGGCCTGTATGCCCTTAACGACCAGCTTTTCTTTAAGTACAAAAATTCGGGTCTAACAGAAAGCCTGTCCGAGGAACTCAAGTCGAACTTAGTGAAGTTGTTCGATGAGCACAAGGTTTACAAGGAGAACGACATAAGTCTGGAAATCCTGGCCGAAAGGTTAAATACCACCAGACACAATACCTCCCAAGTGATCAACGAGCATTTTAAAATGAACTTTCATGAATTGATCAATAGTTACCGGATCCATGAAGCCAAACAAATTCTGGATACTGACTATCTCAAAAATCTGAATATCATTGATATCGCTTATGAAGTGGGCTATAACAACAAAGTTACCTTCAACAAGGCCTTTAAAAAAGATACCGACCTTACACCCACCGAGTATCAAAAAAAAACGCTACGAAATAGCCTAAAGACCAGCGTAAGCTCAACGTAAACTTTTATCGGAAAAAGTAAAGGTTTATAAGTTCTTCCCAAATATTATCCAGAGCGTATTACTTTGGTTTTATAACTAACTAAATGTAAAGCAGCCCTGAAAAACTTACTCCTAAAAAATACTTCATTCTCATTTTTAGAGTAATTAATTGA
Organism: Eudoraea algarum; assembly: GCF_050589645.1. NCBI lineage: Bacteria > Pseudomonadati > Bacteroidota > Flavobacteriia > Flavobacteriales > Flavobacteriaceae > Eudoraea > Eudoraea algarum. The sequence continues at coordinate 443,932 of NZ_JBNGOQ010000003.1, read as the reverse complement.
ATTAGTCATCAATATAATTCAGGGCTGCAATTTACATTCAGAAATACCCGCCAATACAGGCAATTTTCCCTTTACCATTAGTATTATCCAAAAAACCGATATTGTTTGCGGTAGACCTTGGCTCTTCGTTTTTTATTAGGTGCCCGACCCCCGTGCCCGGCCTATAAATAGGATGTCCGCAAATATCTTATGCCGTAGGATTTACTTCAGCGCCTTGCCGTTTTGAAAATATCTGGAACCAAATTGGGATTATGGCTTTGGAGGATATCCTTTTTTAGATGAATGAATAAGGCGGAAGAAGCGAATACCCAAATTGACCTAACTGCACTCATCATTGAATTATTCTCAGTAAATGGACGGTAGGCGTAAAAAAAGCGTAAACTTTCATCGGAAAAGTAAACGTTTATAAGACTTTCCTTAAAACAGGCAAAGAGCATGTTACTTTGGGCCGTATGACTAATTAAATGTAAAGTAGCTCTGAGACACTTACTTCCAAAATTTAGAAACAGCACTCTTAATTCTCACTTTTTTGGGAACGGTAGGTTTCCCTGGCTTTAAGTCCTATGGGCCTACGCTTACAGTTTAATTCAAGACGTACGAGACTAACTTAATTAAAACTTAAAGTATGAAAAAAAAATGTATTTGGCTGTGTATGCTATTCCTATTTGGGATGTCTATGGCATATGCACAAGAAAAAACAGTTTCCGGTACCGTTACGGATGAAGGAGGCTTACCCTTACCTGGGGTGAACATTGTGGTAAAAGGAACTTCCACGGGAACACAAACTGATTTTGATGGCAACTATGCTATCCAGGCAAGCTCAGGGGATGTTCTTGTTTATTCCTATTTAGGACAAACAACCGTTGAGCGCACTGTAGGCGCTTCGGATGTCATCAATGTAACGATGCAGGAAGATGCGGAGGCCTTGGAAGAGGTGGTCGTTATTGGTTACGGTAACCAAGAGGAGAAAAAGATTATCCAGAACATCGGTATCGTAAAAGAGGAGGCCATTGAGAACCTCCAGGTGGTCTCGGCCGATCAGCTCCTACAGGGGCAGAGCGCCGGTACCCAGATCGTGAACGCCTCGGGTGTTCTCGGTTCTGCCGCCGTTATACGTGTACGGGGCGTAAACTCGATCAACGCGGGTAGCCAGCCCCTTATCGTGATCGATGGGGTGCCCATCACCGATACCGCGGGCAACACGCTCAACCGTGGGGGGAACACCGGGATCAACCCGCTCTCCTACGTGAACCCGAACGACATCCAGTCGCTCACCGTACTTAAGGATGCCGGTGCGACCTCGATCTACGGGTCCAGGGGCGCCAACGGGGTAATCCTGATCACCACCAAGAAGGGCCGCAGGAACTCCGCCGCCCAGGTGACCTTTGACGTGAGCACACAGTACTCGCAGTCTACCGACGTTCCGGACATCCTGACCGCGGACGAGTTCCGACAGTTCAAGTCGGAAGTGGCCACCATACAGAACGGCGGCACCACGGTAACACCAGAATCCCTTGGCCTTGGCGCCATCGGTTCCGGGGGGACGGACTGGCTCGGCGGGGTACAGCGCACGGGCGTATCACAAAACTACAACCTTGGCGTAAGGGGCGGTGGCGAGAAGACCAGCTTCTTCTTTGGTATGGACTACCAGGACACCCAAGGCTTTATCATCGGCAACGACCAGCAACGGGCCGGGGCGCGGATCAACATCGATTCGGACGTCCAGGAATGGCTGAAGGTCGGGATGAACCTGGGGGTCACCAACAACCGCCTCAACAGGGTAAGTGTGGAGAACAGTATCAACGCACCCTTCACAACAGCCTTCCTTCAGAGCCCGGTGGTAGCGGCCTTTGACGACGAGGGCAACTTCGCGCAGTCGGGCTCCTTTATCCCGAACATCTTTGCGAGGGTGGCCCTGAACACGGACGAGCTGAAGACCTTTCGTGTAATCGGGAACGCCTATACCGAGATCACCCCTATCGAGGGGCTTACCTGGCGTTCCGAGTTCGGTATCGACAGGCTCGACCTTGAAGAAACACTTAGAAATGCGGACTTCAACACGCCCGGTGGATCGGCACAGGTAGTGAGCGTAAGGGAGGAAAGATATCTTACCAACCAGACGATAAACTACTCCGACACCTATGGTGAGGACCACAACCTATCGGTTCTTCTCGGACTGAACTATGAGGAGACCCTCAGGTCCAGATTGAACGTTTCCGCGACCGGATTTTTGGACGATGTCCTTAGGAACCTCGGCGCAGGGGCTACGGCCACCGTATTGAACGGGGACCGTTTCCCGACCCGCCTTTTCGGGCTCTTTTCCAGGGTATCCTATGACTACAAGGGCAAGTACCTTGTGGAGGGATCCATAAGACGTGACGGGTCCTCCCGTTTCCAGCCAGATGTGCGTTTCGGGTACTTCTGGTCCGCGGCCGCGGGCTGGGTAATCTCCGAGGAACCCTTTGTCCAGGACATCGACTTTATTGACTATCTCTCCGTCCGGGCCAGTATCGGTACGGTGGGTAACGACCGCTTGGGGACCTTCCCATCGCTCGGGCTCTTCAGTATCGGAGGTTTCGGGGACTACAACGGGGAATCCGGGGCCGTACCCAACCAACCTGAAAATGCGGACATCAAATGGGAGGAAAGTGAGACGCTGGACATCGGTATCAAATCGACCTTTTTGAACGGGCGCATCAATTTCAACGCCTCGTACTTCAAGAAGACCACCAGCGACCTTTTGCTGAACCAGATATTGCCACCACAGACCGGTTTTACCTCGATCAGCAGGAACATCGGCGAGATGGAGAACAAAGGTTGGGAGTTTGAACTGAGCACGGTTAACGTACGCTCCGAGAACTTCGAGTGGCGTACCAACTTCAACCTGACCACGATAGAGAATAAGGTGCTCCGTCTCAACGAGGACGCCGCGACGGACCCACAGGGCAGGAGGATCATCGACGGGGCCATTCAAAGGGCCATCGAAGGGGAATCCCTGAACAACTTCTACCTGATCCGTTACGTGGGCATCAACTCCCAGACCGGGGACGCCGAATGGTTGGATGCCAATGGAAACATTACCACTAATCCAGGCTCGGGAGACCGTGTGGTCACGGGAAGCCCGCTTCCCGATTTCTCAGGGGGTATGACCAATACCTTCAAGTACAAGGACTTTGACCTGTCCGTACTGATGAACTACTCCTATGGTAATGAAATAGTAATTGACGGCCTTCGTTTTGCCGACGGTAACGACGCCATCGGGGGCATAGTGAACATCAGGAGGCAGAACCTGAACATCTGGAGGCAGCCGGGCGACAACGCCTTTTTGCCAAGCCCAAACAGTTCTACCTTTAACTTGTTCAACCAGCGTTCTACCCAGCAGCAGTTGGACGGCTCCTATCTGAGGATCAAGAACATCACCCTGGGGTACAACCTTCCCGAGAAGGCCCTGGAAAGACTTGGCGGTTTCATTACCGGGCTTAGGCTCTATGCCACGGCAACCAACCTATTCACCATTAAAGGGGACGAACTGGACGGGATAGACCCCGAGGTGACCGATGATATCGATCCCTTGTTCCAAGGAGAAACATTCTTTACCGCACCACAGGCCAAGTCCTATTCGTTCGGGGCACGTTTAACATTTTAATAAAAAATAGAGCAATGAAAAAAACAAATAAAGCAATAGCAGCACTCTTTGGACTTCTCATGATCGTTTCGTGCGAGGACCGATTGGACGTGGTTGCGGAGAACAATGTGGCCTCCAGTACAATCTTCAGCACCTTTGCCACGATCAACGGTGCCGTCGTCGGGGTCTACAGTAAGAACCAGAGCGGTGACCTGAACGGGAATCCGCAGCTGATGTCGGACTTCATGTCGGACAACGTGAATTTCGTGGGAAGTTTCCCTTCACTCCAGGAAGTGGACCAGTTCGAGACCCTGGCCACCAATACGACGATAGACAACATCTGGTTGGATGCCTATGAACTGATCGGGGCCGCCAACAATGTAATCGTGAACCTTCCGCCCGTAGATCCGGCGGAGATCAACGGGCTGGATGAGGCCACAAAAGCCGTATTCGTAGCCGAGGCCAAGTTCCTACGTGCGTACACTTATTTCCAATTGGTGAACCTCTTTGCACAGCCCTACCAGTTCAGCGGGGGCACCAACCTTGGGGTACCGATCGTTTCGCAGCCCTTCGAAGGGGGCGAGATATCCGAGTTCCAATTGGAGCGTTCCACGGTGAACGAGGTGCACGCTTTTATAGAGCAGGACCTTTTGGACGCCATAGCGGACCTTCCGGTGGACAACGGCGAGCGGGCCGAGCAGGCTTCTGCCCAGGGTCTTTTGTCCAGGTTGTACCTCTACAGGGAGAACTGGGCCGGGGCGGCCGATCTGGCCAACCAGGTGATCGCGGCGGGCAACCACCCCTTGGCGGCCAACTACGATTTCTATAACAACGCGGAAACCTCCTCGGAGCACCTGTTCGTGGTGATCAATACCCCGACCGACGGTCCCCAGGACGAATCGGTACCGGGTTCCGACGAGGTGTACGTGAACTTTTACAACGCCTCCCCCGGAGGACGGGGCGATGCGCCCTTTAGCCAGGACCTGATCGATGCCTTTAATGCAGAGCCCGGGGACAGAAGGTTCGACGAACTGTCCGTAGCGGCCACCGATGCAGGGGGCAACAATACCTTCTTCACCACCAAGTACAACGATGTGGTGGACAATGCCTCCGATGGTATGGGGGTAAGGGTCACGGAGATGTACCTGAACAGGGCCGAGGCCAATTTTAGGGCAGGCACCTCTGTGGGCGCCACGCCCCTGGCCGACATCAACACGCTGCGTAGCAGGGCCGGCCTTGCCGACCTTACCGCGGGCAATCTGGACCTTGACGCCATCAGTCTGGAAAGAAGGAAGGAACTCTGTTTCGAGGGCCACCGTAGGATGGACCTCTTGAGGAACGGCCTGAACCTTCGCCCAGGTGGCGGTCCCGAGTCGGCACCCGGTGCGGACAAGGTGATCTTCCCCATCGTGGACGATGAGACCACCAACAATCCGAACATCACGCAGAATCCCGGAACCTTCTAGGAGCTAGCGGAACTGATATAGGAATGGGACCACCAAGGCACGGTTTTTGGTGGTCCCTATATTTTAACCCTAAACCGATCTAGATATGAAAAGAACGATCCTCCTTGCCCTGTGCCTTGCAGGCCTTTCGGCCCAGGGGCAGATACAGCGGCCCAACAACGAGACCTTCAACGAGCTCGCCTTCTTCGTGGGCACCAACAACCCGATCTACGACGAGGCCGAGGGCTCGCGCTACCTCCTGGAGGAGTTCGTGTCGGCCCGCATAAACGGCATGGAAAAGGTACAGCTGCTGCGCTTCAACGTGGTGGAGAACAGCATCGAGATCAAGAGGGAGAACGGCGAGGTCATGGGACTGGACCGCTCCACCCCCTACCGCATAGCCCTGTTGGACGGCTCCGGCCGCTGGTTCGAGACCAGGCCCTACAGGGACGAGCGCGGAAAACTGCAGACCACCTTCTTCGAAAGGCTGCACCGCGGCGAGGGCTACACGCTCTATTTCAAGGAGAACATCAAGTTCGTGCCCAAGAAGCCCGCCAAGAGCAGCTACGAACAGGACGTGCCCGCCAAGTTCAAGCGCGAGGGCGCCCGTTTCTACCTCCAGGGGCTGGGCCCCGAGGGCGAGGTGGTGGAACTGCCCCGCAAGCGGAAGAACCTGGTGCCCCTGTTCGGGGAACGGGCCGGGGAAATGGAAAAGCACATCAAAAAACAGAAACTGGACCCCTACAAAAGGGAGGACCTGGTAAAACTGCTCGATTTCTATTTCAAAGCGTCGTGATTTGCATCGCTTGAAAAGTCCATGTATAGCGGAGTAACGGCGCTTAACCTCCAAAATTCTCGACAAACGGAAGGTTTTTGGTAAACGTAACGTAAACTTTTATCGGAACGGTAAATCTTGATAAGCCTTTCCCCAACGTATGCAAAGAGTATGTTACTTTGAGATAAGTAACCTAATAAATGTAAAGCAGCTCCGGAACATGTTCTAAAAAAACTTCTGTCTCATTTTTTAGAGTAATTATTTGAATTAGCTATCAAAGTCATTCGGAGCTGCAATTTACATTCACTGATCCATAATCGTTGGGCTATCCTTTTTTTCTATACAAGCCATCAAAAGCAACACTCGCTACTTCATTGCCCTGAAGGACTTCCCAAAGTTGCCGCACGCTACCATCCTCGTTCAACGTCCAGGTAATTCTGTTCTTGTAGACCTTCCCATCCGTGTGGGTAAACTCGTCCGATGAAAGTATCATATGGTTATCTATCCTATTCCCTTTTAATTTTAGATGATTCCCAGCATTGTCTATCCACAATTGCTCCCATTGTTTGGTACTAAGATTAAAAAAGTTATAGCTGGTACCGGTATAGTTCCCATTGGCGCTGGTCCAATTCTCCCTTAGCACACAACTACCCTCTATTTTTTCAATGGTATTCTTTCCGGCTGCGGAACCGTCGGTCTTGGTGACCTCCCAATCCCCTACCCAAAAGTCAAAGGCGGTATGATCTTCGGTACAACAGGCGCATGCATCGCTTTGCGCATGTACTAAAAATCCAAAAAAAAGAAAAAGTGAAAGGCTTACGTATTTTTTCATCATTCCAAGTGTTTTTGTATAGGTAAGATACTGATTTTGAACACTACTACCGAGACACTTTTGTTAAATAATTATCCCTGAAAAGGAACTTGAACATGCCCAATGGGGTGTGGTTTTGAAAACACTTGGGACCAGATTTCGGACAGGAATAGAGGATATTGTTATACCGAATCGCACCGGACGGCAGTGGAATATCTTCCAAAGCGGTTGCCAATTTCTTTGTCTTTTTGTTAAAAATTAGATAAAACACCTGGTTTTTAGGTGAATACACCCTTACACCAACATCTAAAACCCCGATACGGTCGTATATTTGTAAGAACAAAGTTTTTGACTATGGAAAAGCAGTATTGTAGAGTAGGAACCGTTACACCGATAACTTCCGGGGCACACGCCATAACCCTTTTGGAATACCAATATCAAAGTTTTATGGAGAAGGCATCAAGCATTAAATATACGGATACCCAGTTGGGTGAATTCTTTGAACAAAAGGCACAAAAAATCAAGAAAGTCCTGGAAAGTTTGGTGTAGACATCAAGCTAGCCGCCCCAGCTCTGTCGCCATTTCTTTTTGCACCTCCCGGGCTTTTTCTGCCGCGGCCTCTGCGAAATCCATTCCTTTGGAGGCGTAGATGATAGCACGCGAAGAGTTGATCAGCAGTCCTACATCCTCGGTCATACCAAAATGACATACTTCCTTTAGACTTCCCCCTTGTGCCCCAATACCCGGCACCAATAAAAAGCTTTCGGGTACAATTTGCCTAATCTCGGACAAATAGGATGCCTTGGTTGCACCTACCACGTACATAAGGCGTTCGGCATGGCTATAGGTCTTGGAGGTCTCCAGAACTTCCTTGTACAGCTCCCTACCGTTGCTATTTTTTGTTTGAAAATCAAAAGCTCCGACATTGGACGTCAATGCCAAGAGAATGGTATGCTTATCTTCAAAGGCCAAAAATGGCTCCACGGAGTCCTTGCCCATATAGGGCGCGATGGTCAAGGCATCAAAATCCAGATTCCCAAAAAAAGCCTGGGCATACCTTGTGGATGTATTGCCAATGTCCCCGCGTTTGGCGTCGGCAATGGTAAATATTCCGGGATGGTTTGTATTCAAATAGGCCATGGTCTTCTCCAGGGCCTTCCAGCCCTTAAGTCCGTAAGCCTCGTAAAAGGCAATATTGGGCTTATAGGCAACACACAGCTCATGTGTGGCGTCGATAATGGCTTTGTTAAAAGCAAATAGGGGATCCTCTTCGTCCAAGAGGTGTTCCGGCACCTTGTCCAGGTCGGTATCCAAACCAATACAGAGAAAGGACTTTTTTTTCCGGATCTGTGCTGTTAAAAACTGGGTGGTCATTTTGTCTTCCTGCTAAGTGGTCTGAGTCATCAAAAAATTTCCGAGGCCTCCTTTAGTTTTTCGGTATTTTCTACAAGCATCAGCTCATCGATAATCTTTTGAATATCCCCGTTAACAATGTTGGTCAGATCATAAAGGGTAAGTCCTATTCGATGGTCCGTAACCCTGCCCTGTGGGTAGTTGTAGGTTCTAATTTTTGCCGAACGATCGCCACTGCTTACTTGGGAGTTTCGTTTGGCGGCATCCTCTTCCTGTTTTTTTGCCAGTTCCTGATCATAGAGCCGCGATCGCAATACCTTAAAGGCCTTTTCCTTATTTTTATGTTGCGACTTTTGGTCTTGGCACTGCGCTACCAAACCTGTGGGGACATGGGTAAGACGTACCGCTGAATAGGTCGTGTTTACCGACTGCCCGCCAGGACCTGAGGAACAGAAAAAATCTATCCGCACATCCTTGGGATCTATCTGCACGTCAAAATCTTCGGCTTCCGGAAGCACCATGACCGTTGCTGCGCTGGTATGTACCCTACCCTGTGTCTCAGTCTGTGGTACGCGCTGCACCCGATGTACTCCGGCCTCAAATTTTAAGGTACCGTACACGTCCTCTCCGCTTACCTCGAATTGTATTTCCTTAAATCCACCACTGGTACCCTCGCTAAGATCGATCACATTCGTTTTCCATCCTTTGGACTCACAATATTTGGTATACATGCGGAACAGATCGCCGGCAAAAATACTGGCCTCGTCTCCCCCTGTGCCCGCGCGTATCTCTACCACCACGTTCTTGGCGTCCTCAGGATCTTTGGGAATCAGTAAAAATTTTATTTCCTCTTCCAGAACGGGTAAGGCCGCTTTGGCCTCTTCCAACTGCATTTTGGCCATTTCCAACATCTCGGCATCGCTTCCGTCCGAAATTATTTCCTCTGCCTCGCTAATATTATCCGTCAGCTCCACGTATTGTGTACGTTTGTCCACAAGGACCTTGAGATCCTTATATTCCTTGTTCAACTGTACATAGCGTTTCTGGTCCGATATGATATCGGGTTGGATAATGAGGTCCGACACCTCATCGAAACGTTGTTTTACAATGTTTAATTTATCTAACATATGCGATCTACACTTGGATTGCGAATTTACGATTTTTTTATAGCTTCAAGCAGATCCGAACCGCCTAAGAAAAACCCTTGGTTTTGTGCGTCCGATCTTACGGGGTCGGGAAGATGTTAATTTCCTACAAAAGTAGTGCCCAGGGTAACAATAAAAGCACTTAGCCCATCGCTACGGTCGTATTGGTTTACTCGAAGATCGATAGTTTTGAGCCCAAAAGAGAAAAGTTTGGTGTTGGCAAAAATATCCTTGTATCGGATACCCATACCGTATTGATTGGCATCGTAGGCAGACAGGTCGTAGTCCGAGGTATAAAATTCCAGGGTGGATACAGCCCCTTCCTTACTGAAGAAGTAATCGGCAGCGGTCTGCGTATAATACCGATAACTGGGGTACAGTGTAAACTTATCACTTAATTTTATGGGTGCTTCCAAACTGGCGGTATGCCCGTGTATCCCCCAATTGTCCATATAATATCTGTAATACCCCCGTAGGACCACTACATCGTTCAAATAATAGTTCAATCGGCCCCCAATGGGCAACTTAAAGCGGCTATCGGGAAGACGTTCCACATCATCCGCCAACTGGAAGTCGTCTATAAAGAAATCTTCCACATCACCAAAATAAACCCGTTGAAAGGGCGTGCTCAACAAACCGTTCTGGGATACAATATCCGCAAACAAAGCACCCTGCCACCGTTTCCCCAAAATTTGGGAAAAACTAAGGGATATGCTGTAGGAATTACGTGTTTCATCCTGAAATTCAGTGAATTGTGGATTATACGTTCCATTGCCGGTAATTCGGTCATCAAAAAAAACACCCCTTAACTCTATCGGATACTGCGAATTCCATTTGTCCAGATATACTTGGGCACTTATCCCGAGCTCGGTGTTTCTTTCATTGAACAAGCGCGTATACCCCGCACCAAAACCTATGGAGAAGTAGTCATATTCGTTGGAGACGTAGGCGTTGGCTGTCCACAAGGTGTTGCGGTCAGAAGAACTGTGCTGATACGAAGGTTTAAAATAGGCCAGTTGATCCTTCCTGGATGCCCCCGAAGAGGCGATGAACGGACTTACTGGGTCGTTGGCATTGCCATCCAGTGGGTTTACATTGCTTGATGAGGCCGAGGTATAGGCAGATATGCCCACATCTACGGTAAGCACGTCATTTGCATTCATGGGTATTTTTACAACGATGCTCGAGGTTGCATCCGTAAGTTCTTCGGTACCTTCTCCCCCGGTTACGGCCGCATTCTGCCCGTCCTGATCATAATAGCTGAACAACAGATCAATTTCCGCAGCTTCCAAGACCCTAGTGGTATAGGTCTGCTGGCCCGCCTGAGAGAAACCCAGGTAAGAAATGAACAGCAGGACGCCCAGGGGTAATTTCCCTTTTACGTGCTTAATTACAGCCACAACCACCCCCTGTTTTTCCTCCATTGGCTCCCGAAGCCGCTTCCCGGTAGATTTGAAAATTGGTTTCAAATCGTTCTGTGCCTTTGGCGGAAAGCAACATCTCGTCATCGTTAATATACACCTTCTCGTATTCTTTGACCACAACGCAGGAGGTGCAAAAAACGGCAAGGACCAATAGCAATACCAATTTCTTCATCCTTTTAAAATTACTGATTATTATCGAACAGGATACCATTGCTTTTATGAATTTTATTTGCGCTGTCCACGATAATCACTTCGGTACCCCTAAGCTGATTGATAAGGGCCATACCTGCATCCCTTCCCATGATAAATACCGAAGTGGCCAGGGCATCACATAGTTCCGCGCTTTTGGAAAAAATGGAAACGCTGTTGATTCCTTTTGAGGGATAGCCTGTCCTGGGGTCGATGATATGCGAATATTTCTGTCCCCTAAAGGTCACGTATTTTTCATAGTTCCCGGAGGTGGCCACCGAGGATTCCACGACGGGGAGCCACGAAAATATCTTATCCTTGCTCAAGGGATTGGCAATACCGATAAGCCACTTTTCCCCACTGGCCTTGGTGCCCCATGTGGTAAGATCTCCGGAAGCATTGATAATTCCTGCCCGTACCTTTTTGGAAACCAAAAGTTGTTTGGCCCTATCGGCCGCATACCCTTTCCCAATGGCCCCAAAACCTATTTTCATGCCTTTTTGCCTCAGAAAGACCGTATGTTCATCTGCATCGAGGATAATTTTTTTATGCCCTATCTTGGCGATGGATCTTTTGATCTCGGTCTCCGTTGGCGGGTATTTCATGGTCCCATCGAACTTCCAAACATTGTCCATAGAGGCATAGGATATATCAAAAGCACCATCGGTAATTTCCGAAATTTGTTTGGAACGTTCAATGAGCTTGAAGAGTTCCATACTTACCTTTACCGGTTTTATACCGGCATTTTTGTTGATTGCGGAAGTTTCGGATTCCGCATCCCAAGAAGATATCATTTTTTCTATGCGGGTGATTTCCGCGGCGGCCTCTTCGATGTTGATATAGCCAATTTCCTCATTGGGCGCTACCACTGTAATCTCGAACCTGCTTCCCATCAGCTTCATGCTCCGATGAACGGTAACATAATTTTCTTGACCAAAACATATAAGGGCAAGAAAAAAAAAGCATAGGGAAAGGTTCAATCTCACTTTATAAAGGAATTTAGAAGAGATAAATAGGCGTCTGGTGAGACTTTTTCATATCCGGTCTTGCCCAAGACCTCTTCCTGACCGTTGAGGACCAGAACCAAGGGGAAATGTCCCTTTGGGTTATAACGCTCGGCCAGTTGTTTGTTGGCATTTATCTTCTCTTCAGGCAGTTTGTTCGTTTTCTTTCTTGGAAAATCTGCATTGTAGAGAATATAGTGCTGCGAGGCGTAGGCCTTAAAGGCTTCCGATTGCCAAATATTCCGATCAAGTCGTTTGCACGGGCCACACCAATCCGAACCTGAAAAGACCAGCACCAAGGGCTTGCTCTCTTGCTTTGAAGCCAAAAGTGCCTCGGCGTAGTTTCCTTTCCAGTCCTGTCCCAAAAGACAGCACGAAAACAAAAGGGCGGTAATTAGAATACTATGTTTCATATGAGTAGGTTATAAGTACTTTTATTGGGATGTGTCTATTCAAAAACACGTAAAATAGTACCGTTCAATTCAGTATTGAAGATTTTCAGCGGATTGGGAGTTACACTGTTCAACGGAGCTCCTTGCTGATCAAAGCGGGCACCATGGGTAGAGCATCGGTAAATACCACCGTTTTCCTCAAGAAAACGCACCTCTTCGGTCTGTTGATGGCTGCAAACCTGACTGGCCGCTACAAACTGACCCTCTAAGTTCTTAACGACCACCACAAAGTCCTTCAGAATAAAATCGCCGTTGTTCTGCAGTCCAGCGCCTTCGGAGGTGTTCAAATCGATCGTAAAATCAACTCCGGTGGGTATAGGTTTCATATCTTCCGGTGCCACATCATCGCTTCCACTGCTGGAGCATCCGTGAAGGCAAGGGAAAACTACGGCAAAAGCCGCTCCCGCGCCCAAGTTTTTTAAAAACGTTTTTCTTTCCATAGCATAAGGGGCTTAATTATTAAAACAACGTAGGAATTGGGGGATTCGTATACCTTAATATACAAAGGTGCCATATTCACTTTGTATCGTGAGCTTTTTGTGTGGATTTTGTACCACTTTGCCCACTACTTTGGCGGCCACACCAAAACTTTCCGAGATAGCGATCAAATCTTCCGCAATGGCCTCGTTTACATATAATTCCATCCGGTGACCGCAGTTAAAAACCTGGTACATTTCCTTCCATTCGGTACCAGATTGCTCCTGTATTAAACGAAACAGCGGAGGCATCGGGAACATATTGTCCTTAATGATATGCAATTGGTCTATAAAATGGAGGATTTTGGTCTGAGCGCCACCACTGCAATGTATCATTCCGTGAATGGTTTCTGCCGTGTATTCCGAAAGGATCTTTTTAATGATCGGAGCGTAGGTCCTTGTGGGCGATAGCACCAATTTACCTGCATCAAGGGGAGCTTCGGGTACTTTGTCTGTCAATTTCTTGTTTCCTGAATAAACCAGGGCCTCGGGCACCGCGGCATCATAACTTTCGGGGTATTTTTTCGCCAAGTACTTGGCAAACACGTCGTGCCGGGCAGAAGTGAGTCCGTTACTGCCCATCCCGCCGTTGTACTCCTTTTCATAAGAGGCCTGGCCAAAGGAAGCAAGACCAACGATCACATCGCCCGCCTGTATGTTGGCATTGTCTATGACATCGGCCCTTTTGATGCGTGCAGTAACCGTTGAATCTACGATGATGGTACGTACCAGATCGCCCACATCTGCCGTCTCCCCACCTGTGGAGTGTATGGTAATGCCGTGAGCGGACAAATCCGAAATGAGCTCTTCGGTACCTTGTATTATGGCTGCTATGACCGCTCCGGGTATCAAATTTTTATTTCGACCAATGGTGGAGGACAACATGATGTGATCTGTGGCCCCCACGCAGAGCAGATCGTCCACATTCATGATCAGGGCATCCTGGGCGATGCCCTTCCAAACCGAAATATCCCCGGTTTCCTTCCAATACATATAGGCCAAGGAAGATTTGGTTCCGGCACCATCGGCATGCATAATCAGACAGTAAGCATCATCGTTGGTGAGATAATCAGGCACCACTTTACAAAAGGCTTTTGGAAAAAGACCCTTATCAATATTTTCTATGGCCTTGTGCACCTCTTCTTTGGAGGCCGAAACCCCTCTTAAATCATATCTTTTACTATTGGACGAACCCATCTTATGCAGTTTGGGGCAAAAATAGGGCAATCCATAAAAAAAGCCCACAAAATGTAGGCTTTTAAATTAAGGTCGCAAAAGGCCACGGTTTTGGTACCTGGCCTGGGCGTTAACCCCTCACTTTATGAACAGGAGTTCCCGGTATTTGGTGAGGGGCCATATTTGATTGTCCACCAACTGCTCCAATTTATCGCAATGGTATCGAATCTCGTCAAAGTAGGGCCTTACATTATCGCAATAGGCCCTTGCCTTTTTATCGATATTCGTAATGGTATTGGCACTTTTTCTGGCATCGGTCATAGCATCCACCTTTTTCTTTACTTCAGCAATATGTTCGGCTATTTGTTCTATAATGGTTAGCTGCCCGTCGGACAGCTTCTTGTGGGCCGCTCCAAAAATCTCCTTAAGTCCGGTCACGTTGTCAATCAGCTTGTTCTGATAGGCAATTGAAGATGGTAGGATGTGGTTGTTGACGATTTCGTTGAACACACGTCCTTCTATCTGTATATGAAAGATATAGGCTTCCAACTCTACCTCTTGTCTAGCCTTAACTTCCACCTCGCTCATGACATCCATGGATTTAAAGAGTTCCAAGCTCGCTTTAGAGGTAAGTACCTGCAGGGCTTCAGGTGTATTTTTATTATTGCTCAACTTTCTTCTTTTAGCTTCCTTTTCCCACTCAGTGCTATACCCGTCCCCATCAAAACGAATCCGCTTGGAGGTTTTTATGTACTCTCTAAGTACGTTAAAGACCGCTTCGTCCTTTTTCAGGTTTTTCTTGTCCATAAGGATATCCACCTCCTTTTTGAAGGCAATCAATTGTTTGGCCATGATCGCATTTAGGATGGTCATGGGTTTGGCACAATTCGTTTTAGACCCCACGCCCCGCATTTCGAACTTGTTGCCGGTAAAGGCGAAGGGCGAGGTGCGGTTCCGATCGGTATTGTCCAAAAGGATCTCCGGAATCTTGCCCACTACGTTCAGTTTCAATTCCGTCTTTTCCTGGGGCGATAATTTTCCTTGGGACACCCCCTCCAGTTCATCCAAGACATCACTTAGTTGGGCGCCGATAAAAATGGACAAAATAGCGGGCGGTGCTTCATTGGCTCCTAACCTGTGGTCATTGCTGGCCGAGGCAATGGAGGACCTCAACAATTCCTCATACGTATCCACCGCCTTGATCGTGTTTACGAAAAAGGTGAGAAATTGTAGATTCTTCATTGGGGTAGAACCCGGACTTAGCAGATTGACCCCGGTATCCGTAGCCAACGACCAATTGTTGTGCTTCCCGGAACCGTTAATGCCCGCAAAGGGCTTTTCATGAAAAAGCACCTTAAAACTGTGCTTGTCGGCCACTTTTTCCATGACATCCATCAGCAATAGGTTATGGTCTACCGCCAAGTTGGCCTCTTCAAAAACGGGTGCCAATTCAAACTGGTTGGGAGCCACTTCATTATGTCGGGTCTTTACCGGTATGCCCAATTTTGTGCATTCCTGTTCCAAATCGCTCATAAATCGTATCACCCGGTTTGGTATGACCCCAAAATAGTGATCATCCAGCTGTTGCCCCTTAGCGGCCGAATGGCCTATAAGGGTACGGCCGGTCATAATGATATCGGGGCGGGAATGGGCCAGGGCCTTGTCTACCAAGAAATATTCCTGTTCCCAGCCCAAGGTGGCATTTACTTTTGTAACGTTTTTGTCAAAATATTTGGCAACGGCCGTTGCGGCTTCATCAACCGCGTGCAGTGCCCTAAGCAGTGGTGCCTTATTGTCCAGGGCCTCTCCCGTATAGGATACAAAAATCGTGGGAATACAGAGGGTTGTCCCGTAGATAAATGCAGGGGAGGTCGGGTCCCAGGCGGTATAACCCCTGGCTTCAAAAGTGTTCCGGATGCCGCCACTGGGAAAACTGGAGGCATCGGGTTCTTGTTGTACCAATTGGCCACCACCAAACTTTTCCATCCCCTTGCCGTTGGGCAATAGGTCAAAAAAAGCATCGTGTTTTTCGGCCGTTGCTCCGGTAAGGGGCTGAAACCAATGTGTATAATGCGTAGCTCCCATAGAAATGGCCCATGTCTTCATGGCCTCGGCCACCTGGTCCGCAATTTTTCGATCGATCTTGGAGCCGGAAAAAATGGCCGCTTTAACGCTGCTATGTGCTTCCTTGGTAAGGTACTGCAGCATCCGTTCTTCGTTGAACACGTTTTGTCCAAAAAGTTCCGAACGTCTTCCTTTTTCCTCAATGTTTATACGATTTCTCTTATGGCTTTCCGCGATAGCGTCAAATCTGGTTCTAGACATGTCAAATTTTCGTTTGTTCCGGCAAAACTAAGAATTATCGATTTAATAATATATGATCAAAAAAATAAATTTTTGACAAAATACCCTAAAAAAATTGGGGGTGTTGAAAAATAATTCCTTTTTCTTAATTAATTACCCATCAAAAGTTAGGTTAATTCCTGAAAAAACATATTTTTGTCTGTCGTAAAATTTATAATAAATTACCAATATTATGAGTAAAACTAAATTAGAGTATATCTGGTTAGATGGGCATCAACCAACTCAGGAGTTGAGAAGTAAAACGAAAATTGAAGAAGATTTTGGTGGCAAATTGGAAGATTGCCCGATATGGTCTTTTGACGGGAGCTCTACGGAACAGGCAGAGGGTGGATCTTCGGATTGTCTTTTAAAACCTGTTGCCATTTTTCCAGATCCGGAAAGAGCCAATGGTTTTTTGGTCATGTGTGAAGTTTTAGACTCGGATAGCAATCCTCACCCCTCCAACTACAGAGCTACCATAGACGATGATGATAATGACTTCTGGTTTGGCTTTGAACAGGAATACTTCCTAATGGATACCGAAACAGATTTACCCCTAGGATTCCCTAGAGGTGGGTTTCCCGGACCACAGGGCAAATACTACTGTTCCGTAGGAGGTAGATATACATGGGGAAGGGATTTTGTTGAAGAGCATATGGATCTGTGTATAGCAGCAGGAATCAATATTGAAGGTATCAACCAGGAGGTTGCACCGGGGCAGTGGGAATTTCAATGTTTTGCCAAAGGGGCGAAAAAAGCCGGGGACGAAATTTGGGTTGCCAGATATTTGTTAAATAGGCTTACCGAGAAGTACGGATACTATATTGAATTACATCCTAAGCCGGTAAAAGGCGATTGGAACGGTTCCGGGATGCACGCCAACTTCTCCAATACTACCTTACGAACCTGTGGTTCCAAGGAAATCTACGAAAAAATATGTGAGGCCTTTAGACCTGTAGCCATTGACCACATCGACGTATATGGTGCCTTTAATAATGAAAGACTTACTGGCTTGCACGAAACCGCTTCCATTAAGGACTTTAGTTACGGGGTTTCGGATAGGGGCGCATCTATTCGGATTCCTATTATTACGGTAGAAAAAGGATGGAAAGGATGGTTGGAAGATCGTAGGCCCGCTTCAAACGGAGATCCGTACAAAATAGCCGGTAGGATTATTAAAACGGTAAAATCCGCAAATATAGAAGCTCTAGCAAATTAGTATTAATTGTTGATTATATATCTACCGACCCTTGGAATTCCGGGGGTCGGTTTTTTTATACCCTATTCCCTACCCTTTCCGATTAGCCAACGTACACCGTTGCCCGATTGCGTGGTCTATTTCGTCTGACAGAATAGCCATTTTTTATTGAATGGTAAAGTACACGAACACCACATAGACTGCGAGGAGGACCAAGCCGTCCCGCCAGCCCAATCGCAGGCCGCGTGGAAGAAAGACCAAAGGTAGGATCAAAAAGGAAATTCCCAGCATCCAGAAGACATCGTAATACAACAGTCCGTCGTCTACCACACTGATCGGTGTAATGATCGAGGTAATTCCCAATACCGCCAGCAGATTGAAAATGTTGGAGCCAATAAGGTTCCCCAAGGAAATTGCCTTTTCCTTTTTTATGACTGCAATAACCGAGGCCGCCAATTCCGGAATGCTGGTCCCAATGGAAACTACCGTAATGGCAATAACACGTTCGCTTACGCCATAGTACGTGGCCAAGCCCACCGCACCTTCGATCAGTAGTTCGGAACCTCCCCATAGGGCCGCCCCTCCAATGCCCAAATACAAAACCGTCTTATACAAGGGCAAGGGTACGTCATCCTCGGGCAGTTCGTCCACCACTGCGGTCTTTTGAAAACGCAGAAGGTATACCAAGAACAAAAAGAGAAGGACCACCATGACCATGCCTTCATAGCGCTGCAACTGCCCATCAAAGAAAATAAATCCGAAAAACAAGAGGGAAGCCACAGCCATCACGGGCCAATCTGTGGTATAGAAGCTTTTTCTAACATCCATATGCCCCAGGATAACGGTAATCCCAAGTACCAATCCAAGATTGGCAATATTGGAACCCACCACATTGCCCAGCGCCAGATCTGGAAAACCGTCCAGGGCGGCCTTAATACTTACAATAAGTTCCGGGGCCGAGGTGGCAAAGGAAACTACCGTCATCCCGATAACGATCTTGGGGATATTAAGCCTCAAGGATAAGGCCACTGCCGCTTTTAGCAGCCAATTCCCGCCCATGATGAGCAAGGCCAACCCCAGTAAAACAAAAAGAAGATCCTGCATAGGACAAATTTTGGCAAATATAGACTAAGATTTTTGATTTGATATAGGTTTTTACCCCTTGTCTTTTCCTGCCAAAATCGTTTCGAAAAAAAATGAAAATGCCCAAAAACGCCGTTTTTGGAATAAAATGCCCCTTGGAATTTGAAAAACCACTCAAAAACCCTCTTGAATTATTACAAATTGTAATGTTATTTAACAATTAAGATTTCGATTAGAAACTTCTTCCAAGAGAGCATTTGAAATCTTATAATCGAATTCATTTTTTCACTTACAACACTGCATGCAATTGCATTAAATTTCATCAAACCGTTTGGAAATAAGCAATCTTCCGCTATATCTTAAAAAAGTAATCGATTATCATCAACTACTTATTAACCTCTAAAACCTAAGTGAAATGATCACTCTAGCAAAGTTTGTATTGTACTTTATATTGACCATAATCATGTCTAACCTTTAAACCAAATCCATATGCTAACAATTTTAGGAATACTTATCGTACTTGTCGGGATCTTTACCTTATTGGCGAAACCCCTTTTTAAGAACCACAGACTGTTTGACTGGTTTACGCAGCGCAGAAGTTTCCAAATCATCCTTGTAGGCATCGTTATGAGTGTGCTCACCGGCACGTTCTTTTATGCGGAGCCCGGTACCGCCTATGCGGTGCAATATCCTTGGGGAGGGCAAAAGGCTGTTTTTAGGCAAGGGATCCATACCAAGATGTGGGGGCGCCTTATTCCCTTGCAGTTTGAACTACCCATAAAATATGTCATCCCCAACGCCAAGGGTGAACTAGGGGAACAAAGTGAATATGCCAATGTGGATGTAGCCAAGTATTGGGCATTTAGCGACGCGGTGAAGGCACGCATAGCCACTTCCGTGGTTATCAGTATCAACACGGAAGACGATGCACAGTTTCTATCCGTGGCCGATCGTAACAAAACCGAGCAGAACCTGATTCGCTCCCGTATCATTCCAAACATTGACCAATCCATTAAAAACACCTGTAAGCTTATGGACGCCCAGGACTATATCTCTGGACAGGCGTCTGACTTTGACCGGTATTTTAAGGATCAGCTGGAAAACGGCATGTATGTGCTGGAAGAGTACTTGACCAATGAACGCAAAGAAATCATCGGCGACAGCGCTACCGTGCGCACCGTAGTAAACAAACAGCGCAAGCAGAAACGTTATCGGATCAAAATGCAACAGGGGACCGCGGTCCGGGAAGAGGGCAATTCCCTTAAAAGTTATGGCCTTACCGTGGTGCAGGCCGTAGTTACCGAAATAGATTGGGAAGAGACCTTTGACAATCGTCTGCAATTGCAAAAAGAGGAAGTGGCCCAGACCCAACTCGAGAAGCAGCAGGCCGAACGGGAATTCTATCGGGCACAAAAGGAGAAGGCCCGTGGTGAAGCCGAGAAAGCTGCCGAACGCGCCCGCCTGGAAAAGGAGCAGATCCAAAAGACCATCGCCGCCGAGACAGAGGCCAAGGTAGCCGAGTTCAACTTGGTGAAGGAAAAAAAGCAGTTTGAAGTAGAAAAGTTCAAGGCCCAGAGCAAAAAGGTGGCAGCCGATGCCGAAGCCTATCAGAACGCCAAATTGGTCAATGCCGGACTTACACCTCAGGAGCGTGCCGAATGGGATTATAAAATGGCCGTTGGGGTAGCCCGTGAACTCAAAGAGCTTAACCTACCAGAAATCTTTATCGAGGGGGGTGATGCCAAGAGCGGCGACGCCAATTTGTTGCAATCCTTGATTGGGGCAGATCTAGCCAGGAAAATGATGGAAAACGATAACAAGTAATGCCTTTGTTTGGAAAAGCCTGTATGAAAAGTGCTTAAAAATTGAAACTGTCACTTCGAGCGCAGTCGAGATGCTCAATAAATTAATAGTTTAAAAAGTTCTCGACTGCGCTCGAACAGACATTCAAACACTTTTCATACAGGCTACTTTTATCTATTTGAGGTAACTTAATCTATTCCCCAATTTTTTGCAGAAAGGCGATATCGTTCTCCACCGTGAGCAAAAGCAGGCTTGTGGCCGTACAGAAAACCGGACTGGTAATACAGTGATGGCCGTTCCAACTGCCGTCCTCATTTTGAATTTTTAAAATCCTCCCGCTCATATCATCATACCATTGCTCCCACTCCTTATCTTGGTTTACGACCATGGATTCTCCCGTCTGTAAAAAACTTAGAAACTCCTCTCCCCCATTATTGCCAAAACCAGACATTACATCATCCCTCTGGGCGGTTCGTTTTGCGGACTGATATACTTCGTACGCCGTTGCATGCTCCAACGCCTCGGCCTTGGTATACCCTGAGCGTTCCAGATTGGCCGCATTAATTTTCGCATCCTTATCCAATTTACCCTCAGCTTTCGCTTTGTTAATAGCTGCTTCCGCCTTGCGGGCTTCTTTGGCACTTGCCCTAACACTTCCACTTACCGCATAAAGCATTATTCCTGCGCCGTCATCTGTTTTTACCGTACCGGTCTTTTCGTCGTAGTTGCCCTTTTGATAGTTACGGGACCGTTCCATCACCACCGAATCCACGGCAGCACCCACGGCCATGGCCGATTCCAATGCACTATTGGCCATACCGCTTTGCAACACTCCGGCCCATCCGGCTCCTTTTTGCCTGCCTTCGGCATCTGTTCCCCCCTCTATTCGCGCAATGCAGATATCCAGGCAGCGAACTACCCTTTTTCTGTCCATCCCCGCCAACTCTCGTTCCAGGACATTGGTAAGGAACTGGGCGGTAAGCACGGCGTCTATATTCTCGCCCAACTTGGTTTGGATCTGGGTGTTCCTGACCTCTGTAATATAAGGGCTATCATCTGCTACATTTTCCACGGTCTCCAACAAAAAGCCCAACGCTTTTTTGAGGTTCGGGGCGTGCTTGCCCTTTTTTAGGGTATTTCCACTTCTTAACAAGGCCATCCCAACAATAGCCGTGGTGGCGGGATCCGCCTTTACCGCGTGTGGATCTCTAATATGTTGTGCACTATGGCTCCCAGCACCATATCCCCCATTGGGCAATTGTGCCTTGGAAAGCCAAGAGAGCCCATCACCGATGGCCAGCGCCAAGTTTCCATTAGTCTTATACTGGTTAAAGCCTTGAGAGGATTGCTCCCCCATAACCGTCATAAATACGCATCCTGCTTCGGGTTCTAATGTTCGCACGGGTTTCTGGTCCGTCGTCCTAAAATTGGAGGCAAAAAAACCACCGATTATCAGGGTGGGCAAGAGTAAAATTGTCCATTTTGTTTTCATGTCAAAAAAATTTAAATTCCTGTCTAAGCTAGCATGCACCGGAAACCTATCAAACCGATTTTTAGTGTAGTGCCCTTCTTAACGAGCCATTGGTGAAATTCAGTTAGGTAAGTGTTTGAAGAAACGGCAATGTATGAAGTCGGACACAATACTTATCTTTGAAAAACGGCTAACCTAAACCGAGTACGATGAGAAAGTCCTTTTTTATGTTTTTGTCGAGGGTAAACAAACTCCTTTTGCCCTCGTATTCAAAAAGACAGCTTGACCTCTCCAAGGCCTCTAAACTGCAATTGGCCATCATTGGCTGGCGCTATTATGTGACCACCAATGCCCTGGAATAATATAGGGCAGGCTGCCTTTATTTTGGCCTTCCTTATTTTGTGGAAAGTTTAAAAAGAAATATATTTGCAGCCCGTTATCGGTAAAGCATAAGGCCTCGTGGCGCAACTGAATAGCGCATCTGATTACGGCTCAGAAGGTTACAGGTTTGAATCCTGTCGAGGTCACTACAAGCAGAACGTCCATTACGCAAGTAATGGGTTTTTTGTTTTATGGAAAGATGGAAAGCTAATGCTTTCCAATCTTGTAATAAAATAAAAGGTATGGCGAAGCCATAAGGCTTTCTATTTGCAAAGGGGAATTCAAGGGAAAACCGAAGGTAATCCTGTCGAGGTCACAGGGAGGAAACTCCAAACGAATAAAAAACCTTGCAAAATCTATGATTTGCAAGGTTTCGTTGTTTTTGGACAATCATATAATTTGAATTGATTTGATATAATATGTCAACAAATCGGTCAACAGATTTTAAACTTTATTATGGCGTTCTTCAAGTATCACAATACTCTGGTCTATAAATCCTATTGATTGACCTATTATTCCCAACCTTTATCTAGTGTTTCTTTCAACTTTGTTTTCATAAAATCTAGAACTATGAAAACGAAAATCATGTTAATGATCCTTGTAATGTTCTTAGGCATTCAAGGTGTCAAAGCTCAAGATATGGAGAGAAAAGAACCCAACCTTCAGGCATCTTATGAAATCGAAATTGATGCACCCATAGAAACCGTTTGGAATGCACTTGCTGTGGACTACGGAGGCATCGGCAAATGGGCCTCGGGAGTAAACCATGTGGTCGAGTTCAGCGGCGAGGGAGGCGATGCCAAACGATTTTGTTCCATCAGTGCTGCCGGATTCAATGACACAAGAGAACGTGTCATCAAATGGGAGCCTGAGAATTACTATTTCGAGTACGAACTCTATGAAGGGCTACCAGGCTTCGTCAGATACTCTATCAACAAAGACAAGCTTACGCCTAAGGGCGACAAGACCATCTGGACATCCTACAACGATATGCGTGTTGGAGGTTTTATGGGACTCACCATGAAATGGATGATGCGTAAACAATTGACCAAAGTACTTCAGAACAAGGCCGAAGAACTAAAACATTTCGTAGAGACGGGTGAACCCCATCCCCGAAAGGTGGAAATTATGGGGAAGAAGGTGTCAAAAGATACCAAAATGAGGAAAAAAATCGCCGTTGTGGAGGTCGAACAAAAAATCGATACCCCAGTAGAACGCGTTTGGGAAATCATAGGGGAGGGTTTTGCAGACGTTGCAGACAGCAATCCCAACTGTCCCTATTCCGAATGGTCATCAGGACATAACGAACCCAAAGTGGGCGCTATGCGCATCATGTACATGACCAATAATCGTGAAAAAAAATACTTCGTAGATAAAATAGCAAAATACGACCCTGAAAACCATCACATCACCATTGAAATAGTGGATAAGAAAGGCTTCGGCAACCTGAACATCGACTACAGCTGGGTCAATATGGACGCAACCAAAATTTCAAACAATAAAACCTTACTAAAAATTCGTTTTAACTATCTTACCAGGCCGCGATTTTTTAAAAGTTTGGCCAAAGCACCCATGCGCAAGGCATTTCAACGTTATGCCCATGGTATAGATTACCACGCCAAGACCGGTGAGAAAGTAACGGAGCAGAAATGGAAGAAAATAAGGCATCTATATAAATAAGACCTCTTGATTTTGACACAGCGACATTTAGAATTGGGTGGAAGGGCCGTCATCAGCCATTTCACCTTTTCACCGCCATTGGTGGCTGCATCCGATTTGGGTAATTCGGCCTGCTTTATCTTTCCCATAAACACCAAAGGCAGTCTTTATCGCGCAGATGGTAAAACCGAGGTAAGTGAAGGACAGGGTGTCTTGATGAAATGCGGCACCTATGTCAACAAATGGCATGGTACTACCGAAGATAAAGTAGCGGAAGTGGTCCTTTTGCGATTGCACCCTGAGGTGATGCAGTCCATATTGGAATCAGAGGCCATTGGAAAACTAGACACATTCGCATCGTCAAAAAAGTCGAATGCACTAGTGGATTTGGATGTGCTATTAAAGAAATATTTGGATGGCCTTTTCTTCTATTTCGACAATCGGGAGTTGGCCACCGAAGAACTGGTAGCACTGAAGATTAAAGAGTTGACCTTGCTGCTCGTCAACAGCCGAAATCCCAACCCCATCCTAGAGCTGCTTTCATCTTTATTTGACAGGGAAAGTTATACCTTACATGAAATTGTCGATGCCAATGTTTTTGAGGACGTGTCACTGGATGAAATGGCGGCCATCGCCAACATGAGTCCATCGACCTTCAAAAGAAAGTTCAAAATAGAATTCAATACGACTTTCTCCCGCTATATTGTTGCTAAAAGGTTGGAAAGGGCCAACAGACTGCTACGAAATTCCAAGGCTTCTGTCTCTGAGATTGCCTATGATTGCGGCTTCAATGACCCTGGTTATTTCTCAAAATTGTTCAAAAGGCATTATAATTTATCTCCCACTTTGTTCAGAGAATCAACTGTGTAAAAAGGGTCAAAAACGGAAAATTTTTGACCCTTTTTAATCAGAATAATGAGTTCGGGGCTATTTAGAAGCCATTATTGCCACATTATTCATCATCTCACCAGAAGCCTGATTGAGGAAACCATTGAACTGCTCCTCCGTCATCTGTGGGTTTTGCATAAACTTCTCATAAGTAGATGTCCAAACGATCATCGATTTGTTGTACCCTAAATCAACGACTTTAAAATTACTGACCATTCCAGCCGCAGGCACACCTTCCACTACCGCATAGGTATAGCTTCTGGTGGCATCATCAAAAGCTAGGATATTTTCCTTGAATTTGCCCTTTCCATCCGGGGCGGTACAAACACGGCTTCCTCCCGCACCTTTAGGCCCAGTGAATTCGACTTTACCAACAAAACTTGAAATTTCATCAATATTGTCAAGTTTTCGCAACTCGTTCCAGACTTTGTCGGCAGATGCTTCCACTATTTTGGTTTTAGTGATTTTGGCATCAGCATTTTGAGCGTTCATTTGTGTAAAACCAAAGGCAACGAATGCTGCCAAGGCTATCATTTTCACAGTTTTCATTATATTATTAATTAGTGATTATACTTCCTTTGGATGCACCATAAAAATTGTGTGACAGGTTTTGCTATTTTTTTATTTAAAAAAGTTGTCACAGCTTTCGCGAAAGCGCATCTAAATAATAAAGTGTACGATGGACAATCCGTTTTTAAAAGAATATAAAAGCGACAAGACCGATGAGCAATTGGTTTCGCTGGCCAGGACTGGTGACAAGCAGGCATTGGAAGATTTGATATTAAAGCATCAACCTTACATCTACAATATTGCCTGGAAAATGGTGCGCAATCCTGCGGATGCACAAGATCTTACCCAGGAAGCCACCATAAAGATCATTACCAACCTATCAAAATTTGAAAGTAGGAGCGCCTTCAGGACCTGGGCCTATCGTATCGTGGCCAACCATTTCCTAATGTCCAAAAGGAGACCCAATGAATCGGTCTTTGAAAGCTTTGATAAAATGGCCCAAGGGCTCGATATGACACCAGACCAACCCCTTACCCCATTGGAGCAGGAAGAAAAAAAGCAATTTATCAGAGAGATGAATTACAGCTGTATGAGCGGAATGCTTTTATGCCTTACCCGCGAGCAGCGACTGGTATATATAGTAGGCGAAATGTTCAATGCAGACCATACCATTGGCTCCGGGATTTTGGATATTTCCAAGGACAACTTCCGGCAGAAACTCTCCCGTGCACGGCGGGACCTCTTCAATTTTATGAACGAAAAGTGCGGGTTGGTCAACAAAGCAAACCCTTGTCGTTGCCATAAAAAAGTGACCTTCGCTATGGACAATGAGGTTATCGACAGCAAAAACCTTCTGTTTAATCGAAAGGAATATTCAAACTTTAGAAATTACATTAAGAAGGATGCCGATGAGATGCTGGACATTGTGGACGAAAAATATGCGGAACTCTATGGTCAATTACCTTATAAGGCGGACTTTGACAAGAAAACCTTTTTGGAGGATATCTTGAACGACAAGCATATCAAAGACCTGATGAAACTGAACTGATGATGTCACTTCCAAAAATCTTTACCATAGCCAGCACCCTATTGATAACATCTTGGTTTCCTATGACAGCACAAAAAAGCAATTTTAAAAACGAGTACCTCAAAAAGCTGAAGAACAGCCTGGAATATACGCTTGATGTAGCCAATAAGATGCCAGAAGCACATTACAATTATAAACCCATAGAGGATGTCCGCTCCTTTGGTGAGCAACTTGTTCATATTGGAGAGGGGATGGCCTATATCGGCAACTCGGGACTGTCGTTCCAAACTGTAAAACAACCCAATTCTAACAACAAAGAAGAGGTTATTTCTTATTTGAAAGCTCAATACGGGGCTTTACAGAACGCTATTGAAAATAAAGAACAATCTTACTTTGAGGAGACCACTTCTTTTTGGGCAGGTCGAATGACCAGGAGAAAAATTTTAAATATCGTTTTCGACCACTGTACCCATCACCGAGCACAGGCAATTGTTTGTTTACGTATGAAAAACATTAAATCTCCTAATTATGTCGGTTGGTAATTTTCACCCCTTGATGGAAAGACCTGAACACTTGTTCAGGTTTTTTTATGCAAAGTTGTCACATTAACCTTCCTTTTGAATCTAAAAGTCAAATAAAGTCAATCCAAACCCTTTGTTTTCCTGATAATAAATAGGCAAAAAACACAAATGTAGCTTCATATGAAATTTAAAAAATCCTTACAGATAAATGCCCCAGCTTCCAAAGTTTGGGAAGTGCTCTACACCAACTATGGC
Organism: Eudoraea algarum; assembly: GCF_050589645.1. Taxonomy (NCBI): domain Bacteria; kingdom Pseudomonadati; phylum Bacteroidota; class Flavobacteriia; order Flavobacteriales; family Flavobacteriaceae; genus Eudoraea; species Eudoraea algarum. The sequence goes on along the minus strand of NZ_JBNGOQ010000003.1, from coordinate 416,918 downwards.
AGTTCTTGTGATTGGGCGAGCACGGTAAATGAATCCAAAGAACGTGAAGTTCAGAATAGCGCATACATAGGCAGAACCTGTTCAACCGTTTTTGGTGACGTTAGTGAAATCATTGACCGGGCCGATGAGGAGCGGATGGAGCTGCAATATCATTTGGATGATACTCCCTTTATTATGAAGGCCGCCACTGCCAATTGGAAAGTAAAATCTTTAAGTATCAACACCTCGGAAGTTACCATGGACTTGGATGTGACACTTGCAACGGTCCCTGGCTTACTTATGGGTTGGATGATAAAGCCTAAGATGCGCAAGGACCTCTATCAAACAATGGAAGACCTGAAATACTATATCGAGACAGGAAAACAATCAGAAGCCAAAATAAAATCTGACCAAAAATACTTTAAGAAAAAAGTAAAAAAGCCGCATAATCCCTAAACTATTAGCAATGAAAAAAATAACAATGAAAGTATTGGTCGTTCTGATTCTGGCCCTAACCATCGCCTCTTGCCAACAAAAAGCTGAGAAAGTGGAAAAGGAAGTTATCAAAGAGGTTTATAAACCCACTGACATACAGGTGCTGAAAGCACAGTACGAATTACAGGCCGGACTATTCTCAAAAAACCTAAACGATATCTCAGATACCGAGGCCGACAGACGCATCAACAATGCCAATAGCCTGGCATGGATTGCTGGCCATATGGTAGACATTCAATATAACTTGGCCATGCTATTGGGGCAGGCTACTGAAAATCCGTATGCCGAGCAGTTTGCCTTCGGAAAGGCTTTTGACCCCAAAGCAGACCATCCGTCCCTTTCGAAAATGAGGGAAGATTTTGATGTCTTGATCCCCAAAATCGCCGAAGCCCTGGGCAACCTAACTGAAGAACAATTGGATTCGGCAGCGCCCTTCCCACTGCCATTTCCTGAACAGACCGTGCGTGGGCTGTACGGCTTTCAAATGCATCATTTGGGATATGAATTAGGTCAGATTGGTCTTTACAGAAAGTTCTTGGGTAAAACACCATTTAGTTATCAATAACAATTAATTCTAGACATAAAAGAAAATGAAAACAGACTAATTATAAATCTAATGCTAACTCTCAGATAAAAAAAGTCAAAAAATCATTTTGACATACAGGAAAAATTAAAGTTATGAGCTAGTTTGAGTATAATTTAATGGTTATTGCGCTTTCGCAATGGTAAACTATACTTGTTTTATAATGATTTTTGGGAAGGGAAACCATTTAATACTATCGTGCCGTGGTTAAGCAATGAGGCGGAAATGGAAAAGTTGGCTGTAACCAATTGGAGTAAAAAAAATCAATAAATTTTTGTGATAAATGAAATCCAATTAATACTAATTATATAGTAAGACTTTAGAATTTTGCGCAGAATATAATGAATTTACAAATACTTTATTTTGCCCTTTCTGCATCTAACAAGCTTCACTACTATCAAAAAGTGAAGCTTGTCTTTATTCAAAACTTAATATGATTAAAATGAGAATTGGAATACTTGGAATTGGTGGAATTGGTGGTTTTGTTGGTGCACCGTTGGCAAAACACTACTATCCTGAAAATGAAAATGATATCGAAATCATTTTTATCTGCAGAGGAGACACAAAAGAAGAAATTGTAAAAAATGGACTCACAATCAAATCCCGAGATAAGATTGAAAATGTTCGTCCTCATTTAGTTTCCGATAATCCAATAGAAATAGGAATTTTAGATGTTTTATTGGTAACCACGAAATCCTTTTCACTAATAGATGCCATAAACAGCTATAGAAGTTGTTTAGATACGCATAGCACCATCATAACTTTGCAAAATATGGTCAACGCCAAAGAAGTTATAATTGAAAACTTTGGTAATAATGAGTTCAACATTTTGGATGGATGCATTTATGTAGCATCTAACATAAAAAAACCAGGTTATGTTGAACATTTAGGAGGACCAGGTAAAATCTTTATAGGAGGCAATTTGCTAAAAACACATGAAGTTTTAATTAAGGTTTTTAAGGATGCAGAAATTGATATATCATTTGTAAAAGATATGGAAACAGTTTTGTGGAAAAAGTATCTTTTTGTTGCGCCGGTGGCAGCTATTACTACGGCCTACAATGTAACATTTGGAGAACTTCTTATTGATGTAGAACTAATGTTGTCCCTAGAGAATATGATGTACGAACTGAGAAAACTGGCCTCAATAAAAGGAATAGATTTGTCTGAAATGGATATACAAACTTCTATAGGGTTACTTTCCAAATTTCCCTATGAAGCCAAGTCTTCATTGCAACTAGATTATGAAAAAGATAACCTCAACGAAAAATATTACTTGGTAGATTATATAATTGAGGAATGTGTAAAAGAGAATGTTGATTATCCTTTTTACAAGTTAACCAATATTAAAATAAATCAATAGTCTTATTTTAAAAAAAATTATAACTAATGATTTATGAATGTTGATGCAGTGCTATGGGATTTTGACGGAACATTAGTGAATTCAGTTCCAAAGAATATTGATATTACCAAGGAGATTCTTTCAGTAGTAACACCTAGGCTAACAGGAGAAAACTTACCAGATGCCTTAAAAAGTGAAGATTCGTACCATATTGCCAATCATCAATCTAAAAATTGGCAAGATTTATATATAAATTATTACGGAATGTCCGAGGTTGAAATGATTGAAGCTGGGGCTTTATGGACAGAATATCAGCTTAAAAACACAATCCCTGTAAAGTTATTTTCTGATATTAAACATACTATAAGTAAAATTCATGTACCCCAGGGTATTTGCTCTCAAAATGCATCGGATAACATTAAATGTGTTTTAAAGGAAAATGGCTTACTTGATAAGTTCAACTCAATTATTGGTTATAATGATATCCCAAATAATTATCAAAAACCAATTCCTTTTGGCGGAATAAAATGTTTACAGCAAATATTCGAAAATACCGCTAACAAAACTATTATTTATATAGGAGACCATGAAGGTGATATTGAATTTGCAAGAAATATTGAAATGAAATTAGATAATAATAGTAAAGTAATTGCTGTTACTGCAAAATACAGCAGTGCTGACACAAGAGCGTGGACATATAGACCTGATTTTGAAATTGAAACCCCCAGTGATTTGCTTAAAATATTATAATTTTTATTTCTTGAGACTCTATTTCTTTTCTTTCATTTACTTTTTTTAATCTCTACTATAATAAGTATTTTTCTTTGATAATATTTAAGTGATGTAACTCATGTCCAATAATTGATTTGAGAAAGTCTTCAAGCGTAATTTCATAATCTTTAGCCCAGCCTGTATTTTTTAATTGAATTTCCGATAAGGTTTCAATAAAACTTATAGATGCTTTCCGAACATTTAGAAAATCGACTAGTAAAAGTTGCATTTCCAAATCATCAAAACGACTTTGGTTAATAAGAAAATCTTGGTCATAACCCCATAATTGTGTTTTCTCATTTCTACTTAACTGAAATGCTCTGAACATTTTTATTCTTTCATGGTCGGTTATATGTCCTATTATTTGTTTTATACTCCATTTATTGGGTTCATAGCGGTATATGACTCTATCCTCAGGAATTGATTTTAAAAAATCGAAAGTTGATATTGTAGTAAAAAGTGTTTGTAAGCTATCACCATTAACCAAGTCAAAATAATAAGGGAAACCATCTGCTGGTGTATACATCATAATTTCAATTCATCATTAGTGTAACTTGTAACATACTCTGTTCTCTTCTTAATGTTGTTTCATTTTATTTCTCTTTTTTGCACTAATAAATAACGTAATACTTAAAAGTAAAAAAGCAACTCCAAAGCCCAGAACTCCAATGTTAATTCCAGCTAAAGTTTTTTCACTTCCGTCTAGATACTTCATGGAGCCTCCATATGTTTCTTTCAACATATAAGCTACTAAAAAACCTCCAGTAATAAACATGCTAAGGAGTGTAGATATCCATTTATCTCTCTTCTTCCAAACCAACCAGAGGCACAATACTCCAATAACAGAATTAGTAATTAGTTGCCAAACTTCGTGAATTCTAACATGAGGTGTCCAATCTGGATTAAATACATGTGTATTATTTATTTCCAGATACGGAACTGCAATAGCATAAAGTATTACACTAAAGGTTACCGTTAATTTTTGCATAGTATATTTTATTTTGAGTTAAACTATCTTGGGGTAGTTTATACCTACACTAAGGTTTCTCCACATTTATTATATTATTGTACCATTCAGAAAGAATTTCATTTAATCTTTGTGGCTGTTCTAAAGGAGCAACATGTCCACAGTCTGATATAATTTTGAAAGTTGAATTTGGTATAGCCTCTGCAATTTCTTTCATTTCTTCAGGCGTAGAACCTATGTCATCATTCCCAGCAACCACTAAAACAGGGATTTTTAAATTTGAAAGGTTAGATGATTCATCTTCTCTATTTCGAATGGCTTTGTAACCAGCAATAACAACTTCCTGAGAGGCTTCACGCATTTGACAAATATATTTCTGTCTTATCTCATCCTTTGATTTTGGGCTTAATAAACGGTCGGCAAAGTCATCAATAAACTCCAATAATCCACCTTTTTCAATACCAGCAATCGTAATATCTCTTTTCCTCTTATCTTCATCAGTATCTATTATAGCACTAGTATGTATTACGGTCATACTTTTCAGAATGTTATTATAACGACGAGACATATTTAACGTTATAGACCCTCCCATGGACATTCCTACTATATGTACAGGAGCAAGGTTATTATCATTAATATATTGATAAACATAATCGGAATATGAGTTTATAGAGTGATTGAACTCGTATTGACTCAAGTTTTTACCATATCCGGGTAAATCAATTGCATAGCAATTATAATCCTTATTTAAAGCGCTTACTTGAGATTTCCATATAGAAGAACTCATTGGAAATCCATGAATAAAAAGTATATTTTCCTTGGTTTCTGTGCTGTCCATTACATTCATTTGATTATTCTTATTTTTCGAACTCTGATTGATACAAGAGTTAGCGGAAATACCGATAATAAAGCTAAAAACTATTAGTTTTATCAATGAATTAAATTTCTCATCAACTAATTGCTTCATTTTCATATAAACCTTTTTTATATTATTCTACAAAAACTATGAGGTAGTTTTTTCATCAGATAGAGCAAATTTTACGGCGGCTTCGGCATGAATTTTGGTTGTATCAAAAAAAGGCAATCAAATATCAGATTCTTTAATTAACAGCGGTATCTCTGTACATCCTGCTATAATTCCTTCAGCTCCATCATTTATTAATTCTTTAATAATTGATAAATACTTCTCTTTAGTTTTTGTTCTGATTATGCCTTTTCCCAGTTCGCTAAAGATAGTATCATGAATAAATTCCTTATTTGAAATACTTTTCGGAATCAACACTTCTATTCCTTGCTCATCTAGTTTAGATTTGAAAAAATCATATTCCATCGTAAACTTTGTTCCTAAAAGACCAATCTTTCTCAATCCATTTCTTTTGATTTCTAGAGCTGTAGATGTAGCAATATGAATTATAGGAATATTAATTTCTTTTCCAATTTGGTCAGCAATAAAATGGATTGTATTTGCACAAAGGACTATACCCTTGGCACCGCTTTTTTCCAGTTTTTTTGAAGCAATAACGACCATCTTCAAAGTGGAATTCCAATCATTTGCATCATTATTATCTTTAATTTTCTGATAATTAAAAGAATAAATCATGCATTCAGCGTAGTTTAGATTGCCTAATTGTGCATTTATTCCTTTATTTATTTGTATATAATAATCTCTTGTTGACACCCAACTAATACCACCAATTGGTCCTAAAACTCTCATTATTCCTAAGGTTTTAGTTGAAAAAGCCCATTAACATCTACACTAAATACTCTTGATAATTTAAGTCCTATTATCAAAGAGGGAACCTGCTTTTGATTCTTTATATTAGAAAGTGTTTGTCTTGAAATATTAAGTATTGAAGCTAATTTTTGTTGTGAAAAATTATTAATCTTTCGATACTCTTTTATTCGATTAATCATCAAACTTTAAAAATCCTTTAGGTGAATAACCAAAACCATAGTGCAAATCCTATAGCGCTCAAAATAAAAAGTAAGATTCTATTTACTGTTTTCGATGTCGTAATTGTCTTATTCTGATTCATAATTTTTTAGATTTAAAATATTTTTCTTGCCCTATTAGTATGTAGTTTTTGTATAAAATCACAAAAAATCATATTTATTTTGTCATTGTAATATTGTAACGAGGAGATTTAGGAATCACACAGGTTTCTTTAAAACCGTAACTTTTGTATAAACCAATAGCAGTTTTCATATGATTGGAAGTTTCTAATAAAATAATTTGAGCCTTATTACTTTTTGCTAATTGTATAAATTGCTCCAGCATTAATTTACCGTACCCTAGTCCTCTATACATTTTGGAAACATACATTTTCTGGATTTTATAACTATCATGATTTCTTTCTTTTAGTAATGCACCGGTAGCTGCCAATTTACCCTGAGAAGTTTCCATAATTAAAAAAGTGTTTTCAATGTTTAAGTAAACCTCGGCAAAGTCCTCTAGGTCTAACTCTGAAGTTGTGGATGAGTACTCAAACCCAAATTCTTTGAGCCCAGTTTTCACTAGTTCAATAATCTTCTCTTTATCCTGTAATGTTGCACTCCGAATATTCATATATCCAATCTTATCAATCTCATTAGTTTAGTTTGAGGAAATAAAATCACACTTTTTAGTTTTTAGAAAAGATATAATAAATGTATGCTGTGATTTTTTGATATGAACATTAACTAATTGGTTGTGAAAAAGTCAAATATCAATAAGAACGCACTATATGAATCACACTTGCTAGAAGATTGGTTCTCACCTAAGATTATTGCCTCTCTTAATAATGAGTATATTAAAGTGGTTAAGATAAAAGGAGATAAAGTTCCATGGCACAATCACGAAAACAGTGACAAGCTGTTCTATTTATTAGAAGGAAAGCTATTAATGGAAATAGAATCATCAAAGGCATTTTATATGAATACCGGTGACTTATTTGTAGTTCAAAAAGGAATTAACCATCGCGTATCTTCTGTAGATGAATGTAAAATCATGCTAATCGAACGAAAGGATACTCTAGTACAGTTTTATCCGAGATTACCAAAACCCTAGATGACCAGGTATATTAATAAAAAACCTAATTAATATATTCTTCATATAACTATTGCACTTTAAAATACTAATATAGCAGTCCCATTTTCGCACTTAACTCCAATCGGTTCTGGTTCAATATCACAAGTGGATATAATTTCCCATTTCCTATTGAATATATCCTCACTGATTCTATAAATCTCAACATATTCTGCAAAAAGTGACATATCGATTTTCTTTGAATATGCCAAATATCCTGATGGACCTCCACAAGATTTTGTCCCGATAGGAGTAATAAGCCAATCCTCGGATGTAGTTCAAATTACACTGCTGGATATAGTTTTAATATCATTTAACAAATCGTCTAGTTTAGATTTATCTGAATCAAAATCCCCATTGAAGACCAATGGAACAGGGTTTATCTTAGTTGAATTTGAATCATCCTCATTATTACATCCTGTAATTAGTAACAAGCTTAGTATCAAAAATAAGTGAGCATTTTTTTTAGATTTCATACTTTATACTTTTAAGATTAATCTATATATCCATTAGTTCCCGGTAAGGATAAATAATACCAAAAAAAATCTGACCTCTTTAAAATTTTAACTTTTCTGAGGAGTATAAATACATCGATATTCTCAAGAAAAATGAAAATATGTGATTTTCTGTCAATTCAGAATACAAATACTGGTGCACCATAAAAAGAAAAAGAATGAACTTTAAAATTTTATATCGCAGCTTACCCTCTATAATGGCTCTGCTGATTTTTTGTTTTGCTTCCTGCCGACCAGATGACCTCCAAAATGATGTTGATTTCCTTATCGGACAATGGGAAGTTGTGCAAATCAAGTCATTTTATGGTGAGTTTATTGAAAATGGACTTAATGGACTTGCAGTAGTTGATGAGGTTGGGAATTTGGGTAATTTTAGTTTCAATGACTTCAACAACATGGAGTACCGACTTGTTAGAAATGATACAGTATATTCCAATAGTGGTATTTGGAGTATACAACAAGATAGATTTCGGGAAATCGGATTCTTCGAAACTACCAAATTATCAATAATAGTCCCAGAAGTTCTTATTTTTGATGTTGACTATGAAAATTCTTCTTCTCCTCATAGGAAAATCCGATTATTTATAGAACCCGACGAATTGGGCTTTGGTGTTGCCGTTGAATTGTTTCTTGAAAAAGTTAAAAAACTACTTTTCTGATTCGGTTTGAAAAATTATCCAGAAGCTCTCTAAAAAAATCTCCAGACTTCATTTTTCATATAGGGTGCATCAAAAGGTTTTTATGAAATTCAAGAGGCAACAATGAAAACTAAATGTATTTTTTATGTTAAGTTCGAGCTATTAATCTTTAATTAGGTTTTATTAAGTAAAATTGATATTGATTTGAAAAAAGTACTTATACTTCCATACCATATTGATAAACTTGATGATTTACACCATCTATCAGAGGGTATTTTGGAAGAATCTATTTACCTTATTTCAAAATCTTCCCAAATAAAAACGGCTTCAAGGACTACTAGTTTATATGTCAAAGCTAATCCCATCCCCTTAGAAAAATTAAAAACCGAGCATCAAGTAGACTATCTTATAGAAGGTAACCTAAAACAAATCAATGGTGAGTACATAATTTTTACTCGGTTGTTTAAGATAGATACCAAAGAGGAACTGTTGGCTTTTGACACTTTGGTTCAAATAGAAAAATGGACTATATCGGTTAAATTGATTGTAAAGAATGTCTTGAATATTATAGATGGTGGTGAATCTAACTTTTCATTTAAAGACACAAGTGATAAGACAAAAGCTAGAGAATATTATTTAAGAGGATTGTATCATTGGCATCGGTATACGTATCCAGAAATGCTTTTGGCTATTTCTTTTTTCAAAAAGTCTATAAAAGAAAACAAGTCCCTGGCAGTATCACATTCAGCAATAGCTGACTGTTATAGTATTATTGGTATCATGGGATATGACAATCCTATTTTGGCTTTTGAAACTGGTAGAAAATTTTCCAATCGTTCTTTGGTTTTAAATAATAAAAGGTCCGAATCTTACGTCTCTGCTGCTTTTATCGATATTTTTTTTGATAGGAATTTTCATCAGGCAGAAATTAACTTGACACAAGCACTAAAATTGAATAGCGAAAACATTAAGGCACATCATGCTTCTGCAATGAACCATATTCATAAAAAACAGTTCAACAAAGCAAAGCATCATGCTGAAATAACCATTAGAGAAGAAGGGTTAGCAATACCTCATTATGCAATGATGATTCGAATCCTTATTTATATGAAGGACTATGTCAATGCTAAAAAGTACATCACTGATGCTTTAAAAATTGACAAGAATGCTCATCCTATTATTGAATTACGTGGATTGACAAATCTCTTTCTGGGGCATATCGAAAGTTCAATTGAAGATTTCAAATATTGTAAGGAGACCGAAAAAAATAATCCTATTTATTATGCATACTTGGCTTTTGCTTTTGCAAAATCTGGCTTCTATGCTGAAGCAATGCAACTAGAAAATGAAGTTCGAGATTTAGATTTACAACAAAATACTGGACTTTTCAATTATGCCATTGGGATTATCAGGTTAGGGTTTAATCAAGAAAAAGAGTTTTTCAAACACATTGAAAGAAGCATTAGGTTTAATCTAGGTCTACTTCCTGGTGAGTTTTTATGTAATCCGATTTTTGATACAATAAGAAACACATTTAAATATACAAGCTTGTTACATTTAATTAACCTAGATAATTCAACTTATAAGACAAATCAAAGGGAGAAGCCATCGCAAATAATCACCATTAATACGCAAACCTCAGAGACATTTGAAATAGACCCGCAAAAGATTCTGTACGCAGAAGGAAATGACAATTATTCAACTCTATATTGGAAAAACATGGGTACAATAGAGAAAAGGACTTTAAGGGCAACTCTTAAAAGTATTCAGTCTCAGTTAAGGGGTTTCGATTATATACAACGGTGCCACAAATCATTTATTATAAACCTTAATAACCATTTAGTGCTTTATGGTAATTCCAAAACATCCTATTTTAAAAGTCCAGACATCCCAATCCAAATACCCGTATCAAGGGCAAGATATAAATTACTCAAAGAGTACATTATAAAGCAGAACTAGCAAAAAAAAGTTCCCATTTACCCCATATTTCCCGATTACCACTCTTCATTCTTTATGCTTAATCAAATTTCCCCATTGTCCACATAAATAATGTAGCGAAAATTTAAGCGGCTATGTTTGTTCAAAATATACTTGTCTTCTATTTAAGTATAGAAAAAAAGAAAATTATAAAACATAGAAAAAAAGAAAAATATGAAATTCTTATCACTAGCAACATTTTTGTCAGTACTATTTATTGTTCAAAATAATATTGCACAGAACCAATATGTAGCAATGCTACTGTTGCCAAAAAAAGTAGCCAACGCCAAAATTGAAAACAGTGAATCTCATGATGTAAAGACTCAAGCTATATTATTTAAAAAAGGAAAAGTGTACGAACTAGCCTTTGCAGACATCAAACCAGACAAGATGGAACAATTAAATAAACAATATTTTCCAAAAGCTCTGGAATTGGCAGCCCAATATGGTGGAAAAATGATTGGCGGTTTTGGTGTAGTTAAAAATAAGAGCAAGTCTTTACCAGGAAATATGGTAGCCATATTCGAATGGCCTACTGCAGAATCTAGACTAAAATTTTTGAAGAACAAACAGTACAAGAAAATTGCACCTATCAGAGATGAAGCCATCAATACAATGAATCTTGGCTACTTCGAGGTGGCAAAAGACAAAATTGTGACATTTCGTTCTGATAAAGTCTATGAATTTGGAGGTGTAGACCTGAAAGCCGGTGAACAAGCTCAGACAAGCATTAAAAAGTATTTTGAAGTATCAGAACCCATAAAGCGTAATTATGGTGGTACGTATCCCGAATTTGTACTTAGACTTATCTCAACAGATTCCAAAGGTCAAGCTACCTACGAACCACAGATGCAGTTTATAATAGAATGGGATAGCGTTGAGGATAATGAAAAACTATTTGCTAATAAAGAATTTAAAACGAAAGCAGCGCCTCTGATGATGAGCGCAGTAGCAAAAGCTGACTTTGTCTTTACAAAGTTCTCCTTTCAAGAGTAATAAACAACTTTGAATTTGGGGCTATTTTGGCTCCCATTTCTTCTTCACAATTTCACTTAAGATAAAGTGATTGTCGAAATGTCATATATAAACAAACTCCAAACAATGAAAAAATTATCTAACATGGTCAAGACATCTGTCCTTTCAATAATCCTAGTAATTTTTACTGTCGTTTTTATTTCATGTAATAGTGATGATGATAGCGTAAATAAAAATAGACAAATAGCATTCGCAAATTATCCATATCTATCAAACTTCATTATTCTAGAGTCAGGTCTGGAAATGCATTATTTGGACGAAGGGGAGGGCGAGATACCCCTAATTATGGTCCATGGACTTCCAACAAGTAGTTATCTATGGCGAAAGATGATTCCTGAACTATCAAGAAATAATCGTGTTATTGCGATAGACCTTCCAAACTTTGGGAAATCCGAAAAAACAGGTGGTACACCATGTTCTGGTGAATATGTGGAATACATTAATGAATTTGTTGAGGCACTTAATCTACCAAAGGTAAGATTACTCAATCACGATATGGGTGGGTTTGTTGGAGGATTATTTGCTGCAAGATACCCTGAAAAAGTGGATGCAGCAGCAATGTTTGAGGTAGTATTTTCTGGACCATTTCCTAAAGATTTTCTTCCACCATTTCTTCAAGAATTGCGAGGTCCTAATGCTGACCAATTGGTTTTGGAAGACAACTTTTTTATAGAAACCTTATTACTTAATAATGATTTTAATGGAATGCCAGACCCAGCTTTTGGTCGAACTAGTATTGTACAATTAAATGAGGATGAAGTGACTGAGTTTCGGTCGCCATTTCTAACACCTGAATCCCGACAAGCTCTACATTTTGATAGGGACTGTTTAGGAATTTTGGAAATTAATGACCAAAACAGAGCAGACTTTATTGAAATCGCACAGTATTTTCAGCAGACTGATAAACCTCGCTTAGTCCTTTTTGGAAATCCAAGTTTTGTCTTGTCAGGAGACTTTGCCCCACCAGGTGCCGTGGACCCTATTTCCAATCTTCCCATTACCATGAGAAATGTAGTAACAGGTAGTGTATCTGGTCAGGTAGGTGGATGGCAAAACATAGATAATGTTTCGGTGTATGATATGATTAAGCCATCTCTACACTACTGGCAAAATGAAACCAACGGAGCAGCAGAAGAGGCCGCAGTTGCGATAAGTAACTGGTTAGACAATTTATGACAGTTTAAGTTGGAATGCAAACACAAGCAAGATATCTTTAAAATATTCATATTATGAAGCTATAATATAATGTTACTCTTTTTTAATTCTGTGAACACTTTATAAACAAAAAAGATAAAGTTATTAAAAAAGAAAACTGCAATATGTTTTTTGATTGATGGTGGTTGATGTTTTTTAAAGGTCTAGATTAAATTAATCTAGACCTTTATTTTAAGCTGTAAAATAATTATTTCATTCTATGCGCTTATAATCCTTTTTGGCATCATTAACTCATTAATTACTCTCTTCCTATTTAAGATGCTAAAATGCCAAAAAACATATAACTGAAAATTTATTCATATCAATTGTGATTTTTTGGATAAAGTGTACACTTATATCTTGAATAATAAAAACACAAAGAATGAATTTTAAAATCTTTCTTATCATCATTGGATTTGTAAACCCTCAAGAACGGGAATCTTTCGACCATTATGCAACCAATATGCGTACGCTTTACGAAACAGTTGATGCTACAGTTGTAGAGAAATATCCCATAGCCCAAACTATTGTTGGTGATGAAAAACCGGACTTTATAATGGTAGTGGAATTCCCAAGTCAAGAAGCCTTTGTTAAATTATTTTCTAGTGAGGAGTACAAAAAACTAGTGCCTTACAGAGAAAAGGGCTTTAAAAAATTAGAAGTATTTGTCTCAAAAAAATGAGTATTAATTGTGATTTTTTTAGACTTTGTAATACTAATAAAATAAACAATCCATTTTCTGAATGCCTAACCAAGAACAATTTGTTCAATTCATAAATGATAATGATGGTATCCTTTTCAAGGTATCAACCTTGTACACAAATTCTCAGGTAGATGCGCAGGATTTAAGACAGGAGATGATATACCAGTTATGGCGGTCTTTTGGTTCATTTAGTGGTAGGTCCAAATTCAGCACTTGGATGTATCGCGTAGCATTGAATACTGCTATGGTTTATATCAAAAAGAAAAAAAGAACAATTACCAGTGGAATTGAAATCGATGAGAAACTATTCCAGCGAACTGATGTTAGTGATAACACTGAGGAACAACAAATAGAAAAGCTGTATGAAACCATTAAAAGGTTAAACAATTTAGAGAGAGGGATTATTATGCTCTATCTGGAGAACAAAAGTTACGATGAAATTGGCGAAATAATTGGTTTCACTACAACCAACGTAGGAACTAGAATTAGTAGGATAAAAGAGAAATTAAAAAAATTGATGCAAAATAAATAACTGAAATGGAACTAGCAGAATTACAAGAAACTTGGTCCAAGCTCAACACAAAAATTGACAATCAAAGAATCTTAACAGATAAAGTGATTATGGATGTAGTAAAGATAAAATACAGCAATAAGCTGAAATCGATACTCAAATATGAGGGTACAGGAACAGCAGTTTTATTTTTAGCATTGATAATCGTGATATGGAACATCCAGCTTTTTGATACGTTACCACTTCAAATATGTGCAGTACTAAGTATCATAATAATGACCATATTACCAATTCTCTCACTGACAGCAGTCTATAGAATGAATAATATGGATATGGCAAAAAGAAACTACAAACAAACTATAATTGAATTCACCAAGCGAAGAACCCATTTCCTCTTAGTTCAAAAATGGGGCATAGTTTTATCAGCTATATTTATGTTAACAGCGATACCCTTAGCTTTAAAAATAGGCAAAGGAAAAGACTTTTTCGCAGGCGAAAGCAATAATCTACTATGGTTTATTCCCATAGCTCTAATTGCGCTTTTCTTCTTTGCAAGATGGGCTTATGGCTGCTACGTAAAAATCACAGCAGATGCTCAAAATATACTAAAAGAGCTCGAAGATTAAATAGAAATAAAATTTACAAATAAGAACAAAAAAATAGCTTCTATCGTAAGCTGTAATAGATAATTAATATCAAAATTTAAGTAAAAATGAAAAACACAATAGGAATAGCATTAATGCTTATAACAACAACAGTAATTCATGCCCAAGAAATATCAGGTGTCTGGCAAGGCAAAGTGACTCTTGGAAAAGGCAAGGAAATCGTTTTCATATTCGACATTGAGGAAATAAATGGTGAATTGAGCACTACAGTTTCCATCCCTTCACAAAGGGTGGAAGGTCTTAAACCTAAACAAACCACATTTTCGGATGGTGAACTTATCGTAGATGGTTCCAATCTTGGAATGGGTTATCGGGGAAAATATAATGACAGTAAAAATGAATTTGAAGGAAAATTTCAGGAAGGTGCTAATAAAATACCCCTTACATTAAAAAGAAAGGAAGGAGAACAAGTGGAAATTGAAGGAAGTGGAAAACCCCAAGAACCGAAAAAACCATATCCATATCTCTCCGAAAATGTGTCGTTTGAAAATGAAGCAGCAAATGTAAAACTGGCTGGTACATTCACCAAGCCAAAGGAAGGTTCTAAGTTTCCAGCTGTTGTACTCATTAGCGGAAGTGGCGGTCAAGATAGAGACCAAACGGTTTTTGGTCATAAGACATTTCTAGTTTTAGCCGACCACCTTACTAACCAGGGTATAGCAGTACTTCGTTTTGATGACAGAGGGTTTGGCAAATCCACCGGCGACTTCTCAACAGCTACCACAGCTGATTTTGCAAGCGATGTTGAATGTGCGGTTGAATATTTATTAACCAGAAATGATGTAGGTGAAATTGGTCTGATTGGACATAGTGAAGGTGCTATTATAGCGCCTATGGTAGCCAACAGAATGAAGAAGAATGTAGCTTTCATAGTAAGTCTTGCTGGCGCCGGTATTCAAGGTAGTGAAACATCGTTAATAGTTTCAAAAAACTTAAGACCCTTTCCTGTACCAAGTGAAAAAGCCTATGAAGATGCCATTCGAGAAGCTATAAAAATCGCATCTCAAAGAGGCGATATCGAGAAAATAAAGACAGAACTGACGGCACATTATCAAAAAACTATTGCGCCAATTTTAAGACCAATGCTAGGTTCAAAAGAAAAAACAGATGAAAACATCAAAGGATTAGTAGAATCTAGGGTCACTCCTTGGTCCCGATATTTCTACAGTTACAATCCCGCAGAGGAGTTCAAAAAAGTAAAATGTTCAGTACTAGCAATCAATGGCTCAAAAGACATACAGGTACCTGCAGATATTCATTTAATCGCTATCGAAAAAGCCTTAAAGAATGGAAAAACAAAAAACTTTAAGGTCAAAGAACTAGAAGGTCTAAATCACTTTTTCCAAAAATGCAACTCCTGTAAGATGAGTGAATATCAAAAGCTAGAGGAAACTTTTAACCCTGCTGCTTTGCAAGCAATATCGACTTGGATTTTAGAAACTGTAAACTCATAGCATGAAAAGTTTACTTTTAAAAAAATATGGCGATATTGGAAAAGCTTTATCCTTTTCAGAAATTGATAAACCCATCCCTAACGATAATGAGGTCTTGATTGAGGTGAAGGCCATTGCTTTAAACCCAATTGACATTAAAATAGCCAAAGGCGATTTAAAGGCGATTCTACCATCAATAGTGAAGAAACCAAAGCTTGGATTTGATATCTGCGGTATCATAAGAAAGACTGGCAGCATGGTAACTTCATTTAAAAATGGCGAGGAAGTTTTTTCACGACTACCATTGCATAAGGGAAGTGGATTTGCCGAATTTGTCCTTGCCGACCCAGACCACGTTGCTTCAAAACCTAAAAACATTACTCACGAAGCAGCAGCAACAATTCCATTAGCAGCTTTGACCTGTATCCAGGCTATAAGCAAGTATGCAAAGGCTAAAGCTGGACAAAGTATTCTGATTGATTCTGGTTCTGGGGGTGTTGGTACTTTTGCCATTCAATATGCTAAATCCTTGGGACTTAATATTACAGCAGTAACCAGCCATAAAAATGAAGTTTTAGTAGAAATTTTAGGCGCAAACAGAGTCATTTGTTATGATTTTGAGAGTTTTTTAGATGATGGTGAAAAATATGATATTGTATTCAATCTGATTGGTGACAACAATCCATTGAGGTCAATCCTAGCCGCTAAAAAAGGTGGCACGGTTGTAAGTATTGGTGGGCCACCAGACATTCGTTTTGTACTCAAATTGAAAATCAATATTATTCACAAACTCTTACTTTACCCTTTATTTGGTCTAATGAGCCTGCCAATCAAAATTTTAGCACTCGTTAAGGGTGTCAACTATTATCGTTTTCTGACAGAATCTGATGGCAAGCAATTGGAAATAGTCAAAGGGTTAATAGAGAAAGGAAAGATAAAACCCATCATTGACAGGACATATCCACTAGAAAAATATGAAGAGGCTTTTGAATATCTAAAAACAAACCGAGTAAAAGGAAAACTGGTTCTAAATAAAATCTACTAAACATAACAACGACTATGGAACTTCAACTAATCCGTAATGCAACTTTAAAATTGAACTATGCTGGCAAAGTTTTACTAATTGACCCCATGTTCAGTATCAAAGAAACTTTCCCTCCATTCGCTCCTGGCTTACAAAAAAATCCGATTGTCAATTTAACAATGTTAATTTCTGAAATAATAGAAAACTTAGATGGAATTTTGATTACTCATTTACATCCTGACCACCTAGATGAAAAAGCAATCAAGACCTTATCTAAAGACACAAAACTCTTCTGTACACCAGAAGATGAGAGTTTTATGATTAAGCATTTCAATAATGTAAGTGTGATTCAAAAAGAACTGGAATGGGAGGGCCTATCTATTACCAGAATAGCCGGACAACATGGGAGTGGCCCAATCCTACCTCATATGGGGCAAGTTTCTGGATATGTAATACAGGCTAAAGAGGAACCCACTGTTTATATTGTGAGTGATAGTATCTTAATTGATGAAGTGAGAAATGCCGTGGAAAAATTCTCACCAGAGCTTATAGTGACTAATTCAGGTGGTGGAATCATCCCGAATTTTGAAGATTATCCTGTACATATGGACGAAAAACAAACTATTGAATTATCTAAGCTTTCTCCTAATTCTAAATTAGTTGCAGTCCATTTGGAGGCTATAGACTTTTGTAGAGTAACTAGGGAATCATTGAGGCTATATGCTGATAAAAATGGTGTAGAAAGAGATAGAATATTAATTCCAGATGATGGTGAGATTATGTCTTTTTGATAACGAAACTAAATGTCATAAATAGAAATATTCTAATTGAGGAAGTCTATTTTTTACAAGCATAGACTTCATAGGTTCATATGAGAATAATTTAGAGTTCCCTTTAGCAATTACTATTTGATATTCTTGTTTTAACTTTTTGGTAAAATGATATATAGTCGCAATTTCGGCCAAATCTTCATGATAGCTGTTACGTCCATACAAAGAAACAAAAGGTGAATTTTTAAGTGCACCATATATTTCTTGAGACTTGTTTATGGGCATTTTCTTTCTGCTTTTAAAGTAAATTTCGTCTAACATCTTATTTTGAAATATTTCAATAGGTTCAATCCTATTTTTCCAAATGTTCGCCGTAAATGGGTTAGATTTTAAAGAATTTTCTATTTCCCTTTGTGGAACGGTATATTGAGGTGTTAAGTTCAAAGCTCCATCAACAATATGAGTAGCCTCATGAATCAATACATACAAGATTGCACTTAGCTCGCCGGCTCTAATAGATACATTTAAATTAGTATTTGAAAAATCAAAACAATTGCGTTCCTTTTCGGTAAGCCATTCTGATACGGTTTGGTTTAAAATTTCAGCTCTGACGGTAATTGCGTATAGCTTTATAGAATCATTTGGGCTTATAGGTGCTGTAAACGCAGTATTGGGCATATTATCTAAAAAACTTATTCTCAACAAATGTTTTTTCAGTACCCTTTGATGCAAAGGAGGTAATTCATTTAATGCAGAAGACACTATTTTATGTTCTTCCCTAGTGAGTGTATGTCTGGAAGGATTCATACCAGCATCTCTAAATCTATCAAGTATTTTCGAAGGTGTTTCTCCTATTCTTGACAGAAGTGAACTTGAACTATCCAGTTCATAAACCTTACTATTTAGGATATCATTTTGAGCATTGGAGGTGAAAATGATAAGAAAACAGAATAATAATTGCAAAGCTAAATGCTTCATCAGACTAAGGATATTTAAAAATGATTATTCTTGCTGTTCTATAGTTTTCATATTTGGAACAGCATTATTTTGGCCTAGTTATATCTTACGATAATTATCTAGAAAAGACCTTATTTGAGACCAATATTCTTCCGCTCCTGTTTGTCCAACCCATAAAACTCTAGAACCATGAAATCCCTCGGAATTAGGCGTGAAATGTATCCTTTCCTTTCCTTTAGGAACATCTTTTAAAAGAAGACGTTTAATTTCTTGTGCCTCATTCTTGGAAGAGGTAATAAAAAAAGGTTTCTTAGACTTCGAAAGAACATTTTCTAATAAAGGTCTTTTGTCGCCAAAATAGTTGCCAGGACTGAAGGCTATACTAGCCATAACATTTTCATTCTCCATTCCGATAATAAAAGCTAAACTCGAAGAATAAGAACTTCCCCATAATACAATTTTTTTACTGTATCTATTAGTAAGGTAGTCTATAGCCGTAATTATATCTTGTTCAGCATCTAAAAAATCAAGATTGGTGTACCCTTTTTGCTTAGCTAGTGTGTTAGTTTCATTTTTATGCCCAGCAAATTCACCTCCTGCACGTTGGTCGATTGCTAAAACATTGAAGCCTAATTGATTTAAACGGGGCGCTATATCTGCGTATTCAAACTTATTGTAACCGGCTTGATGGCATAGCAAGATTATTGGATTTTCCTTAGAAATTTCATATAAATTCCCAGTTACCATTAGGTTATCTATAGATTTAAACTGAATTTTCTCAAACTTACTGGATAAGCCATTGGTATTTGGTTGCTGCATGCTTTTCTTCATCGCTTTTTGAGCTTCCATCTCTTGTCTGATAGGATTTTCTATTAGTTCAATTTTTGTAATCTTATCTTCTTCGTCAAAGTGAATACGAGATTCCCTAATTCCTAAGCCTACAAAATCATACTTTACTTTAGCCTTTCCTTTCTCACTTTCAATTATTTTTATACTATTTAGTTTAGGTAACTTAGTGACTATATTTTTCATAATCATAGGAGTCTTAGAAGCAGGAATAGGGTCGAACTTCAATTCGCTACTTAAATGTTTGTTTACCTTACCCAAATCTTTTTCATCAAAACTCAGGTTAAAAGATTCAATTTGTTCCGAATAATCTTGTGCATTGAGCCCCATACTACCTATGCTGAAAATTAATATGAGTGTTGTTTTTTTTATTTTAGAGTTAAACATTTTCCTTTTTATGGGATATATATAAAATAATAGTCCTACTACAAATAGGGTTTGCAATGTTTTATGAAACCAAGTACCGTGCTCAGGAAAAATGCTCATTGCACCTATAGCAATAAATACTATGCTTATTTTTTGGATAGTATTTATGTTTTTAAATTCTTTCATTTTTTATAAATATGTGATTCATATGTATTGGTATGAGTTTCTATTTAAAAATCACATTTTGACTGAATCATTTAAATTCAGTATTCTATTATTACTGGTATTTTTTAGTGAACAGTCTTTAATTTGATTCTTGCCTTGCAACCATTTTTTTCAATTTTAATTTTATTCGCCCAATTTTGGTTCCAACATTGGTGGTCGTAAAACCCATTATTTGAGCAATTTCTTTCTGCTTTAATCCTTTTAAATATAAGAGTAGCATCTCCTTTTCTATTTTATCTAATTTGTATAGCGCCTCGTACATCAGTTTTGTTTGTTCCTCAATCTCGTATGCTTTACATCAATTTTTTGAAGTAAGTTCTCATCAATCCCTATACTTGAAATTATCTTTTTCTTTTTCTTAAGATATTTAAGCGCAGTATTTAAAGATACCCTATACATCCAAGTGCTGAATTTGGACCTACCACTAAATGAATCATAAGATTTCCATAATTGATAAATTATCTCCTGTTTAAAATCTTTTCTATCATATTCACTCGCAATAAATTGATTGACCACCTTAGATAAAATTCCTTCATTTTCCTTAAGGAGCTGGTTAAAAAGTATTTGTTTCGTGTTTTTGGATGATTTTTTGTACACTTTATTATGCGAAAAACCAGCTCCCATTGCTATGTTCTTCAATAATAGCTTTCCAATTATCTAGTAGTACATTGAATGATTTGCCAAACTTGAATTTCATTAGAGGGTAGACAAACAGATTTTGTAGTTTATTCTTAAATTTTAAATCAAAAATCATCTCTACTTCAGTATTGTTGCTATCTATTTCCTTTATGTACCAAGCTCCTTGTAGAAAAGATAATGGGTACGGATAGTCTGGTTTATCTGTATGAACCACAAACGATATGGCCTCTTCTTCTTTCCACAAAGAGCAGGTCTCTGTCCAACTATCCTTTCCATGTGAACAACTTCTAATCATCCCCTCTCCATTACCGGAAACGATAGATGAATCATCAATATTTGGTGCTACTTTATAAACATTTCCTACATCAGATATTACTTTCCATACTTTTGTTCCATTGGCATTGAATATTGTTTTAAAGCGTAATCGCTTTTTTCCGTCTGCATCTATAGTGTCAACTTTGGACAAAGCTTTAGATTGAGCAATAGCCATAAAAAAGACGATTAATGCAATTGCAGCTATTATATAGTTTCCTGTAATGGAGATGCCGAATGGTTGTGATACAAGTAAAATTATACTGCCTATTACCCATAATATGTCTTGAATAATTATAAATAAAATAGGTATAGGTCTTTGTTTAAAGATTTCGTAAGTAATGGTCGAAGCAAAATAGATGAGTGCAATTCCTACTATCCAAAAAGTAGTACTAGAATTAACGGAAAAAATATCCGCTATCTCTTTGTGAAATAAAAGAAGCCCTATTCCTGACATTCCTGAGAATATGGCATTAGCCAAAAGTGTGTTCTGTAGTTTGTTCATAATATTTATGTTTATTGGTACAAAAATAGAAGTGTCTTTTTTTGTTTAATTGATATTTTACGCCAATATTTGTATTGCAAACAATGAAAATTTCGGCAATACATATAGCTAATTTATTTGACTACGGTTCCTATCTAGGAACTAATGAATTGCAACTGCGACAATATTTAGATGATGAAGAGTTGGATATCAACAACCCTGAAAATAATGTAAGTGATAAAGAGTTTTTAAGTGTTTTTGAGACTTTATCGCAAAAAGTAAAGCATACTTATTTTGGATTATACTATGGTTGTTACTTAAATATTAAGTCTTTAGGGTTTATAGCCGAAATATCTCTAAACGCGTCCAGTATAGAGCAAGCGATATTTATATTGCAACAATACTTATCAACATCATTTTCAATAGTGGAACTTACTACGAAAGAGTATGACAACAGTTTTGAAATTCGTCTTGATAGCCCAATCAAAAATGAAATTCTAAAAAGTCATCTTCTAGATACCGTATTTTGTTTCATTTATAGAGAACTTAAACTTATGGTAAGTGATAGTGTTTTGCCTGCTCTGAAATTACCTTATAACGATACTAGCGAATATTCTAGTTTTTTAAACACCAAAGTTGAATATGAAGACGCCTACCTCATACAGTTTAACAAAAGCATTCTTACTACCGAAATAAATACAAAACGTGCCAAAGAAATAGAATATTTGTTGCCTAAGTTTGTACAAATGCTTTCTCTACAAAACGCTGAGAATAAAGTTTTTTCTGTGATGGTTAGAAATATGATATTAAATATGTGCTGCCCTGAACCCCCAAATTTTGAACAAGTATCAAAGCAGTTTCCGATAAGCGATAGGACTTTCCAAAGAAAGTTATCAGATGAAGGCTTGTCCTTTAGAAGGATTATTGACGATATTAGAAAGGAACTTTCAATTTATTTAGTAAAAGGAAACCTCATTAAAACAAAAGGTATTGCATACATATTAGGTTACTCGGAACCTAGTGCCTATCTGCACGCAGCTAAAAGATGGGTAAACCAAGTCTAATTTTTCCCTTCAACTCATTTTTTAGGCTCTGAAATCATTTTAAAAGCACGTCTTAATCAATAGAACATACTGCTAAAATCCCGAAAGCTTCACTATTTACATTTCTGTATAGACTTTTGTTAAAATTTTACAAAAAAGAGATAAGAGTGTGATTTCATACTTTCTCCAGTTACTTATTATATAACTGTAATCAGTAAATACATGCAGATATGAGAAATATAAAATTGATAATTGTGCTTCTGGCTTTTAATATTCCAATAATAATATCAGCTCAAAGTAAAGTCAAAAAAGATTTTGTTGTCCAAGAATTTGTTAAAGACAGAGACGACTGGAAGCCAAATCTTGGTAGTTCAGAAATTATGATATTGGAGAATGGTTATGCTATAGGAGGTTATGACCCTGTAGCATATTTTAAACAAAATAAGGCTCAGAAAGGATTTGCATCCATTAAAGTTGAATGGAATGACGCAACTTGGCTTTTTCTCAGAGGAGCATAAAGAACTTTTTGAGAAATCCCCAACTACTTATTCTCCTCAATACGGGGGTTGGTCTTTGACACAAATGGCAGGAGCCGGAGGTGAAGGTTTTGGTGCACAGACCCGTCCAGAAGACAGTTGGGTAATATTTAAAAACAAATTGTATCTCATAGACAGGGTCGATTGGGCGGAATATTTTAGTAAAAATAAAGAAGCAATGACCAATCTAATTAAGTATGCAGATAGTCAATGGCCGAGAGTTAGAAAAGATATTAAATCTGGTGCAAAAACATTCTGGCCAAGTTTAAAGTCTAAAGACCCATATGATAGTCATGAGATGCGTCCGGTATTGGCTGACACTGAAATTATGGTATTACGTAATGGCTATGTTATTGGGGGCTACGACCCTGTAGCTTATTTCAAATTGGAGAAAGCAACTAAGGGTAAAAAGAATACATCTTATAAATGGAATGGAGCTACCTGGTTATTTGCCTCCGAAGAGCATCGGGATTTATTCGAGGCTAATCCTGAAAAGTATGCTCCCCAATATGGAGGGTGGTGTGCTTATGGAATGTCTGGTCATGGAAGCAATGGATACGGTGCTGAAAGCAGGCCCCAAGACAGTTGGTCAATTACAGACGGAAAATTATACCTCAATTGGTCATCCGGAGTCAAGAATATGTTTTTAAAAAAGGAAGATGAATATATAAAAAGCGCTGATGTAGAATGGCAGAAAATCAGAAAAGAGCTTCTAAAAGTAAGGAAGGTTCATTGGCGTTTCTTTTGATTCTTAGCCTATAACATCACTTAATCATGAACAAAAATCATCTAACAGGTAATTAGAAAAATGTTTTTAAACAAAATTGATAATAGAATATATGAATTAGTATGTCGTTTGTATGTGTTTGGTTTTCTGAACTTCTATGGTATCGGAAAAATAATGGGTGGACAGTTTTATCGAAGAGGGAGACTCCCTGAAGATGTAGCTGCAATAACTTTAGAGAATGCTAGTGCTTTCAATATTGCGTGGACATTTATGGGATATTCTTATGGCTACATTCTATTCGTAGGGATATTACAAATCATAGGAGCTTGGTTTTTATTATTGAATAAAACAAAAATTATAGGGGTGTTTATTCTATTGCCAATAATGGTAAATATTATAGTTTTTGATATTATCTTCTTAGAGAGTAAAGGAGCATTAGCAAATGCTATGTTATATTTCTTACTATTAAATTTGATTCTATACTTTAATAAGGAAAAAATCCAAAAAGCTTTCGCTATTCTAACTAATAAAATCAAGATTAACAATAATCAGATTTCATCTTTGACTTCAAAAACTAAAAGAGTATTAGTCATCGCTGGTATTATGACATTACTTTTTGTAGTAGACCAATTATTGGTAAATCTTTTTAGGCTTTGGCATTAAGTCTAAATTAAAACAAATACACATTCTTAATCTAGAAAGTATTCAAAATGATTCAAATAATTACTACTGGGGGCACCATTGAAGGACTTGAATATGATAAATATGAAGATGCGCCTAACCGTTCACCTGTAACCATTTATGAGCATCTAAACTTAATTGATAATATCCCTGATGTGCAACCAAAGAAGTCTTTTCAAAAGACAGTCGCTTTATAACCAATAAAGACAGAAGATTAATTGTATCCCAAATCAAAACGACTCCCCGAAATAAAATATTAATTACGCACGGAACTTATACCATGGTTGAAACTGCAGAACATCTGGGCAAACTTTACTTGAAAAAAACTATCGTGTTAACTGGTGCCTTCATCCCAGGAACAGACAAGAATACCAATGCCCTTCTTAATTTGGAATATGCCATGAATGCTCTTGAAAATCTGAAAAATGGTATCTATATCGTTATGAATGGAGAAATTTTTAACTGGAACAATGTTCGAAAAAATTTGAGTGAAAACCGATTTGAACCATTAACTCATTAGCAATGCGGAATGTTCGGCACTTCAATACATTGGACAACATTTTTCTATCTTTTAATAGATGTTGTATTTGTCGCTTTTGCATTGATGCAATCCCCTAGGTTTAAGCGCGCCAGTCTTAAACGATATATTCTCCCAGGTTTTTTATTTATAGCTTATAATGCTTCGTGCGGTTTTCTTCCGAGCAATTATTTTCCCGGACCTCTCATCCTCCAATATATCATTACCTATAGTGTAGCCATTACCCCTTGTATTTATCTGATTTTCTATCTCTACAAAGAATATGACATTATAATTCTGAGGGTGTACTGGTCAATCACCAACATTTCCTTTTCAATTCCCCTAATTTAAAGTACACTACGTACAATTCCCTAACAAAATTGAGGTAAGAAGACTTGCCACCTGATTATTATCATGATTGGTCACATCAAAAACTAACCTTCTAGAGTAATATGGTAGGTTAATACAAATAAAAATCGTATTTTAACCTGTAAAATCTATATTGATGGTTAATATATTGAGCATGAATCCCGGTAGCTATACTGGGTCCTACAAAGTCATCGGGGGTGAGTTATGTTTTGATTTTGCCAACACCGTGAGCTGGCGTAATCGAAAAAGCCCTCACGAATGGTTAGACAGTTTTGAAAATCTTTCGATTTGGTGTCAGCTCGTCGGAATTCTAGACGAATTTGAGGCCAAACACTTGGTGCACACGCTAACGAATACCAGAAAAACGGGCTCTGGAACACTATCTGAACTCTATTCACTTCGCGAGGCAATTTTCAACATATTTACTGCTGTTGCCGATAAGAAAAAGCCTTCAGAAAAGGTCATTTCCCACTTGAATGCCTTTTTTAAAGAAAAAATAGAAAAACAAAAAATCCTATACAACGGTAGTGAATTTCATGTGGCCTGGCGCAAAAACCTCCCTCCCTATGAAAAACTAGTACACCATATCTATGACTCGGTAATCTATGTAATGACTCAAATAGACTTGACCCGGGTAAAGAAATGCCGCTCTTGTGAATGGTTATTCCATGATATCAGTAGAAATAGGAGTCGTAGGTGGTGTGTTATGGAGGATTGCGGTAATAGAAATAAAGTAAACAG
Source organism: Eudoraea algarum (assembly GCF_050589645.1). NCBI lineage: Bacteria > Pseudomonadati > Bacteroidota > Flavobacteriia > Flavobacteriales > Flavobacteriaceae > Eudoraea > Eudoraea algarum. The sequence continues at coordinate 390,809 of NZ_JBNGOQ010000003.1, read as the reverse complement.
CTTTAACAAAAGGCAACGTGGCTTGAAGTCGTGAAAATTAGAAGGGCTACATATCAAGATTCTGAGCAAATCATCTCATTGGTAAAGAAGGTACTCAATGAGTTTGGGTTCACTTACGACCAAAAAACTTCCGAAGCGGATATCGAAGATATTGAAGCTACCTACCTAACCGATAACGGAACTTTTTTGGTGTGTACTTATAAGAACAAAATTGTAGCTACGGGAGGCTTATTGGAAATAAATAAGACAATTTATAAAGTCCGAAAAATGTATGTGGACAAGGAGCATCGGGGGACTGGTTTGGGCAAACGCATGTTGGCTAGTCTGGAAGGAGAAGCAATTCGTAGAGGTGCTGCACAACTAATTTTGGAAACAACGGACCAAATGAAAGCTGCAATCAACTTATATCTAGGCTCTGGCTATGCTGTTACGTCAACCCCTACTGCATCTCCACGCTGTACCATGACCATGGCCAAAAACTTAAAATGAGCGCTACATGGGAACAAAAGAATATTCCATCCTTTATTTAACTGATTTTTATTACCCTGCAAAAGGCAGAAAGTACTATGAGGAAGATCTTTATATCATAGATCAGCTTAGGGATACGTTTAAAATTCTTATTTGTCACCCACTCCATTCAAAAGACTTTGAAAGTATCGTGGACATTATTGTTTTCAGAAACACGGGATCCGTTATCTATTACAAAGATTATTTCCAGAAGTTCGTGGAGCGGATCGATCATATGAACATTTTGGTATACAACGCACTGACTGGAAAAGGGGATATGAAGGGAAAACAACACTTGCTTGATTTGACAAAGGAAAATTACCCGGTGATTCCATCCATTGAAGATCTAACGGCTATGGAAAAACTGCCCGTTTCTGAAACGTATATTTTGAAATTAAAAAATGGGGCAGATTCAATTGGGATGAAGCAGGTCTCCCATCAGGATTTACCAAATTTGAATTTAAAGGGATATATCGTACAGCCCTATGTGGATTTTGAATATGAAGTCTCATTTTACTTTGTCGATTCCGATTTTCAATATGCCTTGTACGCCCCTGACAAAGAAAAAAGATGGGTGTTGGAGCAATACAAGCCATCAAGGGAGGACTTACAATTTGCGACTAAATTTATCGAATGGAACGCCCTGGGGCATGGCATACAGCGGGTCGATGCCTGTAGACTAACGGATGGAAAGCTATTATTGGTTGAATTGGAAGATCTAAACCCGTATTTGTCGTTGGATGCGTTATCTCCGGAAGCGAGACAACACTTCATTTCTTCTTTTAAAGCATCGCTGCTCAGACAATTGGATTTAAACGTTCTAAACCAAAAATAAAATTAACATGAAGTATAATAGATTAGGAAATACGGGGCTCAAGGTCTCTTCGCTCTGTTTGGGAACCATGACCTTTGGTGATGGTGCCGACAAGGCAATGTGTAAGAAAATGTACAGTTTGTCAAGGGATAAAGGCATCAACTTTTTTGATTGTGCAAATGTATATGCCGATGGGGAATCTGAAAAAATTCTAGGTGGATTGATGCAACAGCATCGAGAAGAAGTTATAGTATCCACAAAAGCCTATTATCCAACTGGAATGGGCGTAAACGATAGGGGTCTGAGCAGATTGCACTTAACTCGAGAACTAGAAAAAAGCTTGAAACGACTTAAAACCGAATATATAGATATTTATTATCTACATTGTTTTGATAAGGACACACCTCTTACCGAAAGCTTATCCACACTTAATGACTTCGTTAGGCAGGGTAAGATACTTTATGTAGGAATCAGCAATTTTGCAGCTTGGCAAATTATGAAAGCCATTTCAATTAATAATCAACTGCATTATGCCCCTATCAGTTGCGTTCAGCCAATGTACAGTTTATTGAAAAGGCAATGCGAAACCGAGATTCTTCCTTTGGCAAAAAGTGAAAATCTTGGTGTGGTTCCCTATAGCCCTTTGGCAGGGGGAATGCTGACCGGTAAGTATTTAGAAAATGAAAACTCCAAAGAGGGGCGATTTACAACTAATGAAATGTATCAAAAGCGATATAAGGACCGTACTTACCAAACAATCACCAAGGAATTTGTCAATTTCTGTAAGGATAACGATTACGATCCCGTAGCACTTGCGATATCGTGGGTCGAATCGCATGAAAGCATCACAGCCCCAATTATCGGAGCCCGTAACCTAGATCAATTGGAATCGGCTATAAAATCCATGGATATCAGCATGCCAGACGAAACAAGGAATGAGCTCTCAAGGCTTTCCATTACCCCGGCTATAGCAACCGACCGCGAGGAAGAACAGATACCAATATCTGTATAATACGGACGGATTGTACACTATGCAAAGAACGCAGTGCCTCCGTGGGAATCCTTGAAGGTATAGCTCATTATTTGTTCTTTCTAAATACAGATAAGAACCAAAACAATGGCTATTTGGACACTCGGCAATAATCATCCCTGGTCCACTTGGTCAACCGTTGCGTTTATGGGATTATCATGAATCTGGTTGGGCCCAACTTAAAACGGAAGACTGCTATCAAAATTACCTTAGAATAAAAGCTCGCAAATTGCGAGCTTCTTTGTTTTGAAGTTGTGATACTAGCTTATTTCTGTGTCCCAGATTCTTCATCAAGCCAATACAGCAAATAGGGGATATTATAGGCATGGGTCCATCCAAAGACCCTTAGGCCTTGGTTGATTTCCCAATTGGTGAAGCCCTTGGAACTTTTTGGAAGGTTGGACACCCCCAATAAGGCTTCACTATATTCCTTTTGGTTTGAAAAAGCCGTATCCTTTTCCGGTAAATCGGAAACCTTCAATACTTCTGAACGCTCTATCGCTTCTTGTAAAAAACTTGGGTTATGGCTAAACTCATACCCGATAAGTAGCGGATATATAGTAGCCAGATAGGACTCCATCTCATGGTTTAACGGAGGTACGTCCCTAACCCATCGGGCATGCGTCAGCAGTGCTTTTTTCACTTCGGTATTTCCTGTTATTTGGTAATATTTGTACAATCCCTGGGCCACATAGGTCTGGCTGTACCCAAATCTATCCAACAACAGGTTGCCCCCTTGCTCTTGCTGTAACGCAAGAATAGTGGCCACTCGCTCGTCCAGTTCGATTTTGTATTTTTTGAGTTTTGTGGCATCGTATAGCTCTACCAAATTAAGTACCGATAAATACAATCGTCTACCTCTAAGATCATGGTCTCCCCAAATGTGTCTTATGTAAGTGTCACCGGTCATCTTGGCAACTTCCAAAGCACGTTGGTCCGCAGTAAGGTAATAAGAGGCTATCCATCCTTGTATCCAGACGTGGGCACTTAACAGTGCATGCCAATGTTCACGTGCGTGCCTTCTTCCTATTCCCAGATAAGGGGTAGATTCCGGTTCGTCCTTATAATCCCAAAAATCAATGGCATCATTGATCTGGCCCACATAATTTCGTTTCTTGGGCCAGTGAATATTGTCCACATCCATGGTATGTCTGCTCATGCCCTGGGCCAAATGATAATACTTGGGATCTCCGGTCCGCATAAAATTGGTCCATAACATAAAATCCACCGTAGGTTCATTGTTGTTCCATTGAAACCATTTATCCCCAAAATAATGGGTTTTCCCATCCCCGTAGTTGAACATTCCATACCATGGCTGCCATTGTTGGTTATAAGACCACCAATGGTACTTGTATTGAAGGGCATTTTCATATTCGGGCCAGTTCTTTGAGACCGGAGCCATATTTCCGTATACCTTGGAACCCATATACCATTCCGGGGAGGCATGGGCAACGGGGGCTTTCAACACATAATCCATGGTTTTTTTAATTTCACCGGTGTCGTTGCCCTTGTGAAAGTAGTATATGAATTCTGTTGTTTTGGCCGTGCCTTGCGCAAAATTGTCGAGCATTTGGCCATCCGGTTTGGTGTCCTTTCTGGCAAAGCTCATCGGGCCGTGCTTTGATGGCCATATATACCCTGTAATGGTCAGGTCCTTGGGGTCGATTTCCAAACTCTTGGGGTATTCTTTTACAAAGTTTTTTATTCCTATGGAGATACCCTTTGATCCATCCGAAATATTGGTCCATCCCTCGGCCTTTTGGGTTTCCTTTACCATTTTACCTCCCTTATAAATTGATGCTTCAAAAGCCTTGGTCCGCGTTGTTGCGGACGAAAATTGCTCCTCAATGGTTCTCTCAGGCCCTGTCTGCATTACACCACAGGTTTCCGTACCCAGGGATTCATATTGTTGGAGCTTCACTTGGGCCTTCTCATCGTACCAACCGCCTTCCGTAACTGGCATGGTAACCTGCACATCGCTGCTCAAATGATATTTTAAGGTAAGTCCGCAGCCCGAAATTCTATCATTGGGTTGCGTCCATCCCGGATCATTGGTGGTATCTTCGGAGAGTATTTTGCTGTTCTGCGTGGCTATATTGGCGTGCTCGCCTTGTTGCATTTTGTGCTTATCGGGAATTCCCGTATAGGTCAGGGTATGCAGTACCCTAATATATGATTTATCGGCATAGGCATGTAGTCTTACCGTAAAAGGGGAAAGGTTATTGTCTTCCTTATTGTAATGATATGTTCCCTCTATCCTAAAAATGGTATGCATGGGCCCCGATCCCTTTTCCCTAAAGACCTCATTGATGACCGCTTTTGAGTTATCTATTCCCGCATCATCCAAAATATCCAAAAAAGTGCCTCTATGATTATCCTCTGAAGAGGCCAGGAGTTCTTCCTCCATAAATTTGCCGTCCCCATCCAAATCCAAATACACCTTGTCCAGAAAACCATTGCCCTTTTTGTTTATGGTGAAGAAAAGTGGTCCTGTATTTACGTTAATGCCCCCGGATGGCCGCATATTGTTGGTAGATACTATGCGTTTTACAGGAGGTTTGGTGATTATGCCCTCCCCGTATTCCAATATGTAATCGTTGGACGCTTCCGAAAAGAAAAATACCCAGATCCATTTAATACTGTCGTCAACGGGAGCCCACGTACTTACCTCAGTGGTCTGACAGGCAATTTCCTTTCCTGTTTTGCTCAGCAGGCGAACATTATCTATAGAACCAAGCTCCCCAATGGGAAAGGGAATTCCCAATGTTATAGGGGCTCCTTCCTTATTATTGTCGATGGTAATCTCAACTTTTTTGGGTGTTACTGCCAGCGCTTTTAGATAACAGAAAACTAGAAGAATCAGTATATTTTTTCTCATTTTTTGGTCGTTGTTAAATTTGTCGGCATAACGCAGCGGCACCCAAAACTGCCGACTCCCGTAAGTCCGAGCACTCTATCTCTAGATTTTCCAGTTGTTTTGGGTAGGCAAAGGATTTTAGGGCATGCTCCATCGATTTTCTGAAAAAGGGATAGGCCTTGCTTATTGACCCCCCAAAGATTATGGCTTCTGGCGCATACATGTACAAAATGTTCTTGACAGCCTCCCCCAAATGGCTTCCAAATTCCTTAAAAGCCTGTAATGCCCTTTTATTTCCTTCACCTGCCATTTCATATAGTTCCTTACCGCTCATTTTATAATGTTTTAAAAAAAAGAAGCTACTGGCATAGTTTTCCAATATACCTTCCCTATACGCTACCATTCCAAGTTCCCCTGCCCCGGAAAGTACGCCATTGTACAATTTGTCATCAATTATTATTCCCATACCCAGACCTGTACCAATAGACAGTCCCACAAAATTCCTGAAGGCTTTAGCCTTGCCAAAGTATTTTTCCCCAAGGGCAAAACAATTGGCATCATTGTTAATATAGACAGGTCTTTCGTAGCGTTTTTCAAGCATCTCCTTCAGTGGTATTTCTTTCCACGACGGAATGTTCTGCACGTCATAAACAATTCCCTTGACGGGGTCTACCACCGCTGGCACGCCCACCCCAATGGCACTGATTTCAGCCTCAATACGCTCATCTAGGCATTTAAAAAGACTTGCCAAGGTCTCTTTCGCGGTCAATTCCCTGTTTACCGAAACATAGGACATCCTTAGAATGTCATCACCAAGTACGTTGCCAATTTTCATAGCCGTACCACCTATATCAACACCCAATACTTCCATGGCCGTTTCTCTAATTTCCTTTTTTAATACTGATGGTTTTGTTGTTAACCAGCGGGTCTGACCAAAAACCGATGGAAAATATGAACCCTAACGGGAGCAACAGGAAAAACATCCCGGATCGCAAGTCCAAGATCTCGCCCAGTCCTCCTATGATAAAGGGAATGATAGCTCCTCCTGCGATACCGGTACACAAAATTCCAGAAAGTGATCCATGATGTTCCTTTACAGAATTAAGGGCAAGTGAGAAAATAATGGACCACATTACCGATATAAAGAAACCAACCATGGGAAATGCCAGTAGCGACATTTTCGAAGTGCCCAACAGCGCAATAACCAAACAGATTATTGAAATTAATGTGGCACCGATCAAAAGCTTTCTACTATCAATAAATTTTAACAGCAGCAGTCCTAAAAGGCAACCTACGGTAAGCATTGCCCAAAAGTAAGCCACCGTATTGGCGCCAATGGTCTGTGCGTCCAAACCGTGGTATTCGAACAGAAACTGGGAAATCCAATTTCCTATCCCCTGTTCGGCCCCCACATAACAGAATATGCCAAAAAAATAGAGCAAGGTCCATTTGTTTTTCAGGAGGTCTAAATAGGACCTTGAGTCACCGGCCTTCTCATCGGCCTGTCTTTCAAATCGGGGATATTTTACGGACAGTACCGATATCATTAGAACAAAGGCAATAAACGAGAATACAATGTATAGGGAAACCCAGGGTAAATTAACCGGAACAAGGCTTCTCAGTGCCTTGGCCAATCCCTGGGTGGCCGATGTTTCATTGACCAAGTATTTATAAAGAAAAGGACTGGCAAAGGAAGCCAGACCGAATACCAATTGGGCAAGAACGGAATTAAAGGCAAAATGTTCTTCCCCTCCAGCAACCCGCAGCATGGGGTTGATTACCACTTGCAGCACGGCCATACAGCAACCCAAAGCAAACAACGTTATGCTAAAAACTACATAACCGGGAAAAAAAACAAATCCCAGCGAGGCAAGGGTCATTATCAGAAAGGACATGAACAAAAGCGACTTGCTGCTGTACTTCTCCGATAAAAACCCTGCAGGAATGGACATTACCCCGTACGCTATAAAAAAGGCGAATGGCAATAATCCCGTCAGGGTAAGACTCAGGTCAAAACTGTTCTTTACATCAAAAATTATGGAATTAAGGATATTGGTTATGAATGATATCACAAAGAATATCAGCATAACCAATCCAATGATATGAAAATACTTTTTTGAAGTGGTCACTGGCTTTTGGATATTAAGGATTATTGAATGTTACGGTTACTTTTTCCCTATTACGGGGAAGAGCTTTTTTATCTCCTCCTCGTTGGGCTGCTTTCCATACTCGCACACTTCAAAAAATTCTACATGTTTAACCTTGGAAATATCCGTATTGGGATACCATTTTTTTATGGCCTCTTTTTCGCTATCGGTCCATGTTTTTTCCCTTGCCCAACGTTCTTTTAACCAGGCCAATCTCTCGGTCTTTCCCGAAGGTATTTGTGTCATATCTGCACCGCTGACCCAGGGCAACCACTCGAACATCTGTGAATCATGTGCTGCCAAGGCCGCCACTTTCGTATCTATTACCTCATCGATGACCACTGCTATGTCCTTGGAAAAGGGGTAGGGTTTTTTAAAGTTATCCTTCATATATAAAAAGACGGGGTTCTTTTTCAAGGGTGGGGTATCGGGAGTTACATTGGGTACAATTACCAGATAGGCGGCATCTTGCACCACGATTCCCGCATTTCTATGGTCAGGGTGATAATCGTTGGGCCTAAGGCCCAAAACAATGTCGGCGTCCCATTCCCTTATTTTCCGGATTACCTGATGCCTCACGTTAAGGGTGGGTATAAGTTCGGCATCGTGGTTGTCCAGTACGTCGTATTGGATCCCAAGTATTTCCCCGGCTTTTTTTGCCTCGGCGCGTCTTCTTTTTGCCAAAACGCCTCCGCCCATACTCTGATGACCCGCATCGCCATTGGTAAGTGCCAAAAACTTCACGTTATGTCCCATTTTCGCAAAAAGCGCCGCGGTACCACCAAATTTGGAATCGCAGTCGTCCGGGTGTGCCCCAATGGCAATAATGTTCAACTTTGCATCGTCGTTTTCCTGCCCGTGCACTTGGCCAAAGCCTGCATAAATAACACAAATAATAACAATATATTTTTTCATAATCTTTTATTTAAGGTGTGGTTACATTATTAAATCAATAGCTGCAAAAGCCTTTTCAAAAAAGGTAAGCAGGAAAATTCATGATTCGGGCGCCGACCAAACTAACTCCATCAAGTTTACTATTAATTACTGTTCTGTACAAAATTGGTATTGATATCCATTTCGCGCTGCGGTATAAAAAACAGATTTCTAATGGCACTGGCATCTATTTGCGGTTCTGCTTCCGTAAGCTTTTGAACAACGACCCCGAATCTTTTGATATCTGCCCAACGGTGGTTTTCAAAAGCAAGTTCTACCTGTCTTTCCTTAAGCAGTTTTTCTTCAAATGTTCCTGGGGTGGCGGCATCTATGTCCGGAAGTCCTGCACGCGTTCTTACCTGGTTTATCAAAGCATAACTCTCGGCCGTCTCGCCCAATGCCTCGGCCAACATAAGCAGTACATCTGCATAGCGAAAAACAACAAAATTAATATCGGAGTCGTTCTCTGTGGGTGGATCGCTCTCATATTTTCGTACGAAGTTTTGTATCACGGTCTCACTGTTCTCGTTGATCCAGGAAGTCCCCATAGATATTGTAAACCTAAGGTCTCCCGCCTCATATGCATTCTCCATTGTAGCAGTGGGTCGGTTTCTTCCAAAACCCTGTCCGGTCTGTAATATAGCACTAGGGGAAAACTCGTTGGAAAAGGCACTCCCCTGGCCTATTCCGCCACTTAGATACTGTACCTCAAAAATGGATTCCTGGTTATTCTCATTTGCTGTACCCCATAAATTGGCATAGTCGCCCACAAGAGAGTACCCGTAGTTATCCACAATTCGTCTTAGTACGGTTTCAGCTGCAGCGCTTTGACCAACGGTCAACAATACTTTGGCCAATAGGGTGGCCGCCGCGCCTTTGGTAGCCCTTCCCAGATCAGCGGCCGAATAACTTATTGGTAAATTGGCCTCTGCCGTCTCTAGATCGGTGATGAGCTGTGCATATATCGTACTAGCATCTACCTGCACCAATTCATCCCCGGGGACAAAAGGTGTCAATTGAAGGGGAATGTTTCCAAACGCCACGGCCAAATGATAGTACATTAAGGATCTTAGAAAAAGGGCTTCACCGATAATCCTATTTTTTAGACCGGTCTCTATTTCCACCGGATCTATTCTGTCGAGAATTACATTGCAATTGGCAATTACCAAATAGGATCCCTCCCATGCAGCACCTACCTGCTCATTTAGGGGATCTTCGGTAAAGGCGTTTATTTCTGAAAATTGTCTGGCAAGACCAGTGGCATCGGGGCCCTGATCTGTATTATCGCCGCGCATCTCGAACATTGTCCAATACGCCCGTCCATAAACTTTGTCAGATTGCAATCCGGCATAGCTGGCATTTAAGGAAGCTACAAAATCACTTGTATCGTTAAAGAAATCTGCTTCATTTCTATTGGAAATAGGTGCCAATTCCGTAAACTCTTCGCTGCATCCCCAAAAAAGAACTATAACTAACAGTATAATTATTCTATTTTTCATCTTTTTAAGTTTTGTTTTAAAAGGTTAGATTAATACCCATCGTAAACGATTTGGTCAAAGGATACGCCCCATAATCTTCACCTGGGGTAAGACTGTTTGTGGAAATATTGCTGACCTCCGGATTGTATCCCAGATAATCTGTAATGGTAAACAGATTGGTCCCGGTCATATAGACCCTTAACTTATCCACACTTGTACCGAACAACTTTTTTGTTGGAATGGAATATCCCAAAGTTACATTTCTCAGCCGGATGAATGACCCATCCTCTACTTGAAAGGAAGATGGCCTGTTATTGTTTCCATGGTTTCCGGTTTGTCTGTCTGCTCTCGGTATGCTTCCATTTCCAGGATTGGTGGGAGAGCGCCATCGATCATTGAAAACCGCATAGGAATTAAAATTGGCTTCCCCGTTCTTTAAATGTCTTGATGTTAAGTTTAGTACTTCATTGCCTTCTATACCCTGAATCAAGAAACTTAAATCGAGCCCCTTATAACTAAATCTATTGTTAATACCCCAGGTAAGATCGGGAAAATAACTTCCGGTAACTGTTCTATCGTCGGGTGTAATCTCACCATCTCCGTTGATGTCCTTGAATCTGAAATCTCCCGGTGAGGGATCGGGTGCCTGTGTATCGACAGGCGCACTGGCAATCTCTTCCGGAGTCTGATAGATACCATCCACAACGTAGCCATAATAGCTGCCTATGGGATCTCCTACGCGCGTAACGTGCCTAACACCGGCACTACCCGCAGAAAAGATAGGTTCGTTGTTCTCATTTAAGGAAAGTACCTCATTTGAGTTCGTGGATAGGTTAATATCGGTGTCCCATGAAAAATCACCAACAAAGTTGTTGGTACGCAGGGCTATTTCAAAACCTTTATTCTCTACTTCCCCTAGGTTCTGCAAGGTGGTAAGAAATCCCGAAACTGATGAGATACTAACATTTAACAGGAGGTCCGAGGTTTTTGTATTGTAATAATCCGCCAGTAAAAATACCCGGTTATTGAACAATCCCAATTCCAGACCAAAATTAGTTTGCTGGGACTTTTCCCAGGTTAGTTCGGGATTGGGAATAGTAGACTGTACCAAACCGTTTACTTCATTACCGGCAAGGTTGTAATTATTGGCAGACAACAGTCCTATTGCGCCATAATTTGGAATTTCGAAGTTTCCGGTCTGTCCCCAGCTAAAGCGCAATTTTAGCTCCGAAATGACATCCGATGAGGCTAAGAAATCCTCTTCGTTAACACGCCATCCCGCTGAGAAGGAAGGGAAATACCCTGTTTGATTGTTACTGCCGAAACGTGACGACCTATCCGAACGGATCGTACCGGTAAACAAATACTTATCCTTATAGCTGTAATTGGTCCGGAACAGTGCGGAGGCCAAGGTCCATTGTTCCCTAACGGAATTTCCGGCAAACACCTGCCCTCCACTTATTGTGGTGACCAGGTCATCCAGAAAATTATCTGCCAATACTTCCTTTATGGTAATATTGTCCCTTTGGGCGGTATACCCTATTAGCGCATTGACAAAGTGATCTCCGAACTCCTTTTCCCAGTTGAGTGTATTCTCCCATAGCCAGTTGGTCTCGGTAGACGAGGTGGCCTGTGCATAGGATTCTCCCTCGGTAGCATTCCTGAAAAGCAAGGAATTGCCCCTAAAAAAATCTTGTTCAAATATATTGATATACGTACTTCCGAAAGTCTTGAAGGTAAGTTCGGGCAGTATCTCATAGGAAAGACCCAGCGCCGCTCTTGTTTGAAATTGAAAGATTTTATCGTCTACCGCTTCAATAATCGCCAAGGGATTACTTGCTGTAGTGGTACCTCCACCTAGAAAAGATTGGTTATTTGTTTGATTTATGGTACCGTCCGCATTAAAGGGTTGTACCGTGGGAGAATGCACAATGGCCGAATACACCACCCCTGGGGGCCTTGCAAAATAAGGTGCCGAGGCCGGTAATCTCTGATTCTCCGTAACGGTGGGGGCTATCCTAACATCAAGGTTCAACCTATCGGTCAGTTGCGAATTAAGGTTCAACAACAGATTGTATCTGTCAAACTGTGATTTTTCCAATATACCTTCCTGGGTGAAATACCCTGCAGACGCATAAAAACTCGTTTTATTCTGAATTGGGGAGGCATAGGAGAAATTGTAACTCTGTGTAACCCCTGTCTGGAATATTTGATCTTGCCAATCGGTATCCGTACCGTCCCAATTGATAAAGGATTCTGGCATTTCAAAATTGGTATCGCCCCTATCTCCCGGGCCTATGGGATCATCTATTGATGCTCCGGGCACTGAGGAAAGATAGTTGTTGTTTCTTGCGTCCCTAGTAAAATCTATCAATTCCGAAGCATTCATTAAATCAAGTTTGTTGGCAACGGTTTGTAGGCTAACAAAGGAATTAAAGGAAAAAACGCCCTTATCGGAGGCAGCGCCCTTCTTTGTTGTAATGAGCAGCACTCCGTTACCTCCCCGTGATCCATAAATAGCGGCTGCGGAAGCATCCTTTAACACTTCAATGGAAGCAATATCATTGGGGTTTAAAGTCGCCAGTGGATTGACCGGTGGTGGCTGAAAAGCCGACCTTCTCCTTGCCACTCCGCCCAAGGCCCCGGAAGAGGTAAGGTTTCTGGAGATCGGTATGCCGTCTATAACGAACAAAGGATCGTTTCCCGCAGAAATGGAACCCGAACCACGCACCCTAATGCTGGGGCTAGAACCCGGTTCACCCGATATTTCCTGAACCTGGACCCCCGCTACCTGACCTATCAGGGCACTTTCTGCCGTTAAAACCGGTATTTGTACAATCTTCTCCGGGGACACGGAAGCGACCGAACCTGTTATCCTTTTCTTAGAAAGTGTACCGTAACCTACCACAACCACTTCGTCCAAGGAAGCCGCGTCCGAGGCCATGGTTATGGTAATGGTACTTTGGCCGGAAACATCCACTTCTTGCGTCCTAAACCCAATATAACTAATTACCAAAATGGTTGAACCCGAGGGCAGGGTCAAGCTAAAGTTTCCATCAACATCCGAAATTACCCCTATGGCTGTTCCCTTTACCAAAACACTTGCACCGGCCAGTGGGAGGCCACCGTCGTCCAATACCGAACCCGAAATGGAAGCCTGTTCCACCGTTTTGGGGGTTGTCTTTGTGTTTTTGATCTTTTTGGGGGGAGCTGCATTGAAACTTTTCTTGCGAATCACTATCTGCTTGGAAATAATGTTAAACTGCATTTCCGAACTTTTAAACAGATCCGTCAACACCTTTTCAAGGCACTCTCCATCGGCTTTCAGTGTAATTTTTTTATCGAGGTCTATCTCCGAAATTTCATAAAAAAATTTGTACCCCGTTACTTCTGTAATTTCTTCAAAGACTTGTCTAAGTTGAACGTCTTCCAGCTTTAGGGATAGTAGATCATTGGTCCCACAAGGGGCAACATTGGCATTGGCATTGGCAAAAACCAAAAGAAGCAATATGCTCAAGCCTGCTCTTAGGTTTGTCCAGCCTTTTTGTAGTGTTGATTTTTTTTTCATTGAGTGTTTAATTAGTCGTTGTTAATCCGTTCGTTAAGGTCTCTTTAAACTTCTTCATAGACATGTACTAATCGATTGTGTTTATAATAATGGTTTTATCACTTTTGGTATATGCAAAAGGTGTATGGGCCTGAATCACTCCTAGGATTTCCTCTGCACTTTCAATATCAAAAGTGCCGGTGAACAAGCGAGTATCCAGGGCAGGACAATTATTAACGATTGTAAGGTTAAAATGGCGTTCCAGTTTTTTGATGATACTTACCATATCATCGCTCTCAAAACGTAAAATTCCTTTCCTCCAAAGGGTATATGCAGCGGCGTCCACATTGGAAACCGTAATACCCCCCTCCTTTTTATAACCCATGGTCGCTTTTTGATTGGGCGTCAATCTTGTTAAGTTCCCATTGCACCCCTTATCGCTGGGACGGCTCCTTACACCTACCTCCCCTTCCACCAGAACCACTTCGGCAATCTCATCATCGGTATAGGCAGATATGTTGAATTCCGTTCCAAAAACCTGGGTTTGAAGTCCTTGGGTGTTTACTATGAAGGGGCTGTGCTTATTTTCGGATACGTCAAAAAAAGCCTCTCCCTCAAGATAGACTTCACGATTACCATTAGGTTCAAAATTTGCCGGATATCCTAAAACGGAGCCTGAGTTAAGGTGAACAATGGTTCCATCGGTAAGGGTTACCTGGAACTTTTTACCATAAGGAACTTTGAGGGTATGCCTTAAGGGTGTTTTGTTGTTCGCAATTTTATCCGAATATATAAAACTACCTGGTTGTAAGCTTCCCAGTTCCTTTCCGGCAACTCGTATCACGGAACTACTTCCTTCCAATAAAATTGATCTGACATTTTTGGAATGAATTTCCAAGGTTACCGCATTGGGGTCGATCTGGAGGGCGGCATCCTTGTTGTTAAAAACCATCAGACCTGTCATAAGTAAAATCCCTACGAACACGGCGGTATATTTTAAGAGACGCGATATTCTTGCCGTTCTCTTCCCCTTTCTTATCTGAAAAAGGAAGTCCTTAAACGCTTTGTCCTCGTCAAATCTTTTGGATTGGGACTTGATCAGGGATTCCGTTTTGACATATCTTTTAAAAAATTCCCGGTTCTCCCCAGATTGCAGCCATTTTAAGAGCATTGCTTCTTCCTCTGCCGTGGTATCGGAATCCATATATTTTACAATGATCTTTTTGATATTGGATCGCATCATTTTAGAATAATAACCGTTTTCTTTACAGAGAGACGTACAATTTTGGGAATACCCCCACTATATTCCCCATATTTTAACAGAAAAGCCCTCCAATCCTCAAAGAATCGAAGTTTTTACTCCTTGAACACCCCTCTATGTATGGCCAAAAAGAGTATTGCAGGTGAGGGGTCGGTAGTGGTATCAAAGCGGTCGCGTAATCTCTTAAGTGCTTTTGCCATATGCCTTTCAACGGTTTTAATGGAAATATCCAGTTGTTCCGCTATCTCTTTATATTTTAATCCGTCCTTTTTACTTAGCAGGAACACATTTCTACATTGTAAGGGCAACTTGTTGATCTCTGTTTCCAGAATACCTAGTTTTTCATTCAGACCATCCGGATTGCTTTCCAACAGTTCAATGATCGCTTCATATTTTAATTCTTCCAAAAGTTGGTGTTCCTTTTTTTTCTTCCTGACTACGTCAATATATTGGTGATACGCTACCTTGAAAATGTATTTTTTTAAGCTTCCATGGATAAAAAGTCTGTCCCGCTTGCGCCACAATTTTATAAAAGTCTGCTGGGCAATTTCTTCGGCCTGAACATCATTGCCGCCTATAGCGAACATATAACTGCATAATTCCGCGTAATACGTCCTGTATAAAAATTCATACGCGTTCTCATCCCCCTGTTTCATCTGGGTCTTTAGAATTTCTTCATCTTGGTATCGGTCGTATTTCATATCGTTCTTCTTAACATGAACCTTATTTTGGACTGGGTTGTCCTACTTTAAAACATCAACTCCTCTAGGTTGTTCAAGATCCTTCTTACAAAGGAAGCGCGCTTTACCAAATTGTCCTCCAACTCAAAAATGGAGGTCGCCAAAATGGTCTGACCGCCATCAAAACCTTCAATAAATTGGGCATCTACCACCACATTATCATTAATGATCCTATTTAAGGTGGTGACATATATATTTGGGTTTTCGGAAAATCGTTTTGTATAGATCTTCCGTGCCTCTTCAATATTGGAGCATAGCACTTGCTTCGTATCATAAAGATAGGCCGTAAATTTTGGATGCATGTAAGAAACGTATTCCTCCGCATCCCTTCTGTTATAGGCCTCCATAAATTGCTGGATTATTTTACCTGCTTGCATAACTGTTATAATTTTCTGTTAACTACATACCTTGCTTCTTCTACCTGGTCGGTCGTGCCAGTAAGATGTCTCCATCGGTGTCTTTTTGAGAATTGATGTGATCTTCCTTCTATTACATCAGCTGCCATTGGCCCAAGTAACGGTCCCATTTTAAGGCCGTGGCCGCTTCCTCCCGTACTGATCGATAGCCCCTTTATTTCGGGGTGATTGTCTATCCAAAAGTGTCCATCCAAGGTATCGATATAAAGACATCTCCTGGTATATACCAAGGGTGCATCAATCAACTCGGGAAAGGTCATTTTTACAAACGAGCGCATATCGGCAACTTCCACATCTGTAATTTGCCTGTCATCATCATCTGGGTGAATGCCCTTTCCATTGGAATGTTTGGCAATTTTAACGATACCCTGTTTGTGCAAAAATGGAAAACCATACCAGCCCGAATTGGAAATATCAGCGGTGAATACCGAAAATTTAGGAGGTACAAAGTTGGTGATGTCCTTGGGTCTAAGCCAAAAAACCGGATGTCCGGTAGTTCTCATATACGGCTGCAGCTCAGGTAGGAGCAAGGGCGTATGCACCCCCGCCGCAAGCAGTGCATGACCACATTGAAAGGTTTCACCTTCTTTGGTCTTTACCCCTTGAAGCACACCCTTGGTCACCAGTAAACTTTCCGCAGTTTGACCTTCATGTATGGCAACACCCAAGGTCCGAGCATACTCTGCCAGTTTTTGTACCGCCAAACCAGACTCCACATAACCTGCTTTGGCATTAAAACTAGCATCGATATATTCTGCTGTATTCACTGCCGGAAAGCGCCTTTTTATGCCGTCGGCATCCAAGCGATCTGGAGCGTATCCCGCTTCCAATAGGTTTTTGTAACTATGTTTTTCGAAAGTATGCCTATCACTTTCAATTTTGTCCTTGCACAACATTAAAAAACCTACCTCATGATAGAGCTTTTCCCTAAAGAGGTCATTCCATTCCAACCATTTCCCAATGGCAAGTTCAACCATCTGAAAATATTCCCTGTCCGATCCGTATTCCATACGGACAGCCTTAGTTACGTCCGTGGAGGCTGCCAAATGGTGCGGAATGGTATCCGGATTGATCAAGCCAACGGAATACCTTCTTTGCGCCAGCTCAACCGCTGCCGTAATGCCATATATTCCACCGCCAACAACTAAAACATCATACTTTTTCATTCTTCTGTTCGTGTTTATGCTCCATTTTGGCCCAATCTGCCAGTCTGTCCAAAAAATAGAGGCATGTATTGAGCTGCGTCACCTCTATATATTCATCCGCGGTGTGCCCCTGTTCCATATCTCCCGGGCCACATAAAACGGTTTCAAAACCTTCTTTGGAGAATTGCCCGGCTTCGGACGCAAAGGCCACAGTTCCCGGCGCTTTGGAATGGGTAAGTCCATTTACCAATGCCACTATTTCTTCATTTAGGGGGGTATCCAAACCGGGTACAATGGGGAAGTTGGCCGTTGTTCTAATATTGAAATCCGGAAATACGGTTTTGTTTTTGGCAATTCGTTGCATGCAAAATACTTCAAAGGATTCTTTTATCTTTTCAATGGAATCCTTTGGTATATTTCTGATATCCCATTCAAACAGACAATGATCGGCTACGATATTCGTGGCCGTACCGCCGCGAATTTTTCCAATATGTATGGTTGTATGGGAAGGGTCAAAACGGGGGTCTACATTTCCCTCGTCGATAAAGTCATCCATTTTTTTCAATAACCATTGAATTAAATAGGTTGTTTCCTCGATAGCGCTTAAACTGTTTCTAACTTGCGAACTATGGGCCGCAGTGCTGACCACTTCGGTCTCAAAAAAGGCCACCCCTTTTTCTGCCGTAATGGTCCGCATGGAGGTGGGTTCCCCAATGATGGCAAATGCAGGTCTTTCGACATACGCTCTCTTCATGTCCCGTATCAAATCTGGGCCCGCCAAACAGCCAATCTCCTCATCATAGGAAAAGGCAAAATATATAGGTTTGACCAGTGTTTTTTTCTTTAGGGTCGGAACCATGGCCAGACAGCAAGCCAAAAAGCCCTTCATATCCGTTGTTCCCCTGCCATACAATCTTCCCTCTTCCCTAGTAAGTGTAAATTCTGGCCTTGTCCAATGTTGTCCTTCCGTGGTAACAACATCCATATGCCCCGAAAGCACTACACCACCATCACGTGCAGGTCCAATACGACAATGAACCGACATTTTGTTTCCCCTGTCATTCATTACTTTATGAAAGCTAATTTGGTTTTCCTCCAAATAGTCAATGATATAACCCGCAATGGACAAATTACTGTCACCGCCCAAAACGGAAAACGCCACCAAATCCTTTAGGATGGCTATGGTCTTCTGGATGTCTCGGTGTTCCCGTTTCATCTGTAACATTTACAAATTAATTGCCCAACAGGCCGTTCAGTAAA
This sequence comes from Eudoraea algarum, assembly GCF_050589645.1. Classification (NCBI taxonomy): domain Bacteria; kingdom Pseudomonadati; phylum Bacteroidota; class Flavobacteriia; order Flavobacteriales; family Flavobacteriaceae; genus Eudoraea; species Eudoraea algarum. The sequence goes on along the minus strand of NZ_JBNGOQ010000003.1, from coordinate 372,674 downwards.
ATAACCAAAATCAAAATGGGCAATACCCATAACAGTACAAACTTCCAATACCCATGTATTCTCACATTTTTAGTACCGAACAACAACTGCGCCCTGAGTTTATCGAAACCCACGACCCTACCGGCAAACCATACCATAAGCAACCCGCCCAACGGTAATAAAACGGTAGTGGTCAAAAAGTCCAAAAAATTAAAAATGGTTCTTCCAAAAATGAGTATGGGATCTCCCGAATAGGAAAAAACAACCGGGATAGCACATAGTCCTATAATACAGATGACCAAAGCCGAACCGTTTATATGGGAAAACCCGAATCTATCCTTGACGCTATCCTTCAATCCTTGGACACATGATATCAAGGTAGTAAATCCTGCCAAGAACAGCAGCAAGAAGAAAATGGTCCCCACTGTCCTACCGTATTCCAATTTGTTAAAGACGGAGGCCATGGTAACAAAAATTAAACTGGGCCCGGAATCCGGGGAAAGTCCAAAACTAAAAATCGCTGGGAAGAGCATTAACCCGGCAAGTATCGCGAAAAAAGTGTCGGCAATTACGATCCACAGGGTACTGCTTATTAGATTTTCCTTCTTGTCTGTGTAACTGCCAAAAACAAAAGCCACCGACATGCCCACGCCAATGGAGAAAAACAACTGCCCCAAAGCGCTCATCACCATTTTAAAATTCAGTTTGGAAAAATCTGGCATCAACAACCATTGATACCCCTTTACCGCTTCTTCCAATGTCCCTGCCCAGATCACCAGACCAACAATGATCATTAAAAGTCCCAACATCATGAGCTTGGTATATCTTTCAAGGCCGGCGTGCAAGCCTTGTCTTACCACAAAGAATGCCGCCGATAAAATCCCTAGGACAACCAAAGTTACCAGTACCAGTTGCGATGCAATACCATCAAAATGTCCCGGGACCTCACTTGCCGGTAGAGCGGTTATATTTCCAGACAGGCATTCAACAAGATAGATTACAATCCATGCCATGATCATGACGTAAAAGCTCATGATCAGTAAACAGGAAATAGCGGCCAGCCATCCCAAGCCATTCCACATGGGTTTTTGGCTCAATCTTCCCAAGCCTATCAACACCGTGCTTTTGGCCATGCGTCCCAGGGCGATCTCCAACGTTAAAATAGGGAGGCCCACCAATAACATAAGTATCAGATATACCAACAAAAAAGCACCACCGCCTCCTTCACCCGCTATATAAGGAAAGCGCCAAATATTGCCCAAACCAATAGCGAAAGCCGACGTTGTTATGATAAAGGAGAGTTTATTGCTCCACCTGTTATTGGACATATTTTGCTGTATTATTTCATTTTGCACACCATAAGCGATGTAATCATGAAGGTCGGTTTAAAGAAACTGTGGTTTCTTACTGGGTCCGTTAGTGGAGTAACAGACTTTGATTAGATGAAAATAAAAAAAAATATTTGATTAACAATATTCATAGTGTTATTTTTACAAAAGCAATATTGGTAATGTTTTTTTATTAAATTGTGTGAAAAATTTCGTTTATTGCAACCTATGAAAGCATTAAAGGACATAGACCTGGCCGGACTTCCGAAGAAAAGGAGATTGGTTATTCAGTACGCATTGGATTATCCCGATAAAGTCGTTTTAATGCGAATGGAAGAACTTGGAGACAAACTTGGAATAAATCCGGCTACCGTGGTCAAAGCGTGCAAATCCATTGGGCTCAATGGCTTTTACGAACTTAAGGAGCTATTAAAGGAAGAAGTACAGCTTACAAGGGTAGACTCCATTTTTAGCGGAATGATCAAGGAAGTAAAGGCGCACTCCAACCCTCAAAAAGTAGCGCAAGACGCCATTCTGGGCGATATAATGATGTTGCAAAAAACGTACGACACCATTGACTTTATCACCATTGAAAACATTGCGAACGCAATTATTGGCTCCAAGCAAACCTATATCATTGGTTTGGGCCATATTGGTATGGTGGCAAACTATATGGAACGCATTTGCCGTTCGGCTGTTCCCCAAATCCATGCCAGTACGGAATATCATGGGGAACTTTTCCTTAATATGGCCCATTTCTCCCAGGACGATGTCGTGGTCGCAATTTGCTTGGACAAATGCCAGAATCAGACCATTAACGCCTTAAAATTTGCCAAAGAAGAGCGAAAAGCCACAACCATTTCCATAGTGGACAGTAGCCTATCCCCGCTCTTGGAATATAGTGATCACCACATTTTCATAAACAGTACCAATAGTTTCTATTTTGGTAGCATGGTAGGGGCATATTGCATGATAAATGCCATTTTTTACAGTATTGCCAATATTTTAAAACCCAGTACCGTTGCACATTTTAATTATTTTAGGAGCATGTCGGAAAAAGAAAATGTGTACAAAATTTAAGTTTCGCGGTTTTAGCCTAAAATTACCTCTATCCTCTTTGTTGCAGAGTCTCGTATGTATACCATGAAAACCATTCCGATGCCAGAAACACCTTGCCTTTTTAAGTTCCTATGCGGTATATCCGTTTTTCAACCCTGAAAAACTTTGTCCTTCGCTCAAAATGGTAAAACAACGGGATACTGGATTTGGAATCATGTTAGCACATGATAAAATATGCCAAAAACTGAAAAAATAATCCTAAATTACCTACTCCCCCTACGCAAAGGAATCCGAAAAAGCCGCTTTATAAGCATTTAAGTACCACATATGCCATCCACAATAAGCCAAAAAAGGAGAAGAAGGGCCATAGTGCGCATTATCCTTGTTGGGGCTATTCTAGGGTTTGTATATTCCTCTTTCTCAGATGGGTACCAGGTCTTATATCCGCATATAAACACCATAATCATAGGAATCTTGGTAGGCGGTCTTATTTCCTATTTGGAATTCTACGTATTCACCAAAAGGGGCAGAAGGTTAAAATTTTTGTACCTCGTGGGGATTCGCACTGCACTGTATATCGCATTCATCACCGTAATCGTCTTTTTGGTTTTACTTGTATCCCGAATGATTCGCCAGGATATGGGCTTTAAGGAGGTCTTGGTCAGCGAGGAATTCCAATATTACATTTTCCAACAGGATTTTAATGTAGCCATTGTCTACACCGTTGTATTTGCGTTTATTATCAACTTTAGTATCCTGATGAGCCGAAAAATAGGAAAGGATGTGATGTGGGGGATGATTACCGGAAAGTACTACAAGCCCAAGGAGATCGAACGGGTCTTTATGTTTTTAAGTGTCCGCCATTCGGATCAAATCGCAAACAAGGTCCTGGGACTGGACTTTCATAGATTTATCAAGGACTTTTTCCACGACATCACTGAGCCGATTCTTGAGCACAGGGGAAGCATTTATGAGTACGTTGATGACCTTGTGGTAGTTTCCTGGACGCCCAGGGAAGGTGTTCCCAATGCAAACTGTATCCGTACGTTTTACGAAGCAAAAAAAAGAATATGGGAAAACAGGGAGCACTACTACCATACTTATGGTTTTGTGCCAAAATTAGCGGCAGGCTATCATATTGGAAATGTCATTCAGGGAGAACTCGGGGAAATTAAGAGTCCTGTAGTCTATTTTGGGGACGTAATGAACACCACCTCCAGGATACAGGGCCAATGTGAGCTATTGGAGCAGGAACTGATCCTTTCTGCCCATCTAAAAAACAGACTGGGTCTTCCACCCATTTATGAACCCGCTTCCTGCGGGGAAATCAAGTTAAAGGGAAAGAAGGAGCCTATGGAACTTTACGTGATAAAGGAAAAACCTTTAACCGATCTATACGCGCTATGAAATTCGACGCCAGTAAAAAAAGGAACCAAAGAACCGTACGCTATATTACCATAGCGGGATTCCTATTAGGGCTTTTGTACCCCCTATGCGCTGGCAGCATGGACAGTCCAATTGCCCTTATCAACGGGATTTCCATCGGGATATTGGGCGGCGTCCTAGTGGCCTTATTTGAACTATACCTTTTGGGACCCATGAAGCTTCGCTCTTCATTCATAAGCACCGTTTTGGTGAAATCTACAAGCTACTTTTTCCTTTTTATTTTCTTGATTTTGGTACTCATGAACTTCAACGAAGCCTGGTACTACGGCGTGGGCATGTATGAAAATTTTAAATCGGCCCGTTTTCAGACCTTTTTGTATGACGGGGATTTCAAGGTAATTGTACTGTACAGCCTCCTTTCGGTCAGCGCAATAATCTTTACTAGGGAGATAAGCAGAAAAATGGGGCAAGGGGTGTTCCTGAATTTCCTGACGGGCAAATATCATTTTCCTTGTGAAGAAGAACGGATTTTTATGTTCTTGGATCAGAAATCTTCTACCCAATTGGCCGAAGAAATGGGTTCATTGGGGTATTATACTTTTCTAAAAGAATTCTATTCAGACGTAACCCAATGTATTTTAGGGGTCTCCGGCGAAATCTACAGATATGTGGGTGATCAAGTGGTCATCAGTTGGTCCGTTAAAAAGGGGCTTAAAAATGCCAACTGTATTCGATGTTATTTTTACATCAAAAACGAAATTGAAAGGCAAAAGGAAAAGTACCTGGTCAAGTACAGCCATATTCCGGAATTTGGGGCGAGCATTCATTTGGGGAAGGTAATTCGGGGTGAAGTAGGCGATGTTAAAAGTCAGATCGTTTTTCATGGGGAAGCCCTATACGAAACGGCCCATATGGAAAAGGAGTGCCGTAAGCAGGGGTTCGATATTTTGGTATCAAACCAACTGTTGGAACTCGTCTCGCTACCCGTGATCTACCAAACCAAACACGTTGCCCGTATACCCGTCTTAAATAACGGCAAGAATATAAACCTGTATACCATTGAAGAGTCGGGTCCCAACCCGGTTTAACCGCAATATCAGTGCCGGACAGGGTCAAAAACCAAAATGCCCTACGGCAAATCAAATCCCTCATGCGCCTCCTGAACCCTTATTTCACATAATATGGTCCATCCCATCAAAATTCTCTTAAAATTGGGAGGTATTTGAAATTAAACCCCCATATATTTTTACTTCTACCAAAAAATCTATAATATTCGGAAAAATTGTATTGTTATGACAGCTATTAGAAAATCTTTTGGGATTCTTGCCCTGATGGTGTTGGTTGTGGCCTGCGACGTCAGTTCCGATGAACCGGCGCTACCACCACCCAATTTTGACCCGATCGGTCTCTTTGATCTCGTAGAGGTGAATGTTAGTCCGGCCCAGGATTTAAACGAGGACGGCACGGCTTCTACCAATTTATTGGATGAATTGGATTGTCTTACGGGCACGCTTTTGATAGATGGTGACCTGGTATGGACCTTTGAACAGGTAAATTTGGCGGTAACGCCCATTACCGGGGACGACTTTGAGATAGATTGTACGGATAGCACCACCGCCACCGGCACCTGGTTCGCCAACGAAACAACGATTACCTTTTCGGGAGATCCAGTTTTAACAACTTTACAAATTGAAAATGACGGTGCACGCCTAGTGGCTCAAGTAGGTCAGGACCTCCCGGGTTTTCAGAGTTTCGTTTATGAACGGCGCATTGTAAACTGAGAGTCCTTAAATTACCGTACATCCTTTTCCCATACCCACTGCAACTTTGATTACAGAGGTATTGGGCCGTTCCATTATCTTTGCAAAAAAATAATCCTATGGAATATCTGTTAAGGCCCTGGCCTTGGTATGTTTCGGGCCCCTTGTTGGCCCTGGTCCTCTTTGTCCTAGTCTACTTTGGAAAGACCTTTGGCATGTCTTCCAACCTAAAAACCTTATGCAGTATGGCCGGGGCGGGCAAATATGCCGATTTTTTCAAGTTTGATTGGAAATCACATCGGTGGAATCTGATTGTGGTACTCGGTGCCATCGTAGGCGGGTTTATCGCCGTGCAATTTTTATCTGATCATTCCACAATTGCCTTAAACCCTAAAACCATAACGGATTTGGGCCAGTTGGGCTTTTCCCGAATCGGGGAAACGCTGTTACCTGCAGAAATCTACAGCTGGGAGAACGTGCTCAGTATAAAAGGCCTTGCGATTTTGGTGGGGGCCGGGTTTTTGGTAGGCTTTGGTACCCGCTATGCCGGGGGTTGCACCTCTGGCCACGCGATAACAGGCCTGAGCAGCCTACAACGACCTTCCTTGGTAGCCGTTGTCGGATTCTTTATTGGGGGACTTGTAATGACCCATTTTTTATTGCCCTTAATTTTTTAGTATGAAGTATTTGAAATTTTTACTTGTAGGCGTATTTTTTGGAATTGTCCTGGTAAAGTCAGAGGCGGTCTCCTGGTACCGGATCTTTGAAATGTTCAAATTTCAGTCCTTTCATATGTACGGTATCATAGGTTCTGCCGTACTTCTGGGCGTTCTGATATTATGGGTGACCAAAAAATCAAAATTAAAAAGTATCGAAGGGAAAGAAATACAGGTCCCTCCAAAGGACCGTGGTTTTCTCCGATATCTTATCGGGGGATCTATTTTTGGGCTGGGCTGGGCCCTGGCAGGAGCTTGCCCGGGACCCATGTACATCCTTGTGGGCACAGGGGTCTTTAGTATGCTCATCGTCATTGCGGCGGCAGTATTGGGAACCTTTGTGTACGGCGTGGTAAAGCATAGATTGCCCCATTAGTCCTGGAAAAAAATACCCTCCTCCTCTCCCACTTTTCTAAATTGCGCTGCTCACCGTATGCCGCGGGTTAAGATAGCATGTGCTAAAAAATTGGTTTTTTTGGATAGCCTTAGGGGCAATCTATGTATGAAACCCCTCACACATCCCTTGTATAAAGGTTTCCAAGGTGGGTGCTATTCGTTTTCGTAAGCAAGCACCTACTATAAAATTGCATATATTTAGAATACGTTAGCGGTAAACCTATTCTGTTGAAGATTGTTGTACCTTTTTTAATGCTTCTCTCCCTTGGGCTTTTTTGCCAAGAACTGCCCCCTATTCAAAATTACGCTGCCTCGGAATATAAGGCCGAAAGTCAAAATTGGTCGATCTCGCAATCAGAGGATAAGGTAATTTATGTGGCCAACAACAAGGGGCTTTTGGAGTTCAATGGAGCTAAATGGACATTGTTTCCCTCGCCGAATGAGAGTATAATTAGGTCCGTAAAGGTGGTTGGGGACAAAATATACACAGGTTGCTACATGGAATTTGGTTTTTGGCAAAAAGATGATTTCGGAATCTTGCAATACACTTCCCTGTCCGAAAAAATGAAAACCGGTCTTATCCAGGATGAGGAATTCTGGAATATCCTCGATATGGATAAATGGATTGTTTTTCAATCCCTCAATCGCATTTATATATATGATCTCCGGAGCAATTCGGTAAATCTTATCGAGGCTGATACCTCCGTCCCCAAAGTATTTAAGCTGGATCAGGACATTTATTTTCAAAGACTCGATAAAGGAATCTTCAAAATAGAGAAGGGCAAAGACGTCCTGGTCTATGATGCAACACCTTTTAAAGAAGATGAGGTCATCAACATATTTCGCCGCGGTGCTGATCTATTGATACTTACCCGGCACAATGGTTTTTATTTGGTCAGCGGTCCCTTGGTCAACAAATGGGCCACAACAGCGGACACCCTATTGTCAGAAGTAAGTGTGTACAGTGGTTTGCAATTGCAGGACAATAGCTTTGCGCTGGGTACCATATCCCATGGTCTGATCCATTTGGATCAAAATGGAAATGCCTTGTACCATATCGATCAAATAAAGGGATTACGGAATAATACGGTCTTATCCCTATATGAAGATTTTGACAACAACCTGTGGCTTGGCCTTGATAATGGCATAAGCTATCTCAACCTTAGATCACCAATCAAGGTATATCATGACAACAAAGGGGTCGTCGGAAGTGTATATGCCGCTATTAAGTTGGATAACTACCTGTATTTGGGAACAAATCAAGGTCTTTTTTATAAAACCCATGATAGCGATTGGGATTTTAAACTAATTCAAGGCACCCAAGGTCAGGTTTGGTCCCTGGATGTAATCGGGGAAACCTTATTCTGCAGTCATCATACAGGTACCTTTAGTATAAAGGAAAATCGGGCAAAAAAAATAGCAGCCGTTCCAGGCACCTGGAGAGTAGCTGCCCTAAGCGAAAGTCCAAATCTTCTCTTACAAGGAAATTATGACGGCCTGTATGTTTTGGAAAAACGGGATACCGGGTGGCGCCTTAGGAACAAGATAGAGGGGTTTGACCATTCCTCCAGATATTTTGAAATACTGGAAGGAAATATCTTCGTTAACCACGAGTATAAGGGTATTTTCACCGTAACGGTGGACAGTACATTTTCCTCTGCGAAAAAAGTACGCGTAGATCCATCGTTAAAAGGCGCTAATTCTGGGATGGTCAACTACCGAGGAGAGATTCTATATGCCTATAAAAAGGGGGTTTTAAAATATGACAAAATCGGCAAAAAATTTGTTAGGGATAGTATTTTAAGCACGCTTTATACGGAAGATCAATATGTTTCGGGCAAGCTGGTAAGCGATTTGGAAAACGATCACCTATGGGTGTTCACCAACGATAATATCAGCTATCTGTCCAGGGGAAGTCTGGCCAACACACCTATTCGTCGCTCCATTCCCCTGACCGAAAATGTACGTAATGGTATTGTAGGATATGAAAGTGTTGCTCCACATGGGGATGATCAACGGTATTTGTTCGGCACTACTTCCGGATATGTCACTATCGCTATCGAAGATTTCCATGAACCGGATTTTCGTGTGGCCCTGGGAGCTATTCGAACAGCTGGTAAAAACACCACTAAAAATGAGGGGAACTTGCTCAGCAAGCAGTCCGAGGGCGACTTCCAAAGCCATGAAAACAATCTGGAAATCTCTTTCTACGCCGCAGACTACAATAAATTCGTAAAACCCAACTACCAATTTCAACTTTTGGGCATCTACAGGAATTGGAGCGATTGGTCCGAGGAGTCCTCTGCCTCTTTCGAAAACCTCCCCCCAGGGGAATATACCTTTAACGTAAGAGCCAAAATTGGCGATAAAGCATCCAGCAACGTAGCCACCTACACATTTAAAATTGCGAGGCCCTGGTACATTTCCAACCTGCTCTTGACCCTTTATCTGTTTGCAGCGATCCTGGGATCCATTCTCATTCACAATTCCTATAGACGCTACTACCACAAGCGCCAGAGAAAGCTTATTGAAAAAAATAAGCGCGACATGGAGCTGGCCAAAGCGCAGAACGAAAAGGAAATCATTAAGATCAAAAACGAACAACTGAAAGAGGAATTTAAGAGTAAGAGCAATGAATTGGCGGCTTCCACCCTCAGCATTATAAAAAAGAACGAATTGCTCTCCAAAGTGAAGGAACAACTTGTTTCCAAGGTAGATGACAAGGACTCCGTAAGACCCATTATCAACATTATTGACCAGAGCTTGAAACAAAACGATGACTGGGAGTTGTTCAAGGAAGCCTTCAACAACGCGGACAGAAAGTTTTTAAGGAAATTAAAAAAAGCGCACCCCAATCTATCGCCCAACGATATTAGGTTATGCGCCTACCTACGACTGAATTTATCCTCCAAGGAAATAGCTCCATTACTGAGCATATCGGCCCGCAGTGTGGAGATTAAACGGTACAGACTTCGCAAAAAAATGGATTTATCGCATGATGACAACCTGGTGAATTATATCCTTAAGCTATAATTTCCTATACAAACACCGCCAGCCACCTCAACATTACCTATACAAGTCCAAATTCCAATAAAATCGCCTTGGTTCTCATTATCTGGAAAAGCCCAGAAACACAGGGGGTTTTAACGATATGGCAAAAAATTGTGCTTTTTTTTGACATGTATATTTTTTGTTGAGGTATTTTTTAAGGACTTCCTATTTATTTAAGATAAGTTTAACCCTCCTAGAACGGACGCCAACATTTAGTACCGTATTGCTTTCCATTGGAACAGCATTCTGGAATTCGTTGGAGCTCGCTTAAAAAGGACCCCAAGTTTCCTTCTCCCTTAACCAGGGAGCCTCCTACTTACAAGAGATCAACTAAAACTAAACATTACTATGAAAAACTATGTATTGAGATTACTGCTTTTTTTATTTGCGACGGGGTTATATGCCCAGGCCGACAAGGTAGCAGTCGTAGAGCATGAGGGGGGCATGAAATTGGTTGTCAACGGCAAGGATTTCATGATCAATGGGATGAATTGGGATTATATTCCCATTGGAACCAACACCGTGAACGCTGCTTTTTGGAAAAAGCCTGATGATGTCATCAAGGCTGGATTGGACACGGAGATGTCGCTTCTTAAAAACATGAACGTCAATGTCATCCGACAATACACCGGTGTCCCTGCTAAATGGATTCAATACATCTATGAAAACTACGGTATTTATACGATGCTCAACCATTCCTTTGGGCGATATGGCTTGACATTGGATGGTGTTTGGACTCCTGTAACTATTTATGATGATCCTACAACCCAAGAGTTTTTGATGTCTGAAATGGAAGAATTGGTTAATGGTTATAAAAATACCCCTGGGCTTCTAATGTACCTTTTAGGAAATGAGAACAATTATGGTCTATTCTGGGCAGGAGCAGAAACGGAAGATTTTCCAGATGATGAAGGAAGAATACAGTTTATAGGGGAAAGCCGCGGAAGGCCCATGTATAGGTTGATGAACGAGGCCGCTAAAAAAATGAAGGCCATGGACGCTTCACACCCCGTAGCCATATGTAATGGTGACGTATTGTTCATTGATATTGTGGCAGAGGAATGCAAAGATGTGGATATCTACGGAACCAATACCTATCGCGGACTTTCTTTCGGGGACATGTTTCAAGTCGTAAAGGACAAATTGAACAAGCCCATAATGTTTACCGAGTTCGGAGCAGATGCATTTAATGCCGTCGAAAATAAGGAAGACCAATATTCGCAGGCGTATTATATGGTTGGAAACTGGAAAGAAATCTATGAGAATGCGGCAGGTGTAGGCAAGGTAGGAAATTCAATTGGAGGATTTACCTTTCAGTTTAGTGACGGCTGGTGGAAGTTCGGTTTTGATGATAGAAAAAATGCGGATGTACATGATAACAACGCTTCTTGGTCCAATGGAGGTTATGCAAGAGATCTAGCAGCTGAAGGGGTCAACAACATGAACGAGGAATGGTTTGGGATTTGCGCCAAAGGTGCTACAAACCCCAGAGGCCTCTACGACCTTTATCCACGCGCAGCCTATTATGCATTAAAGGAGGCGCATCAATTGAATCCCTATTACGAAGGTGTAGATCTGGATTTTGTAACAAATCATTTTAACAATATTCAGTTGATGGATGCAGTACTTAAAGCTCGCGGTGACAAGGCAGCTTTGCAAGGAGAGCAAAGTAACTTGCTCAGAATAAGTAATCTTCAAGCTAAGTTCGCAACCTTTAGTACAGGCGGTAGTCTTATTACCACACCGGATACTCCTGATCCAGATGATCCCAATACATTTCCCAATCAACTAGGATTTGACCATCTACAGTCTTACTTCATTGGCGTGGAAGGAAATCCGGCTCCTAACATGAGAGCAGAGGTTAATGTTAACGTTGTCGGGAATGTAGCACAAAACCCAATCAATGAGATTTTTTATGAGAATAACTCCCGTCCGATTGATGTGAGTACCGACCAAGGAGATGTAATTGTTTCAGATGTAAATAGAATTCGGGTCTATCAAGCAGAATTTGAGTGGAACGCAAAGGAGTTCGATTTGCGAGGCTTCTATAGAACCGGTCATTACCATTGGGGATATGAAGGGGATTTCTTTGGTTTCTATCCGGAAGCCAACTATGGTCCGAACCTTGATATTTACAATGGTGAAATATTAGGAATGGAAATTGACGGTAAAGGCGTGTTAAAAGGTTTAAAGGCTGCAGTTGGCCCTCAATTATGGTGGGGCGCAAACCCTACCATGCTTTTCAAGTATAAAAGGCATATTGGAAAATTCGATGTGACCGGAATCTATCACCGTGATTTTGAAACTAACGTTGTTCTGGATGAAAACGGAAGACGGGTTTTGGATGTCAACCAAGTACGTAGTGGTGTAATTCCACCATGGCCCACCGAAAGAGCTTCCCTTGCGATTGAGCGGGAGTTTGGTAAAGTTGGCTTTGAGTTGGGGGGCATATGGGCAGGTAGTCCGCAGAATGGTATTTCTTTTCAAGATGTAAGGGGTACACCTGGGAATTATGTAGTCTTTGAAGATAGAATTCAGTCGAGCGACAATTGGGGAGGTAAATTTAAAGTCACCTATGAAGGAGGAAAATTCAACTGGTATGGTCAAACCTCGGCTATGGGTCTAATTGCCAATGGTGGCGTCGATCAGACGTTGACCTTCACAGGGTGGAAACTTAAGGATACAGGTAGTGGTAACGTGGTCAGTGTTTTATCCGGATTTACATTCGCTACAGGCAAGTTTCAAATTGCACCTAATTTTATGTGGCAACAACCACTGGTTGATGCTATACCACAAGACGTACAAGGGCCAGGCAGGTTAAGAAATATTATTGATGATCCCTTTTCTGTACGGGCCAATAGGGAAACCACTGCAGGGGAGTTACTTATTACTTTCGACCCAACACCAGGTACATGGATGTATGAGTGGGACAATGATAGAGCCGAAGATGCTAAGTTCGCTATGAATTTAGGGTTTGTGTATCGTCATCTTCCAACTACCATGGACGCACGTATTGGATTTTTGGCAAATAGGCAATTTTTTGCGTTCCCTACCTCAGTTCCGGCAGAAGATCTTTGGGAGGTCCATTCCCGAATGGTGTCCAAACTTGGTCCAGATTTAGGGCTCATTGGAAATTTCTACTACGGAAATGGGCAAGCCAATGGAGATAGTGATCGATTGATAAAGCGTTTTGGAGCAGATATCAGAGCTATTCACAAGAATGTAAAACTAAGAACTCATGTAAAGGTTAATGACTGGGGGCCTTTCGATTACCACCGGGATTTCAACCTTACTTTCCCGCTGCAATTGATGTTGGATATCTCTACCACGCTTGGAAAACCTGACTGGTTTATTTTGCCCAGTACACAGGTAGGTATACGTGGTATATGGCGATCGTTGAACGAGTTTTCGCCTCGGTACTTACCCAACGAAGGTGCTGAATTCTCAAATGAGCCTTTTGTAAGCCCAGTCGGATTTGACAATGGTAGCGAGTGGGAAATTATGACGTATGTACATATCAATATAGGCAAATAAAAAAGAAGAAAAAATGAAAAATACTAAATATATCAACTTACAATTTTTACTGCTTTTGAGCTTGGGAATTACTTTTTTTTCAAGTTGTGAAAGAGATTTTTCGGATGAGGTGGTGTTTGCTACATTCCCTCCAAATGGTGATGTTTTTATTGATGCCTTTTCTTCAGGTTTGGATTACTTTCCATTTGTGGATGCGGGAGCAGATCCAGAAGCATTCAGTGTAGAAACGGAAGACGTATTTTCAGGAAGTTCCGCCATGCGATTTGATGTCCCTTCCTTCGGAAACGGTTTTGTAGGGGCTACATTTAATACCACCGCAAACAGAAATCTTACCAGTTTTGATGCGCTTACCTTTTATGCAAAAGCATCCCAAGCAGCAGCTATTGATGCCATCGGTTTTGGTATTGACGGCAGCACAAATAACAAATTTCAGGTAACGCTCAATAATTTGGAGGTGAGCACCAGATGGGAAAAATATGTAATCCCTATTCCGGATGCCTCAAAATTAATCAGTGAAACTGGGTTATTCTGGTTGGCCGAAGGCGCATCGTTTGCAGGTGACGAGGGCGGCTATACCTTATTGTTCGACGAGATCAAGTTTGAAAAACTGGGTACGGTTGCACAACCCAGTCCGGCCATCTTTTCCGGGCAAGATCTTACGGAACAGACGTTTACTGGTTCCACTGTTACAATAACCGGTCTCACACAAACCTTTAACCTCGACAACGGGGTCAACCGAACCGCCACAGTCGCACCATCTTACTTCGATTTTACGTCTTCGGATATTGAGGTAGCCAGAGTAAGCGAACTAGGAGAGATTTCAGTTATAGGGGAAGGCACTGCTGAAATAACCGCGGTATTGGGCGGCGTGTCGGCAAACGGCTCAATAACGATAACATCGAGCGGAACTTTACAAGCTGCCCCGGATCCCACCTTGCCCCAAGCCAACGTAAAATCCATCTTTAGCAATACGTATGTCAATGATACGGAAAGCAATTTTACACCAGGTTTTGGCGGTTCTACGACAGAGACCACGGTCGCTTCGGCCAATGGTAATGACGTCTTGGTTTACTCCAACAACAATTTTACCGGGATTCTTTTTGAGAACACCGTAGATGCCACTGCGTTAACATTTTTGCATGTTGATGTATATGTACAGCAAGCAGGAACCGAAGTTGGCATTCAGATCAGGGATGTTGGAGCCAATCAAATGATAGAAACAGATCCCAACACAGGATTCCCCATAGCCGATGATAAAGATTTCAGGTTTGATCTAACTGGTTTGACCGTGGGTCAATGGACATCATTTGATATCCCTCTTGGTGGAGATATTGCTACTCAAAAAAATAATTTGGGAGCTCTCATATTAACCGGTGGTCCCAATTTTATTATGGACAATATATATTTCTACACAGAATAAGACAACGACGATAAAAAATTAAAGAAATAGTAAAATGAAAAGAGAAAATAAAAAACGAACAGTGCAGCAAAGGAATTCTAAAAGGTTGCTTATGAGCTCCCTTTTAGCCATGCTATTCTTTTTGATGCTTGGTTGCGCTACCGATGATACCCAAACCGTGACGAATTTCACCCAACTGGTCATGTTCGATGAGTTCAGTACCGACGGGGCTCCCGATAGCACGCTCTGGGGCTTTGATATAGGAACCGGGGAAAATGGATGGGGCAACAACGAGTTGCAGTACTATACGGACCGACCCGAAAATGTAGAAGTAGTCAACGGCATATTGCTGATAAAGGCACAAGAAGAATCCTTTGAAGGCTCTTCCTATACCTCGGCCAGGCTTTTGACCAAGGATTTGTTTGAGCAGCGATACGGTCGCTTTGAAGCGCGAATTCGCTTGCCTTATGGACAGGGCATCTGGCCAGCCTTTTGGATGCTTGGGGCAGACATAGATGAAAACCCCTGGCCAGGAGCTGGAGAAATAGATATCATGGAATATCGTGGACAAAATCCTTCCCTACTGATAGGCAGTGTACATGGCCCTGGGTACTCAGGGGGAGATGCCATATCCAAAGAGTACACTTTGGAAAACGACCGCTTTGACACTGGTTTCCACATTTTTGGAATAGAGTGGGGTCCGGAATACATAAACTTTTACGTGGACGATGTACTCTACAATCAAATTACACCAGCCGATGTAACTGGACAATGGGTATTTAACAAACCCTTTTACATCTTGATAAATCTTGCCGTAGGGGGGTCTTTTGTAGGTTCTCCCAATGCCGAAACTACTTTCCCGCAGACCATGTTGGTAGATTATGTGAGGGTCTATAATATTAACGATTAACGCTAACTAAACTAAAACAAGAAAGACTATGAAACTATTACTTAAAAAAGCCAAGATGATTGCTACCTTGATCTTGGCCATATCCATACTGGGATGTGAAGAAGACGATTTCCTCATTCCTGATGTTGTTGCAGGCTTTACCCTAACGGTAAACGAGGACACCGGTACGGTTACCTTTATCAATATATCAGAAAAAGCGACTAGCTTCGAGTGGGATTTTGGAGATGGTACCACCTCTACCGAAATAAACCCCATAAAGACCTATGCCACGGGTAATTATACGGTAAGTTTAACAGCTTCCAACACCGCCGGAGCATCCAGCACCGTTGAGGACGATCTTGTTATCGTGGTTCCGGAACCGGTGACCTTGCCCATTACTTTTGATGAGAGCGCAGTAAACTATGACGTGAGTGTCTTTGGCGGGGCTGCCTTTGCAATTTTGGCCAATCCCGATGTATCCGGTTCAAATGACGAAGATTCGCAGGTAGGACAAATTACCAACAGTGGTGCCGAATTCGAAGGTTTCTTCTTCGATTTGGGAACATCGATAGATTTAACTGAGGACAAGACCATTAGCATGAATTTCTGGGCAGAAGCTCCAGTGGATGTTTTGATGAAGCTCGAAGAAGGTACAGGCGCCTCAGTAGAAGTAACTGCAAGCCATGGCGGCACCGGATGGGAAATACTCTCCTTTGATTTTAGCTCATCGGACAGCTTTTCCAGATTGACCTTATTTGTTGACGGCCCGGGCACCACCGCCGGCACCTTCTTTATTGATGACATTGAGCAGGCTGGAACACCACCCGTAATGAGTGGATGTACGGATACGCCTATAGCGGCTACTGCACTTCCCGTGGATTTTGAAGGCTGTGAAACCTTTCTTTCATCTGAAAACTTTGGGGATGGCATTACCTCCGACCTTGTGGAAAATCCATTCAAAACCGGCATAAACACTTCAGATTTTGTATTGCAGGTAGACAAGCCCAGTGGTTCAAGTTTCTTTGCGGGCATCCAAAATACCTTTGCCAGTAATTTTGATCTGACCACAACAGACGTATTTAAACTCAAGGTTTACAGTACCAAGGCAAACGTTGTATTCCGATTTGAGCTGGCCTTGAATCCACAGACCGTCCCGGTTACTGGAAATCCCGCTCCTGTTTTTGTGACTGTTCCAAATGCCAATGAATGGACAGAAGTTGAGTTTACCTTTACCGGTTTGCCCGGTGGGCCAACAGCCTACAACCAGCTGGTGATCAAGCCGGATAATGATATGGCCGATAGCCCGATAACCGTTGACGGAACGTACTATCTGGACGACCTTACGCTTACCGATGGCACTGGAGGTCCTGGAAGCGGTTTCGATGACGGCCTGTTAACCAACGGCGACTTTGAAAACGGGGCCGATTCATGGACCATAGGCGTTGGTACCGACCCAGCTCCGGTAGCAACCGATAGCGGCAATAGCTTTTATTCGGTAAATGTGACCGCTGCAGGAAATCCATTTGACGTCAACTTAACCCAGAAGTTGGAGATAGTACAGGATGCCACCTACACCTTGACTTTTGACGCGTGGTCAGATGTAGCCAGATCAATAGTAGCCGGAATCGGCTTGAGCGGTGGAAGTTTTGCCAATACGACGGAAACCGTAAATATCACAACAGTGAGGCAGACCTATACCCTTACCCTGACAGCGACCGGGTTTGGCGCTCCAGATGCACGGGTCTTGTTTGATTCGGGCGCGGAAATAGGTTTGGTGAACATTGATAATGTATCCTTGGTTTTAGGTACAGGGGATACGGAAGCTCCCGTGATTACCTTGAACGGTGATGCTACCGTAAACCTTAACCTTGGTGATCCCGCATACGTTGATGCGGGTGCGACAGCGACCGACAATGTGGATGGCGATATTTCCGGAAACATTACGGTCGGCGGTGATACCGTTGACACCAATGTTGCCGACACCTATACCATCACTTACAACGTAAGCGATGCAGCAGGAAATGCCGCGACCGAGGTTACAAGAACAGTTATCGTTGCTGATAATACTTTTGATGATGGTTTGTTGACCAATGGCGACTTTGAGAACGGATCCGATTCATGGACCGTAGGCGTTGGTGTTGACCCAGCTCCGGTAGTAACCGATAGCGGCAATAGCTTTTATTCGGTAGACGTGACCGTTGCGGGAAATCCATTTGACGTCAACTTAACCCAGAAGTTGGAGATAGTACAGGATGCCACCTACACCTTGACTTTTGATGCTTGGTCGGACAGGGCGAGAGGAATAGTAGCCGGAATCGGCTTGAGCGGCGGAAGTTTTGCCAATACGGCGCAAACCGTAAATATCACAACAGTGAGGCAGACCTATACCCTTACCCTGACAGCAACCGGGTTTGGCGCTCCAGATGCACGGGTCTTATTCGATTCGGGTGCGGAAGTAGGTTTGGTGAATATTGATAATGTATCCTTGGTTTTGGACAGTAGTGGAGGAGGAGATACGGAAGCTCCCGTGATTACCTTGAACGGTGATGCTACCGTAGACCTTAACCTTGGTGATCCCGCGTACGTGGATGCGGGCGCCACAGCGACCGACAATGTGGACGGTGATATTTCCGGAAGTATTGTGGTCGGAGGTGACACCGTTGACACCAATGTTGCCGGCACCTATACCATCACCTATAACGTAAGCGATGCGGCCGGAAATGCCGCTACCGAAGTCACCAGGACGGTTAACGTTGTGGATAGCACTTTTGATGACGGGCTGCTGACCAACGGCGACTTTGAGAACGGATCCGATTCATGGACCGTAGGCGTTGGTGTTGACCCAGCTCCGGTAGCAACCGATAGCGGCAATAGCTTTTATTCGGTAGACGTGACCGTTGCGGGAAATCCGTTCGACGTCAACTTAACCCAGAAGTTGGAGATTGTACAGGATGCCACCTACACCTTGACTTTTGATGCTTGGTCGGACAGGGCGAGAGGAATAGTAGCCGGAATCGGCTTGAGCGGCGGAAGTTTTGCCAATACGGCGCAAACCGTAAATATCACAACAGTGAGGCAGACCTATACCCTTACCCTGACAGCGACCGGGTTTGGCGCTCCAGATGCACGGGTCCTGTTTGATTCGGGCGCGGAAGTAGGTTTGGTGAACATTGATAATGTATCCTTGGTATTGGACAGTAGTGGAGGCGGTGGCGGCCCTGCCGGCGAGTTGGCCACCAACGGTGATTTTGAAACTGGTGATGCCACGGGTTGGGATTTATTTCAAAATGGTGGAACAGCAGCATTGGACAATACACTCAATAATGGTGGTTCCTGGTCTGGAAGAATAGCAACCGGAGGACCTAGTAATCCTGCTTTTAAACAGGAAAGAATAGGCGCTGGCACAGTGAATGCAGGAGACGTAGTTCAAATTCAGTTTGACCATATAGGATCCGTTGTGCAACCTGGGGCAGTATTTAATGTGCTCCTTTTCGGTGAAGGTGCCGCGGGTGCTTCTTTTACCCATGTCTTTAGTCCTGCTCCAACGCTCACAGGTAGTTGGACAACTTTTATAGGAACTTTTACTGTTCCCGCTGTTGATGTGAGTGAAGGCATTTCATTCCTAATAGAAGGGGTTTGTGGAGGTGATGCCGGTTGTAGTGTAACGGCCAATATAGACAATGTTTCTGTTACGCTAAACCCTTAGATACTAATGAAACTGACCAATAGTACGGATTCATCTTTGCTATTGGTTAGTAATTATAGCTATGGACGGGTAAAGAATACAAACTATGGATTAGAAGAGCATAATAACCATTACTATAGAAAGCTGCTTTTAACCGAATAGGTCGAGCTTGTGATGCTCGGCCTATTCAACCATAGTTTAAAAAAAGATTTCAATTCAAAATACAGAATCTCTTAAAAAGCGCAACATGGAACCGCAAGATCAGGTCGTAAAAATGAATAAGTCGTACACCATACTTATAAGTCTGATAGTGGCCCTTGGTGGCTTTTTGCTGGGTTTTGACAGTGCGGTAATCTCCGGAGCCATAAAAGGGATCACCACCTATTTTGAAATGACCGATGCCATGCTCGGTTTTGCCGTGGGCTGTGTCATTTTTGGGGCCATGGCCGGTAATTTGATGGCCGGACCCTTGGCGGATACCTTTGGGAGGAAACAGGTATTGATCGTGGTCGCCGCCCTTTTTGCCATCTCGGCAAGCTGGTCGGCCCTGGCTACGGGATATACAGAATTCATTATTGCCCGGATCATTGGAGGTATCGGCATCGGGGGCGCCATACTGATAGCCCCCATATACATTGCCGAGATTGCTCCGCCCAAACTTAGGGGAAGTTTGGTTTCCTTCAATCAGTTAAATATTGTAATTGGAATCTCTGTAGCGTATTTCTCCAATTACTTTTTGGTGAACTATGGGGATGAGAGTTGGCGATGGATGCTTGGTGTGGAGGCCATACCGGCAATCATCTACTTTTTGTCCCTGTTTACCGTTCCAAGGAGCCCCAGATGGTTGATTTTTAAACTCAACAAGGTGAAACTGGCCCGTAAGATACTACAGAAAATAGGCGGCGAGGAATATGCGGAAATTACAGTGGCCGAGATTCAGCGAGGGCTGGCAAGGAAAGAGAAAAAGGGACGCTTAGCGGACCTTTTCAAGAGCAAGTACGCCACCATTATGATCATTGCCCTGGGCATCGCCTTCTTTCAGCAGATCACAGGTATCAACGCGATATTTTACTACGCCCCTACCATTTTTGAGCAAGCCGGAGGCAGTACGGATTCATCCTTCCTGCAGGCCATTGTAGTTGGGCTCACCAATCTGGTCTTTACCCTGGTAGCCATCTGGCTGATCGACAGACTGGGGCGTAAACCCCTATTGTTGATCGGAACGAGCTTTATGACCATAGCTCTGGTCATGGCCGCGATGGCCTTTAATAGTGCCACCTATGACTTTAATGACAACTCCTTGAGGAAAGTGGACGATATTCAAATTCAAAGGGCCCTGGCCGATTTTAATGGCAAATCATTCTATAGTCAGGCAGAATTGTTCGAAGGGGTCAAGGACAAACTCAACGACGAACTGTTCTTGGATTTCAAACGTAATGAAATCACCAATTTTATCAATATTAATGCTACATTGGTCTTAGTAGCCATATTATTGTATGTGGCCGCTTTTGCCATTTCGCTCGGACCGGTGATGTGGACGCTGATTTCAGAGGTTTTTCCGAGCAAGATAAAGGGTATAGCCATATCGGTAGTGGGCTTTTTCAATTCTCTGGTGAGCTTTTCGGTTACCCAGGTTTTTCCATGGGAATTGACCAATTTGGGGCCAACCCTCACGTTCGCTATTTATGCACTACTATCCTTGTGTGCCCTGCTTTTTGTATATCGGTTTGTAATCGAAACCAAAGGGAAAACATTGGAACAGGTAGAGGAATCATTGATACGATCATAAGCAAAAAGTACAACGACCAACATAATCCGTGAATGAATATCAATGCAAGACGTTAAGACAACAGATACCACAGAAATAGAGCAAATACAAATAGGGAACGAAAACTATTTTAAGATTTCGGACAGTGATGCCTTACGTCCTTTCTTTATGAGTATTGTGAGCGATTCCGACCACTGGATGTTCATTTCCAGCAATGGAGGACTGAGCGCCGGAAGAAAAAATGCCGAGTACGCGTTGTTTCCGTATTACACGGATGATAAGATTACCGAATCCGCAGAAGTAACAGGAAGCAAATCCATATTTATGGTATATACGGATGGCAAATCGCATCTGTGGGAGCCCTTCTCGGACCGCTATGATGGTATGTACAGGGTTAGTAGGAACCTGTACAAAAACGTGTATGGCAACAAAGTCCTCTTCGAAGAAATAAATCACGACTTGGAACTGACCTTTAGATATCAATGGAATTCGAGCGACACTTACGGTTTTGTCCGGAAGTCCACATTGATCAATAACGCGCGGGAAGAAGTCAACCTATCCGTATTGGACGGAATCCAGAATATTTTACCCTACGGGGTGGGCAGTGATCTACAAAATAAATCGAGCAACTTGGTCGATGCCTATAAACGAGCCGAACTCATAAAGGACTCCGGTCTTGGAATCTATGCCCTTAGTGCCATCATTGTGGATAAGGCCGAGCCGAGCGAAGCCCTGAAAGCCAACATTGCATGGTCCCTAGGGTTAGACAGTCCAAGCTATCTGCTATCATCCCTACAGCTAAAACATTTTAGAAAGCGAATCCCAATTCGGGAGGAAATTGATGTCAAGGCAGAAAAGGGAGCCTATTTCATCCATACGGAACTACAGTTAGCCGCCAAGACGGAGCAAGAATGGATGATTATAGCCAACCTCAACCAAAATCATGCTGCCATAGCCAGTATTTCGGAGGCCATAAAAAAAGAAAAACAGTTGTATCAAAAAGTACAGCAGGATATCGCCTTGGGCACGGAACGCTTAATCGGCTTAACCGCCGCCTCCGACGGATTACAACTGACCACCGATACGCTTAGAGACACCCGGCATTTCTCGAATACCCTGTTCAATATCATGCGTGGTGGAATTTTTGATGATAGCTATCAAATTGAAAAATGGGATTTTAGCAATTACTTGAAAAAAGCGAATAAAACCGTCTTCAAAAAGGCTATAAACACAATCAAAGCATTGCCAGACACCTTTTCGCTCTCCAAACTAAAGGAGATGGCTCATCAAAGCGAGGATAAGAATTTTAGTAGATTATGCCTGGAATACATGCCCTTAAAGTTCAGCAGAAGGCATGGAGATCCGAGCAGACCGTGGAATAGATTCTCCATCAACACCCGAAATGAACTTGATGGTTCCAAGATTCTGGACTACGAAGGTAACTGGAGGGATATTTTCCAAAATTGGGAGGCTTTGGCCCATTCTTATCCGGAGTTCATCGAAAGTATGATCCACAAATTCCTGAACGCCACCACCTTTGACGGGTACAATCCCTACCGGGTGACCAAGGGCGGTTTTGATTGGGAAACCATTGAACCGGACGATCCTTGGTCGTACATTGGCTATTGGGGAGACCATCAGATTATCTATTTATTGAAATTTCTGGAATTCATACAAAATCACCATCCGGGTGCCCTGGAAAGCTATTTCGACCAAGATCTCTTTGTCTATGCCAACGTGCCTTACAAGATCAAAAGCCATGAGGCTATTTTAGAACACCCTAAGGACACTATCGATTTTGACCATGCCCTGGACGACGAAATACGCCAAAAAAGACAGGAAATCGGTGCGGACGGTGCTTTGTTACTGGATGAAAATGGAGCAATCCATCAGGTAAACCTCATCGAAAAACTATTGGCCACCGTCCTGTCCAAGCTATCCAACTTCATTCCCGAAGGCGGTATTTGGATGAACACCCAACGGCCAGAATGGAACGATGCAAACAATGCCTTGGTAGGTAATGGTGTTTCCATGGTAACGCTCTATTATTTAAGACGTTTTCTAAAATTTTTTAACGGAGTATTGTCGACTTCCGAAACAAAGGAAGTAGCAATATCGCTGGAATTGGCGAACTTTTTGAATCGCATTACGACCACTTTTGACCAGTATCAAAAGCTGTTGTCCGCCAAAATTAACGATAGGGACCGCATGCACATCTTGGACGGTCTTGGTCAAGCGGGCAGTGATTTTAGATCGCGCATTTATACAAAGGCGTTCTCCGGCCAAAAGAAATCCATAACCTTGGACGGGCTAAGCCAATTCGTTAACCTGGGCCTTCAGTATTTGGAACATGCCATAAAAGCAAACAAAAGAAAGGACGGTCTCTATCATGCCTACAACCTGATGACCGTTGAAAATAAGGAAGAGGTCTCCATTTCCAATTTGAGCGAAATGTTGGAAGGTCAGGTGGCCGTGTTAAGCTCTGGTCATCTCTCATCGACCGAGGCATTGGAAGTCCTGGACGCTTTGAAGCGCAGTAAACTGTTTCGGGAAGATCAATACAGCTACTTGCTTTATCCTAATAAGGATTTGCCGGTATTCACGGAAAAAAATACCATCCCAAAAGAAAAGGTCAACACTTCGGAATTGCTGAAAAGCATGGTGGATATGGGCGACACCCGGATTATTGAAAAGGACATCAACGATATCTATCATTTCAACGGAGATTTTAAAAATGCCACTGACCTGGAAATAGCGTTGAACAGCCTTGCAACATCCGAATATGCCCCACTTCTTGAAACCGATAAGGGCTTGGTGCTTCAGGTTTTTGAGGATGTTTTCAATCATAAGGCCTTTACGGGCAGGTCAGGAACCTTTTTTGGTTACGAGGGTCTTGGCTCGATCTATTGGCATATGGTCTCCAAGCTGCAACTGGCCGTACAGGAATGTTGTCTAAAGGCAGTTCGCAACAATGAAAGTGATGGGGTTGTGGGTAGTCTTTTGGAGCACTACTACGAAATAAACGAGGGCATCGGCGTACATAAACCGCCTTCACTCTACGGAGCGTTCCCAACCGATCCCTATTCACATACCCCCGCGGGGAAAGGCGCCCAGCAACCCGGTATGACCGGTCAGGTGAAGGAGGATATCTTAAGTCGGTTTGGAGAACTGGGAATCTTTGTCAAAGACGGCAAACTTTGCTTTGAGCCCTGCCTGTTGAGAAAGAATGAGTTTTTGGACCAAGCCAAGGTCTTCAACTATGTAGATGTGAGATCCGCGCAACGGGAACTTCGGTTAACCGCTGGTTCACTTTGCTTTACGTATTGCCAAGTGCCTATAATCTATAAGCTTGCCGACACGGAACGTTTGGAGATCGTGTATAGGAACAACAGCTCAGCACAATTTGAAAGCTTGCATTTGGACCAAAGCACAAGCAAGGAAGTTTTTGAAAGAACAGGTGAAATCCTGCAGATTATTGTTAACCTTAGAGAAGCAGATTTGAGATGAATCCAAGCCAGTCACAACTAGTCGTTCTGCTACTAATTGTTAGTACTTGCTTCCTTTCATCCTGTAAAGAACAAAAGATGAACAAAGAAAACAGCGCAGCTCTTAAAATAGAACAGAAAATAGACTCGTTGTTGGCATTGATGACCTTGGAAGAGAAAATTGGTCAAATGTCTCAGGCACGGCATTTTGATGATATATCGGAAGAGGATATTGCCACCAAATTTATTGGGTCGGTCATCCATACCCAAGGCCCATTGCCCGGAAAAGATGCCCTGGAATGGCAAGCAAAATTTACCAGCTTACAAAAAAAGGCCCTATCGACCCGATTGGGCATTCCCTTGCTTTTTGGAGTAGATGCGGTGCATGGGCAAAATACCTACGAAGGGGCCACCATGTTTCCCCACAATATCGGTCTTGGGGCTTCTCAAAATGCCGAATTGGTAGCGCAGGCCGCTGCAATAACGGCCTTGGAAGCCCAGGCTACGGGTTTTAACTGGGTCTTCTCACCTTGTGTGGCCATACCGTACAACGAAAAATGGGGAAGGGTGTATGAAGCCTTTTCCGAAAGCACGGAATTGACCGAAAAAATGACGGCGGCTTCCATCAGGGGGCATCAGGGAAATCTATCGGACCGACATACCGTAATGGCAACTGCCAAGCATTTTATCGGGGATGGCTCCACAAATTTTGGGGAAGAAGGCGGTGAGACCACTCTAAGTCCCCAACAGATTGAAGAACGTTTGCTCCCCCCGTATAAAGCTGCCATCAAGGAGGGTGTTGGGTCCATAATGGCATCCTTCAATACCATATCGGATAAAGCCATGCACGCCAATAAGGAATTGATAACCGATTTGCTAAAAAACACCCTGAAGTTCGATGGCATAATGGTATCGGACTGGAAAGGGTATTCCAGGTTCGGCGAATCCGATATCATAAATGCGGGAATTGACATGGTTATGGCCGTAGACGGTGATTTGGACCCGTTTCAGGAAGGACTGCGGAAATCTGTGGAAGACGGCTCCGTATCACAAGATAGGATCGATGATGCGGTACGCCGGATATTGCGCCAAAAATATAGGTTGAACCTCTTTGAAAACCCCTTCCCAGACTCCAATCTCATCAATAAGATAGGGGCACAGGCCCATAGGGACGTAGCCCGCCAAAGTGTACGTGAATCCTTGGTACTGCTTAAAAACGATAATCATACACTCCCGTTGGACAAGAAAACTCCAAAGATTGTAGTGGTTGGCGAACATGCCCATAGTACCGGTCTGCAATCCGGTGGATGGACCATAAACTGGCAGGGGACCCTGGAAAACTATGCCGGAGCGACCTCTATTCTAGAGGGAATCGAAAAACTGGCACAGGGCGAAGTGGTTTACGATAGGCATGCGACCGCAACTCCCGATGGCGCGGATGTGGCCATCATCGTTGTGGGAGAAGTACCATATGCCGAGTTTTTCGGTGATATTGGCCATGAATCCAATGAACTGACCTTGACGCTGACCCAGGAACACCAAAACTATATAAGTACCTATGCCGCCAAGGGCATCCCTACCGTGGTACTGCTTATCTCTGGTCGTCCCTTGGTGGTCACTGAACAAATTGAACAATCAAAGGCTTTTGTAGCAGCTTGGTTGCCGGGTTCGGAGGGAGATGGCATAGCAGAGGTATTATTCGGGGACTATGATTTTAAGGGAAAGCTACCACATTCATGGCCAAAATCCCTAGCGGATGTAAGGGGGACATACGGTCCCAACTTTTGGGATAATACCATACGTCCGTTGTTTCGATTCGGGTATGGTTTAAATTATTGATATTATTTAAAAAACACTGTAAATGAAGCGTGAAAATTCGCAATGCGTAATTCGAAAAGCCAAACAACAATACTATGAAATCAATACTAAAAATTCTCCTTGCCGCAGGAATGGTAGCCATGCCCAACCATTCGTGTAAGGAGAAAAAGAACAAGGAAGAAGAAACCCAAATACAAAAAGAAGTGACAGCTAAAACTATTTTAGGCAATCCGGATTATTTGGCCATATCCTATGGCGGATATAGAGAGACCACACGTGAGGTGCAACCTTCCCTGGCCGAACTCAAAGAGGATATGAAAATCCTCGCTGCCATGGGCATCAAAATAGTGCGAACTTACAATGTTCAATTGCAACAGGTTCCCAATTTGCTGAGGGCCATACGGGAGTTGAAGGAAGAAGACCCCCATTTTGAAATGTACGTAATGTTGGGTGCATGGATCGATTGTAAAAATGCATGGACCGATCTGGAACCCGACCACGAGGTGGAGAGCGAACAAAACGAAGGTGAAATTGCCCGGGCGGTAGCCTTGGCAAATGAATATCCGGATATCGTAAAGATCATCGCCGTGGGCAATGAAGCCATGATAAAGTGGGCCACCAGTTACTACGTGCAACCTTGGGTCATCCTTAAATGGGTGAACCACCTCCAGGAACTGAAGAAAAATGATGGGTTGCCCAAGGACCTATGGATTACCTGTTCCGACGATTTTGCCTCCTGGGGGGGCGGCGATGCAGCATACCATACCGAAGATCTTGAAAAATTGGTGCATGCGGTGGACTACATTTCCATGCATACCTATGCCTATCACAATTCCCATTACAATCCAGAGTTTTGGGGCGTTCCCGAGGAGGAGGAACAACTTTCCGACATTGAAAAAATAGGTGCGGCCATGCTGCGCGCCAAGACCTTCGCCATGGCACAGTACGATTCTGTATCGGGTTATATAAAAAGTCTTGGTGTGGAGAAACCCATACACATAGGTGAAACCGGATGGGCCACAGTTTCGAACGGGCATTACGGACCTACTGGCTCCAAGGCAACGGATGAATACAAAGAGGCCCTGTACCACAAACATCTAAGGGAATGGACCAATGATGTCGGCATCTCTTGTTTCTATTTTGAAGCCTTCGATGAAAAATGGAAGGATGCGCACAATGCCAAAGGTTCCGAGAACCATTTTGGCTTGTTTACCATAGATGGGCAGGCCAAATATGCACTTTGGGAATTGGTGGACCAGGGAATTTTCAAAGGCTTGACACGGAACGGGAATCCCATAACAAAAACCTATGATGGGGACACGGCCACCTTAATGGAAGGTGTTTTGGTACCCCCTCTTAAGAACGAACAAGCGGTGACCCAATGACCAAGACACCAGGAGAGTTTTCATAGCCCCAACGGAAAAAAATTAGAACAATGGACCGATTCAACAAATTTAACTTTATATTGATAGTTGCCGTGATGTTAAGTGCTTGTAGCGAAAAAAAGTTGGACGTCGAAGTTTATGAAACTTCGGCAGCGGGAAATAAGTTAAGCCCCGTTACCGAATTTCCCGAGGAAACGGGTAAATCGAAAATTACATTGTTACCGGAGCAAAAATTCCAGACCATTACCGGATTTGGCGGCTCCTTTACGGAAGCCTCGGCATATCTGTTGAACCAATTGGGTGGGGAGAACCGCAAAAAGATCATTGAGGCCTACTTCGGTGATAGCGGGGCCAGATACTCCCTTACACGAACCCATATGAATTCCTGCGACTTTTCGCTGAGCAATTATTCTTATGCCCCAGTTGCAGGAGATAAGGAACTTGAACATTTCAGCATTGAAGAAGATCGTGATGATATTATCTTTTTTATTCGAGAAGCCATGGTAGCCTCCCGGGAGGGTTTCAAAATCCTGGCATCGCCATGGACCGCGCCACCGTGGATGAAGGATAATAATGATTGGAGGGGTGGCAAGCTGTTGCCCGAATATTACGATACCTGGGCCTTGTTTTTCTCGAAATACATAGACGCCTATAAGGCCGAGGGTATAGACATATGGGGTTTTACGGTTGAAAATGAGCCTTTGGGCAATAACAACAACTGGGAAAGTATGCATTATACCCCCCAGGAGATGGCCAATTTTGTACAGCATCATCTAGGCCCAAAGCTGGCATCGGACGGGCATGAGGTTAAAATACTCGGCTATGATCAAAACCGTGGGGATGAGCTAAACGAATGGGTCAAGGTTATGTTTCAGGACGAAGCGTCCTCCAAATACTTTGATGGTACTGCCATACATTGGTATGCCAGCACCTTTGATTGGTTCCCGGAATCGCTACAGTTTGCGCATAATGCCGCTCCCACAAAACACCTGATACAGTCCGAAGCCTGCGTGGATGCCGAAGTGCCCAAATGGAATGATGATGCCTGGTATTGGTCTAAAGAAGCAACGGATTGGGGCTGGGATTGGGCACCGGAACATGAAAAACACTTGCACCCCAAATATGCACCGGTCTACCGCTATGCACGAGACATTATTGGTTGCCTAAACAATTGGGTAGACGGCTGGGTAGACTGGAATATGGTCCTGGATAGACAGGGCGGGCCCAATTGGTTTAAAAATTGGTGTGTGGCACCGGTCATTGTCGACCCAGAAAAAGATGAAGTATACTTTACCCCCATATACTATACTTTAACCCATTTTAGTAAATACATAAGACCTGGTGCTGTGCGCATAGGGTTTGAAAACTCGGATGACTCCTTAATGGCTACTGCGGTCAAAAATCCAGACGAATCCATTGTTGTAGTGCTTTTAAACCAGGATCTGGAAGCAAAGAATTTTGAACTCATTTTGGGAGAAAGCACTCAGCGAATATCCATAGGTGCACAAGCAATACAAACTGTGGTGATAAAAAAACCAACGAATACTAACTAAAACACGATCATTATGTCAAATGTAAAAACCACCAGAAAAGATAGAGTCCCTGTTGGGCAAAAAGCAGCCTTTGGAGCAGGTCATTTTATACTGAATATCTTACCTGGCACGCTAGGTGTTTTTATTCAGTTCTTCTTACTTACAGCTTGGGGAGTTGACCCGTTATGGGCCGGACTTTTAGGAGGTTTGCCAAGAATATTTGACGCCATAACGGACCCGATAATGGGTTTTATTTCCGACAATACAAAGTCGCAATGGGGACGAAGAAGACCCTACATTTTTTTAGGAGCTATCATTAGCGGTATACTCTTCTTTTTAATGTGGCAGTTGGATGACAATGCCTCACAATCATACATTATCTGGCATGTCATGATTGTACAAATCCTGTTCCTTGTTGGAAACACCATGTTCGCAACACCATTGGTAGGTTTGGGCTATGAAATGACGTCTGATTATAATGAAAGAACGCGATTGATGAGTTTTGCCAACAGTATGGGGCAAATTGCTTGGATGATCGTGCCTTGGTTGTATGTAATTATTCCGGACTCAAACACATTTAATACGCAAACGGAAGGTGTTCGTACCATGGCCCTTATTGTAGGTGCCATGTGCGTTGTATTTGGAATTCTTCCAGCCTTGTTTTGTAGAGGAATTGATTCCGCAAATATGGAGAACCGAAAGGAAATTAATTTTAGAACACTTGCTTCCAACATGAAAGAATTGTTTGTTGGTATTGTTCAAGTTTCTAAAAACAAGCCTTTTATGAAACTTTGTGCCGCCACGTTTTTAGTTTTTAATGGATTTCAACTGGTAGCGGCATTCGGTGTTTTCATCATTGTATTTTATATGTACAACGGTAGTTATGAACTAGCCGGTACGTGGCCTGCGTGGTTTAACACAATCAATGCCATGATCACCGCCTTTTTAGTGATACCTATTATTTCAAGAATGGCGAATAAATGGGGAAAAAGAAAGGCTTTTATAATATCCACAGCTTTATCAGTTGTTGGCTATCTTCTAAAATGGTGGGGGTTTGATAAAGAACTGAACAATGAGTTCAATCAAACTGGATTCGGGAAAGGACTAAACTCAGCGGTAGGTTCGCTCTTCGAGTCGTTAAACCCCGTATTGGATAACATTGGAATGTCATGGTTTAGCATAGACCCCGGCAGTGAAATTCCATGGCTTATCTTCGTCCCAATTCCGTTATTTGCCTTCGGAATGGGTGGGTTATTTACATTGATGATGTCCATGACCGCCGATGTTTGCGATCTGGATGAGTTAAATAACGGCATGCCTAGAAAAGAGGGTACTTTTGGCGCTATTTACTGGTGGATGGTTAAATTGGGCCAAGCTATTGCACTTGTTTTAGGCGGATTAATATTGAAAATCGTTGGATTTGACCCGAATGTCGCTGAGCAAACATTGGATACAATGAACAGACTTAGAGTTGCCGATATCATAATTCCATCGCTTACCGCAGCACTTGCCATATGGGTGATGTGGAAGTATAGCCTTAGCGAAAAGAGAGCCAAGGAAATTAAAGCCGAATTAGTCGAGCGAAGAGGTGAACTTTAACCTAAATTTGAATAAACCTAATAGTACAATTTAAACGAACACTATGTCGTCAAATAGAAAAGAAAAATTTTTGGCGTTGGCCGCTTTGGACTACGCGGGTAAGACCACAAAAGAACTAAAAAGTCTCTGCAAACAAGTCTTGGAAGAAGGCATGCACGGTCTCTGTTTTAGTCCCTATACAGAGGGGCAGAAGCCAGGAGACCAAATTTCGGAAGACCAAATACGCAGAAGAATGGAAATCATTGCGCCCTACACCAAGTGGATCCGTTCTTTTTCCTGTACGGAGGGAAACGAAGCCATTCCCCGTATCGCTAGGGAATTCGGTATCAAAACGTTGGTGGGAGCATGGTTGGGCGACGACCCAAAGATCAATAAAAAAGAAGTGGAAAACCTTATTCACTTGGCCAATGAAGGTTATGTGGATATAGCCGCAGTAGGGAATGAAGTTATGCTACGGGGCGATCTAACAGAAGATGAACTATTGGGTTTTATGCAGCAAGTTAAGGAGGCCGTTCCAGACATCCCGGTGGGTTATGTGGATGCCTACTACGAGTTTACGGAACGACCCAGGATAACCGAGGCTTGTGATGTTGTTTTAGCCAATTGTTATCCCTTTTGGGAAGGCTGTGACCTGGATTATTCCCTACTGTATATGAAAGATATGTTTCAAAGAGCGCTCAAAGCCGGTAATGGGAAGAAAGTCATCATTTCGGAAACAGGTTGGCCCAGTCAAGGGACAAGTCTGGAAGGTGCCTTCCCGTCCTACGAAAACGCCTTGAAATATTTTATGAACACAATAAAATGGTCAGAGGAAGATAATATCGAAGTATTCTACTTTTCATCCTTTGACGAATCGTGGAAAGTAGGGGCAGAAGGCGATGTTGGGGCGTATTGGGGGCTTTGGGATAAGGACGAACAAGTGAAATTTTAAACAAAAAGTTCCCTAGGACTACCCGATTTGTTTCCAAACGTAATCCGGGAAATTAGACAATTTCGGCGCTCAGTCCAGCTTGTAACAATCTACTGCAGCGCGGTTTTAAATCATCGTACTCACCTGTCTTAACGGTACACTTGCCGTTGTAATGTACAATGAGCGAACATTGTTCTGCCTGTTCCGGGGTGTGCTCGCAGACATCCACCAAGGTCTCAATAACGTGCTCAAAGGTATTTACATCGTCATTGAACAGGACAATTTCGTTCTGCTTTAGGGTCTCTTCTTCTAAAAGCAGCTCTTCAGAAAGTTTTTCCTTAGTGCCCATAGACAAGATATTTTGTACTAATATAACAATTTTTAAATACTAAAAAAGCCAAAAAAAACGAGTGTGCTGCACAAAAAAGTGCCCTTTAAGGGCACTTTTACAGTATTGTAAACAAACTCCAGGGGTACTTATCTCAGTAGAGAAAATTGAGTGAAATGATATCGTTGTTGTTAAATTCCCCATCCTCACTACTGCTAAAACAGGCCAACATCAAAGAGGTGGGGTCATAGCCATCTGGGGTGCCGGGAATGGGGTTGGCACCGATACTACCCACGCCTTCGTTGATATTTTCCCCACAGCTTTGGCGACTAAACCAGTCTGTATGCCTAAAGCCCACAGAATGTCCGATCTCATGGGTAATAACATGTTCGTTCACATTCGTGGAGAAAGCATCCAACCCAAAGATCTGAACAAACTTATTGGGATTGCCACCGCTGGGAAAACCAGCAGATCCTCCACTACCAGAACGGTTGGGGTTATGGTATACCACCATATCCCTAGGTTGAAAATTGGTGCCGAAGGACAGCGAAAAATTGATGCTCAGGTTTAAATTGTTGTAATTGTTCACGGCCCACTGCAGTGCCGTGCGCTCCTTGTTGGAGAGCCCAAAACCTTCTCCTCCGGTATATCCTATGATCGTGAGGGTCCTAGGACTTACCAGATTGTTGGTGTAGTAATTTTTATCGGTGGTCTCCAATTGCTCCATGCTTTCCAGTTGGGCCTGGGTGAAGGTGATATCGTCCTCAATCAGATACCGCTGTTCCACACTGCCATCGGGTAGGTGAAAGTCGATAACCTCAATTTCCCCGGCATTGTAAAAATTCCGCTTCAACAAGCTTACCACCTTGTCCGTTATTTCCAAGGGAGCTGCCTGCTCTGCAGGTTCTTCCGCAATCTGGGGTTCGGTTACATCCGGTTCGTTATCCTTTTGGCAGGATATTAAAAAAAGTAAAAAAATACTGAAAAGTAAGGGGGATTTTAAATTCTTCATGGTACATAAGGTGTTTAGGTTAAAATAAATTTTGAAATTTGAGGAATTTACTTACAATACTTACCTTATGTACGGGGGAAGCTATGGGTCCAGATGTTAAATTTTAAGTTTTATTTAAGAACGTTGAAGTGCAGTGCCACCCAGTTATTTTTTTGCAACCGACTCTTAAGCATCATGCCTGCTTCGGTGCATTTTTTAGCAATCGGGGAAACGTCCTCCGTATAAAAACCACTTAAAAAAAGACTGCCCGAAGGACGGAGACAAGCCACATAGGTGGGAATGTCCGCCAATAATATATTTCTGTTGATGTTAGCCAGAATGGTATCGTAGGTCCGCTTTCCCAAAAGGGTGGCATCGCCCTCATACACCTTGATGTGGCCACAGTTGTTCCGCCTTATATTCTCCAGGGCATTCACATAGCACCAATGGTCTATATCCATGGCATCTACTGTGGTTGCACCCTTCATGGCGGCAAGAATGGCCAATACGCCGGTACCGCTACCCATGTCCAGAACAGATTTTCCCTTAAAATCGTTGTGCAACATATGGGTGATCATAAGATGGGTGGTCTCATGGTGGCCTGTGCCAAAACTCATTTTTGGCTCTATGACAATATCGTACTGTACTTGGGGTTTTTCATGAAAAGGGGCACGGACCACACAGTCATCGCCCACTTGGATAGGGTCAAAACTCGCTTCCCAAACCGCATTCCAGTTTTGCTGTGCTATTTCCTTAGCGCTGTAGCCAATATCAAAACTAGAACCATGTAGCACCCTGAGGTTCTGCACCATGGACTCCCTCCAATCGGCCTTCTTAATATAGGCCAGGACACCATCCTCGGTTTCCACAAAACTTTCAAATCCCGCCTCGCCCAATTCCGCTATGAGAATATCGGTTCCCGGCTGCACCGGGTTTACCGTAAAGCGATATTCTAAATAGCTATTTTCCATGGGGTTAAATGGCCTTGATAATCGCCACAAAATCGTCCGCCACCAGAGAAGCACCTCCTATCAGCCCTCCGTCCACATCCGGTTTGGAAAAAATCTCCTCGGCATTTGAAGGCTTTACGCTACCACCGTACAACACGGAAACCTGGTTGGCTATGGCCGTATCGTAGGCCTCGGCAATCGTCTTACGGATAAAGGCGTGCATTTCCTGCGCCTGTTCCGGGGAAGCGGTCTCTCCCGTCCCTATGGCCCAGACCGGCTCGTAGGCCAATATAATATTGCCCCAAGCCGAGGATGGCAGGTCAAAGAGTGCGTTCTTAAGCTGCGCTTCCACCACGGAGAAATGATTGCCCGATTTTCGATCTTCCAGTTCTTCCCCAAAGCAGAACATGACGCGCATATTTTTCTCCAAGGCAGTACCCACCTTTTTCGCGAGGATTTCATCGTCCTCCCCAAAATAGGCCCGGCGTTCGGAATGTCCTAGAATAACCGTATCTATCCTGATATGTATCAGCATATCAGCAGAAATTTCCCCGGTATACGCACCACTATCCGCAAAATGCATATTCTGTGCAATGACCTGAATGGCAGAGCCTTCCAGCGTACGAATGGCCCCACTGAGGTTTACATAGGTGGGTGCCACCATGACCTCGGCCTCGGTGTCCGGAAGTTTGGCCGCAAGTTCCGTTAACAGTGCTTCCGTCTCCGCCAGATTTTTGTTCATTTTCCAGTTCCCTGCAACTATTTTACTTCTCATGATGTTGTTATGTTTGGTGTTTAGTGTTATTTCCTAGGTGGAATGTTATCTGAATTTTTGGCCCTTTATCTCCGAGTTGCGAAGATAGTTCATAAAAGCTCCTAGTTTATTTATTTCAAATTCGATTAGCTCAATGCCTTTTTTGAACGCTTCATTTGCGATCAGGTTCTTATCATAGCATCTGTACAGCTGTGATTTAAACTCGGTGCAAGATTCCTTCGAATAACTTATGAAATTATTGAATTCCTTATTTTCCCCCTCTCCCAAATCCTCAATCCTATCTACTCTCGCCATATTTCAAATTAACCACAAACTCCAAACAGTATAACTAATCAAGCCTTAGATCTTCCAAATCGTTATAGTGTACTTTTTCAACAATAGTGCCCCTGTTCAGGACCAGGATACCCGGGTTGGAACGGGTTATGGTCTTTAAGGTGGTCTCGTCGGTAAAATAAAAATCGAAATCCAGCTGATGTGCTGCCACGACCTGCGAAACCAATGCCCCGCCTGATGCGGACATCCCTATCACCGTATATCCTTGTTTACTGGCCGTATCTGTAACCTTTTTAATATCTCCAAAAGCATCCCCTTCGCTTTTCGCCAAATCATAGGCCACCACCATGATCAACTTTTCCTCTTGTAGAAAAGAAGCTGTTTGGTCCTCACCATTTTTTTCGATAGTAAAATCGTGTATGGGCGGTTCATATCCCTCCTGTATTTCGGTGGTCTCCACATCCAAAAATTCACCATCCACAGAAGGATATTCCCCCTGCGTAACCACAATTTTTTCGGTACCCCCCACCTTGAATCGCCATGCGTATTCATAAATTGCTTTGGGAGCATCATCTGGCACCCCCATGCCCTCTTCTATGTTCGCGCCAATCTTGTACGGTCTAAAATCTATGGCGGGCAAATGGTTCAGCACATAATTGGCGAAAACCACGCAGCCTACCAAGGCAAGTCCGGTGATGATCCGTTTTGCCATAGGGCTAAAAACAGAAGTGATGTGTTTTTGCCCAATAAAAAGTACCAGAATCAGGAACAAGAGCACCACATCCTTGGTAAAGGATTCCCATGGGGTCAACTTAATGGCATCCCCAAAACAGCCGCAGTCGGTCACCTTGTTGAAATAGGCCGAATAGAAGGTAAGGAAGGTAAAGAAAACAATCATCAGTAGCAGGCTCCATACGGTAAATTTCACCCGAAATCCCACCAAGAGCATCACCCCCAAAACCACTTCCAAAATCACTACAAAAAGCGATATGGCAAGGGCATAGGGCATTAAAAAAGGTAGGTCCAGCACCCCTTGACTAAAATACTCCTCCAGCTTAAAGGAAAAACCCACAGGGTCGTTGAGCTTTATAAAGCCGCTGATAATGAACAATATACCTACAATGATTCTTGAAAGGGTCACCAGTATCCTCATCCTATTTGTTGTTTTCATTCAGGTGGATCATCGCAAAGACGGAATAGTTGATCATATCCTGATAATTGGCATCAATACCCTCACTTACCAGCGTTTTTCCCTCGTTGTCTTCAATTTGCTTTACACGTAACAGTTTCTGGATAATCAAATCGGTAAGGGAGCTCACTCGCAAATCGCGCCACGCTTCGCCATAATCATGGTTTTTATCTTCCATAAGTGCTTTGGTAGCCGCTACATATTTGTCATACAGATCTAGCGCTCCCTTCTCGGAGAGATCCGGTTGATCCGCAATACCTTTTTCCAACTGTATAAGTGCCATAATCGAATAATTGATTATGCCAATAAACTCCGAACGTTCGCCCTCATCCACTTTTCTTATGGGATTTTCCTGCAAACTCCGTATACGCTGTGCCTTGATATAAATCTGATCGGTAAGGGAAGGGAGACGTAAAATACGCCAGGCGCTGCCGTAATCTTTCATCTTCTTTAAAAATAAATCCCTGCAGCTAGTAATAACAGCATCGTACTGTTCCGAGGTCTGTTGCATGTATTGTTCGTAATTTGCGTAAATTTCGCTTAAAATTTTCACCTGTTCAAGAATTTTTATTCTTACTTATGCGGGAGCGTTGGAAATCCTGGACAGGCCATATGCCAAACATATCCTATGACCATCAATTGCAAAGGAAACCTTATTGATCTGAAGACCCCAAAGGTCATGGGTATTTTGAACCTTACCCCCGATTCTTTTTTTGATGGGGGCAAGTACAGGGATACCACCACGATCCTTGGCCAGGTGGAAAAAATGGTCCGGGAAGGTGCAGATTTTATTGATCTGGGGGCCTATAGTTCCAGACCTGGTGCGGCCCATGTTCCCGAAGAAACCGAGTTAGAGCGCATCGTTCCCGTGGTGACCCTGTTGCAAAAGGAATTCCCGGAACTTCTGCTATCCATTGATACGTTTAGAAGCAAGGTAGCAGCGGCCTGTTTGGAAAAGGGTGCGGCCCTAATCAATGATATTTCGGCCGGGAGTTTAGATACCGAAATGTTTCCGACCGTGGCAGTGTACCGGGCACCCTATATTATGATGCATATGAAGGGAACACCCCAAAACATGCAACAGCAAACGAACTATACCGACCTTTTGGTAGAGATATGTCATTACTTTTCGCAGAAAATAGCTTTGGCCACGACCGCAGGTGTCAACGACATTATCCTAGATCCTGGATTTGGGTTTGCAAAAACCCTGGATCAGAACTATGAGCTGCTGCGGAAATTAGCACTGCTCCAAACCTTTGACCTTCCCATTCTTGCTGGGCTAAGCAGAAAATCGATGATTTACAGGCTTTTGGAAACCGATCCACAACAAGCCCTAAATGGCACAACGGCCCTGCACATGTACGCCCTACAGCAGGGTGCACATATTTTACGCGTGCATGATGTGCGGGAAGCTAAGGAATGTGTGCTGCTGGCCGAGGAATTAAAACAGGGAAATTGTTGATTTTATTAGGGCTTATTTCCTAAATTTACAAAAACCGCTTGGCTTGGATTTTTTAAATTTTTTGGACTTTAGGGTTACCGACATTATAGACATCATTATGGTTGCGGTACTCCTCTACTACATTTACAAACTTGTTCGAGGTACGGTGGCCATCAATATTTTTATAGGAATTGTTATCGTTTGGGCCTTTTGGAAACTGACCGAATTGCTTGATATGAAAATGATCAGTAGTGTAGTGGGCGGGTTTATGCAGGTTGGTTTAATTGCCCTTATCATTGTATTTCAGCAAGAGATCCGGAAATTTCTATTGATGATCGGCTCCACCAATTTTGCCAAAAAACGCAGCTTTATCAGGCACTTCAAATTTTTAAGACAGGAACCCCTCGTCACCGATCTGGACATAGAAGCTATTCTTGGGGCCTGTGAAAAAATGAGCGCCAGTAGGACCGGGGCCATCATAGTTTTGGAGCGGAGCAATTCGCTCGACTTTGTAAAATCGTCCGGGGATAAAATGAATATCGAGGTTACCCAACCCATTATAGAAAGTATCTTTTATAAGAACAGTCCCCTGCACGACGGGGCGGCCATCATAGAAAATAATTTTATCGTGGCCACCAGGGTCATATTACCGGTTTCCGACGAAAGGACCATTCCGCTCCGCTTTGGTCTTAGGCACAGGGCCGCTGTGGGCATTACGGAAAAGACCGATGCCCTGGCGCTAGTGGTGAGTGAGGAAACAGGGGTCATCTCCTATATTAAAAATGGGGAATTTGTGCTGTTCAAGGATCTTGCCGAATTGGGCGGCATTTTAAAAGACGATCTCATATGACCTCTTTGTATGGCATGTAAAAACTGTAACCAACCCTTAAAAACAGACCACTCGTATTGCTCCCATTGTGGTGCCAAGGTTATTCGCAACCGCCTTAGCTTTAAGAATCTCTGGTACGATATTACCGAAAGGTACTTTAACCTGGACAATACCTTCCTTAAAACCTTTTGGCACCTCTTTACAAAGCCGGAGGTGGTGATAATGGGGTATATTGACGGTGTCCGGAAGCGGTACCTAAATCCCATAGGATATTTTGGGATAGCGCTGACCCTATCCGGTCTTCTGGTCTTTCTGATCCGAAAGGTCTTTATGGACGACATTGGTATGGATATCTTTGATATCGGTGCCGATCAGCAAGTATTCCGGGACGTCTTTGACAGTGTCATGGATTTTCAGGCCTTCGTCTTCGTAATACTTATCCCGATGCTTGCCTTTCCCAGCTGGTTGTTGTTCAATTCCCAGCGCCACATATTTTCCGAGCATATGGTTTCCTTTACCTATATACAGGCGCATTATACAATTGCCACCTTTCCCATTAGCATTTTGGTGCTTTCGGTTGCTCCCAATACCTATACCAGCTATGGGGTCATCAATGTGCTGGTTATGCTGCTGTATTCGCTCTATGTATTCAAACGGATAACCTCCTATGGCTTGGGTCAGTTTCTGTTCAGGTCCGCTGTTTTTCTATTGCTGTTCGTAGTAGAGTATTTCCTGGTATCAAACCTTATCTTTTTGGTCCTTTTGTTTACCGGCTTCGTTTCCCTTGACAGTTTTAGACCGGGATAGCCTTTTACATGGAGTTCTTAGGCTACCTCTTCTGCCAAGAACTGTGCCTCGTACAACTTGCTGTAGTAGCCACCCTTTTTCAATAATTCTTTATGGGTGCCGGTTTCCACGATCTGTCCGGCATCCATGACCAGGATCTTGTCTGCCTTCTTAATGGTCGCCAAACGGTGGGCTATGACAATGGAGGTTCTGCCCTCGGTAATTTTCTCCGTGGCCTTCTGGATCAGCTGTTCGGAATAGGTATCTACCGACGAGGTGGCTTCATCGAGCACCAAAATACTGGGGTTGCTCACATAAGCCCTTAGAAAGGCGATCAGTTGTCTTTGTCCGCTGGAAAGCATGGTTCCCCTTTCCTTTACGTTATACTGATATCCTTGAGGAAGGCTTGCGATAAATTCGTGCACCCCGATCTGTCTCGCGGCCTGTTCAATATCCTCCAGGGTAACGGAGTTATCCTTAAGGGATATGTTATTGGCTATGGTATCGGCAAATAAAAAGACATCTTGCAGGACCACGGCAATCTTTGATCGCAAAGCGGATAGTCTGTAGTCCCTAACGTCCACCCCATCTACCAAAATCTGGCCCGAGTTGATTTCGTAGAATCGGTTCAAAAGATTGATGATCGTAGATTTCCCGGCACCTGTGGCGCCTACAATGGCCACGGTCTCGCCTACCTTCACATCAAAGGAAATGCCATGAAGTACCTCTTCATCCTCCAAATACCCAAAACGTACTTCGGAAAACTTGATGTTCCCCAAAATTTCATCTTTTACAACGGTGCCCATATCCTCAATATGGCTATCGGTATCCAAAATCCTAAAGACCCTGTTGGCCGCAACCATGCCCATTTGTAGGGTATTGAACTTGTCCGCAATCTGACGTAAAGGTCTAAAGAGAATCTCTATGCACAGAATAAATGCGAAAATAGTGCCTTTTAGGTTCTCACCGAGATCGGCAACATTTTGGAGTCCCCCGTACCAAACCACCAAACCTACGGCAATGGAGGTAACGATCTCGGCTATGGGAAAGAAAATAGAATTGTACCATACCGTTTTTAACCAAGCTCTTTTATGCTTTTCGTTGATTTTACGAAAATTGTCACTTTCAATGCTCTCCCGGGTAAACAGCTGTACGATCTTCATGCCGGTAATGCGTTCCTGTACAAAGGAATTGAGATTGGAGACCTGAGCCCTTACTTCGATAAAAGCTACTTTCATGGCTTGTTGAAACAAGCGGGTAGCATATAGGATAATGGGCAATACCCCAAAAACGATCAATGCCAACTTCCAATTCATATAGAGCATCAGGGCCGCTGCCGCCACCATTTTTAGCAAGTCGGCCACGATGACAAAAAATCCTTGGCTAAATATCTCGCCGATACGTTGCATATCCGACACGGCCCGGGTCACCAGGACACCAATAGAGGAATTGTCAAAATATTTCATTCGAAATCCGATCATACGTCTAAAAAGATCGATGCGGATGTCCTTGATCACAGACTCGCCCAGCCAATTGGCGTAGTAGTTGAAGAAAAGCTGGCTGATGACCTGGCCCAACAACACCCCAAGCATCAATAAAATGAGGAACAACAACTGCTCCGCATTGTTATGTCCAATGGCATCGTCAATGATATCCTTAAGAATAAAGGGGGTGGCCGCGGCAAAGGCAGAAAGCAGTATGGCAGACAAAACCACTCCATAAAAGGTGCCCCTATAGGGCTTGGTGTGGGCTATCAACCGCTTGAACAGCCTAAAATCAAAAGCTTTTCCCGTTTCTTTATCCATTTTGTTCTATGATGTTATCAGGATATACAACCTGGGTTAAATATAAGCCTTTTGCAGGTACTGAAACCCCGGCACGACTCCTGTCCTTACTTTCAATTATGGCCCGCATTTCTTCAAGGCCCGATTTCCCCAAACCCACATCGAGCAGGGTGCCCACAACGGCCCTTACCATATTCCTCAAAAAGCGATCTGCCGTGATGGTAAAGACCATTTTGTGGTTTCTTTTTTCCCATCCCGCGTTTTTAATCTTGCAGAGATAGGTCTTTACATCGGTATTGGATTTTGAAAAACATTCAAAATCCTCATAATCCAATAAAACAGCGGCAGCCTTGTTCATTTCCCCCACATTTAGGGGGTGCTTTATATAATGCGCGGCCTCTTTGTAAAAGGGATCCTTTTTGGATATGACCCAATATTCATAGGTACGTTCCAATGCATCAAAACGCGCATGCGCATGGTCTGGCGTTCTATAGATCTCCTGTACCGCAATGTCCTCCGGCAAAAAGGCGTTGAGACGGAAGACCAGATCTTCCGGCAGTTCCCCAAAATCGAAATGTGCAAACATTTGTTTGGCATGCACCCCTGCATCGGTCCTTCCGGCGCCCACGAGAGCAATAGATTGCCTCAACAGCTTGGAAAGTGCCCCTTCCATCACTTCTTGCACCGTAAGGGCGTTGGGTTGATTCTGCCATCCGTGATACGATTTTCCAAAGTAAGAAAAAGCGATAAAATATCTCAAATGAATAGGCTATTTTTGGAGTGACTAAAGATACCGCGATCCTGGGAAAGAGCGATGGATTGCCCTTATATTTAAGCATATTTTAAGTTTTATGACCCGTATTCTACTGCTTTCGGACACTCACGGCCACATGGACGACCAGATCCTAAAATATGTACGACAAGCCGACGAGGTTTGGCATGCGGGCGATATTGGGCAATTGAGCGTTACCGATACCTTGGGTTCGCTTAAACCCTTGAGAGGGGTCTATGGGAACATAGATGACCATATTATTCAGAAGGAATTTCCCTTGGACAATCGCTTTTTCTGTGAAGGTGTAGACGTTTGGATGACCCATATAGGGGGATATCCCAACAAGTACAATGTACGGGTGCGCGACCGTATCCGAAAAAATCCGCCGAAACTATTTATTTGTGGACATTCCCATATTCTAAAGGTGATGTGGGACAAAAAATTGGGGCTACTTCATATGAATCCCGGAGCCTGTGGAAAACATGGTTTTCACCAAATGCGCACCATGTTGCAGTTCCGGATCGATGGGGAGGACATTAAGGATCTGGAGATTATTGAGCTTGGGAAGCGTTAGGTCTGGTCGGAAAATACCCTGTTTTTATTGTGACGATGTTAAGAAAGCCTTTGTATTCCGTCTAAAATTCTAAACAAAAGCCATCATCTTTATGAAAACACAACACCTAATTACAACATTGGTATGGGGTTCCCTACTGTTGACAGCGGCCTGTAAAGAAGGCCCTAAAAGGGAAAATGCCCAACAAGAAACCCACAAAGCGGCGGTCCAGGCACCGGTCTATAACACGGATGAACCCCAAAGCATTTTAGCATCCATAGAATTCGCGCACGGCGGTTGGAACGATTTATGGGGGAAGAAAGATGTGGAGTATACCTATGATTATCGTTATCCTTCCAACGGCAAGGCCGATGTTTCCACAGAACGTTATATGTTTGATTCCGAGACGTCCTACGGTAGTTACGAAAAGCATGAGATCAATGTAATGCCGGAAACCACGGGCCAGGTAAGCCAATTCTTCAACGGGGCGGAGACCCTAGTGATGCACGATGGGCAAAAAGTAGAAGACCCGCAAGCCGCGGGTACCGGGGATTTTCTCAGAAGGGCAAATTATTTTTGGTTTGTGATGCCCTACAAACTGAACGATAAGGGCACCCTTGCTTCTTACCAGGGGCAGGAGGTGTACGACGGAAAAAGTTACGACAAGCTCGAAGTGACCTATGATCCGGAAATTACCGGCAAGGAACAGAACGACACCTATATCCTGTATGTAAATCCGGAGACCAAACTTATTGACCGGTTTTATTTTTCACTGCCCTTTTTGGGCGTTAACGATCCGGTAATCATTGCGAATTACGAATACGAGGAGGTAGACGGACAAATGATTGCCACAAAACGCAGTTATTTTATGCCCAACGATAAAGGAGAATATGGGGAGGACCCCAGTATTGTGCAGACGCTTTCCAATATCAAATTCAATAACGGGTTCACCAAGGAGACCATCTTGGAACATCCTTGACCCAGAAACATCTATGCAAAAAAACCCAGGGAACAACCCCTGGGTTTTACGCACTAATACTACTAAGATGTTAGGTTTAACGTAAGCGATCAACAGATTTTACAAGATCTTCATCCTTCTTTATGGCCCTGTTGGCCAGGACCAAAAAAACGATAGAAAATACAGGAATCAGCATCCCAATACCCTTCTCAGAAATGGCGATTTCTCCGGATAAGTTTAGCGATCGGTAAACGAAAAATCCTAGTAAAAAAAGATTCAATATCATATTCAATCTGTTCATTACAAATTGATTTTTTCTATTTCCATACTTAATTATTGCCCACAAAGCCAAGGCAGCTGAAATGTAGAACACCAAGGAAATCCACAGTTCGTTCCCGGCAAAAACCTGGCCCCCTTTATCATCGACCCAAAGATGTACAAAAAAAGGTAAGGCACCGCCCAACAGGACGACTATCACCATATAAAGAGTCTGAATTCTTTGAATCATTGCTTTTTATAACAATAGAAGGGCAAAATTAGCGTCTTTTTCAAAAATATCCCCTAAATATTGAAAATAATTTGTAATATTGTTTCGTTATTAGTTATAGCACTTACCAAAGGGACATCTTTCCCCAGTAATACCCAAATAACGATACACTTCATATTTTTTAAGACAAGTATAACTTATTCAACAATTAATGTTTGAGATTTCAGATTTAAAATCGAAGAAGCTCCCCGAGCTTCAAGAAATTGCACAGGGTTTAAAAGTTCCAAAATTTAAGACCCTTAAAAAATTGGACCTTGTATATCAAATACTGGATGTCCAAGCTTCCAACCCCAATGCCGTAGCAACCAAGGAAAGCCCAAAGCCTAAAACCGAACAACCCAAGCCCAGAAGGGAAAGGGCAGCTAAGGAAAGGAATACCGATACAAGGCCCCGAGCAAAAGATGGGGAAAAAGATACGGAACCCCCCCAAACCGGAAGCAAAGAGCAGGAGGAGAAAAAAACGCA
The DNA here is from genome assembly GCF_050589645.1 of Eudoraea algarum. Classification (NCBI taxonomy): domain Bacteria; kingdom Pseudomonadati; phylum Bacteroidota; class Flavobacteriia; order Flavobacteriales; family Flavobacteriaceae; genus Eudoraea; species Eudoraea algarum. The sequence continues at coordinate 328,354 of NZ_JBNGOQ010000003.1, read as the reverse complement.
GGATTACCAACAAGGGCAGGGAAATGCACCGGCCAAAAAAGAGCATCAGAAAAATACACCTCAGCATAAGAGCCAGGGCAACAAGAAACCGCCCCATCATCAAAAAAACGGTCAGGACAAAAAGAACAGTAACTTTGACAAGGACCTGAAAAACAAATACAAGCAACCCGAATTTGAGTTCGATAGTATTATTGAAAGTGAAGGGGTGTTGGATATTATGCAGGACGGATATGGCTTTTTAAGGTCTTCCGATTACAATTACCTGTCCTCGCCTGACGATATTTACGTCTCCCAATCGCAGATCCGGCTATTCGGATTAAAGACTGGGGATACCGTTCTGGGTAACGTAAGACCCCCTAAGGAAGGCGAAAAGTACTTCCCGTTGATCAAAGTGAACAAAATAAACGGTCTGGACCCACAGGTGGTGAGAGACCGGGTCGCTTTTGAGCATTTAACGCCGCTTTTCCCTGACGAAAAATTCAATTTGGCAGAACGTCAAAGCACTATTTCTACCCGTATCATGGATCTTTTCTCCCCTATAGGAAAGGGACAGCGAGGTATGATCGTGTCCCAGCCCAAAACGGGTAAGACCATGCTGCTGAAGGATATAGCCAATGCCATTGCGGCCAACCACCCGGAGGTCTATCAAATTGTATTGTTGATAGATGAACGCCCTGAAGAGGTTACCGACATGCAGCGTAATGTACGTGGCGAGGTAATCGCCTCTACCTTTGACAAGGAGGCTACGGAACATGTCCGTGTAGCCAACATTGTGCTGGAAAAAGCAAAAAGATTGGTGGAGTGTGGGCACGATGTGGTAATTCTCCTGGATTCCATTACCCGTTTGGCCCGTGCCTACAATACGGTACAGCCCGCTTCCGGCAAGGTTTTGAGCGGTGGTGTGGATGCCAATGCCCTGCACAAGCCCAAACGTTTCTTTGGCGCTGCGCGAAATATTGAAAATGGAGGATCATTGTCCATTATAGCCACGGCACTTACCGAAACAGGCTCCAAAATGGACGAGGTTATTTTTGAAGAATTCAAGGGAACCGGCAACATGGAACTGCAATTGGATCGCAAAATCAGCAACCGCAGAATATTCCCGGCCATTGACCTCACCTCTTCGAGCACGCGTAGAGACGATCTTTTGCTGGATGAGAACACCATACAACGTATGTGGATCATGCGCAAATATTTGGCAGACATGAATCCCGTGGAAGCCATGGAGTTCATGGAACAGCGTATTAAACAGACAAAAAACAACGAGGAGTTTTTGATGACTATGAGTCAATAGACACCAACTTGGACAACGATAAAATCCCAATGGCCTAAAAGTTATTGGGGTTTTTTGTTTTATAAGCCTCCGTTTGGCGAATAGATTCCATTTATTGTTAAACTATAGGGAATATATGCTATTTTTAATAGCAGAAAATAGTACCCCCACAAACGACTATGGAACACATTAACAATCCTTAAAATTTTAAATTATGAAAAATGTAAAAAGAACATTGGTACGGGTATTCACCGTTTTTGTTGTTGTATTTGGTTTAACGGGCTGCGGGGAAAAGAAAGATGGGGGACATGGAGAAGAGCACGAAACTCCCACGGTGGAGGCCCCAGCGCAAATTGTAAGTGTGGCCCAGGCCAAGGACACCTACAACGAATACACAAAACGCCGGGCCCGACTCATAGAAAAATACGAGGATTCCATAAACCGAGAAAAGGAGATCAAGGACACTTTTGATATCGCCCGATATACCTTTTACGATCTTAAGACCATAAAACAATATATAGCCTATATTGAGCAGGAAGCAAAAAAAGCGGATTTGGAAATTTCCACGCTTCGGTTCTACTTCTCCAATTACGGGGACAAGACAGCGTTCGACAGCGGAAGGGAAGTGAAACATCCAAGGCAGAATTCGATTTTCATAATGCCTACTATCAAAAAGGACGGTAAGGATTTTGGTTTTTTTATTAGGAGGACAGAAGGAAAGGCGGAAACGGTCTTGCTTACCTATGACCTTCGCGAATACGATCCCAAGGGGATGGGCAGCACTTACGGTGGTGATGACAAGTCGTATGCTACTTTTGCCCCCAATATAAAATGGTCCAACAGCGCAGCTTCACCACTCTTTTTTGATGATGAAAGCTTTATTCTAAACGAAGGAAATTCCGCACCGCCGCCCTACTAGTCTAAAGGATTAGAGCATAAATGAAATAGGTAAGAATTTGGGGGTTTTAGATACATTTTTAGAAAATTCCTTTGTACCCTTATACGGTATTACTGTGGCGGTAGCGCTATTGCGCTACCGCAAATACTATTATACCCCCTTAAAGTATTTGCCCATCCTTTTTGCCTATACGTTCTTCAATGAGCTTTTGGGCTTTCTCTTATTAAATAACGAGGAATTTAGCCTTTTTGCAAATGACCGCTATTCCTTTTACAATATGGTCATTTACAACATTTATAGCATTTTCTTCTATCTCTATTTCCTGTACCTGTACTGGTGTTATATAGAAAATGCAAAGGCCAAGGCCTTTATTCGTTATAGCGGCATATTCTTTCTGCTTGTTGCCTTGATCAATCCCTTTTTCCAGGATTTTATGATACGATCACAACTGTATTCCTATTTGGTGGGCGGTTTCCTATTGATTATCTGTTCGGTGCTGTACCTCATTCAATTGAGGGATCCCGGCAGGACCTTTTCCCTAAGTAGGGACCTTTTATTTTGGTTAAGCCTGGGGCTGTTGATTTTCTATTTGGGATATCTACCCATAAAGATTATCAAAAATTCCAGTATTATCAATGACATGGGAGTCGCCATTATGGCGCGGAGAATACACCTGTCCCTTATTCTCATTATGTACAGTTGTTTTATTATCGGATTTCTAAGAATGCGGAGGCGTTTGTCACAATAGGCTCCTCCACATTTTTATTCTCGTTAAAAATAAATAAGGGAAATCGGAAATTTTCGACTACAAAAACGACTAAAGTCCATATTTTTATATTCGCCCCTACGGGGCAAACAAGCCAACAGAAAACAAACCAATTTTTTAGAAGATGACTCCGTACATCGCAGAATACAAGGCAACCCACAAAATTGTTCAAATCGAGGAGCACTCCTGTTTCATATGGCGACAGGAAGGTGGGGAAATAGACATGGATATGTTAAAGGGAAAGATAAGGCGGGAAGCCTCCTTGCACTTTTTTAATCTGGTCATCGGTGGTCAGTACCAGGTATCGCACGAAGACATTTCAGTGGAAGTAATTAAAACAGAACCTTTTACAGGTTAGCTTGGCCAAAGCGCCTCTATTCCAAAATAAAAAACGCCCCTCAAAAGAAAGGCGTTTGTATCAATTGTATACGGGTAAATTTAGAGAGCGGCTACCTGCTTTGTTAATTTACCTTTTAGGTTCGCGGCCTTATTGGCATGGATGATATTGCGCTTTGCAAGCCTATCGATCATGCTTATTACAGAAGGTAACAAGGTATTCGCTTTTTTCTTATTTGTTTCAGAACGTAATTTTTTGATAGCATTACGTGTGGTTTTATGCTGGTACCTGTTGCGCAAACGAACTGCTTCGTTCCTTCTAATCCTCTTTAATGCCGACTTATGATTTGCCATATTACCTTTTGTTATTTTTTTTTAAAACTCCGCTACACGCTTTTTTTGTAGCCCGTAGGGGAATCGAACCCCTGTTACCAGGATGAAAACCTGGCGTCCTAACCCCTAGACGAACGGGCCATTAAAAGTTAGAACTCGGAAGTAGATTAGGTTCGGTGTATCACACCTTTGAAATTCCATCATATACTTCCCTTGTAGCCCGTAGGGGAATCGAACCCCTGTTACCAGGATGAAAACCTGGCGTCCTAACCCCTAGACGAACGGGCCATACTAAAAATTAAAGGTCGGAAGTCCAATTTTCAACTCCCCCTGTTCAGTAGTTCTTTGTGAACCAAATGCCCACCCTTTAACTTTCGGTTATTGCGGATGCAAAAATACAATTATTTTTTACTATCGCAACACCTATATATTATTTTTTGGCATCATTTAATATGCCTTGGCAAATAACACCCTTTCCTGTGATGGTTTTCCAGTAACCATGCAGCTTCCCGATTCTTTTTCCACGGCTATCGGAATACAGCGAATCGTAGCTTTGGTCTCCTCCTTAATCCGTTCTTCGGTTTCGGCCGTTCCATCCCAATGAGCCGATATAAAACCGCCCTTTTCTTCCAGAACGTTTTTAAATTCGTCATAGGAATCTACCTGGGTAATATGTTGTTCCCGGTAGGCAAGTGCTTTGTCATAAATGGCTTTTTGCATATCGGCCAATAGCACTTCGATCCTGCCTACCACTTCTTCCCCGGCCACGGTTTCCTTCTCCAGGGTATCCCTTCGGGCCAGCTCGTAAGTACCGTTATCCAGATCGCGTTGGCCAATGGCCAGCCGCAGAGGTACCCCCTTCAATTCATATTCGTTGAACTTGAAACCGGGCTTGTGGGTATCCCTCTTGTCAAATTTTACGGAAATGCCCTTGGCCCGAAGTTCCTCTACCAAGGGGTTCACCCTTTGAGAAATGGCATCCAGTTGCTCCAGACCCTTATAGATGGGAACAATAACAACTTGTATGGGGGCCAACTTAGGTGGGAGTACAAGTCCGTTGTCATCACTGTGCGTCATGATCAAAGCTCCCATAAGGCGTGTGGAAACACCCCAGGAAGTGGCCCAAACATATTCTTGTTTTCCTTCCCTTGTGGCAAATTTCACATCAAAAGCTTTGGCGAAATTTTGTCCCAAAAAGTGCGATGTCCCAGCTTGAAGCGCTTTCCCGTCCTGCATCAAGGCCTCTATACAATAGGTTTCCACGGCCCCTGCAAAACGTTCACTTTCCGTTTTAGTTCCCTTTATCACCGGTACGGCCATATGGTTCTCCGCAAAATCGGCATACACATGCATCATTTGCTCTGCCTCCTCGACCGCCTCTTTCTCCGTGGCATGGGCCGTATGTCCTTCTTGCCATAAAAACTCTGCCGTACGGAGAAACAAGCGGGTACGCATTTCCCAACGTACCACATTGGCCCACTGGTTGATCAACAGGGGAAGATCCCTGTAAGATTGGATCCATTTCCTATAGGTATCCCAAATTATGGTCTCGGAGGTGGGCCTAACAATTAGCTCTTCCTCCAATTTTGCTTCAGGGTCCACCACAATGCCGCTTCCATCGTCCGCATTCTTCAATCTATAATGGGTGACCACGGCACACTCCTTGGCAAAGCCTTCTACGTGGCTGGCCTCTTTGCTTAGGTACGATTTGGGGATAAACAATGGAAAATAGGCGTTTTCATGCCCAGTTTCCTTGAACATTTTGTCCAAAGCGGCCTGCATTTTCTCCCAGATGGCAAAACCATAGGGTTTGATGACCATACAGCCACGCACTCCCGAGTTTTCTGCTAAATCGGCCTTTACCACAAGTTCATTATACCACTTGGAATAATCCTCGTCTCTTTTCGTTAAATTTTTACCCATTACTAGTAGTTTGGCACAAAACTTGTGACTTAGTCCTTAAAAAATAGTTCGGTAAAACTAACTATTTTTACTATGTTCAACAATTAAATTTACAACGATGATACATTCGCTACCCCGCCCTAAAATTAGAATGGTATTCCTGTTTGTCCTTTTGGGTATTTTTATGGTTTCCTGCGGTTCTTATCAGCAGGCTTCCTATTACGATAATGACGGTATTTACTCGGGCGAACGCCGGGTTTCTGTCGAAAGATCGGAAAGGCCGAGGCAAAAAGTACAGGAAGAGGAAAGCAATGCTTACGGTGACTATTTTGGGCAAAAAGCGGATGAGTATGATGAAATTTTGGATAGCGAGGTCTTCACCGATGTGGATAGCTATTACGGTGGGGCCGAAAACGACAGCTTGGCGGCTGCGGGGCAAACCGATTATTTCGATTCCAATAATGACTATAATGGCTATACCGGATGGGGCGAGAGTCCTTCAAGCGTAAGCATCAATATCTATGATAACTGGGGCTGGGGCGGCTTTGGTTTTGGAAACCCATATTTTGGGTTCGGGTTTGGAGATCCGTTCTTTGGCTTTGGATACCCCTTCTACGGATATGGCTTTGGTTATCCGTATGGTTATGGAGGATTTGGCTTTGGCCGATTTGGCTTTGGCGGATTTTATGGCTATCCCTATTACGGATACGGCGGCTTTTACGGCAGGCCCTATTATGGCGGATACTATGGCAACCGCAATTTCGCATTTAACCGAGGACGCAGGGGCTACTACAATAGAAACGCCGTGGCAGGTACTTCCTTTAGGGGCCGATCCAATATTGGTAGGACCGGCAGGGGTACTACGAGCCGATACCGAACCAACAGTGGACGATCTAACATCAATAGAAGTACGGCGGCCAGAAGTTCAAGCCGATATAGAACGGGGACTACAGCGAGAAGGACCGTGGGCGTGGATGCCGCGGCCAGAAACCGATCCTACCGTACCAGCAGGAGCACCAGGGCGGTACCTAGATACAACAGCAGTTCCAGGACTAACCAATCCTATAGAAGCGGCACCCCAAGGACCAGTACCTATAGAAGGGGCAGCGGCAACAGGACCAGTACCTCCAGAGGTACTTATAGGAGTAGTACTTCCAGAACAAACCAGTCCTATAGAAGTAGTTCACCGCGAACCTCAAATTACAGAAGTTCTGGTCGCAGTAGTACCCCAAGGAGTAGTGGTTACCGAAGTTCTCGTAGCAATAGTTCCAGGAGCTCTGGTAGCTATAGAAGTTCTCGTAGCAGTAGTTCCAGGAGCTCGGGCAGTTATAGAAGTTCGGGCAGATCTTCTTCACGATCCTCAGGCGTAAGGTCGTCCGGAGGAAGAAGCAGTGGTAGAAGAAATTAAATCGAAAACATTAAAAAATTAATTCTATGAAAAGTTATTTTACTTTCCTAGCGGTATTGGTATGCGCTGTTGCAGGTGCCCAAAATATCAACGATGTACTGCGTTACAGTACAGAAAACCTACAGGGAACGGCACGTTTCCAAGGCTTGAACGGCGCTTTTGGGGCTTTGGGAGGCGATTTGTCGGCCATCAACGTCAACCCCGCTGGCTCGGCCGTATTCAACCACAGTCAGTTCAGCATTTCGGGATCCAACTTTAACCGCGACAATGATGTTAGCTATTTCAACAGCTTTAACAACACGCAGTTGAACAATGTGGATATCAATCAGGCAGGGGTTGTTTTTGTCTTTAAAAGCACCAACGACAATTCAGACTGGAAAAAGGTGGCGCTTGCTATCAACTACGATCTTGTGCAAAATTTTGACGATGAGTTCTTTGCCTCGGGCAACAGTACACAAGGCTTGGACAACTACTTTTTGAATTTTGCCCAAGGAGTCGCCTTAGGGCCATTGCGCGTTCAGGACGGAGAGTTTATTGAGGAGGCCTATCTAGATATTGGGTCCAATCTTGGATTTGGCCCACAGCAGGCCTTCCTAGGGTTTCAATCGGGAATCCTTGAGCCAGAAGAAGATTTGGACGACAACACCTCTTACGTTTCCAACGCCATCTATAATAGCGTTAATCAGGAGTTCCTACAAAGTACCTCGGGCTATAACGGCAAGTTTACCCTTAACATGAGTTCCCAATACCAGGAGAACCTCTTTTTGGGGGCGTCCCTGAACTTCCACTCAGTCATCTATGACCGTATTACACTCTTTGACGAAACGGGATACGACCCTGCCTCCGAGATTCAGTCTACCCGGTTTGACAATTTCTTGCATACCGAGGGCTACGGCTTCTCCTTTAGTGTGGGGGCCATTGCAAAATTAAATGATAATATTAGAGTGGGCGGAAGCTACCAGTCGCCCACATGGTACAACTTAACGGACGATACCTCGCAGCGCATAAGCACCGACTCGCCGGTACAAAATCCGGACCTCAATTTCATCAATTTTAATATTGTAAACCTTTTTGAGGAATATCGGATAAAGACACCTGGAAAACTGACCGGTAGTGTCGCGGTAATTTTTGGAAAGGATGGGCTATTGAGCTTTGATTATGGGTATCAGGATATGTCACAAGCCGAATTGCGGCCTTCGAGCGACCCCAGTTTCGCTTCCGAAAACGATTTTATTTCCAATACGCTCGGTGCAGTCTCCACGTTCAGGGTGGGCGGTGAGTACCGGATCGATAAGGTAAGCCTTAGGGGTGGCTATCGCTTTGAGCAGAGTCCCTACGAGGATGGTGTAACCGTAGGAGATCTGGAAGGGTATTCGGCAGGTATCGGATTCAATTTTGGAGGTAGCAGATTAGACCTGGCCGTTAATCGTACCGAACAGGACTTTAATCAGCAATTGTTCGACACTGGCATCAGCACGCCGGCCTTCATCAACAATATAAATACCAATGTAACCTTGGGCTTTACTTTAAATTTCTAGGAAAACCGCCCTAACAAATACAAAAAAGGCCCTGTACAGGGTCTTTTTTTGTTATCTATCGTACTAGGGAGAAGTGGGCCCGTTTGGTCGTGGCCACGATGATGCCATCCTGATCCTCGGAAAACTCTACCCTGAACCAATAATCCGAAGAAGGAAGATCACGGCCATTAAAGGTGCCGTCCCACCCTATGGTGGTAGCATCCAGTTGTTTTAGTAGTTTTCCGTATCGATCAAAAATGAAAACTACCGGATCGGTAAGCGTTTCAATACCAAGGATATTCCAGGCATCGTGAATACCATCGCCATTTGGTGTAAAGAACTTGGGATAGCCTACCACCAGGAAAGGAATAGCCTCCGTTGTACCACAGCCATTTTTATCGTTGATGATTACGGTATTTTCCCCAGGCGGTATATCAAGGAAAACAGGGTCGTCCTGGAATTCGCCCCCATTAATGGCATATTCGTAGTCGCCGTCACCATCCACAACAATTTCCACATTGTTGTTGCTGATATCATCATCATCTACATTTCTATCCAGTATGGTGACCTCCTGCAATACTGGTATCCCGTAGAAGGTTATCAATACATCATCGGTCAGTATTACGCCAAAGATATCCTCAATGGTCACAAAATAGCGCCCGGAATTGGGGCTGGCTACGGCCAGTTCGGCACCAAAGGGACCCGTGCCCGTAAGGGTCTGGTCAATAGTGCCGTCATCATCAAAATCTACCGACCAATCTACCCGAACAATGTCTGCACCGGCAGGGGAGCGCAGTGCGCTCAAAATAACATCGGGATCTCCTTCGCAGGCAATAATATCCAATCCCAAAAACTCATCCCGAAAGACACAATCCAAGGCTGTATTCTGATTGGCGTTTACCGAAGAACCGGTAAAGGTCAATGAAAAGGGCTCGGGGTCACCGTTAAAATTCGTATTAAAGTTGTTGATCAGCAGGTAGTAAATCTCTCCCTGCACTACATCCAACCATTCGTCATAGGTGTTTTGACTTCCCACCAAAAAGGGTGCCCCTTCCTGTCCATTTTCAGGATTGACTCCAATACCGGTAAAGGAGGTGTCATTTACTTCATAATTACACCGTATGGGTATCGCCGTACCATCGCCGATTTCCGCACAGGCAGAGGTAGGGCCGTAAGGACCGTAAAGCGCAAAATCCCATTCTGCCGTAAGCGAAAGGGCCTCGATATCAAAACCCAACTGCCCATCGGTTCCTGCTCGAAACACATACCAGGCCGTATTATTTTCAATGTTGGCAGAACTTATGCTTCCTTTTTCAAGACAACCGCTTTGCCTGACAAGGTTGGGATCAAAATCCTCAATGTCACCAAAACCATTGGTTTCTGAAATAATAGGTGCGTCGGCACAAACAGGGATGGCCGTTCTGCAATCCGGAGAGTTTTGCGCACTTACTGCGTAGGAGAACAGCAATAGGCAAAACATAGCACAGATACGTGTTTGCATAGAGTGATGGGGCTAATGTTATTCAAATAATCATAATAATAACTCCCCAGCCCTGGATTTAGTATATTTTCAACCCAGATTTTGTACAGTTTATCGATGAACGGACCACCGACCGTCTTTACCGTCGTAAAGAAAAGTGGTTATCCACAAATTTTGCGGTGATGTTCTGGCCTTCCAGGTTGGTATAGCTTAGTTTGAACCAATAATCGGAGGCTGGTAAACTCCTACCGTTAAAAGTGCCGTCCCAACCCAGGCTATTTTGGTCCATTTGCCTGAGCAGCTTCCCATAGCGATCGTAAATAGACACCACAGGGTTTTCCAAGGTATTGATGCCCACTATGTGCCACGCATCGTTCACCCCGTCGCCATTGGGGGTGAAAAATTTTGGAAAGCCCACCACTGTTATCGTTTCCGTATCCGTACCACATCCATTAAGATCGTTTATCGCGACCATATGCGTGCCCTCGGTCACATTGGTAAAGGTAGGATCCGTTTGGTACGGACCATTATCCAGGCGATACTCGTATGCTCCGGCTCCTGCCGGAACCACAGTGACCGTATTGTTATCCTCCAGATCGGTGATAATGACATCCATAATTTCAGGAATTTCGGAGATGACCACCTGCACAGCTCTGGTATTTTCACAGCTCAGGCCGGCCTGGTGGTTGGTGGCGGTAAGCGTATAGGTTCCCGGCTGCGAAACCGTAATACTGGCCGTAGTTTCCCCTGTATCCCACTGATAGGAAGTACTGCCATTGGGTATGGCCGGTCCAATAGTGGTCATGGTATCCCCTTCGCATAAAAATACGGCTGTCGGAAAGTCCAGCACAGGCGTTTCTACCGTGGTCAGTTCAAACTGTCGGGAAGCATCAAAGCAGTTGGGATTGGCCACGGAAGAGACACGTACGTACAAGGTTTCCGTACCAGGGTTTATGGGATATAACCTGGGCAGGCCATTGACACCGTTGGCCGCATCGACGAGAGTGCTGTGATAGCTTACCATAAAAGTGTTGGGGTCCTGTGCTCCCAAGGCCTCAGCATCCTTTTGGGAGAGGTCATAGGTTCCAGCATCCGAACAGATTTCATCATGCGTCATCGGATGGGCGGTAGGTGTAGCTGTAAATGCTACCTGCACATCGCTGATTATCGTAGTTCCACCAGAAGTGGCCACCTCTACGCGATACAAAGCGGAGGTCGTGACCTGTAGTGTTGGGTTGTGTTCTCCGGTCAGTTGCTGGAAACCGCTCCCCAAATCCTGGTACCAATTATAGGATAGCGCTCCAGTAGTGGTGGCGTCCAGTACCACGTTCGCGTTATCACAGGCAGAAAGTGGAGGGCCCAAAAGATTACTGATGATGGAGCAATCCAGTGCATCGTTGGGATTGGTAACAAATATGTTTCCCGAGAACTGAATGGAAAATCCCGAATTGTTATTGCTAAAATTGTTGACCAAGAGGTAGTAATCTTCCCCTGGGGATACCTGCAGCCAATCCTCGTAAAGCACCGTGGTGGCTCCTGTAGGGTCTACCCCTACTCCCATAAAGGCCATGCCATCGCTGTTATCAAAGAAATTGCACCGGACCGGATCTCCAAGGTTGTTACAGTCACTTGCACGATAAAGCGCAAAGTCCCAATCTTCGGAAGTATCAAAACCAATATTGAACCCCAGTTCCCCGGAAGCTGAAGTGCGGAACCGATACCAGGCCGAATTGGATTCTATGGCTCCGGAACCCGTCTGTTCCAAACATCCTGTTTGCAAGGCCCCGTTAAAGTCATCAGTACCCCATCCCTGTGTACCCCCATTTACCGGTGTGTTATTGCAAATAGGTACCGCATTGGCACAATCAGGTGCAACCTGGGCCAAGCTAGCGCGTATCCCCATTAAAAGGATAATCCATAAGACCAAACCATAATGCCTCATAAGCAGGTGTACGTTGGGTAATATAAAATTACAAGCTGTGCTACCTTAACACTAATTTATGTTGTGTAACACCCTAAACATGGTATTAAGTGCCATATTATGTATATCTTTGCTGTTCTTTTGGGCCTGATTTTCATGGAACGGAGGGTGTTGTATTTGTTGAAAGGACAGGCTCGAAAGTAGGATACAATTTGGAAGTTTGTAGCAGTGTTTATCCCGGTTGGTCGGGATTCATTATTTTTATATAATTATATCTTTTTTGATATACAAAAGTTGGCCTATGAAATTGGATAGCACCATGGAAGAGCATTTTGAAGAGATTGGGAACGGGCATGTTTCCTCCTCAGGTGAAACCCCCTTACGCAAGGATGCCTTTCTTCTAAGCGACGATGAAAAAATAGAACGCATCAAGGGCAGTGTAAAGGATATTATGCTCACCCTTGGCCTTGATTTGGAGGATGATAGCTTAAACGGCACCCCCAATAGAGTGGCCAAAATGTTTGTCAAGGAAGTATTTGGAGGGCTGCATCCGAAGCGGAAGCCTACCTCCTCCACCTTCAAGAACAAGTACAAGTACGGCGAGATGTTGGTGGAAAAAAACATCACCTTATATTCTACCTGTGAGCACCACCTGCTACCCATAGTGGGCAAGGCTCATGTAGCTTACATTTCCAACGGTACGGTAGTAGGTCTTTCCAAAATGAACCGTATAGTGGATTATTATGCCAAAAGGCCACAGGTTCAGGAACGCTTAAACATGCAAATTGTAAAAGAACTCCAGGAAGTGCTGGGCACCAAGGATGTTGCCTGCGTCATTGATGCCAAACACCTATGTGTGAATTCAAGGGGAATTCGGGACATTGAGAGCAGTACGGTGACGGCGGAGTATGGCGGCAAATTCAAGGAAGAAGCGGTACGGCGCGAATTTTTGGACTACATTAATCTAGATACCAATTTTTAATTGCCTTGCCCAAAATGCAACTGTATAAAGATCAGGCCTTAAAAGTTTACAATTCCCTTTCCGGCAAAAAAGAAGTGCTAAAACCTATAAATGAGGGTCATATAGGGATGTACGTTTGCGGTCCTACGGTCTACAGCAATGTGCATTTAGGAAACTGCCGCACCTTTATGTCCTTTGACATGATCTTTAGGTACCTAAAGCATTTGGGCTATAAAGTGCGTTATGTCCGGAACATAACCGATGCCGGCCACCTGGAGAACGATGCAGAGGACGGGGAGGATAAAATAGCCAAAAAAGCCCGACTGGAACAGTTGGAACCTATGGAAGTGGTACATCGCTATACGGTGGACTTCCATGATATTTTGAATAAGTTCAACTTTTTGCACCCTAGTATAGAGCCCACGGCGACCGGACATATCATTGAGCAAATAGAAATTATCAAGGATATTCTGGACAAAGGGTATGCCTATGAAAAAAACGGCTCCGTCTATTTTGATGTAAAAAAGTTCAACGAGGCATACGAGTACGGCAAATTGAGTGGCAGAAAACTGGAGGACATGATCGCCAATACCCGCGAACTGGCCGCCCAGGACGAAAAAAAGAACCCACAGGATTTTGCCCTATGGAAAAAGGCCGAGCCACAGCACATTATGCGCTGGCCTTCCCCTTGGGGCGACGGCTTTCCCGGGTGGCATTTAGAATGTACCGCCATGAGCACCAAATACCTGGGAGAAAGATTTGATATCCACGGAGGGGGAATGGACCTGAAATTTCCGCATCACGAATGCGAGATTGCGCAGGCCGAAGCCAGTAATGGCCATGCCCCGGTCAACTATTGGTTGCATGCCAATATGCTTACCCTAAACGGTAAAAAAATGGCCAAATCCACCGGGAACAATATCTTGCCGTTGGAAATATTTTCAGGGGAAAATAAAATTCTCAGCAAGGCCTTTGCGCCTGCAGTGGTCCGTTTTTTTATGATGCAGGCCCACTATACCAGTATTCTGGACCTCAGCAACGATGCCTTATTGGCCTCCGAAAAAGGGTACAACAAACTGATGGAAGCGATGGATGCATTGCCCCATCTGGAGACCCATGCCGTTTCCAGTTTTGATGTAGCCGCATGGAAACAGCAGTGTTATACGGCCATGAACGATGATTTTAATACGCCCACCCTCATCGCCAATCTGTTTGAGGCGGTAAAGCACATTAACCTGATCAAAGAGGGGAAGGAAACCCTTACCGCAGAGGACAAAAATCTTCTGCAAAGGACGCTGCACGATTTTGTGTTCGATGTACTGGGGCTGGAGGGGAAAAACGGTGCGGAATCTGGTACGGATAAATTGTCCGAAGTAATCACCCTATTGATAGAATTGCGCAACGAGGCCCGGGCCAACAAGGATTTTGCCACTTCCGATAAAATACGGGACCAATTGGCCGGTATGGGCATTCAGTTAAAAGATGGCAAGGAGGGCACCACCTTTAGCCTTTCATAATTAGTTGATACCGCTTGGGTCCCCTTTGGGCCACTTAGGCGCCAAGGGAAAATGTTTTGTTTAGGATGAAGAAGATACTCATAGCTCCCTTTGTACTTTTGGTAAAATTTTATCAAAACTTTATATCGCCCCTTACCCCGGCAAGTTGCAGGTATACCCCTACCTGCTCCCAATATACCCTGGAGGCCCTCAAAAAACATGGACTGTTCAAAGGCGGGTGGCTCGCTGTTAAGCGTATTTTCAGCTGTAACCCCTGGGGCGGAAAGGGATACGATCCAGTGCCCTAACACAGCTCACAGGACCCGCTGACACCCTGACCCATAAATTCACAACACAAGTGCAGAAATACGCTTTACTAACCTAGTATTTACTTATATTAGTCCCTTCAAAATAAAAACAAATGCATTTTTTAAGTTTTATCTGGAATCCCAATGAAACACTCTTCAAAATTGGGGTATTGCAAATAAAATATTACAACCTTCTCTGGATCGTTGCCTTCGCCGTGGGCTGGTACATTATGAAACGTATCTTTCTAAACGAGAAAAAATCCATGGACCAATTGGATTCCCTGTTCATTTACACCGTTCTGGCCACCATGTTGGGCGCCCGCCTGGGCCATGTTTTCTTCTACGATTGGACCTACTATAAGGATCATCTACTGGAAATACTGTTGCCCATACGCGAAAGTGCGGGCGAATCGCTCTTCGGCATTATCAACGGCTATGAATTTACCGGCTTCACCGGCTTGGCCAGCCACGGTGCCGCCATTGGCGTTATCCTGGCCATGTACCTCTATACCAAGAAATATCCGGATTTCAAGATCCTGGGCATCTTGGACCGTGTGGTCATTCCCGTGTCCATTGGGGCCTTTTGCGTGCGCCTGGGAAATTTTTTCAATTCGGAGATTGTGGGAGAAAAGGTGGATGAGTCCTTTGTCTTTGCCACCAAGTTTATACGAAATCACATCAGTCCGTCAGAGGCCCTGTCCCTGACCAAGGAAAAAACGGTAAACGCCGCCTATGATCTAATTGCGACCTCGCCGAAATTTTCCAACGCATTGGAAAGCGTCCCGTATAGGCACCCGGCGCAATTGTACGAAGGAATCGCCTATATCTTTGTCTTCTTGATCCTAAATTACCTGTATTGGAAGACCGATAAAAAGAACAAGCTGGGCTATCTTTTTGGCCTCTTTTTGGTACTGTTATGGACCATCCGCTTTTTTGTGGAGTTCGTCAAGAAAAGTCAGGGCGGGTTCGAGGAGTCCCTGGGCCTCTTATCCACGGGTCAATGGCTCAGTATTCCCTTTATTTTGATCGGGCTGTACTTTATGTTCAGGCCCAACAGGAAAACCGAAAGTACGGCCAAATGAAGTATCTAAAACTTGGTGCACCGCTATTGCTGGCTCTACTGGTCTTTTCCTGCAAGGAGGAACCCAAAAAAGTAATCAAGACCGCACCTATTGCCTTTACCAAGGAAGGGGAACTTACCGTGTACAAAGCAGAGACCGATTCGGTACGGACGCGTTTTGACATAGAGATTGCCGAGACCGACTATGAGACCCAGACCGGTCTCATGTACCGCACTTCCATGGGCGAAAAGGAAGCCATGCTTTTTATTTTTCCCGATGTGGCCATGCACTCCTTTTATATGAAGAATACCGAAATCGCCTTGGATCTTGTCTTTATTGATGAGCAGCTGCGTATCGCCAGTTTTCAACAAAACGCCCTGCCCTTGGATGAAACCGGCCTGTCTTCCAAAGTCCCCGTACAATACGTTTTGGAGATCAATGCCGGGCTTGTGGAGAAATGGCAGATGGAAATTGGGGACCGACTGGAATTTGTACGTCAGTAACAAAATTTACATCGATGGACTATCTCCTGGAAGGTGAAACCACCCAGCGCCTGTCGTTTAGAAAGCTCCTCAAGACCGATTTTGGCGAATGGCTGCCCTTTCATCAGGACAAGCGTAGTTCACAATTTTGGGAAGGCCTGCCCGAAAGTCCTGAGGAAGCTTGTACACAACAGTTTGATCGGACGTTTGAACGGTACGAAAAGGGCCTGGGCGGTATGAACGCACTGGTCCTAAAATCCAACGGAAAATTGGTCGGACTCTGTGGCCTTTTGGTGCAAGAAGTAGATCAACGACGGGAACTGGAAATTGGCTACTCCATCCTTCCCGGGTACTGGAAACAGGGCTATGCCTCGGAGGCTGCCCTTAAATGCAAAAACTTTGCCTTTGCCCGTGGTCTTGCCGATTCGCTGATCTCTATTATTCAAGTAGACAATATTCCCTCCCAGAAAGTGGCCAAGCAGCTGGGCATGCAGCTGGACACGACCACGGTATACCGAGACAATCCTGTACATATTTTTAGGGTTTATCCCCAATAATCCATATTTTTCCCAACTACATAACCGCAACGCCGTGGGGCAAAGACAACACTGGGCCATTTTTATCAATAACCGATCGGACAAGGGGTTTGCCGTTGATCTGCTCATGCGCGGAACCGACCATGATCTTTTTACCGATCTACAGGGCCAACGGGGCGCACTTTTCTCCAAACTGGAATTGAACCGATTTATGGACGAGGAGGAACGGCACGATAAAAAAATAATTACCAAAGGCGTTGCCCAGAGCCTAAAATCCATGTCCAGTGGTGAGCAAAAAAAAGCATTGCTGAAACACCTGTTGAAAACGCAGCCCGATTTTCTTATCCTGGACAATCCCTTTGACAATCTGGATACGGAGACACAGGCCGATCTGGTCAAAAGACTACAGACCATTTCTGAACATACCCCCCTAGTGCAGATCGTAAGCAGAAGCCATGACCTCTTGCCGTTTATCACCCAGTTCGTGGAGCTGGAAGGACGCTCCCTACGCCGGGTCCGTACCAGGAACCCCTTTGGCGCGGTATCTGACAAAACCAACACCTCCTTTACCGCACCCATACCACCACCATTGGTGCTTTTTTCCTTTGACGGAGAAGCGTTGATCGCCTTTAAGAACGTATCCGTTCAGTACGGGGGCAGACCTATACTCCGGGATATCAATTGGCAGATCGGGCCGGGGGAATTTTGGCAGCTCATTGGCAAGAACGGAAGTGGAAAAACCACCCTATTGTCCATGATCACCGGTGAAAATAGTAAGGGCTACGGCCAGGAGCTTTATATTTTTGGCCAGAAAAAGGGCAGTGGCGAAAGCATTTGGGACATCAAAAAGCGCATTGGTTACTTTACCCCGGCCATGACCGACAAGTTTACGGGCTACCATAGCCTGGAGCATATGCTGATCTCGGGACTGCACGACTCCGTGGGCCTTTACGTGAAGCCCAGCGAAGCCGAGTTAAGGCTTGCCAAGGAATGGTTGCAACTCATCGGCCTATGGGAACTGAAGGACACCTATTTTCATGAAATGTCCATGGGAAACCAGCGTTTGCTCATGACCGTACGGGCCATGATCAAACACCCGCTCTTGCTTATTTTGGATGAACCTACGGCCGGACTGGATGATACAAGTGCCGCACTTTTTGTGGCCTTGGTCAACAAAATAGCCAAGGAGAGCAGCACTGCAATCGTTTTTGTTTCGCACCGTAAGGAAAAAGGATTGGAACCCCAGTTTATCTACGCCCTTACCATGCACGAATCCGGTTCTATCGGGAAGATGCTGTAGTTTTGGAAATTCATCGCAGGTGTCACATCGAGCGCAGTCGAGATGTAATAAAAAAGAGGACTCCACAAGAGTTCTCGACTGCACTCGAACTGACATTTACACTTTTTTTAGCGAACCTTTCCTTTTTTAAAAAGCACCCTCACCCTTATTACTGCTTGAAAACTTGCCCGCCCTCCGTACAAGACTCTGGAAGGCCTGCCTGCCGGCAGGCAGTCGAGATGTACTTTAGGGCTGACAAACTTTAAATAGTTCTCGACTGCGCTCGAACTGACAGTTTTAGTCACATATACACTCCGCATGGAGGGTACTAACGCTACCATAAAAAAAAGCCCCGGTTCGGGGCTCTTTTCAGGTTTGCAATTGCTTTTTCTTAAGCTTCCCCAGATTTAAATTTCTTCTTTAAGGTATCGAACATGACCGGTGTGGCAATGAAGAGGGAAGAATAGGTTCCCACAATGATACCTACGATCATGGCAAACATGAATCCTCTTAGGGATTCCCCGCCAAAAATAAAGATGGCCAAGAGTACCACCAAGGTAGTAAGCGAGGTATTCAACGTACGGCTCAACGTACTGTTCAGTGCCAAGTTTACGTTCTTGCCCGACTTCCATCCTTTTTCGTTCACGATTTCCCGGATTCTATCGAACACCACCACGGTATCGTTCAGGGAGTATCCTATAACCGTAAGGATGGCCGCAATAAAGGCCTGGTCTATTTCCATATTGAAGGGCATGATCTTGCCGGTAATGGAAAAGATGCCCAATACAATAAGTACATCGTGGAAGACGGCCGCGACCGCTCCAAGAGAAAATTGCCATCTGCGGAAACGGATCAAAATATACAGGAACACCACGGCCAAGGAGCCAATGATGGCCAAAAAGGCATTTTTCTTAATATCATCCGCGATGGTAGGCCCTACCTTGATCGATTGCAAAATACCAATGGATTGTTCATTGCTGCCCACAATAAAATTATCAAAAGTGGTGCCATCGGGCAGGTACTTCTGCAAGGAGGTATATAATTTGTTCTGGATTTCGTTGTCTACCTCAATCCCTTCCACATCTACCTTGTAGGGTGTGGTAATTTTTATCTGATTGGCATCCCCATAGGTCTTTACATTGGTACCGCTTCCAAAAACGGTATTGAGTTCCGAAGCAATTTCTGATGGATTCACCACTTTTTCAAAACGAATCTGATAGGAGCGTCCACCTACAAAATCCACGCCTTGCTGTAAGCCTTGGGTAATCAGGGAAAACAGGCCAATACCAACAAGAATAAAAGAGAGGGCGTAGGCAATCTTGCGTTTGCCCAGGAAGTTGATGTTGATATTCCTAAAGAGGTTTTTGGTCAGTGCCGTAGAGAAATCCAAGGTTCTTCCCTTGCCACTAACGTACCAATCTACCAACAAGCGAGTAATAAAGATGGCCGTAAACAAGGACGTTAAAATACCGATAAGCAGGGTGGTGGCAAATCCTTTGATGGGGCCTGAACCGAACACGAAGAGAATCAAGGCTGTTAGCCCTGTGGTGATGTTCGCATCCAAAATGGAGGACAGCGCATTGCTAAAACCATCGGCGATGGCCTCGCCCTTGCCTTTCCCTTTGGCCAGCTCTTCCTTGATACGTTCAAAGATAAGCACGTTGGCATCCACGGACATCCCTATGGTCAAAACGATACCGGCAATACCTGGTAAAGTCAATACCGCATTTAAGCTTACCAGCACTCCGAAAATCAAAAGAATGTTCAGCATCAGGGCGATGTCGGCAAAAATCCCTGCCTTGCCATAATAGAAAATCATCCAGATCAAAACGATGGCCATGGCGATCATAAAGGACGTTAGACCACTGTCTATGGCCTCCTGTCCCAGGGAAGGTCCTACAATCGCAGACTGTATAATTTCTGCCGATGCCGGTAATTTACCGGCACGTAAAACATTGGCAATATCTTTGGTCTCGTTTACGGTAAAAGTTCCCGTAATCTCGGAACTTCCGCCAGAGATGCCCCCTACCTGCGAAACACCGGGAGCGGTATATACTTTATTATCCAGCACAATGGCAATACCGGTATTGTTCAAATTGGCCTCATTGGTCAATTTTTCCCATTCCTTGGCCCCTCTTACGTTCATATCCATGCCAATGGCCGGTCTGTTGAACTGATCAAACTGGGACCTGGCATCACTTACCACATCGCCACTGATCCTAGGAAGGGCATCACGGTTGGATTTTAGAGCGTAAAGATCTACCAGTTCCGCGTCCTGTGCAGGGCGTTCCCATACAAACTTGGTAAACTGTACATCGTTGGGCAGCAAGCGGACAATTTCGGGCATTCTGAGGTACTCCCCTACCTTGGCGGTATCCTTAAGGGCAAACTTATAAGTACCGTAGCCATTGGCCGGGCCCTGGATCAAATCAAAAAGCGGGTTTACTTGGGTAGCCAGATCCAAAGAATCCTGGGAAACATCGGACAAGAGCGAATCTATTTCCGATTCCGGTTTTACCGGGTCTTCTTGTGTTACCTCTACCAAGCTTTTTAGCCTGTCATTGGCGGCCACGAAGAAATTGTTAAGGCTCTGTTGGCCCCTGGGATAGGTTTCCCAAAATTCCAGCTGGGCGGTTTTAGTAACAATATCCAGCGCTCGATTAATATCCCTGGCGCCCGGTAATTCTATAAGTACTCTTCCTGAACTACCGATCCGTTGAATATTGGGTTGTGTTACCCCAAAACCATCTATACGTTCCCGTAGCACCTCAAAAGCGGATACGATGGACTCGTCTATTTTTGTTCGGATAATGGGCTTTACCTCATCATCGGTCATCTGAAAATTAATGGCATCACTAAGGCCCTTGTTGGCGAAAATATCAGGAGAGGCCAGTTTGGTATCGCCCTTTACATTGTCAAAAGCGTCAAAGAAGAGTTCCAAATAGGTGTCATCACTGTTTTTGGAGGCTACATCGGCATCGGCCAGAGCCTTGTTGAAAATCGGATTTCTGGTATTGTTGGCCAGACCCTTTAAGATGTCCTTAATTGATATTTGTAAGGTAACATTGATTCCGCCCTTGAGATCCAATCCCTTGTTCAGTTCCTTTTTCTTGGCCTCGTTGTAATCGGTAAACCCGAGGATGGTATTTTTCCCAATGGAATCCAAATAGCGTATTTCCAGGGCCTCCCGTTTCCCTACATAGTTATCTTCAGCTTCCGAAATGCTGTTTACGGCAAAAGCTTCCGCATCCTTTTCAATTTTGCTGGTAATAAAAGTATAGGAAAGTTGATAGATGCTCACAATCCCGAACAAGAAGGCAAAAAGCTTTATAAGTCCTTTATTCTGCATTAGTTATCTGTATTTATTGATGGTCTTCTTAACAGCGTGCAAATATATTATTTCCGATAGGAATTGACAATATATTTATGAGTTATTCCCAAATAAGAGGGCATCCGCTCCCGATACCGATCAAGAATGGATGCCCTTTGGTCTTCTCTTGTTGCGGACTAGAGTTGCAGTAACCCGTTGGTCTTGGCGACCCCTTCGGCGCTCTCCTGCATTTTGGCCTTTTCCGCCTCATCCAGTTCAATATCCACAATGCGTTCAATACCGTTTTTGCCCAAAATAACGGGTACCCCGATACAGATATCGTTCAGGTCATATTCCCCTTCCAGGAAGGTAGAACAGGGGAACATTTTATGTTGATCGCAGGCAATGGCCTGTACCAATCCGGACACTGCGGCCCCTGGAGCATACCAGGCGCTGGTCCCTAAAAGTTTGGTCAGGGTGGCCCCGCCCACCTTGGTATCGGCAGCTACTTGCTCCAAACGTTCGGCGGACAAAAACTCGGACACCTTAATACTGTTCCGGGTAGCATGTCTGGCCAAGGGAACCATACCCGTATCACTATGCCCTCCGATCACCATGCCGTCCACATCCGAGATGGGAGCCTCCATGGCCTCGGCCAAACGGTACTTAAAGCGGGCACTGTCCAACGCACCGCCCATTCCAATGATCCTGTTTTTGGGAAGATCGGTGGTCTTATGCACCAGGTAGGTCATGGTATCCATGGGATTGCTCACCACGATCAGGATTACGTTGGGCGAATGTTCAATAAGGCTCTGCGAGACCGTTTTTACGATCCCCGCATTTATGCCGATCAATTCCTCCCGGGTCATTCCCGGTTTACGAGGAATTCCAGAAGTGATTACCGCAATATCGCTACCGGCCGTTTTGGAATAATCATTGGTGGTCCCCACAATTTTGGTGTCAAAACCATTTAGGGATGCGGTTTGCATCAGGTCCATGGCCTTTCCTTCTGCATAGCCCTCTTTAATGTCCAATATTACTACTTCCGACGCGAAATCTTTTATGGCGATGTACTCTGCACAACTTGCGCCAACAGCACCTGCCCCTACTACGGTAACTTTCATCTATTTATATTTTTTCGTTTTTATTGAGTTCCTTTTAAAGCGCTCCAAAAATACTGAATTTTAACAGAAAAACATCAGCATAACAGACATTAATGAACTTTTAATTTGTCGCCAAAACTTCCAAATTTTACAGTACAATGTTAAAAAAAACAGCACTTCAACGAAGAAACCCAAAATAAGGTGCCGTACGTCGATTTTTGACAATACCTGTTCAAGATTTTACGTTCGCATACATACCCAAATCAAATTAAACCTACTAGATGAAAAAGTTATTTTCATTTGTGGCGATCCTGGCCATCATTTTTGCCAGTAACTGTTCCCGAATACCAGAAAACAATGATCCGGTCATTGGTATATGGACCAATGAAGAGGTAAACGAACAAAGCAGTACCGACAAACAGTCCGAACGAAGGGAATGGATCTTTAACGACGCCTACTTGGGCCGATTCCATAGTTATATCAACAACGAGCTTACGATCATCACCGATTTTCAGTGGAGCCAGGAAGATGGGGTCTATACCATCTCCTATCCCGGTATTGCCGAATTTTCGGACGATATAGTCACCATGGAGGAATCCGAAGCGGGAACGCTCCTCAAAGATAATGCGGGCAACATCCTTGCCGTCCGTGAATAATTCCCTAAAAATGCTATGAGTAAGGCCCTGACGATGTTCGGGGCCTTTTTTGTTTCTGTATTGTCACATCGAGTACAATCGAGATGTCAAGAATATTAGAGTCTTTGTGAGTTCTCGACTGCGCTCGAACTGACAATTAGGGAACCACATGCGGGCCGGGGATTCCTCGCGGGCTCGGAATGACAAATCAAAGCTCATTGTCATTCGAAATTCATCATTTGGCATTCCAAATAGCTCCTTCCCTTTGTTAAGGGAAGGTGGCCCCGACCGAGCAAAGTGAGCGTCGGGGACGGAAGGGTAGCAAATCATAGCAGACTGCCCATTTGTAAGAGTTCTCCACTGCCCGCCTGCCTCGGGCATAGCGCTCGAACTGATAAATCATGTCAGATCAGCCCTTTTTACCTCCAAAATCTCCTCCTGCAAACCCTATAAATAGAGTTTTTTTTGGACCCGCTAAATCATAAAAAGTTGGCCGCATACTTTTTATAAGAAAGCTGCATACTCATTTTAAGTTAGCTGCAAAGTCCTCAAGAGATGGCTGCATACTTATTTTAAGTTAGCTGCAAAGTCCTCAAGAGATGGCTGCATACTTATTTTGAGTTAGCTGCAAAGTCTCAAAGAGATGTTGAACAGGTCTTCTACAGAGGTTAAATAAGTCACCAAAAGTTGTTTAACAAATCCGTGGGAAGCACGGTAAAGTACCGGTGCCACCTGTACCGTAAAACCTTAGGTTTGAATTTCTTTTCTATATCCGCTTCTGGCCCATCCTATTACCTGAACCCAAAATTAAGTCCAAGTGAGAGGCTGTTGAATTCTGCCAGGGTATAGTCCACATTTAATCTAAAGAAGCCCAGTTTTAGCTTGGTACCCAAGTTGGCGGTAACGCCACTGGCATCCTTGCTGACCGAAAAGGGATCAATATAGGTCTGTTGAAAAGGTCCGGAGGTGACTACATAGGTCCCCAGGACATCGGTCTCCGACTTTCCGGTAAGATAGCCCAGGCCGCCATAAAAGTTGATTACGGGCAATCTGGTGGACACCACCGCCTGGAATACCCAGGTATTGATCTTGGTATCTATTCTTTGGTCTTGCCCTGCGATAAGGGCCGAATCGGTAAAATCGTAGCTACCGTCCAAATGGGTATACCCAATTACGGCAGAAATGGCCACGGGCAAAAGTTTATCGGCGGGCAGATGTTTGGTAAAATCGTGCTGTATCCCAAAACCGTATAGGGAAATGGCAACGTCATCGGTATCTATTTTAGGTAAAAACCTCGCCTTGATCTCGGTTCCCTTAATCAGTCCTACGCTGGCCTGTACAAAACCCGAGGGGATAAAATTCAGGTCTTCGCCCGCCAATCCGTTCGGCAATTCAAAATCTTCGCGTACGGTGACCCCGGGGGCCACCTCGGCCTCTACAAAGACCATTACGCCATCAATATCGCCCAAGGCGGACGAAACGATGCCGGAGGTACTCCCATCAGCAAACTGCAGGTTCTCATAATCTGCCGTATTCAGGACAAAACTTTTTTTATCGTCCTTGTTCTTAAAGGGAGAGATGTTGCCTATGATCGAAATCTCAAAACCACCCAGGGGTTTTGCATCGGCCGTATTGTACCATCCGTTGGAAAAACTGTATATGGCGCCCTCCATGACCGGAGCCAGGTAGTCGTTGGAAAATTGTTCCGCATCGGCAAGGCCGGCAGCTAAAAGGTCATTTAGGTCAGTTTGCGCTTTGCTGTAAGTAAAGGACAACACGGCAAATAGGAAAACCAATCGTTTCATAATTTCTACGTTTTGTCCCAAAACTAAAAAACTCGCACCGTGGGTGCGAGTTTTTGTTGTGTATGTACCGTTTTTTATGCATCAATGTTCGCATAAACGGCATTTTTCTCTATAAATTCTCGTCTTGGCGGCACTTCATCACCCATCAACATGGAGAAAATACGATCGGATTCCGTGGCATTTTCTATGGTCACCTGCCTCAAGGTCCTGAATTGGGGATTCATCGTAGTATCCCACAATTGCTCGGCATTCATTTCACCAAGACCCTTGTATCGTTGTATACCGGCACCTCCTTTGAAACTCTCCACGATCTCATCGCGCTCCTGATCGTTCCAGGCGTAGCGTTTTTTACTTCCCTTTTTCACCAAATAAAGTGGTGGGGTTGCAATATAGACATGCCCTCCTTCGATTAATTCGCGCATATACCTAAAGAAGAAGGTAAGAATCAAGGTCTCGATATGGCTACCATCCACATCGGCATCACACATGATGACCACTTTGTGGTAGCGTAACTTGTCCAGGTTAAGGGCCTTACTATCCTCTTCGGTCCCTATGGTAACGCCAAGTGCCGTATAGATGTTCTTGATCTCCTCGTTTTCAAAAACCTTGTGCTGCATGGCCTTCTCCACATTCAGGATCTTACCGCGCAAGGGAAGGATGGCCTGAAAATTCCGGTCCCTTCCTTGTTTGGCCGTTCCGCCTGCGGAATCTCCCTCTACCAGGAAGACTTCGCAAAGTGCGGGATCTTGCTCGGAACAATCGGACAATTTTCCGGGCAGTCCCCCAATGCTCATCACCGTCTTGCGCTGCACCATCTCACGGGCCTTTGTTGCCGCGTGGCGTGCCTGTGCGGCAAGCTTTACCTTTTCCACGATCGTTTTGGCATCCTCTGGATTTTCCTCCAGGTAATTGGTCAACATCTCGGAAACAGCTTGGGAAACAGCAGAGGATACCTCTCTGTTGCCCAGTTTTGTCTTGGTCTGGCCCTCAAATTGGGGCTCGGCCACTTTTACCGATATGATGGCGGTAAGGCCTTCCCTAAAATCATCTCCCTGTACCTCAAACTTTAATTTATCCAGCATGCCCGAGGCATCGGCATATTTTTTTAAGGTCGATGTGAGTCCCCTCCTAAAGCCAGAGAGGTGGGTACCTCCTTCATGGGTGTTGATATTGTTTACATAAGAGTGCAGGTTTTCCGTATAGGACGAATTGTACACCATGGCCACTTCAACAGGAATACCGTTCTTTTCACCCTCCATGGCGATTATGTTCCGGATCAGTTGTTCCCGGTTACCGTCCAAAAAGCGGACAAATTCCTTCAGTCCCTCATCCGAATAGAAAGACTCCTGAACGTAACCGCTTTCGCTGTCCTTGTCCTTTTGGCGCTTGTCCATAATGGTAATAGTGACCCCCTTGTTCAGATAGGAGAGTTCCCGCATCCTATTGGATAGGGTCTCATAACTGTATTCTATGGTCTGGGTAAAAATGCTTTCATCCGGATGAAAGGTAACAATGGTGCCCGTTTCATTGGATTTGCCCACACTCTTTACCGGGTATAGGGATTTGCCCCTTTCGTACTCCTGCTCCCAAACTTTACCTTCCCGGTGTACGGTGGCCTTTAAATGATTGGAAAGCGCGTTCACTACGGAAACCCCCACCCCGTGGAGACCCCCGGAAACCTTGTAGGAATCCTTGTCAAATTTACCTCCTGCACCAATCTTGGTCATCACGACCTCCAGGGCCGAAACACCCTCTTTTTTATGTAGTCCCACCGGAATACCCCTACCGTTGTCCCTGGTGGTTATGGAATTATCTTCATTGATGGTAACGCTGATCGTATCACAATGGCCGCCCATGGCTTCGTCAATAGAGTTGTCTACCACCTCATAGACCAGGTGATGCAGTCCCCTGACACCAACGTCACCGATGTACATGGAGGGGCGCATACGCACGTGCTCCATCCCTTCCAATGCCTGAATACTGTCTGCCGAATAATTCGGCTTTTTTGCTTCTTCGCTCATAGAACAAATTAAGTTGTTTCAATTATAATTTAGCAATCCTGCAAATATAAGGAATACCCCATAGAATAAGGAGTTTCTGCGCTTTTTAAGCTTTTAAGTTATCAACAAAATATGTGGAAAAATCAGTGTTAAAAACCCCTTGTGTTCCAGGGGCTTACACAGCGGAAAAAAAGCAGCATGGAACCATGGGGTTTTTTTATGTCCCAGTCCGGGTTTTGGTCAAAAAACAGCTCCATATCCGCCCCATTTTAGCTTACGGTCCATAGGCGTGCATTTCCGGTGGCGAGGCACCATTTTTGAGTGGAAGATACCCCTTTGGGGGGAACACGCCCCTCGCCCTTCCAAAAAGGCCTGTATTGCATTGGAAATGCTTACGCTACACAAGGCCCTAAACAAAAGAAGCGCTTGTTACAGCGCTTCTTAAGGACTAATTATAATTAAAAATCTGAATAAAACAGCATTACTCATTCATAGTTGAAAATCTCTTTATTTATCATAGGCATCTTCATGTACCTTGGCCACGGCCCTACCCGATGGGTCGTTCATGTTCTTAAATGCCTCGTCCCATTCCAGTGCAATTTTTGTGCTACAGGCCACAGAGGGTTCCTGGGGCACGGACAAGGCTGCCGCATCGCTCGGAAAATGCCCTTCAAAGATGGAACGATAGTAAAATTCCTCCTTGCTGGTAGGCGTTTGTACGGGAAACCTGAATTTGGCATTGGTCAATTGTTCATCGGTCACCTCGCGATCTACCACTTCCTTTAGGGTGTCTATCCAACTGTAGCCTACGCCATCGGAGAACTGTTCTTTTTGGCGCCATGCCACACTTTCTGGCAAATAGGATTCAAAAGCCTTGCGGACCACCCATTTTTCCATACGTTCCCCGTTGATCATTTTATCCTTGGGGTTGATACGCATGGCCACGTCCATAAATTCCTTGTCCAAAAAGGGCACGCGTCCTTCAATGCCCCAAGCGGCAAGGGATTTATTGGCCCTTAGGCAATCGTACATATGCAATTTGTCCAATTTGCGTACGGTCTCTTCGTGAAAATCCTTGGGACTGGGTGCTTTGTGGAAGTACAGATAACCGCCAAAGAGCTCATCTGCCCCTTCCCCGGACAATACCATCTTTATGCCCATGGATTTGATGACCCTCGCCATGAGGTACATGGGCGTGGAAGCCCTTACCGTGGTGATGTCATAGGTCTCCAGGTTAAAGATGACGTCCTTAATGGCATCCAGGCCTTCCTGGATGGTAAATTTTATCTCGTGGTGCACTGTGCCGATATGATCGGCCACCTTTTGTGCGGCCGCCAGGTCCGGCGAGCCCTCGAGGCCAACCGAAAATGAGTGCAACTGTGGCCACCATGCTTCCTTGGTGTCGCCAGATTCTATACGTTTTTGGGAATATTTCTTGGCCAGGGCCGATGTCACCGAGGAATCCAATCCCCCCGATAGCAGCACCCCGTAGGGCACGTCGGACATCAATTGTCTGTGTACCGCGGCATCCAGGGCATCGTGCAGCTCGGCAATGCTGCTCTGGTTTTCCTTTACCGCCTCGTACTCCATCCAATCCCTTTGGTACCAGCGTTTTAGCTCACCGTCCCTGCTATGCAGGTAATGGCCGGGCGGAAAGAGTTCTATTTTGGTGCATACGCCCTCCAAGGCCTTTAATTCCGAGGCCACATAGAAGGTTCCGTTATGGTCCCATCCCATATAAAGGGGAATAATGCCCATATGGTCACGGGCCACAAAATATTCGTTCTTTTCCGTATCATAGATGGCAAAGCCAAAAATACCGTTCATCTCGTCCAAAAAAGACGTTCCCTTTTCCTGGTATAGGGCCAGGATGACCTCACAATCCGATTCGGTCATAAAATCATAGGAGCCCAGGAACTGTTCCCTAAGTTCCCTGTGGTTATATATTTCGCCATTGGCCGCCAATACCAGTTTGCCGTCCCTGCTCAGCAAGGGCTGTTTCCCCGAGACGGGGTCTACTATGGCCAACCGTTCATGGGCCAGTATCGCTTTCTCATCTGAATAAATTCCACTCCAATCCGGTCCCCTGTGCCTTATTTTTTTGGACATTTCAAGCAGCTGGGGCCTCAACACACTTGTGCTTTCCTTAACATCGAACGCACATACAATTCCACACATAAGTATTATTTAATGTAATTATAAGTCAAAGATGCGGTACAACTTTCAATTAAAAAAGTAAACATCAGTAATTAGTTACAATTTGAAACAATATAGTGATAATGTAGATAAATTAAGAATTATATCCAAGCCAGAACATGCCGTGGCATGCATTCTGTAAGCGGGCCAAATTTTAACGACTCTTTATCAGTATTTCCATGGAATACTACTTAGTTTTGAAAAAATCAAAAACAATCAAAATATGAAAAAATTAGTAACACTAGCCACATTTGTTTTCGCCTTGGTATTCTCTTTTGAGACCAGTGCACAAGAGTTTAGCGGATTGGACAAAAGTCCGTTGGATATTGCGGTCTATCCGGCCAGCGGAAGGGTACCCAACAAACTGGTTCGGGTAACCTATAGCCGTCCCCAATTAAAAGGGAGGTCTTTGGCCAATCTTGCGCCCAACGGAAAGGTATGGCGTACCGGGGCCAACGAGGCCGTAGAAGTGGTGTTCTACAAAGATGCCAAAGTAGGCGGCCAAGCTATCAAGGCGGGCACCTATTCCATGTTCACCATTCCAGGGGAATCGGAATGGACGGTCATCTTTAACAGCAAATTAAATCAATGGGGCGCGTATTCCTATGATGAATCGGCAGATGTGGTCCGTGCGAAGGCCAGTGCAAGTAAGGATTCCAGCTCCCTGGAAGCCTTTTCCATTGCCTATAAGGAGGTTGATGGCGGTGTACACATGGTTCTGGGTTGGGATACCACCAGGGTGGCCCTCCCCATAAGCCAGTAAGACTAGTTTTATCCTATAAAAAAAGCCGAGGGCCACAGCTCTCGGCTTTTTTATTTCCTTATTCTACCTGCTTGCCCGCAATAAAGGTCTGATCGGCCTTAAGTTGGGGAATCTCCCTTTCCGCTACGGTCATGATATCCTCGTCCAAGATCACAAAATCGGCCCATTTCCCCATTTCAATGCTGCCTTTTTCATTTTCCTCAAAATTGGAATAGGCCGCCCATATGGTCATTCCACGCAAGGCCTCTTCCCGCGATAGGGCATCCTCCATTTGAAACCCACCCTCTGGATAGTCCTCCAGGTCCTTGCGCGCCACCGCGGCATAAAAGGTCAGAAAAGGGCTTACCTGTTCTACGGGGAAATCGGTTCCCAAGGCTATTTTTCCTGAAATGTCCAGCAATTTCTTAAAGGCATAGGCACCCCTTATCCGTTCCGCACCCACACGATCTTCGGCCCAATACATATCACTGGTGGCGTGGGTGGGCTGCACGGAGGGGATAATATCTTCCCTAAACTTGTTGAAATCCTCCGGGGCCACTACTTGGGCATGCTCCACTTTCCATCGCCTATCGGTGGTGCCCTCCAGGGCCTTGTGATAAGCTCGGAGCACTACATTATTGGCAGAATCCCCAATGGCATGGGTGTTCATCTGGTACTCGGAAGCGGCGATGCGCTGGGCAAGACCTTCAATGGCATCCACGGGGGTCACCATGGCCCCGTAGTGGCCGGCCTTGTCCGAATAGGGCGCTTTTAGGGCTGCTCCCCGGGAACCCAGGGCCCCATCGCCATATACCTTTACCGAACGTACATTTAATCTATCGGTCTTTACAATGCCCTTTTCCAGAAAGTGGTCCAAATTAGCGGGACTATTGCTAATCATGGCGTATACCCTTATCGAAAGCTCTCCCGCCTGTTGCAGGCTATCGATCAATTCTATGGTGCTTCGGTCCAATCCGGCATCATTTACCGTGGTAAGGCCGTGCTGCAGGCAGATGCGCTGGGCATCCTTTAAGGCCCCTATTTTTGAATCCAGGTTTGGTGCAGGTATTACCGCATCGATCATTCGCATGGGGTTGTCTATCAATACGCCCGTAAGCGCACCCCCTTGCTTTACGATTTCCCCGCCGGTTACCTCGGTGCTGGCATCTATTCCGGCCATATCCAACGCCTTTTGGTTAGCTAGGTAGGCATGGCCGTCCACACGCCTTAAGGCCACCGGGGTATCGGGGAAAAGCGCATCCAGTTCTTTTTTAGTGGGGAACTCCTTTACCTCCCAATCGTTCTGGTCCCATCCCCTGCCCAGGACAAAGTTGCTTTTCCGCTCCTCCTGAAAATTTTTGACCCGTTCCAGAACCGCTTCATAGCTCGTGGTCCCCACGAGGTCTACCACCTGCTGGTTGAGGCCCAGGCCGTAAAAATGACAATGGGCATCTATTAAACCTGGGATAATGGTACGGCCGTCGGCATCGATCGTGCGATCGGTGGTATACCTTGCTCCTATTTCCTCGGTACTTCCCACGGCAATAAATTTGCCCTCACGTACGGCGAAGGCCTCAGCCTTTGAAAATCCTTCATCCACCGTATACACCGTGGCATTCTGCACGATTAAATCTGCTTTTTCCTTAGGGGTTCCGCAACTGTATATTGCGCCAATAATGAGTAGAAGTGCTACTTTTTTCATAGGTATCTGCTTGGATATGGGACACCAGTGTCCTGTTCCAGGGCAAAATACTAATTTCCTTTGCCAATTGCTTCCAAAAGTATTAGAAATACGATTTGGCAGGCCCTTCGCTGATGACGAACTCTACCCGCCTGTTCTGTTGCCTTCCTTCTTCGGTGGCATTGGTGGCCACAGGCTTTTCGCCGCCATACCCTTTCCACAGGATGCGTTCCTGGGGGAGGCCCAATTGCAATAAATAATCCGCTACCGCCCTGGCCCTTTTATCCGATAACCCTCTGTTATAGGGCGCCGGACCCGTACTATCTGTATGGCCTTTTATGGTGATGGTAAGTGCGGTATTGTGTTGCAGGTACTCATAAACGCTGCGCAGATCGGCCATGGCGCTGTCCAATAGTCGATAGTTATCGAACTCGAACAACACGTTTTGAAATACATGGGTCTTGTTGAGCACGTAGGTTTCCGGTTCTGGTTCCGGTTGCTGCTGAGCCCCAACGGCGGACAGCCCTAAGAGGTCCACATAGTAATAGGAGACCTCCCCTTTTTGCCGGCGTTTGGGCCGGGGCCCTATGTTTTTTGGCTTTATCCGTCTGGATCGGGCATTGCTCTTAAAGTTACCAATGGTCATAAAACTTTCGTTGCCACGCGCTACGATTTCCACGGAGGCCTTGATCCACTTTTTGGACTCGGAGTAAAAATCAGGATAATCAATTTCGACCAAATACACTGCTTGATCGCGAATTCTGGCCAACTTGGTCCGTGAAAGATTTTTATCGGTCGGAATGTCTAGCTTATTTTCCGAAAACAGCACTCCAAAATCGCCAAGGGCAAAATCGGACCCCTCGGCCAAGCTGAGATAGAAGGACGCAATATATTTTTTCCCCTTTACCAGGGTTTCGGAGAATTCTGCCTGTATGTACTCCCTATAGTCTTCCGGGGCATAAACATAAAAACCTGCGTAGCCATTGCCCGATTTTGAACGCTGGAAACCGTTAAAGTTATTGGGCACGCCCATACGCTCGCTGCAGCTGTTGAAATAATCCGTAGTGCCCCGCGTAGGGGTAGACCAGGATTCCAAATCGTGATTGAAGTTGCTCAAGTACCGGGGACACTTCCCAAAAGCCTCAAAACTGGGGTCAATAACCAAATTTTGGGCCATGAGGGCCGTACCCAAAGACAAAAACCAGATACCTATACTATATTTTGCGTTTGCTAACAACATAAAACAGGACCGTTTGCTCCTACAAAAATAGGGAAATATACGCAAGCTTTCCAGAACTGGCCCGGGCCTTTCGACCAACGGATCGGTTTATCGAGAACAGGTCAATTTTGTCCCTTGCGGTGTCTTTTTGGCCTTAAAACCGGTCTTCTGGACCCAATGACCCATGCCCAAGGCTAAAAATCGAACTTATACGTTATCCCCGCCAAAGCCTGAAAGCCCTGTACCCTTAAGTTCGCCCAACGTTGATAGTCGTTGTTGGCAATATTGGATGCCTTTACAAAAACTGAAAGCTGTTCGTTAAAACGATAGCCCACATGGGCATTGGCATCAAAATAGCTGTCCAGTGTAACCGGGTTCGCCGTAAAAGGGGCGGGATCTATGTTCTGGGTAATCTCTTGAATCAGGTCCTGCCGTTCGCCCACATAAAAGAGGTTGGCGCCCAAAAACCATGATTCGTCTATCTGGTAATCCATGAACAGCGACCCTTTTACTTCCGGTAGGTTCCAGGCAGGATTATCGGTTTCTGTATCGTAGTCATAAACCTCGGCACTGATGCCCAGGGTAAAATTCCTGTTCACATCTACATTAAGTTCCCCAAAAAAGCCCAGGGTACGGATGTCGTCGTAAAACACCTGAAAGGAGTTGCCGTAGAAATAGCCTTTATCATCGGTGCGGAAAAGGTTCTGGGGATTGAGGAAAAACAACGGTTTGCGGTTTTCTGCGCTGTATGACCCCTTGATATTATAGCTTAGATTGGGCAATAATTTTCCCTTTAGCCCCAAATAAGCATCGTACTGCCGATCCGTGGGCTGAATGGCAAGTGTGGGGGAAACATAGGGATTGTCCTGTACAAATCCGTAGTAGGAGTTTTGTTGTAGTTCTCCTTCAATGCCGCCATAAGCGATTACGGTCTCATCCACAAGGCGATAGGAGGCGGTTACGGCCGGAAAAATATAGAAATTACTGTCACTGTTCTCCGTATCCACGCCGTAAACAAAACGGGCGCCCAGATTAAGGGTAAGGTCATCCCTTAAGACTAACAAGCTAGGGGTAATCCCCAGCTGCAACTGGCTGTAATCAATTTCCTGTAGATTGGTCGTGCTGCTTAGCGGGGCATTTTTGAAATTCCCGCTTACATAGTCCAGTTTTACCCCAATGGTAAGCTTTTCCTCGGTAATGGGCAGCTCAAAGGTAGGTTCCAGGATTACCCTGTTTTCGCCCGATTCGGTGGCGTCCCAAAATCGCCTGAGCAAGAGTTTTCCTTTTTTAAAGGGCGATTCCTCCAAGTTGATATGTGCGCCCGCCTGGGCATTGAAATAATTTTGACGTTCGTCTATCCCATCGATGGTGGCCTGATCAAAAGCCCCTTCCGGGATACCGTACCAATTATAAAGCTGATGTCCCAGCCCAATATCGGCACCCCAATTAAAATCACGATCCCGTTTGGCATAGGAGACATCCAACTTGGAGTTGTAAAAGTCCGTATCCAAAACCGCATCCTCAATATCGCCGCGGGAGGAATGATGGGTAAAGCCCACATCCAAAAGGTCTTCGCCCCTGTTCAGGTCCCTGCTGGTATAAAAATCGACCAGGGCATTGTTAAAATTGCCCAGGCCCACGGAGGCATACGAATTGAAAAGTTTTGGTGGCGGTGTCTTTTTTACCCTGGAAGCCTTGCCTTTTGCGGGTGTAAACGTAGAGGCCACGGGCACCGAAAAGATGCTGTAATTGATCTGTTTTTTTTGTAGTACGATGGAATCGTTCAGAATGGGCTGGGACCTTAACTTGGACGCGTCCGAAATTGTCGGGGAATAGGGCCTTACTACGGTCACAGTCTCGGTTCCGATATCCTTGGTGTCCTGGGCCATCCCCAGCTGCCATAACAGCAACAAAACCCATACGATCTTATACGATCCATTTTGTCCGGTGTTCGTTCTTCCCATAATGTTAGTTCCCTTCGGTATCGATTGATGAATTGCGTTGTGCTTCCTTACTTTTGACGATGGAAAGCTCTCTTTCGGCCTCGGCCTTGATTTCGGGGTATTGGCCAAAGTTGGTAATTACGCTTTCCAAAATGTAGGTGGCCTGAAAGGCATCGTCCAGGGCGTAAAAGTTCTTGGCCATGACAATAAGGCCTTTCCCTCCCCACTCTTTATAGGCCGAATAGTCCTTTGCCAATTTTTGTACGGAGCTGTTAGAGGCTTCATAGTCCTGTTTCTTGTTCTTGAAAAAGGCATCGTAGTACAGGGCTTCTGCGGCCAGCCCCCCATTGGCGATTCCCAGCACCTCTGCATAGGCCTGTTCCGCAATCTCCTCCTTATCCGTACGGATGGCCGAGCGTGCGATCATCACATGGGCATCACTTTTTATACGGTTGTCTATCTTAGCGGTATTCAATACTTTCTGGGCATAGGCTATGGTACGCTCGTAATCCTTTTGTTCGTAGTAGCCCTTCATGAGGTTAGACTGTGCAAAGGTGATGTTCTGCTGTATTTCGGCTGTTTGTTCCAGTCGCTCCAAAAAGGGAATGGCGGCATTGTAGTCTTTTTTGGTGATATGGATCTCGCAGATCCGTGTCAGGGACTGCTCGGCATACTCACTGCTTCCCCGATCTACGACAAATTGATAGGCGGGCAGTGCCTTGTCCTGCTGTCCCTCTCCAAAATAGATTTGCGCCAGGTTGAAATTAGCGGTAAGGGCGTGAAGTCCGTTAGGGAACTCTTTGACATAGCTTTCGTATGCCTTTCTGGCGGCTCCCGTATTGCCGTCCCGGTATTGCTTTTGGGCCGATTCAAAACTAGCATTGTCCAATTCCGTATCGGTCACCTCAACAAAATCGAGCTGTTTTACCCAGGTGGCGTACTCGTTGACCCGCCCCAGGTCTACATAAATAAGTTTGGCAGTAGCAACGGCCTGCTTGGCTTCCTGGGTTTTGGGAAAGTCCCTGGCCACGGTTTTGAATTTTACCAAGGCCTCTTCGTTCCTGCTGGCATTATAGTGCACCAATCCTTGCCGCAGCAAAGCTCTGGGCACGAAGGAACTTCCTCTGTATTCCCGGATCAACTGATCGTAGATCTGTAGCCCCTGGGCCGTATTGTCTGCCTTTACGTAGGAGTTGCCCAGTTCAAAAAGCGCATCATCCTTTAAGGTAGATCTCGGGAACCGGTCCACAAAACGGTTAAGCTCCTCGATCTTGGAATTGCCCCTACCCACAAAACCATAACTAAGCGCTTTTTGCAGGGCGGCATAATCCTTTTCAGGCCCGTTCCCTTCCAAAACCTGGTTATAGGCCTCAATGGCCGGCCAATATTTACGGCTCACAAAATGGCTATCGCCCATACGCAAATAGGCATCGTTACGTTTTTCGGTGTCCAACGACCCGGAGGTGGCCTTTTTAAAATAGGCGACCGCGCTGTTATAATCCTTTAGTTTAAAATAGGTATAAGCCAGGTTGTAATCCAGGTCAGGGAACTCTTGTGTATTTTTTGCGCTTGGATTCTGTTGAAATTGAACAAAACTGGTCAATGCTTCCTCGAATCTGTTCAACATATATTCTGTCTCGGCCTTC
The DNA here is from genome assembly GCF_050589645.1 of Eudoraea algarum. NCBI lineage: Bacteria > Pseudomonadati > Bacteroidota > Flavobacteriia > Flavobacteriales > Flavobacteriaceae > Eudoraea > Eudoraea algarum. Next base: position 292,117 of record NZ_JBNGOQ010000003.1, on the reverse strand, counting down.
CAATAACTCGCCCTGGCCTTGAACAGCAAGTCGGGCGCATCTTTGAGCGACTTGCCAAAGCTTTCCTGGGCAGCGGCATAGTTGTTGTCCAAGAACAGTTCTACCCCCCTATAGAAAGCTACTTTTTGGTAGGTTTCCTTACTTGCGTAGTTTTTGTTCTCCTCCAAAAGGGTCATAGCACCCTGAAAATTTTTGGAAGTGATATAGGAATCTACCAAGAGTTCCTGCATTTCCTCGCTATGTTCATCATTTGGGTATTGTTTTAAATAACTGGTCAATACCTGCGGCACCCCTTCATACGGATTGCCAATCTCATAGCTCAATCTTGCATAATTGAGGAAGGCATCCTTTTGTATTTCCGGGCCAAAATCCATTTGTGAAGCATTGCGGAAAGCATTTAACGCTTCCTGTTTTTTATCCAATTTCAGGTAACACTCCGCCAAATGATAGTAGGCATTTTGGGAAACACTGTTGGTGCCCCCGATAATTTTATTGAATTGTTGAATAGCGTTGGCATAATCGCCCTGCTTATAGTAGCTATAGCCTAACAGATAGTAATCGGTATTGCTCCACCTACCTCGTTTTCCCTTGTATTTTTCCAAATAGGGAATGGCATTGGCATATTGTCCAAGGTTAAAATAACTCTCCCCGATAATTTTATTGAGTTCGGAAACCTCCCTTCGGTCGGACTTGGGCAGTTGTTTTTTGGCCAGGGCAACGGATTCCTCAAAATTGCCCAGTTTAAAATTCATGTCGGCCTGATAGTACGACAATTTTTCGTCCAACAATTCCTGATCGGCAATTTGATCGAAGCGCTCGTTGGCCGTATCGTAATCGTCTTCTTGGTAGGCGATATAACCCAAATAGTATTTGGCTTGGGAACCGTAAGTGGAAGAAGTGGTCACCTTGTTTAGGTAGCGCTCTGCTTCCTTGGTCTTTTTTGAGGAAAATAGCGCATAGCCGTTATTAAAGAAAAAGCGCTCCTGGTCCTTGCCGGCCATGGCACTTTGGTCCACTTTTTTGTACCATTTCAGGGCGTAGGGATATTTCCCGGTCTCAAAATAGTAATCGCCCACATCCAAAAAAGCCGAGTTGCGTTTGGTAGAGGTAGGGTATCGCTCCACAAAATCCTCCATGAGCCGATCTGCGCCCAACTGATTTAACCGTATGGCCGCATTGGCAGCGTAGTAAGCGCTATTGGCTTCGGTCTCCTGATCTTTGGTCTGTTCCCTTACCTTGTCAAAAATGGCTTGGGCCGCCTGATACTGTTCATTGTTGTACAGTGCCAGGGCTTCCTGGTAGGCTTTCTGATCGTGGGTATAGATTTTGGATTCTTGGGCAAATCCATTGAAAAACAGCCCTATAGCAAGGGCCAAAAAGGCGGTTTTCTTCTTTCGCATAATGTTCTCTCGCAGTTACGAATTACCGATATACCTAGTAAAACGTCAAATATTGTTCCTAAGTATGTCGCGGGGCAAAATATAATATTTTTAAGGGCCTCGGATTTGTATTCCCCAATAACTTATTACTTTTATGCTAACAAAGGACCTATGGCAGAACGTATATTGGAATTGAAGAATGTGGGTGTTTTCCAAAAGGAAAACATGGTGCTCAACCAAATCACCCTGGATGTCAAAAAAGGCGAGTTTGTCTACCTGATAGGAAAAACGGGCAGCGGCAAGAGCAGTTTTATGAAAACGCTCTACGCGGATTTGCCCCTGCAGGAGGGCAACGGCAGGGTTGTGGGTTTTAACCTCAAGACCCTGGAGGAAAAGGACATCCCGTTTTTGAGGCGCAAACTGGGTATTGTCTTCCAAGATTTTAAACTGTTGCCGGATAGGAATGTGAACAACAACCTCCTTTTTGTGCTCAAGGCGACCGGATGGACCGATACCGATAAAATGAGCGCCAAAATAGAGGAAGTTCTGGACAAGGTGGGTATGAAAACCAAAGGTTTTAAGTTTCCCCACGAACTCTCTGGGGGTGAGCAGCAGCGTATTGCTATTGCCAGGGCCCTGCTGAACGACCCTGAATTGATCTTGGCCGACGAACCCACGGGCAACCTTGATCCACAAACCAGTGTGGAAGTCATGAAGGTGCTACAGGAAATAAACAAAACAGGGCGGACCATTCTTATGGCCACGCACGACTACGCCCTTATCCTAAAATACCCATCCAAAACGCTTAAATGCGATGGCAACAAAGTGTTCGAGGTGATTCAAAAAGCCGTCTAATACGTCCCAAGTGATTCTAAGAAAACAGTCCCACCAAACCGATAAAAAAGTACATCCGTTTGTGGGTATCCTGCTTTTTTTGATTTCGATCGTGCTGCTGGTACTCACCGTTCCCCTAGGCTTTCTCTACGGGATATTTTACGCCCTTTTTACCAAAGGGTTAAAAGGTCTCGGGGAATATACCCTCAAAATTGCGGTGTCCATAGACCAATTAGGGAATGTGGTGATGCAACACCTCCTAAACCTACTTTGGATCCGCAAAAAAGGCTATAAATTTGGTAACCGGGACGAGACCATCTCCAGTGCCTTGGGCAGGAACAAAAAGCGGGGCACCTTAAACGGTTTCGGAAAGGCAATAGATTGGATCTTGGATGGTATTGACCCCGATCACAGCCTTAATTCCATCGACTACTATATAGAACCCTCGGACGAAATCATAGATAAGTTGGCCTGGATACATATCGTGGACAAAAAAATTCTCAGTACCCGAAGCAAGGGAAAGGAGAAGTATTATATTCCGGGAGGCAAAAGGGAAGTGGGCGAATCCGATACGGATGCACTTGTCCGTGAGATCAGGGAGGAATTGAGTGTAGATCTGGACATATCCACTCTGGAATATATCAGGATTTTTGAAGCGCCGGCCGATGGCAAAGCGGCCGGCATCACCGTAAGAATGACCTGCTACTCTGGCGATTATTCCGGTGTTTTGAAACCCGATTCCGAAATTGCGGAAATGGTCTGGCTCAATTATCGGGATAGGGACAAAATCGCGGCAGTGGATAAATTGATCTTCGACTACTTAAAAGAAAGAGAAGAACTTGACTAATTTCGCTTACAAAACTCCCGAAAGTTTTTGTTACTTTGCCCAGCTAATCATAAATTCTCTTCATGGAAGTTCTTGGAATTGATATCGGAGGTTCCGGTATCAAAGGTGCCTTAGTAGATGTGGAAACCGGGGAAATGTTGACCAAACGTTTCCGGATACCTACTCCGGAATCGAGAAGGCCCGACGCCATGGCCGAAGTAGTGGCTCAAATCGTAAAACACTTTAATTATAGTGGGCCCGTAGGATGTGGGTTCCCAACGGTCATAAAGAACGGAATCTGTGTGTCATCGGGCAATCTCCATAAAACGTGGAAGGGAGTCAATGCCGATCAACTTTTCGAAAAAGCGACCGGCTTGCCTTTTATCGTTATCAACGATGCAGATGCCGCAGGATATGCTGCTATGAATTACGGCGTGGGCAAGGGCAAAGATGGTTTTGTGGTCATGGTGACCATAGGAACCGGCCTGGGCAGCGGTGCTTTCCTGGATGGCCGCCTAATTCCAAATTTTGAACTAGGACAGATTCCTTACAAAAAATACAGCAAGATAGAACTCTGGGCCGCTGGTTCTGCCAAGGACAGGGAAGGGCTTAGTTTTGAAAAATGGGGAAAACGTTTTAGCAAGTTCCTAAAATATGTGGAACTCGTCATAGCGCCAGACCTTATTATTGTAGGCGGTGGCCTATCCAAGGAATGGGACAGTTTTAAGGACTATATAAAATTGGATACCCAAGTCATACCTGCCGGCTTACAGAACCACGCGGGGATTATCGGTGCCGCGGCCGCATGCCTAAAAGAAAAGCATTACGTCTAAGAGCTAAACCGTACCAGCTTGTGATTCCTCGTACCTCGGAATCACCAATACCGTTCTAAGTGTGGATTCTTCGCTGCCTGCCTGCCTAGGGCACGGCGCTCTGAATGACAAAAAATGGGGTTTGGAACAACAGAACCGAGAAGCTATGAGCCGCAAAAAGTCCAAAGATTGTCATTCCGAGGCACGAGGGATCTCTGGTATCGTCCATAGTTTGGATTCTTCGCTTCGCTCTGAATGACAAGGTTACAGTTGTTAACCATGCCACCAACAATTCATCTTAAGAGTCCATTTGAAATGGAAACAGATATTCCAAAAAATTTAGCTCAGGGTTTATGGATTTAATCAGTTCCAACTTCTTTTCCCTACTCCATCCTTTTATCTCCTTTTCTCTGGCTAAGGCCTCGTGAACCCAGGTAAATTTTTCGTAATAAAGTAAATGCCCACATCTATATCTTGAGCTAAAGCCTTTCGTTTGCTTTTTTACACTTATATCATGTTCAGACAGTCTTCTTGCCAAATAATTGGTCATGCCTGTGTATAAAACCGTCCTATTTTTATTGGTAATGATATAAACATGATAGGTATGGAACCCCTCCTGATACATAGGACTAAAGTACGGAAAGATTCTTTGTTGTGTTCGAACTACAAGGCTCAGACTCTTTGAAGAATAAAAAGCCCCAGGGTTGTCATTCCGAGGTACGAGGAATCTCCGGTATCATTCATAGTGTAGATTCTTCGCTTCGCTCTGAATGACAAAAATAGAACGTATCGAACCCTTCATAGATGTCCGACTACTGCTCTGAATGGCAAAAATGGGGTATCAGCAGCTATTCTTTGAACAAGAAACGTATTAATCTATCTTGTTCCTTTTGCGATCTACTTCTTTCAAGAATATTTTCCGCAAGCGCAAGTGGTTGGGACTTACCTCTACATACTCATCTTTCTGGATATATTCCAGCGCTTCCTCCAAGGAAAACTTGATGGCAGGAACAATTTTTGCCTTCTCGTCCGCTCCCGCAGAACGTACGTTGGATAGTTTTTTGGTCTTGGTAACGTTCACGGTCATATCATCACCACGAGAGTTTTCGCCTATGACCTGGCCTTCGTAAATGTCCTCGCCCGGATCGATAAAAAACTTGCCCCGATCCTGCAATTTATCAATGGAATAAGGAATGGCCTTTCCGTTCTCCATAGAGACCAGAGATCCATTCTGTCGCTGTGGGATATCGCCCTTCATGGGCTGGTATTCAAAAAAACGGTGTGCCATGATTGCTTCTCCCGCCGTTGCCGTCAATAGTTGGTTCCGAAGTCCGATGATGCCCCTGGAGGGAATGATAAACTCGCATACCATGCGATTTCCCTTGGCTTCCATGCGGGTCATCTCCCCTTTTCGTATGGACACCATTTCCACGGCCTTGCCGGAAACCTCCTCTGGCAAATCTATGGTAAGCTGTTCCACGGGCTCACATTTGACGCCATCAATCGTTTTGATGATTACCTGTGGTTGCCCGATCTGCAGTTCATAGCCTTCACGGCGCATGGTCTCGATCAATACCGAAAGGTGTAGCACCCCACGGCCAAAGACCATAAACTTGTCTGCACTATCGGTTTCCTCCACCCTAAGGGCCAAGTTCTTTTCCAATTCTTTCTCCAAGCGTTCCTTGATATGCCTAGAGGTCACAAACTTTCCGTCCTGTCCAAAGAAAGGGCTGTCGTTAATCGTGAACAACATGCTCATGGTAGGCTCATCTATGGCGATGGTCTGTAGCCCTTCCGGGTTTTCAAGATCGGCAATGGTATCCCCGATCTCAAATCCTTCCAAACCCACAATGGCACAGATATCACCGGTAGCTACTTCTGCTACTTTTTTACGTCCCAGTCCTTCAAAGGTAAAGAGTTCCTTTATCTTGGATTTCACGAGGCTTCCGTCTCGCTTCACCAAGGAAATCTGTTGTCCCTCGCCCAACCGACCCCGTTGCAACCTTCCAATGGCAATTCGGCCCGTGAAGGAAGAGTAATCCAGGGAGGTAATCAGCATTTGGGTAGTGCCTTGTTCGGGTCTAAACTCCGGAATATGCTCCACTACCATGTCCAACAAGGGTGCTATGGAATCCGTTTCCTGCTTCCAGTCCTCGCTCATCCAATTGTTTTTGGCCGATCCGTACACTACCGGGAAATCCAGCTGCCATTCCTCGGCCCCCAGTTCAAACATGAGATCAAATACCTTCTCGTGCACCTCTTCGGGCGTACAGTTTTCCTTATCTACCTTATTGATGACCACACAGGGTTTCAGGCCCAGGTCAATGGCCTTTTGCAGTACAAATCGGGTCTGAGGCATTGGTCCCTCAAAGGCGTCTACCAACAACAGCACGCCATCGGCCATGTTCAGAACCCGCTCTACCTCTCCGCCAAAATCGGCGTGACCGGGGGTATCTATAATATTGATTTTGGTATCCTGATATACTACGGAAACATTTTTGGAGACGATGGTAATGCCCCGCTCCCGTTCCAGGTCGTTATTGTCCAAAATTAGCTCGCCCGTCTTTTCGTTCTCCCGGAACAGCTCACAATGGTGCATAATCTTGTCCACCAGGGTGGTTTTTCCATGGTCTACGTGGGCAATGATGGCAATATTCTTGGTGTTGGACATAACTTCTATTTTTCAGCCTGCAAAGATACTGCTATTTTTTGCTTGTTGGCATAAACTTATGTTATTTTTATCTTATTGATTCTGAGCCACTTTGCGGTCTACCCAAAGCATATAAAAACCTTTATCTTTGTCCGAAAGTTTTGAACCTATGAAATTGGACCTTATTCCGCGAATAAAACACCCCAACAGCAATAATTTCTTTCTGCTTTCCGGCCCCTGTGCCATTGAAGGAGAAGACATGGCACTTCGGATTGCAGAGCGCATTGTATCCATTACGGATAAGCTGTCTATTCCCTATATATTCAAGGGTAGTTTTAAAAAAGCCAATCGGAGCCGGGTGGACTCCTTTACAGGCATTGGGAACGAAAAGGCCCTGAAGATCCTGAAAAAAGTATCCGATACCTTTGAGGTCCCTACAGTGACCGATATCCATGAGGTTGCCGATGCTGAAATGGCCGCAGCCTATGTGGATGTACTCCAAATTCCTGCTTTTCTGGTACGCCAGACCGATTTGGTGATCGCCGCAGCCCGAACAGGTAAGGTAGTAAACCTAAAAAAGGGACAATTTATGAGTCCGGAGAGCATGAAACATGCCGTGAGAAAGGTAATCGACTCCGGCAATGAGCAGGTCATGGTTACGGATCGTGGTACCATGTTCGGCTATCAGGACATGGTCGTCGACTTTAGGGGGGTGCCCACTATGAAGGCCTTTGCCCCCGTGGTATTGGATGTTACCCATTCCCTGCAACAGCCCAACCAGTCGAGCGGTGTAACCGGCGGCCGACCCGATATGATCGGGACCATTGCCCAGGCGGGCATCGCCGCAGGTGTGGACGGGATATTCATGGAAACCCATTTTGACCCCGCCAATGCCAAAAGTGACGGTGCCAATATGTTGCACCTAGACCATTTGGAAGCGCTATTGACCCGTTTAACGGCCCTTCGCCAAACCGTGAATCAATTCCGATAATTTGGCTGACTTGATGAAGAAATCAACCTTTGACCCTTATATGATACATCTAAAGTTTGCGGGCCTTTGTATGGCCCTTTTCTGTTTTACCGTCCTGCATGGACAAAACAAACGGCCCTTTGGTACGCTTAGCCTGGCCGAGCAAAATTTCACCACTTACGACAAGGATCCAAATGCCAATGCCGTAGTACTCTATGAATGGGGGGATAATTATTTTGAGATTATTGGTGGTCGAATTCGGTTGATCAAGGAATATCATGTGAAGATTAAAATTTTGGAAGAGGCGGGCTTTGAGGAGGCCAACATTTCAATTCCCTACTACCATAACAGCAACAGTTTTGAAAAGTTGGAGGACATTAGGGCAATGACCCATAACGGAAGCATGCGGACCGGGCTCCGACAGGACCAGATCTTTACCGAAGAGATCAACGAGCGTTGGACAGCTAAAAAATTCGCCTTCCCCAATGTAAAAAAGGGCAGTGTGCTGGAGTATCAGTACAAAATGATTTCCCCTTTTGTCTTTAACCTGAACGGTTGGACTTTTCAGTCCCACATACCCAAACTGTATAGCGAATTCAATGCCAAGATACCTGGCAACTACATCTATAACAGAAGTTTGGTGGGTTCCTTGAAATTGGCGGTAAACGATGCCTCCGTAAAAAAGAATTGCCTCCATTTTGAGGGAACTACCAAGGATCCGGATTGCGAAGTGCTCAAATACGCCATGAAGGACATCCCTGCCTTTAAGGAGGAAGAGGAGTTTATGCTGGCCCCGGAAAACTACATCTCCCGACTCGATTTTGAATTGTCCGAGCTCTACCAATTAAACGGTACCGTAGACAAGTACACCAAAAGTTGGAAGGATGTGGATAAGGAATTCAAGAACGATAAGGACATAGGTCGACAAATGACCAAAAAGGGCTTTTTTGAAAAAAACGTTCCGGAAAGCCTGTTCGCAGAAGCCGATGAACTGACCCGGGCCAAAAACATCTATGCCTTCGTGCAGGATCACTTTAACTGGAACGGGAAGTATGGTATTTATCGCGATATTCGGGTAAAAAAGGCCTTTGACGAGCGAAAGGGCAATATTGGGGAAATCAACATTTCCTTGATCAATCTACTCAATGCCGGAGGCATAAAGACCAACCTGATGCTGCTGTCCACCCGACAAAACGGACTCCCGACCAAAAGTCACCCCATCATGTCCGATTTTAATTATGTGGTGGCCCGTGTGAACATAGCGGACAAAGTGTATTATTTGGATGCTTCAGACAAGTTCAATCCTTTTGGGATGCTTCCCTTTAGGTGCCTGAACTACTACGGTAGGGTGATGGATTTTAAGAAAGATAGCTACTGGGAGGATATTGAAGCTCCAGGGAACAATAAGCGAGTGGTCCGGGCGCAGGTGAAGTTTGACCTGGAAAACAATACCGCCAACGGAATCTTTGATGCCTCCAACCTGGGGTATAATGCCGTAGCCAAACGGCGGGCGATACGTACTACCAATAAGGAGGATTATATCAAGGCCATGGAAGAGGCGATCGGAGATGATTTTTATATCACCGACTACACCTTTATGGGGAAAAGAAGTACGGAAACCATCGTTACGGAGCGATTTGCCTTTGAACTGGAAGATTTGGTCGATGGCAAGACCATATACTTTGACCCTTTTTTGATCAAATATTTTGACAAAAACCCCTTTATTCTTGAAGAGCGAAACTATCCGGTAGATTTTGGTTACAAACGCAGCTATACCTATAACGTCAATATTTTTGTGCCCGAAGGGTATAGCGTGAAACAGCTGCCCGAGAAAAAGACCTTTGCCTTGCCTGAAAGGACCGGACTGTTAAGATTTGATTGTGCAAGTACAGGCGACAAGGTAAGCCTGTATTTTGATCTGACCTTAAACCGCACCCATTTTTCGGAAGCGCTCTATACCCTACTTAAGGAACTGTTTGCCGAGGTTACCGATATTCAGAACAATTCGTTGATCGTATTGGAAAAGGGATAGGCTATTTCCAAAATTTTTTATTGCGTACGGCATAGGCGTTCTGCAATACTTCGGCCAGCACCGCATCATCGATTTCCTCCAGGTTTCGGTAGCGCAGCGAGCGCATCATTTTTCTACCGTCAACGGTCATTCTATCCAAATGCACTGTCAGGTGGGCCGAGTTCCAAAAGCCCAGATCTACATACCCTTTGGTGTGGTTAAGGTAGCACAAGGGCCTGCCCTCAATATAATAAAAGGGCACACGCCATTTGTATTTGAGGTCCACCTCCGGTAGCGTTTGTTCAATGACCAGCTGCAAGTGCAACAAGATACTTTTAAAGGGTTCGGGTTGTTTTAGGATGTAATCTTTGGCGGGGTTCATGCAATAATGTCCTAAGATTGTATGGACTATGTTATGGTACTCGTTTGAAAAATTCATCGGTTTCCTCCAAAATATAGCCAATGCTATTACTGTCCCATATTCCATGTCCAGCATTCTGCAATATGCTGAAGACATCATCCTTGCCTTTTTGAAGAAATTTTTTTTTCATATTCTCAGCCTGATCAACAGGGATAATGTTGTCATGTTTTCCATGAAAAACCATAATAGGAGTGGTAATCTGATCTACAAAGTTTATAGGTGATATTTCGCTTAAATATTTAATGTCTCTGCCACCCAGTGCTGCTTTCCAGAATTGATAGGAAAACGAATTGTCATCCTTTTTCTGAACTTTCATCCACTCTTTCAAATCGGTCGGTGCTGATACCGCCACTCCAGCTTTAAAAACATTCTTATAGCGAATCAGACTCATATACGTAGCATATCCCCCATAGCTGTGCCCAAAAATGAAAACTTTGGAACCATCAATGGCATAAGAATCCTTAATAAAGTTTGTTGCATCCACAATATCATCGATCATAACAGTATTGAATCCTTTTACTCCTGCTAGAATATGTTCCTTTCCAAAGCCCGCAGATCCTCTGTAATTAATTCTTAGTACCGCATAACCTCTAGAGGCAAAAAATTGTGCAAATTGATCTAGTTCCCAATAGTCCCTTACCCATGGCCCTCCATGAGGAATCGTAATCAAAGGCACAGGATTTGATACATCGTATTTTGCAGGCAGGTTCAGGTATCCTTGAAGTGGTGACCCCTCGCGATTTTTTGCATAAATATTTCTGGTTTTTGATAGCTTAAACTTGTTTAATTCCTCATTAAAGTGAAACATTACCTTATACGTACTGTCGCGGGTGTCGTACACCCCCACGTTGCCAGCATATATGTCACTCCATTGCTTTATCAAGAATCTTTCATTCTTATTGTCTATATCCAACACATCATTAAAATGTGTGTTATGCTTCTTCTTGATTTGTGCATAAATCTCGCTAAACTCATCATTCACCCATTTATATTCCGGCAATATTCCCTCATATCTGAGTCCGGCCAATAGTTTGCTCCTTTTATCATAAACCAGCTTTAAATCAACGCCATCAGCATCCGAAATATCGCAATTAACATCCTGGGCCAAGGTTTCAACGATTTTCTGTTCGACGTAATCATACTTCAGCAAAACTCGTTTATCCGTGGTCACATTGGAGGCGACGTAGATTATACCCGGTTCATATCCTGCTCCTACCAAGGTAAGGTTCTGGTCCAAATAAGAACTTGCATCGATTTGAAAAGGATAATGCCTTCCATCAATTTTTAGACTCAGTGCGGTCCATTTTCCGAGCTCTTTATTCTCTACAAAATATGCCCAGCCATCATCATCGTATTTAACCCCTAGGACTGGCTTACCTTCCCTATTTACAATCCACCTGTTCATCTTATGAAAAGCTCCGCTGACAATTTCCTTTTCTTCCGAAGTGAAAACATTTATTCGTTTTATTGATGCATAACCATGATAATCGAAGGTTTCTATTAAAATTTCATTCTTTTCCTCAGGTAGCACATTCAAAACGTTATTGTACTGGAATCGCTTTGCTAAAGACGCGTATGACATATAGGACTTTTTTCTTTTGCCATCCGCTAACCGTTTTACTAGCTTTGTGTTGTTTGTACCATCAATATCAATGGCATATATTTCTCCTACGGACTCATATATTAATCGATTATTGGATATCCAATAAATGTCGCTGATATCGGAGAGGCCAAAGGAAATTCTATTGTGTAGTTTGTATGCATCAATGTCAATAATTACCAAGTCCTCCCGATTGTTGGTTCGTACCATTTCAGCAAAAAACCGACCATTCGGTGATATCGAAAAATTGAATTGCTGGTTTTTCTTGAACAAGATTTCGGGTGGCACCAACTCCTGAGGGTCATCTTGTGAATATCCTAAAAAAGACAAGAACAAAAGACCAAGAATAGAATAGCGTTTATACATGAGATAATAGGTTGAAAATACTAACGCACTCTAAAATTCAATATTTTATTTGAATTTACAAACCTTGTGGGAAAAGTTTTAAGGAAATAATATCCCAAAGTGCGGATCAACCATAAAACTGGGGTTTTCATCGTAGGTAAGTTATAGGGGAATGCTCTGTGACGCCAAGGGCGAATTTAGTCAACTAATAACTAAGGCTCCTGATTTCCAAATCAAAATCGGACTGTATTTTTCTGGTATACTCCTTGGGCGTCTTGTCCGAAATGGTCACCTGCATGGAGTCTACATTGACATCAAAGTGAAAACAGGAGAAATCACCATCGCATTCGTTTTCCAACCGAAGCATTAGGAAGTAAGTAATCTTCGATCGAAGTTCGTACTCCAGGTCAATACAGAACCGTTTGATCTCGTCCTTGGTGGCGTTGGAACCTATCCAGTTAAATTTCATAAGTCGACTAAAGAAATAGCTATACAATATAAGCATTTTAAGGGGATGATGTAGCCTGTTATTTTGAATTGCGACAAGCGGGCCCAAATAATCTTCGAGTTGTAAAAAATCAGGCATATAAACAGGGTGAATTGTAGGGAAATTCCGGAAACAAAATATAATTTTAATTTAACGTGCTTTTTGTTTTTTCTACCCTTCCGCCCTAGACCTTCGCTGTGCTCGGTAGGGGCCATCTCCCCTAATCAAGGGAAGGAGCTTTTTGGGCCTGTCCCCTTTCTAATTTTGTAGTTTCAAGAATTTTTATTTACTTTGTTTTTCAAAGTACTTTAAAATGGAATCAAAAAACTATTTGGAAGATATCTCGGAAATCAAGACGATGATGAGTCGATCATCCCGCTTTATCTCTTTAAGCGGCCTTTCGGGGATTCTGGCCGGCATCTATGCCTTGGTAGGAGCGGCCTTGGCATATCTAAAGCTCAACGCTGGAAGTTATTATTACGATGCCATTCCGCGATCGGGTTATGAAAAATTGGAGCCCAGTATGATAACGGACCTCTTGTCCATTGCCTTGGGAGTCATTGTGCTTGCCCTGCTCACCGGCATTGTCCTCTCCATGAGGAAGGCCAAGCGCAGTGGGGAAAAGATTTGGGACATGACTAGTAAGAGACTGGTGCTTAATTTTTTTATTCCTTTGGTGGCCGGGGGTATTTTTTGTTTGGTATTATTGCAATACGGTATCGTGGGCCTTGTGGCTTCGGCCACGCTCATATTCTATGGTCTGGCCTGTGTGAATGCCAGTAAGTATACGCTGGGCGATGTGCGCTATCTGGGCATTGCCAATATTGTCCTGGGGCTGATCGCCACCCAATTCATAGGGTACGGAATCTTTTTTTGGGCACTGGGTTTTGGTGTGCTCCACATCGTATATGGAGCCGTAATGCATTTTAAGTACGATAGGAAAACGGTTTGAGTATAATTGAAAACATCAACAAGGCATTTGACCACAGGATACGCTTGGGCATTATGGCGATCCTGATGGTAAACGATTATGCCGATTTTAATATGCTAAAGGAGCTTTTGGAAGTTACAGACGGGAATTTGGCCAGTCATGCCAAGGCTCTTGAAAAAGTAAACTATATCACCGTGGAGAAGCAATTTATAGGCCGTAAGCCCAATACCCGTTATGCCGCCACACGCTCGGGAAAAACGGCCTTTAAAAAACACATTGATGCACTTGAAAAGCTTATTGGGAAATAAAAAAATTTATTCTTTTACTTTGAAATTCAAAGTACTTTATGCTATGAAAATAAGAGCTATCATTTTGGAAAGTCTATACGAGCTTAGCAAAAGACCGTATCGGAAGTTTGTAAAAAGGAGTCGCCTCTGGACCGTTACCCTACCCGAGCTGCTCACTTACCCCCAAACCAGTCTGGGGTTCCACCTGGCTTGCTTTCTATTGGCGCACAGTTTTGAAATGCAGCCCAAATTGGAAAGTCACGATGTATTCCATGTGCTTACCGGTATCGGCACCTCGGTTCCGGAGGAAATCGGGATGCAGTACTATCTTTTGGGCAATGGAAAACGCAGCCTTTATCTCTATACGGTGGTACTGATGGGCAGTCTGTTCTATCCGGATCATTTAGGGTCCTTCCATAGGGCTTATGTCCGGGGGAAATCGGCCCTGCCCTTTCATCAGCTCGATTTTTCAAAGTTGTTGCAACAGCCCTTAACTCGAATTCAATCCACATTTTTAATCCTTTAAAACTCAAACGATGCATACACACTTAAAATCATTGGTTACCGCACTGGCCTTTAGTCTTCTGTTTTACAGCAAGACCTTTGGACTGAACCTGGTCCTCATAGCCATTTTGGTGGTGGTACTCCTATCCACGCTCAAGGCTGCTCGGCCAGTTCCATGGATTTACCCCGCAGCCTATCTTTTTACGGCCCTAATGGTTTTTATCCATCCCACGGGTTTCCACATCTTTGCCCACCTTCTGACATTTTTGCTTTTGGTAGGAAAATCCATGGCCAGGGAAAGTTCACTTTACGTTGCCGTATTTGTTGGTTTTATCAATATGTTGACGGCTTCCATAATCCGTTTGGCGGAAAGGCAAAAACGGCCCGAGACCGAAAGAAAAAAACTGTCGCCCAAAGCGATAAGTCGCATCAAGGGCGTGGTGCTTGCCGGGGCGCTCTTGTGTCTTTTTGGCGTACTCTATCAAAAGGGCAACCCCATTTTTGAGTGGCTCCTATCCCAAATTGACCTCAGCTTTATCAACTTCCCCTGGATTTTGTTCACCTGCTTGGGCTACCTTTTGTTTTTGCACCTCCTAAGGCCCTATGACCCACAGGAACTGGTGAAAATGGACACCGCACAGGAAAACGACCTGAGCGCGCCTGAGGAAAAGCTGCATCTGGACAAACTGTACCAATTGGATTCCGAACAAACCTTGGGTAGTATCGTATTGGGCGCCTTAAACCTCCTGCTGATTGGCTTCCTGATTACCGATCTGCTGTATTTGCTGCAGCCCGACATCCATAGTCACGCCGATTATTCACGATCTGTGCACCAAGGGGTGTACGCGCTGATGTTCTCCATAGTTTGCGCCATTTTGATCATCCTTTACTTCTTTAGGGGAGCGCTCAACTTTTTTAAGGGCAATGGCCGGTTAAAGAAACTTGCCTATCTATGGATCGGTCTCAACGGTATCCTGGTACTGTTTACGGCATACAAGAACTGGAGCTATATTGAGGCCTTGGGCTTCACCTATAAACGGATCGGGGTCTTTATCTATCTTCTACTGGTCCTGGTAGGCCTGGTCACCACCTACTTGAAAGTGGCCCAAAAAAAGCGGTTTGTTTATTTGCTGCGTACCAATTTGGCCACCGCATGGGCCTTTCTGGTATTGGCCAGCGCCGTGCCCTGGGACAAAGCCATTACGGCCTACAACCTGTCCCATCTCCAAGATCCGGATATCCATTATCTGTTGGACCTTGGTGCTTCCAACGCACCCCAGTTGTATACGTACGGCCGAGAAAAGAAGCACCGTTTGAACCCCAATCTCCGGGCGCGTATCAGCAATAAGTACCTAGATTTTGAGGAGGAGGAAGCAGGCCGTAGCTGGCAGGAATACACCTTGCACCAGTTCCTTTCCAAAAACACGGACCGATGAAATATTTTAAACATCGTATGGACCGGGTGGCCGTGCATATGGCACTGTGGAGTTTTGTAGGGGGAAGTGGCCTGTTGTTCGCCTACCTGGTCCTACCCAACGAGTTCCTACTTGTGCTGGGAATGATATATGTGGGGATAGCCCTTCTCGTAAATGCCATCATGTTTGTCAGCACTTTGCTCCATGCCCTGGTCCATTACAGGGACCTGCAGCAGCATCTTCTGGCCCTATTGCTGCTTTTGCTAAACCTTCCCATAGCCTATTTGTACTTCCTCATTGTTGTAAATTAGATGTCGATGAAAACCATAAAATATGTATTGAAGCGTCCCGAAATGCCCTTGGCCCTGTCCCTGTGTTTTGGGTTGGCACTGCTACTTTTCCGTATACTCCTCACCCATTCGCTCTTCTATGTTTTTTTGGGATGGAACCTCTTTTTGGCCGGAATCCCCTACTTGATAACACGGTGGATCCAAGGGAGGAACGCGGGGCAAAATTCACATATTCGTTTTTATATGGCCTTCTCTGCCTGGCTGCTTTTCCTGCCCAACAGTCCCTATATCATTACCGACCTGGTGCATTTGCACAATGAAAGCTCCTCTTTGGTCTGGTACGATTTGTTCCTAGTCTTTGTTTTTGCCGTGAACGGACTTATTCTAGGTTTGCTATCCATGCTGGATATGCATCGATTCCTAGTAAGGCGGTACTCGACCAAAATGGCCCACTATCTTATGTTCTTTGTTTGCCAGCTCAGTGGTTATGGTATTTATTTGGGGAGGTTCCTCCGTTTTAATTCCTGGGACCTTTTTACGAGGCCGCTTAGACTGCTCCGTGAAATGGTACAAACGCTTTCCGACCCCAAGGTCTGGTTGATGACTTTCGCTTTCGGTGGATTTTTATGGATTCTGTTCCTTGTGGCCCAGGCCCGATGGCACGCGGCAGGGGGCAACACCAAGAAATAAGAAAGCCGCTCCATAGGTTTATGGAACGGCTCCCTCTTACCAATATCCCTAGTTTTGGGGCGTACAGCCTAAAGTGGCCTGCCACGCATCATAAGTGGGGCTATAGGAGAAATTGGGCGGGGTCTGGGTCTCCACGCGCAACTTATAGGTGGTTGTAGAGGCGCTTTTTGCAAACGACAAGGTAACCGAATTGTTGGTACTCAGGGAGAAGCCCCAAGGTCCAGGGTAATTGGCCGTTCCCATCCAACTGGTGGATGCCACTGTGGTCCCACTGGCGTCCTTGACCGTAAACCGATTGGGAATATCCAGCGCCACAACGGAGACTGTAATGGTACTCCCGGTAGTAACACAGCTGGTATTCAGTAATCTATCCGGATAGGTGTAATAGCGGTTGATCGTGTTGTAGTTGCCCGAGTAAAAATCCCCACAGTTATTGGGGGTGGTGCAAGTGCCGGAACCGGATCCGTCTGTACATCCCGGGGCGGTACAACAGCTACAGCTGGTGGTGGCCCCCCAACTGTCATAGGTGGGGCTATACGAAAAATTGGGCGGGGTCTGGGTCTCTACCTGCAACTGATAGGTCTGGGTGCTTTTGGTAAAGGTGAGCGTCTTGGTATTGTTGGTACTGAGCGAAAAGCCCCAAGGTCCGGGATAGTTGGCCGTTCCCATCCAACCGCTCGATTTGACAAAATTGCCGTTGGCATCCCGGATGGTAAACCTATTGGGTATGTCATAGGCTACCACGGATACGCTTATGGTAGATCCAAGGGCCGCACAGCTGACATCTATGGTCTTGTAGGGCGTATAGGTGTGATAGGAGTTGATCGTGGTATAACTACCACTGAGGTAACCCCCACAGGCCGACTTGGCCGCTAGGGAGACACTTTTGTCCACTTCCGTGGGTGAAGGGCCTTCCAGGACCCCGGTTGTGGTTTCGTTTACGTCTTGTGCAGGTGTATCCTGCTCACAGGAAATGGCAAAACAGGCCAGTGCCAGCAAAATCAATGCATTTTTAATAGTGTTCATAGTTTTGAAATTAAGATGAGGAGTGATAAAAAAGCATACCCATACCAAAAAATGGCTGGGAAAGGGGCGATTGCTTGGTCTTTAGCGGGATTTGGTACGAATTGATTAAATGTAGGAATTTTCTGTATTATTTACAACTTTATATAGGGCTTCGGTTGTTAAAATTTGAGAGGTAGATGTGGAATACCCACCCTTCTTCTACCCTTCCGCTCCCGACACTCGCTACGCTTGGTCGGGACCACCTTCCCTAATCAAGGGAAGGAGCCTTTTTGTGTGGGACTATAAAGGATGGTTTGAGTTGGAAAGGGGAGGTTTTTTCTACCCTTCCGCCCCCCGACGCTCACTGCGCTCGGTCGGGGCCACCTTCGCTAATCAAGGGAAGGAGCCTTTTTGTGTGGTGGCGGATTGAAGTGTTCCGCAATCTTATTTAAAACCGAGCTCAGGTTTTCGAAGACCATTTTATTTTCAAACCTCAACACGGTATTGCCAAGTTGCATGAGCCGTTTTGACCGTTTTGCGTCATAAATTATCCTATCTGGATGGTTATGGACTTCTCCGTCCAATTCAATCACCAGTTTTTCTTCGTAACAGTAGAAGTCGACTATGAAATTTTCAATGCCGTGCTGTCTTCTGAATTTTCGACCTTGCCGTTGTCTGCCTTTAAGATAGTTCCACAAATAGGCTTCGGCCGGTGTCAAATTGTTTCTGAGCTCCTTTCGAAATGTTTGCTTCTCCTTTTTGTTGTGTGTTCTTTTTGACATTTTTCTTTCTACCCTTCCGTCCCAGACACTCGCTGCGCTTGGTCCGAGGCCACCTTTGAGACCTTCATTTTTTCTACCCTTCCGCCCCCCGACGCTCACTGCGCTCGGTCGGGGCCACCTTCCCTAATCAAGGGAAGGAGCTTTTTGTGTAGTACCATAAAATATGATTTGCGCTGGAAAGGGGCCGGTATTAAAGCTCCCCTCCTTGGTAAGGAGGGGAATGAATCACGTCCCTGGCGTGAGAAAGGGGAGGTTTTTTTATCCTTCCGGCCCCCGACGCTCGCTGCGCTCGGTCGGGACCACCTTCCTTAATCAAGGGGAGGAGTTTTTTGTTATTCCTTGCCGTCCACGTAGTCCTGCAGGTAGGCGTAGCGGGGGGTGAGTTTTCCGTTTTGGGTCATGCGGGCGCGTTCTAGAATGCCGTTGGCGTCCCCATTAAAAAAAGCGGGGATCACCTGGCTCACGAAAGATTCCCCAAAGCCCTCGCTGGCATCGCGGGGCAGTTCGGCGGGGAGGTTATCTACCGCCATGACGGCGATGGCATTCTGCTGGTTAAAATCGGTTTCGCTTTCGGTCTTGGGGTCATAGCCGTAGATGGGATCGGCTATGGTGGAAGCCCGGAGGGTAGTGGCCACGGGGCCATCGATATCGCAGCTGATGTCGGCTACGACACGGATTTTAAAATCGGGCTGCTTGGTATCCTCCCGGGTAAAGAGGTAGGGCGCCCCATCGCCATAAAAATGTCCGGCGATATAGAAGTCGGTCACCCGCGCAAAACGGAAGAAATTGGATTTATACGCGTCCGGATTGTCAAAGAAGTCCTGCATATTGCCCTTTACCCCATCCTTACGGAGGTTGTATTCGGACACATCGATCTGGCAGTAGACGGGCTCGGTAAACTCGCCTTTCAAATAGTCCTCTACCCCTACTTCGCGCAGTTGCATGCCATCCAGCATTTCCTTGGCCCCGTTCCCTACCCGGCCCTTACCGGTAAGCAAGATCTTTATGGGAGGCATGGTGACGCTCCTAAGGGCCTGGATCAAGGCTTTTTGGTCCTTGAGCGTCTCGGCCTTGGGCAGCTGGAAGCCCTTGGTCTTGAGGCCATAGGCCCGCACGCCATTGTAGGCGCCCACAATACCGGCATAGCGACCAAAGGCGACCAATCGCAGCCCTTTGGGGTCTGTGATGACCTCATGATCGTAGAGGGTGATGTTCTTGTCGAGGATGGCCTGCAGCAGTTTGCGGTTATAGGGTTGTTTTTTTATGGTATGGGAAAAGAAGAAGTACTGTTTGTTGGGCAGCAGGGCTTCGATGGGGACTTCCTTTACCCCGAGCAGCACCTCGCATTGGGCCATTTCATCGGCTACCGAGACGTTCGCTTCCCGATATTCGGCATCGGTAAAAACGCGAATGGGCGAGGATTCCACGATAATTTGTGCTTCTGGATGGGCGGACATGACGTTTTGGCACGCCTGGGGGGAGAGTACCACGCGCCTATCGGGCGGGTTTTTTCGTTCCCTGATGATTCCGAATTTCATGTAATATGGGTTTTTATAACATTAAGAGTGGTCATAGTTTCAAATGTAACGGATGGCGCGGCTTTGACAAAACTTTTTTTGGAATACTTTTTGGGGTATCTTTGTGCCCCTTCGCTAAAGCTTCGGGGCACAAGTGCTGTTTTGTTGAAGGCTTCGGGGCACAAGTGCTGTTTTGTTGAAGGCTTCGGGGCACAAGTGCTCAATTTTGCTGAAGCTTCGGGGCACAAGTGCTGTTTTGTTGAAGGCTTCGGGGCGCAAAGGGGCTGAAAAGACATAAAAGGTAAAGGTGCCCCTTCGCCAAGGCTTCGGGGCACAAGTGTGCGTTAGGGATAGCAGCGGCATCTCCTCCATAGCGTTAGCGACGGAGGAATACAGCGGATAGCCCGGCACCGGCGGAGCGCAGCGAGGGTCGGGGCAACGCCCTAAGAAAAAGAAGTGAGTTCATTGAAATAGAACGGATTCGCGTGTGATATGTGCGCCTATCCAGTTCATTGGGGCCGACTGGTTTTGACAGCGAGACCAATTGGGGAGTAAGCATGCCGAGCGCTGGGATACAGCTCGTTAATCTCATATTTCACACTTTTAATTGGCGATAATAACTACGCTCTTGCCGCTTAATCCGAATTATAGTAGGATTGGCCTCGTCCCTACCAGGTAGGGAAGCGAGATGTCTCTGGATAGCCCTTGTTGACGGCGATCCATAAAGAGGCACTATAAAAGTCAACACAAGGGTGGTATGGCTTCGGTACCATCACCAAAATCTAAGGAGCTAAGTGTACAATAGGCGGTTTTCGGTCGGTTGTGCATCGAAAATTGAACGAAGACTACGCATGTAGAAAGCTTTGCAATTGCTTGTTTGGACGAGGGTTCGAATCCCTCCGGCTCCACCTCCGCCCTCCGAAGCTGCGAATTTATGAGCAGCGAAGGAGGGCTTATTCATATTCCGTAACCCAGGAAGCTTTCGATTACATTTCGTCGGGCTCCGGTGGATACGGATCCTTTCTCCCTGTTGTTTGTTATTCAAAGCTTTAATGTAATAGTAATTATTCCAGCATTCACTAATTTAGACAACAACAAACTCCCTTTAATACATACTCCGAAACTGCGAGTTTACGAGCAGTGAAGGAGTACTCCCATTTAAATTTTGATTAACCTATGCCCATTCGCTAAAGCTACGGAGCATGATGACATCATTTTATGGAACTACCCTATGCCGTTTACATTCTAAAATGCGCCAACGGGCAATATTACACCGGCTATAGCGCCAACCTTAAAAATCGCTTGCGGGCCCATAGGAAGGGTGAGGTGAAATTCACCAAAGACAAATTACCCGTACGCTTGGTTCATCTTACCTGTTTTGAAAACAAACAAAAAGCCTATGATTATGAGCGCTATCTGAAAAGCGGGTCCGGGATAGCCTTTCGGAACAAGCGATTGATTTGAGTTTGTGTTGAAGCCATTGCCAAAAGAAGAAATCCATTCTTTCCTCAAACGAAAAAGAAGGCCACCGCGCCAGCTCGCTCCTCGCCTAAAAATGTCCACCGGACATTTTCTTAACGCTAGGCCGTCTCCGGTTCCACGATTAAGTACGACCCCTGTAATCTTGATTGTAGGATTTTCATTTTATTTAGTTTTACTTAAAGTACGCCAAATAAAAAGTCACCTTGTCGGTGAGCACAAAAAAACACCTTCCTGAAACCCTTATATACAGGCGATATCAGAGTTAGGTTCTAGTCTCCCCCGTTCGTAATCAAATAAAAAAAGTACAATTACCAGGGTTGGGTTTTTATTTCATAACCAATAAATCAGCTTTAGTGAAAAACCTCTTTGTTGTATTACAAAATCTTCAGTGTAGTTATCCGTATACACCAAAAACAAATCAGAAACTGGTCTAAACCGCCACTGAAGGCGAAGATTGCTGCCAATATTTTTCTGGAGTGAATTGTATTGAGCAATGTAGGTCAGAAATAAATTCCTGTTGAATGAAATTCTCGCCTGGGGCCGGATTAAAATAATTTGGTTATCGCCATTTGGATTCTTCAAGTCTATGTCATTATAAATCAGGTCGACTTCAACCTCTAAATAGGGCTGCCACCTTAAATTGGCCGTACTTGTAAGCGTCATTTTCTTACCATTAAAGTATTTTCCGTATTCCAGCTCCAGAGATCCGGATAGAAACTTTTTTTGATCACTTCGGTATCTGATTCTAAGCGAAGGATAGAAATATTCTGTTCCTTTTAACAACGGTTCTGATTTGCTAAAACTCGGATCAAAATCATTCAACAAGAAGGTGTAGTTGCTGTTTATTGCCAGGAGAAAGCTGGAGGTATTGGACAAACCAAGAAATGTTCCTGTTAAGATCCTCGAATCTAAAAATTTAAAGCTATTGGACAAGGTATGATCGGTATCAAAAAAGACATCGATGTTATTAATTTTTGGATTTTCTGGTCTGAAAATGTAAAAGGGTGCCCATCCAATGCGGTTAACGTCGTTTCTTGGAATAAAGCCAGTCTCGGGATTAAAGGCTTTGCCTACATGGGTGAAGGATGAAAACATTCCAAAATGTTGTGTGCTGTGCCTTAAAGAAAGACCATAGGACAAATCACTTGAACTATGCTTAAAATCATGAAAGTAAAATCCGCTGCCACTCCAGGAATTTCCTTTTGATATCCATTCCAGCTGCCCTCCAACCAATTGGCTATTCCGCATATCAGAATCACTGCTCACTTCTCGATTATCAATTAAAAGTACAGAAGCGGTAGATCGCTCGAATAGTTGATACTGATAGGTCGCAACAAAATGGTTTTTACCTTTTATTACTGAGGTAGATCCCAGCGCTTCATTAACAAAGGATATTTCATCCGTCAGAACGTCCATAACCCCCAATCTGGACTTATTGCCAACCTTTCCCGAC
Organism: Eudoraea algarum; assembly: GCF_050589645.1. Lineage (NCBI taxonomy): Bacteria > Pseudomonadati > Bacteroidota > Flavobacteriia > Flavobacteriales > Flavobacteriaceae > Eudoraea > Eudoraea algarum. The sequence continues at coordinate 269,426 of NZ_JBNGOQ010000003.1, read as the reverse complement.
AGTCGAAGTCCTCCAATAATAGGAACAGCCTCAAAATTTCCACCTAGATTGCTCGCTATTCCGATTCTCCGCGAAAAAAAAGGTCGGATGTTGTCGTTGCCAAAATTCGCAAACAAATCGCTGTTTTCCAGGAAAAATTGCCTTTTCTCAGGAAAGAAAAGCTCAAATCGCCCAATATTTAATTGTTGTCTGTCTACCTCAATTTGCGAAAAATCAGGATTCCCGGTGATGTCTAAATTAAGGTCGCTCCCCAAACCTAACTTAAGATCAAGACTGGGTGTTATTTCCTTTTCCGCACTTTTATCCGGTACAGTGTAATCTTTGGTTAGTGTTGTGGTGATGCTCGGAATTATGGAATACTTAAACTTGCTACTTTCAGGTACTTGTTCCCATTGCAGGTTACCGGTATAACTTAGGTTGGCAATATCGATGTTCACGGGAATGGGCACCCAACTTGAGCTTCTGTTAGCCGAGCGGTTATTCCGTATAAAGTTGATCTTCCATAGATTAACCTCATGTGCAAACCGTAGTGTTTTCAAAGGAATTGCCATTTCTATTATCCAGGAATTATCAAGTCGTCTAACGCTGGAAAACCATTTATTTTCCCAATTATAATCCGAATCATTTTCGTCTACACCTCCATTACTAATCAGCCTTTCTCCTCGGCTTCCGAAGGGTGAGACTTCAAAGCTGTAACCATTAAGGCCTTTTGCATAGGTGTCAATTAAAAACATAAAAGCATCGTTTTGTAGCACCTCAAAATCCCTATAAAGGGTATTTGCCTGAAATCTTTCTCCCTCGTTCAGATGACAAACGGCACCGAGGTATAAAAAGCGTGCATCGGCCGCTAACCTGACTATAGTTTTGTCATCCGAAGGTATATTATCCTTTGGCGAGCGTTGCGTAAAATCCATAGCTATTTGTGCCCTATCCCAGACTTTTTCACTGAGATGGCCGTCAATAGTGATCTCTTCATCAGTGCGCTTTATCGTATAGGTATATTCTTGAGAGGAAGTATGAACAAAAGGGGAAACAAGAAGGTATATTAAAATAGGGTAGCTAGGATTAAAAGAAATAGTTAGGGATTTCATTAGGTGACAACTATGTTTAGATCAATCCTCAATAAGTTTCAGCACCATTTGGGGAAAGTCGCTGATCTCATCGGTTTCCCAATTGTAGCCTGCATAGTGGTTGATGCCTCTGACCGCAACTACCTTATATTTCGGATATATGACCAGGTATTGTCCCAAATAACCTATACCTGCATATCCCTCAATACCATCTGTTTCTTTTTTGCCAACGGTAAGGCCAAAAGGCACTATTTTATGCAGAAATTCTTTGCTGAAATCTTTTCCAAATACCTCGCGGATTTTGCCATAATATTCTCCATATCCCCGGTAGACACCTTTTATCGTTTTAGCTTTTTCAATAAATTCCTTCTCAACTCCGGCATCGATCATTTTTTGAATCTGTTCTTCATCGACCACCAGGCGAAAATTTTTCGTCAACAATTCCCATAGCAATCCATATTCCGGCATAAAACCGGCCCCTGGTTCCATTGAAATATCAAACCATTTCGGGTCGATAATTTGTTTACCCTCCCATTTTCCTTTATTCAATACAAATCGACCAATCCTCGCCAGGTCTTTCGGATACATTTGTAAAAAGGCCATGGCATATGGATTGCCGGCATGGTCTTTTGGCCATATAAAGTCTGTGATACCTAGTGGCATGAAAATCTCCTTCTTCACCAATTCGTCTAATTTTTTCCCTCCGGACTTTTCTATGATGCCAACCAACAAATTAACGGCTTTGTTGTTATAGACATAATATTTCCCAACAGGATGTGTCTGGTCCGAGGAAAGCGCTAATTTCACAATATCCGGGGCCGACTCTACCAGGGCAAAATCTGAGTCCAATGTGCCCGAAGTATGGGTAAGCAGGTGCTTAATACTGATTTCCATCTTATTTTCCTGCTTCCATTCCGGATAAAATTCATGAACTTTTTGATCGATATTTAGTTTGCCCTGAGTTACCAAATAGCCTACAGCCAAGTTGGTAATTGACTTTGTGACAGATTTAATATCAATTCTTTTAGGTTCCTTTCCGAAATAAGATTCAGTAATGAGCTCTCCATCCTGGTAGATGATCATGCCATCCGAATGACCCTTTTTACAGATTGCGATCAGCTCACTTAGTCGATCCCGATTTACCTGCTGCCCGGATATGTTGATAAAAGAAATACAACAGAGTATAAGCAATACAATTTGTTTCATGTTTAAGGCTGTTTTACTCAAATTTAAATGGCTCTTCCCTGATTTATTTCCCAATTTGCAAATTGGTAGAAGTTTTAAGAAATGATTAACGGGGCAGGTGCTCGTATCACGGTTTCTAAAATAAAAGGATACTAAGACTTATCAGGATAAATACTAAATTTGAATGAACCCAGAGAACAAGTTTGTATGAATTCATCGGCTATTATGGCAATTTTTAGTGCGTTGGCTCTAGGTCATAGTCTATTTTTGGCCGGTCATCTTTGGGCTTCCGTTAAAAAGAGGCCCAGTAGTTTTTTTCTGGCCCTGTTGCTCACCGCACTGGCGGTTAGGATACTGAAATCCGTTCTTGTTATTCTTATCCCCGAAAGTCCGGATATTATTCCTGCTGTTGGTCTGGTTGGACTTATGACTATAGGCCCATCCTTGTGGTTTTATATTAAATCCTTTAAAAATGTTGAATATAAAGCAACAAGATTACACCTTTGGCATTACGTACCGGCACTGATCTTAATTGTCTTGATTCCCTTTTTTAATGAACAGCAGATGTTCGTTGCCTATTGCATATCAGTGGCCCACATGTTTCTCTACATTACGCGTTCAGCAGATTTTGTTATGCGTGCTTTCAGAAATTATGGCAGAACTGAACGCAAATGGCTTTCCTTGTTGTTAGCAGCCATTTTTTTGATCTGGACAACATTCTTCGCACAATTGCTTATTGAATCATTTATCACTTACTTATCTGTCACAATTGTTGCTTCTATTACAATTTACGGCCTTAGCCTTTGGGCAGGGAAGAAAACCAGGTTATTCACGGAGCCTCGAAGAATTTATACAGAGAAAGCATCTCAAGAAGTTTTACAGGTGGGTAACCAGATCGAACATTTATTGACCCAGGAGAGAATATACACAGATTCAAAGCTTACTGTTAAAACCATCAGCGAACGTTTATCTAAGCCCGAATATGTGGTTTCTCAGTCCGTAAATGCGTATTTCAAGCAAAGTTTTCCGGAGCTTTTAAATTATTATCGGATTAAACATGCCAGTTCGCTAATTGAATCTAATACCTATGAGAATCTTTCTATTGAGGGTATTGCTTACGAGAGCGGATACAATTCCATTTCCGCATTTTATCGGGCCTTTAAAAACCTAAAAGGAGTTACTCCGGCCCAATTCAAAAAAACCTAGTAAAGAAATAAAATTGGTTTCTTTCTTCTGATTTGAAAATTAGAAGGAATCAGAAAGGCAATTTCCTACTTCATAAAGAATAAATCAGGAAATTGTACCTATCTCATAATTATCATATCCGCTACAAAATGAAAATCACTGAATTTTTCAAAAGAAATTATCCAAACACAGGTATTGGACTACTGCGAATTGGATTTGGGGTAATGCTTGCTATTGTTCATGGCTGGCCTACGGTAAAAGGTTTTTTTGCTGGTGTTACGGAATATCCGGATCCCCTGGGATTAGGAAGTCGAATTACAATGGGATTAATGGGGTTCGCAGAGTTCTTCTGTGCCATGTTGGTTGCCCTCGGTTTGTTTACGCGCATCACTTTAATTCCTCTGATAATTGGATTCCTGGTAGCAGTTTTTGTATTCCATGGCAATGACCCATTTGATGTTAAGGAGCGGGCTTTTCACTATTTAATAGTGTTTGTTGTTTTGTTCATTACTGGTCCCGGATCCTATGTCATTACCAATCTTTTTAAAAGAAAATTCTAATAAACCCCCAATGAAAATCCAGTATAATTTCGTATTCCTGCTATTATGCTTCTCCTGTGCAAACCTCGATTCTGAAAAAAATGAGCAAGCAAATGCCTTAAGGACAGAGGCAAAAAATGCCTTGGAACAAAAGGACTTTAGGTTGGGTATTGTTACAGCTAAAAAAGCACTCGAGCTAAACGAACAGACTCAAGATACCCTAGGAATGGTGGAGTCGCTATATCTCATCACGCGGGGATCTGCATTTTCCGGAAATTTCAAAGACGCTGTGATCCATGGTGAACGGGCAAGTGCCCTATGTAAAGAAAAAACCTATTACGAGGTAGAATATAAAATCAACAATATGCTCAGTTGGTCCTATTTTGATTTAGAAGCTGATTTTAGAAAGGCCATGGTGCACCAAAAAAGACAACTTTTTGTGGTAAATCAACTTAACGATGATGCTGCCAAAGCCTTGGTTTATAACAACTATGGTTATGACGGAACAGTGGCCGGAACTATTCCTTTGGAAGAGGCCTTAAAGTATTCAGAATTTGCCAATGAATATTATGCAAAGACCGAAAACAATAATGGAAGATGGTATACCTTAATGAATCTCACCTGGCAGCACCGCTTAATGGCTAATTTCGAGAAGTCTGAACAGTATGGGAAACTCTCTGTAAACCAAGCTGACCAGGATAAGGATCGCCACGCGATTATAGAGGCTTATACCAATTTAGGGGAAACCTATTTGACCCAGGAAAAAATTAAGGAAGCCACACCTTTATATACGGGTGGGTTGGAGATTAGCCAAGAAAAAGAGGATAGAGATAAATATGTTTTTGATATCTATTATTCCAAATTTTTATGGATGACTGGCGAAAAAGAAAAGGCAATTTCCATCTTGAAGCAAGCCATTGCCTTTCTTGAAACCAGCGAAGTATTTTATGAGATGTTGGGAAGGGCCTACTTGGCTGAATTCTATTCTCAAAAAAATGAAGATGATATGGCAATGGAACAAATTCAAATCATAGAGCACCCAAGAAACAATTATATTTCGTTTGAGACGAAATGTTTGATGGCTATGGTTAAGGCTAAGATCATGTCTAAGAAAAACCAAAATGGAAACACCGCCTCAATTTTGGAGTCATACAGGTTACGCTCAGATAGTATCGGCACTAAACTATTGACAGAATCAATCCGGAAAGTGATTGAAATGCTGTAACCAAGATTGTTATGTTGCTTACCAATAAGGTTTCCGCGTAGTTTCTAAAATAGCAGGGGTTTTTATCAAAAGTTACCTATCCCCACCTTCTCCGCCTCTGGCAGATTCGGTGGACAAAGTGGTGAGCGCAATTACCCCACCCTTTCAAAATCCCTAAAAACGGGCCATTTCCACCCTGGGTTCTAGTCCCATCGCATTTCTTTAACCAATGCTTGGATGACCCTAGGCTTTGACCTCAAGAAAAGTGTCCCATTAAAGATGAATTACCGAAACTATTAAAAGAGACCGCAAAAAAGGACTCTCACAGAAAGAAATAAACAAATTTTGAAATCGGCCACATAAAATGGCCGTTTGATGGGACGACCACTTTTGTTTATGGTTATATATGTATTGTTCGTATATTGGATATATGACCAGTGACCATATTCCTAAGTTGGCGAGTATAATAAAAAAACGAAGCATATGAAACTAATAATAGTTGCTGTCCTATACCTATTCTTTCAAGGGGCCAACGGACAATCATTAAACAAGTTGACCATACCAAATGGATCCATTAACTATTTTACGGCAGGTCAGGGAGAGATAGTCGTTTTTATTCATGGTGGTCAAGAAGACTACAAGGTATTCATACCTCAAGTTGAATTACTTAGCAATGAATTTCAAGTGGTTACCTATAGTAGGCGTTATAATTTTCCAAATAACAATGAAATCAAAGGGGAGTATGGTGTTAAAACAGAGGCTGATGATCTGAAGGCTTTAATTTCAATGCTTGATAAACCAGTACACCTTGTAGGACATAGCTATGGTGGATCAATAGCTTTGGAATTCGCCGTAAATAATCCCGAAATGCTCAAAAGTTTAACACTTTCCGAACCTGCTTTGGTCAATTGGCTAAATGATATACCCAATTGTGGGTCATGGTATGAAACCGTTCAGGAGAAACTCATAAACGAAACAAAAGATGCCTTTGTTACTAAGGACACTACTTTGATAATGAAAGAGCTATTTGAATTTTTTGCTGGTGCCGATATACAAAATCAAATTCCGCCAGAGGTATTAAGTATGCTAAAAGCAAATCTTAGGGAAATGGAAGCCCTAGTGAATTCTCCTTCCGGGTTTGATTCTCCCTCCCCTGAAGATTTAAAAGCTTTGGATATGCCGATAATGATTTTGACTTCTGAGAAAACAATGCCGATGTTGACTTGCACAAACTCTAAATTAATCGAAATCAAACCCCAAGCGACCCATCACCACTTATTGGGGGCCGGGCACGAAATGTGGATGACGAATCCAAAGGAATTATCTGTTTACATATCGAATTTCGTAAAGAATTAGAACACTAACTTAGGATGGCCATAGGCAATTGCCTGTTCTCCTTACTCAGAAAGTCTTCACGGAATTACCCGTTGGTTTTATACCTACCTGCCTGCAAACAGGCTTGCAAACGATAGTCCAACCCACGTTGTTACTCTTAACTAGGATAAAATATTAAAATTTCCATAAAACGAACATTTTTTGGGATTTACAGTTTTCTATCATTATTCCTTTCAATCGGTGCCAGGGGCCAAGTTCAATACGATTCTTAAACAACTGTAACATTTCATACTAGGTTTTCTCTTTATGATAATAACACCATCTCTATGAAAACGAAAACCCTTTGTTTACTGCTCACCTCATTGGCCATATTATCTTCCTGCAAGGATAAATCAACAAAAAACAATAGCCCCGAAGATTATAAAGTTGTTCTCAACCTAAACGATAGAGAAGTCCGGGCCGATTCCATAGATTCCTTTATTCGGCAACAAATGGACTTGATGAAAATCCCTGGACTTTCGTTTGCAATAATCAACAATGGGCGTATAGCCTATCACAATGTTATTGGCCATACCGATAATAATTCCTTGAAACCGGTTACGGATTTAACTCTATTCGAAGGAGCCTCTACGTCTAAAGCCCTATTTGCTTATATGACCATGTTTTTAGTTGAGGAGGGAAAATTGGACTTGGACACACCATTGGCAGCCTATCTTGATCCAGCTCATCACGCCAATTATAATTTTGACGAACGCTATGATCAAGTAACTGCAAGAATGGTGCTTTCACATACTACCGGGTTCCCCAATTGGCGGGGAGATGGTAATCTCTATATTGGCTTCGAACCAGGAACGGATTTTAGTTATTCAGGTGAAGGTTATCAATACCTAGTAAAGGCTTTGGAATCGATACTGGATACGGACTACAAGGGTCTAGAAGAATTTTACCAGAAGAAAGTTGCAGTGCCCTTGGGCATGAAGTACACTAAGTTCGTACAGGACGAATATAATTTGGCCCATAAAGCCGCCCCACATAAGGAAGGAATTAAATTGCCGTTAAACCATTGGACGGCCAGGGAGTTTAATGCGGCCTCTGCCATCCACACAGACGCAATTGATTTCTCAAAATGGGTAATAGCCCTTTTGGAAAACAAGGGACTTTCCGAAGAAAGTTATGACTTACTTTTTACAGATCAAATTACGGTGGCCGAGGCGCCCACCCTACTTTCGGAAGAGGGCGCTATTGCCTGGACTTTAGGGTTCGCCAAGTACAATATTGACAATCATGTAGTCTATGGGCACGAAGGCAATAATGATGGGTTCAACTGTCTTTTCCTATTCGACAAAAATAAAAAATGGGGCATGATTCAATTCAACAATGCCCATGAAGTATACGATTTTGGATTCAACTTGTTTAGATATATTAATCAGAACAACTAGGTACAACAATAGCTATAATTTGGCGTAAACGCATTCAAAAAAAAACTCGCTTATGCCAGTTGGTAAGTTCGATTTAGCCTTTTTTACTATCCCATAATACCAAGGTTTCTTAAGACTTTTCTTTTTACTTCATTTAGTTCTATTAACCGGCCGTTTTATGGAACTGGTTGAAAAAACGATAAAAGATTAAAATGTTCTTTTGTCCAGGGGTTTGAAAACGTACACATGCCCCTAAGTAAATGACATAAGCGACTTATGCCATTCAAAAAATATGAGGCGATGCCGACTCCAAAATCATAATAACGGTTGCCTTTTCTATCTTGGAAATCAGTTGGTGGTTAATTTAATTAATTGGAGTAACTGACCTTTATCATTATCCTCTATCCTTTCATGCCCTACCTTATCCAGATAAAAATCTATCGATGAAGGCAGCCTACCTTGTGAAATATGGTCCTGCGACAACCGCTTTTCAGATTAGGGAGGTTGAAAGACCTGTGCCAAAGTCCAATCAAATCTTGATAAAAGTACAAGCCTTCGGTCTCAATTTCGCCGACATTGCAGCCCGTTATGGCAAATATCGAGGAGCACCGCCCCTACCGGCCCTGTTAGGTTATGATGTGGTTGGCACTATTGAAAAATGTGGGGCAAATGTCAAAAACCTTAACGTTGGTGACAGGGTTGCCGCACTTACGCTTTTTGGCGGTTATGCGGAATATGCCGTTGCTGAACAGGGAGTTGCCGGTAAAATATCGAAATCCATCGCTCCGGGCGTTGCCGTTGCCTTGGCCACCCAATCATGTGCGGCCCATTATTTGGCCAACAGGCTGACCAATATTCAGGAGAACGAAAAGGTCTTGATCCACGCTGCGGCGGGAGGCGTAGGTATAGCCTTGGCACAATTGGCTTTACATAAAAACTGTACCGTATTCGGTACCTGCAGTTCGCAAAAAAAAGTGGAATATCTCAGGGGAATTGGCGTGCAACACCCTATCAACCATAGGGAAAAGGATTTTTCCGAAACTATACGAGCATTGGTTGGCACCAGAGGGCTTGATGTGGTTTTTAATCCCATTGGCGGAAAATCGCTCAAACAGGGGTATCGTTTGTTGGGTGCAGGAGGTCGGTTGGTCAGTTATGGGGTTTCCTCCCTTAACAGTAAGAAAACCATTTTTGGCAGGCTGAAAGATCTATGGCAGTTCGGTGTTTACCATCCCGTACAATTCTTGAGCAGTTCGAAGGGTATTATTGGGATGAACATGCTCAAGATAGCCGAGGAAAAACCGGAGAAGATTTCGAAGATAATGCAAGAGGTCATCCAATTGCAACAGGAGGGCATCTTACGGCCACATGTGGATGCAGAATATTCCATTGACCGATTAGTGGAGGCACATCGATTTTTAGAATCCCGTAAATCGATGGGAAAAATTGTTGTGAAATGGTAACGTTAAAAATCGTTCCAACGAGGTGTCGGTTCCAAGGGGGGGGAACGTAAATAGATTATTGAATATCGAATGCCAAAAAAAATGAAATGAAGGAAAAAGTAGCCATAGTAACCGGTTCAAGCATGGGCATAGGAAAGGCAATTGCGATGGAATTGGCCCAAAACGGGGCAAAAGTAGTCCTGAACGGACGGGACAGGGAGCAACTCTTCGATACCGAGGCGGAATTCTTAAAGAAAGGCTATGAGGTTACGGCAGTCCCAGCGGATATAAGTCGCCCAAATCATTGTGAATACCTGGTCGAGAAAACACTTAAAGCTTATGACAAAATCGATCTCCTGATCAACAATGCGGGAGAAAGCAGCCGGGGAACTGTCGAAAAAATGGCAATTTCAAACATCAGAAGCTTGATCGAAACCAATTACTCCGGGGCAGCCTATATGTCCAAATACACCGTACCCCAACTTAAAAAGACCAAAGGACATATCATTTTTATAAATAGCGTTGGTGGATTACGGGGTATGCCTTATAACTCAGCGTATACCGCATCTAAAATGGCCCAGGCTGCTTTGGCCGAAGCGCTACGGATAGAGCTTTATGATTATGGGATCCATGTTGGTCTGGTTTATGTGGGATTTACGGAAAATGACCCAAAAAAAATAATTTTGGATGAAGACGGCACCAAAATCTACTTACCCCGAAGGGATAATGTTAGATTGGCAAAACCTCAATCCGTGGCTAAAAGGGTTTTACGGATGATCGAAAAAAGAACGGATAGGACCATATTGACGAATCTCGGTATTTTGACCGATATTATGACACACCATTTTCCAAAATTGACCGATTGGATATTGTTGGCCAACCGAAGAAAAATAAAAGAGCAGTTTACAGAGATTGGTGGAGGAAGGGCAACAGGAAAAAGGGGACAAGTACCGGCCTCCACTTTTGTCGCTGATAGTGCATCTAAGAATTCGACCTAGTGCACATGAATTCCATAGTCATAGTAGGGTCTCAATAAGTTTAATTTATTTGAATCAGAAGTCCGAACAAACGACTATAAGGTTTAAACCCTTTTGGGCCAGTTTTGAAAAACCAACCTTTATTAGGAATTCCATTTAGTTCTGGTTCGGTTTCTTCATTTGGCCGTTTTCTGGGACTGATCGAATTTGTGCAAGTTGGACAAACAATACAAAACATCAACCCTTAAAGAACAAAGAAAATTTATCTCTATCGCCTTCCCGATCATAGGTCAGTCGAAAACCGTAGCTGTCACATATTTTTTGGTTAATGGGTAAGCCCGGGCCCACCGTGCCTGCTCTCCCGCGCTTCATCTCGCCCATTGCGCTTCGCAATGTCGGGCTAAAAACGTCCGGCGGGTATTTTCTTGACGCTCGATCGGTTTTGGGCAAACCATACCTTGTTTTTTTTATTTCAAATATTTGTATTTTGGTTTTTTATCGGCAGAAAAGGGGATTAAAAGAATATTTTCTAATAGGGACTATTTTCAAAAATTACCAATCGTCATTGCATTAGAAGGAATCTGATTACCAACTTGGCCGGCATACTTTTGCAACAACAGTAACGCTCTCTAATGGCGTTCCCATTACGACTATTGGCAAGATGTTAGGACATAAAAAATTTACGGACCACCAAGCACTATATCAAATCATTAATAAAAAGGTAGCGAATGATATGGCTGTATTGAAAGCGAAGTTGGCGGGATGGAAAATAAAAAGCAAACCAAAGAAGTTTAAAAATTAGCATATGGCTAAAGGTAAATCTTGGTTACGAACCCTCATAGAGCTCCTGGAAGTCTTTTTTAACAGTTCGCAAAAGAGCCAACGAGGCCGAACCTGGCACCAACATGTGGTCCCCTATGAAGAAGGTTGGGCCGTACGTCGCGAAGGCAACAAGCGTATAACGAGCAAACACCGAAAACAGAGCACGGCCATACGCAAGGCCAAAAGCGTAGCCAGAAAATACAAAGCCGATGTCATTATTCACCGGGCCAATGGGGGAATACGAGATCGGATAAGCTATGATGATTAAGGAATTCAAGTAGCTATAGTAAATCCCCTTTGACAGTTTAGTTCAGACGAATCGAAGCCAGTGCGCCAGATATCCCGCCCATTGCCCTCACAATGTCGGGCTAAAAATGTCCACCGGACATTTTCTTAACGCTCGGCCGTCTCCGGCTCCACGACACTCAAAAATACGCAGCAGATTAAAGAGGCGAGAGAATGCTGGAGTATAAGAATCTGAGGGCTAAGGAGCACTATGCCAAGAGTGTGAATAAGAAGGCTAGTGAGAATATGAATATTCCTAAAGCTAAACTGTTAGAAACTTATGAAGGTGAAAATAAAATCAATTAGCATAAAACTTAATTGCTTATGAATTTTTGGAAAACTAGATAACTATTACCCATTTCGGTATTTTTCAGCTTGAACCAACAACTCTTTTAATGTTTCATTTTTTTGTTTGATTTCACCTTTACTAAGTCTTATTCGGTAATTGCCCCATTTGGTATCATAGCCCATATCGTCCAATTCTTTATCTTCTATTATCTTGTCCCACTCATCATTTTTAGGGTGTTTTATCTCTAGGTTCATATAGTTTTTCTTAGGTCTGAAAATGGCAAAGTTATTGGCCTGTCCATCTTTTGCTAGACCAATATAAAACTTATTATGTTTCAACTCGTACCCTGTAGTAAATGAGTTGACAATTTCAAGCATTCTATCAGCCATTTTTACCGTTTCGGACGTTCCCCGTTTTAGCCAGTAATTTCTATCTGTTACTTCTTGAATTTCTTCGTCTTCATCTACTAAACCTAATGGAAGTTCATCTAGAACTTTGGTAAACAAAAGACCAATCTTACCCTCTATTTCAAATGCATTCATTTGTATGGCGATTAATGGAATAAACCCATTAAAAAGCCCAATAACATTTAAAAATCGACTTGTAATGTCTTCCGCTACGATAACAGCACAATGATCATATTGAGGATAGCGCCTCTTTTCAATATCCCAATATTCAATGGTTCTAATAATATGTGTTTCATCGGTTTTACCTAATTGCAATTCGATTTCATATCTGCGGTTGGTGTCAGGGTCTTGCATAAGAAGGTCCAATCTGCCTGCTTTAGGTTGAATACGTTCTTTATCCTTTAAGACCAAGTCGCCCAAACCTATTATTGAAGGATCTTCTGCAATGATTTCTTGAATCATCTTTTCATTTATTTTGGGGTTATTAGTAAGTATGACCTTTTTTGGTCTAATTATATCCTTCATTACTTCTATTTTAAGTTATTCAAAAATTCTCGAATACTCTTTAACTGGCATGGCAAACTAACCTTTTTTCCTTATCAATCAATTCATTTAGGCTTATTTGATGAGCTAAGGTTGCGATGACCGAAGTTAAAAACAAGGGATGGCAAACTACTCGCCACTCACAATCCTATTTATTCCGCACATATTCTCTCATATATTTTGGAATATGGTAACCTATTTTATTATCTGCACTGAATAACTCAGATAAAGATTTATTGGCGGTGTGTTGGATCATTTTATAGTTATAAATCAAAAAGGTCATCAAACAATGAGCCTTCGTCTTTTTGTTCTTGTATTTTTTCGGAGCTAACCAGAAACAGCTCTTCTTTAGCTCTTGTAATGGCTACATATTTTAAATTATTCTCCTGTATTTTCTCCCATTCTTTTTGTTCAGGACGTTTTAAAGGCAGCTTTTCAAAATCAAGTATAAACACTCTATTTGCTTCTAGGCCTTTTGCAGTATGGATAGTTGAAAGAGTTATTGGATTTTCCTTTTCACTGATATATTCATTTATTTTCTTAAAAATGTCCTCCAAGCTTGAGCATTCTTTTTTCCAGATTTCATAGCGTTTATGAAGAAACTCTAATTTACTTTCGAGTACTGACAGTTCTTCCTTTATATGAATTTCTCTTAATTGATTGTCTATTATTCGTTTTGCTTCCTTTCTAATTATCCATCCTTGCCTATCAAGCGCTTCTTTTTTCAATCCATTAAATCCTCCAGGAAAGGATTCAATTCTTCGAGTGATTAATTCTTTTTGAAATAATCCTCTTAGCCTCCTAATTAAGTCTTTTGCTATATCAGGGTGAATCCTAACTTTTTTTTCAAACTCAATAAATCTGAAAACCAATAACAATATAGGATCTTTCGTCCTTGAGACTATTAAATCATTCTCTTCGGTCGACTTTACAACATCTTTTATTAGAATTTCTTCCACTTTCCCATCATATCCTTTGTTGCCTTGAATATCACTTCTAAATTCTTGGGCAAGATTTATTACCAATTTAGGACAACGAAAACAAGTTGTTAAAGGAAGTCTTTTTGCATTAGTTATTTTTTCTATATTATTAAAGGATTCAATATCTGCTCCTGAAAACCCATAAATGGATTGAATTGGATCACCTACTGATAAAATTCTACTGCCCTTACTTGCATATTTCAGGGCCACCACAAGCTGTGATCTTGATAAATCTTGGCATTCATCTATAAATAGAAATCCAAATTTTTTGGGTGACTGTAATTTCCATTTATAAGGTAGATATAACATATCTGCATAATCAATGATATAATGATTCTCAGAAAATTTGTTTGCTTGTGTTAGCAAATATTGGTGTGCGTCAAAATATAGTTCCAATTCTGTATCAATATTTCTTTTTGCTTCTTCAATCTCACTAAATATACCATAGTGGAAAACCATGTTTCTTAAATCTGTGAAGTTATCTTTACACAAAGTCAGCCTATACTTTTGATTTATTTCAAGTAATCTTCTTCTAATTTTCCAAATCAGATTGTTTACTTCATGATTCTGTTTTTCGGCATACTCATCATAATTTAGGTTATTGATTTTCAAAATTTCTTTAAACCTTGGCAATAGTTCTTTCCGAATGCCTGAATTATTAATCAGTTCTTGATATTTATTTTCCTTTAACTTGATTTCTTTTTCTGAGGACAGATTGGTTTTTAGAATTTGCAATCCTAATGAATGAATAGTACTCGTTGTTACTTGAAAAAGTCTTTTTTCTACAAACCTATTATTAATTTCACCTGCAATGCTTCTATTAAAAGCACAGAATAAAAGACTGTTGGGGTGATTGGTGTATTTAGCCGCCTCAATGATGGTTGTTGTCTTGCCCGCACCTGCGACCGCATCAATTATGCCGTGGCCTTCTCCTTTTGCTACAAATTCAAATATTCTATTTTGTTCATCAGTATACGTCATCAAGCGTATATGGTTATTTGTACTTTCAATCAATTAGGTTAATCCCTTCGAAATCAAATCCCTCAAGGCTGGAAAGTATCTTTTTAATCTTTTTAATATCAAATGAAATAGTATAATTGTCATAGTGAATCGAATCCGACAATTTCATCAAATGGTATTGCAATAGATCATAATTAAGAATTTGTCCTTTTAAAAAATTGAAGACTTTTTCGTGTATGTAGTTTCTATATGTAACCAAACCATTTTCGATCTGGACATCTGGACCAAACTCAATTTTTAATCTGTTAGTTTCAATTATTTTTAACAACTCAATTCCAGCGTCCTTGAGTTGGTTCAGTAGATAGTAAAAAAGTAAAACTGAAAGCTCATAATGAAATCCTATTTCACTTTCGGATTGTTTTATCAATGAACGTTCGTAGTATCTTAAATCGGGAGTTCTTTTTAATAAATACTCTTTATCGTAAAAATCAATAGCTTTTAATCTTTCTAGTTTCTCAATAACTAACTGAGTGTCATGAGGCATTTCTGCATCTGAAACTTGATATGCTTTATAAGGGCCTTCAAAAGCCTCATACCGATAATCAAAAAATCGATTTGTATAATTTAAGAATTGAAATAATCTGGCTATTTTATTATAATCCTTTGCCTCCATTTTATTCGAATTTTAACTTTGGTAATCCTTCAACAATATCGACAGTCTGCATACTTACATTTATAATGCTCAACAACAAATCGAAAATGTAGCTTGGATTTTCGTGTTCTTTGCTCCAATCGTTAGGGTCGTTGGTAATACCTGATTTTTTATCTGTTTTTACTTGGTAGCGTTCCATAATCCACTCAATGGCCGATTTGCCATTTACGACATACTCATAAGCTTTTTCTGGTATGTTTTTTATGGTGATGCAACCATTGTAAATAATTGTATCGTTTTGTCCTTTTTTAGGAAATCGCATTTTGTTGACATAGTAAAACTTGTCAGGTGACATTTGGTGAATTTCGTCTGGCATAGTCACCTCAACATCTCGATAGGACTCAACCGACTCATAGTTGATATGCAAATCTGCCAAGGCACGCCCTGCTTTGCTAAATTTCCAGAAGTCTCTTTGCTCATCTACTAATGGTAAACGAGGCAACATTTTTTTAAGGTCGTTGGCAAATGTTTCTCTATAGTCCGGACTATGTAAAATGCCATATACATAATAAAAGATGTCTTCTTTGGTAACCGATTTACCATACTGTTTTTGGGCACGTTCTAAAATAAAATCACTGACTCCGTCATGGCGTATATACTCACTTTCTCCTGCTTGATCAAACAAACCAGGTGTTTGTTTAATACGTTCTTCGTAATAATAAAGTGGAAAACACTGGTCAGTATCAAGCGTATGATAGTTAGGTAATTTATTTGTAATCAAAGATGAAAAATCCTTACTAGCACCTTTACCACTAATTATAATTACTAGGTTTTCAGATGTTATTTCTGGAAATATAGATAGTTGTTGGTAGGTTCTATGTATTAAATTCTTCTGATAACATATCTTTTGTTTGAAAAAAGGGCGATAAAGTCCATCACCAATTTTATGTTCTTCGAATTTGTAATAAATATTTTTGCTTAAATCTCTTAAAAATGTATCAGTCCAACTTATTTTAGTAGAATCATAATCCACAAAATCCTTGGCATTTGCTTCTGAATTATTTTTTAAAACTTCTTTGAATGATTTGACTTGATCGTTATAAAAATCAATCATCTTATTTATACTCCGAATTAATTCTTCTGAAGAAGAATTGTATAAAAAATAATCACGTCCAGTTGCAATTCCATTTGAATAATTGACAAAATAGGAATGTGAATTCAGGTTGTACTTTTTACTGGGATTAATCGGTAGAAATTCATCAAACGCATCGTTTCGTTGATTTATCCAATCACCATGTTCGTTGGGTCTAATAATCCTTAGTTTCATGTCGGGATTGGAAATGGAACCAAAACCCTTTATGATTTTTAATTTATCCTCACGCGATAAATAATCCCCAATATCATGGTATTTGATGACGGCTTTCTCTTTTTTCCCTTTGGGATTTTTGACCAATAGTGAAATAGAAATAGGTGTTCGTGACCCAGAACCAAAAATCTTGCCACCTTCCTTACGAGATAATTCACCAGAGGTACGTTGGTTTCCTCTCAAATTAAAGACATAGATACTATCAAATTCTTTCTCCAACATCTTTCTGAAGCCGTCTTGAGAATTACCATCCAACCAAGCACCATTCGTTACAAAACCAATAACACCACCTTCATCATCGTCTAATCTATCTGTGCTCCATCGAAAGGCCTTGATATAAGCATCATAAACAGATTTGTTTAACCCGGCTGAAGATTCAAGTACATATGTTTTAGCTATTCGGGCATCTAATTTTTCATAATTTTGGTTTTGTGCGTTATCATTTGCGGATTTTTGTCCTGCTGAATAAGGTGGGTTCCCTACAATCACACGTATAGGTCCTTTTTTTTGAATCTCCAGACGTTCCGAATTTTTCGGGAACATTTCTGAGAATATTACACTGTCCCTGGTCTCGCCTAATTGAAAGGTGTCAGTCAAAACAATACCATCAAAAGGCACATAGTCGCCTTTGTTGCCCATCACATCATGGTAAGCATTTTCAATATTGACATCGGCTATATAATAGGCCAACAAAACAATCTCATTACAATGCAATTCATGTTCGTACTTACGGGGTAAATCTTTCTTTGTAATGAGTCCAGATTGTATCAATCGCGTGATAAAGGTCCCTGTTCCAGTAAACGGGTCTAGGACATGCACGTTTTTATCAGAAATCGTTTGCCCAAACTCTTGCTGTAAGACATCATTTACTGAATGAAGTATAAAATCAACCACCTCTATAGGTGTATAGACAATGCCCAATTGTTCCACCATTTTTGGGAAGGCGGTTTTAAAGAACTTATCGTATAATTCTATAATAATACGCTGTTTGCCTTCCGCATTATCAATACCCGCAGCCCTCATACGAACCGATTCGTAGAATTTATTTAACACCTTCGTGTCCTTTTCCAAAGCACCCTCTTCCAATAGGGCTACCATTTTTTGCATGGATTGGGAAATGGCATTGTTATCCACAAAGGAATATCCTTCAAACAAAGCCTCAAACACAGGTTTGGTAATCATATGCTGTGCCAACATTTCTATTGCTTCCTTGTCAGAAATACTGGAATTGATATTAGACTGCAAGCCTTTTAAGAATGAGTCGAAGGCTTTGCGATGTTCGGTTTTTTCATCTATTAGATAGGTAAAGCGTTCAATTAAACGAGTAGCGATTTCGCCCACGTTTTGAGCCCATTGTTCCCAATAACGTCTGTCACCAACCTTTTTAACCAAACGTGCGTACAGCACATTTTGTAAGGCCTCAAACTGTAAGGCAAATTGCTGATTGAGCTTTTCGGTTTTGTAGCCCCCTTCATTTTCATGGACCCAATTGCCATTTTCATCAAAGGAATAATCCGGGCGTCCAATGAGTATTTGGTCTGGACGTTTTTTATTAAGATCAATTTTGTTGATAATTGCGTTAAATCGATCATCGTGTGCACGCAAGGCATTTAAAACCGTCCAGACCACAGCATAACGTTTGTTGTCATCCAAGGCTTTATCGGCTTCAACATCAGAGGGTACCAATACTGGAATAATGATATAGCCGTATTTTTTACCTTCAGAGCGTCGCATCACACGACCAACAGATTGTACCACATCCACCTCGGAATTACGCGCTGATAAGAACATTACAGCATCTAATGAAGGTACGTCGACACCTTCGCTTAAACAACGTACATTGGTTAGGATTCTAGTTTCTTCGCTTTCCTCTTTAAGCCAAGATAATTTTTCCTCACGCTCTGTGGCAGACATGGTACCGTCAATATGTTTGGCTTCCGTGCTGATACGTACTTTTTGTTCTTCTTCTGGAAGTGATTCTATATACTCGTTTGAAACGGTATTAAAATAATTGGCTATGGTTGTGGAAGCCGTTGCATCTGAATAGGCTGTTGGATTGATTCGAGAACAAAAGGCCACAGCGCGCTTCATTGGGTTTGGGTCCACCTTTCGCAGTGAGCCATCATCTCCCATCATTTGTTTTGCCAAAGCGTTGATGCAACCAATGAGTTTTGAAGCATCATCACTATTGATTTCCTGTTCTTCATCAGAAATCATTTTCTGAACCGATGGTGGAACATCTTTGTCGCTTAAGGTAAGAATGAGAACCTTATAATCGGTTAATAGATTCTTTTCAACAGCTTCTCCAAAACCAATACGATAAATTTCTTCACCATAGATGTCTTCGTCATCCATGGAGCATAAATACACATCCTCTTGAGCCGCCTTATCTTTAGCTTTTGGATCATAAAGACGTGGCGTAGCTGTCATATATAGACGCTTCTTGCCTTGAATAAAATCATTGTCATGCACTTTTACAAAAGCAGACTCATCTTCATCGCTTAAGGTAACACCGGTTGTACGATGCGCCTCATCACAAATTATTAAGTCGAATATGGACTCATAACCAATATTGTTTTGCAAACCCTTTTGAGCTTTTGCAATCACTTCGATGGATTGATATGTAGAAAAGACGACCGTCATTCCATCGTTCCCATGTTGTTTGAAATATGCAAATTGTCTAACGATATTATCGATATCTGTAGATGCCGGTAATGCTAAATCAACTGTACTGTAAAAATCGGCATCTTCCCCTTTCTTCTTCTTTTTAGTGATATCTGGTTGTGAACAAATACAAATCGCATTAATAGGGTTTCTGGCTTGAGCCGTCCATTCGTTTAAGGTTTGTCCAATTAACGCTATTGAAGGCACTAAAAACAGAATTAAACCTTTTCCGCTGGTTTCATGCTCTGCAATACGCAAAGCTGTAAATGTTTTACCTGTACCACAGGCCATGATGAGTTTGCCTTTGTCCTTTTCTTTAAAATAATCGTGTGTGCTTTCTAAAGCAGTTTGCTGATGTGGTCTTGTATCATATTTTTTAACCAATGCAGATTTTCCTGTAATACCATCCTCCAATTTCTGCCATTGTACAGGTGCTTCTTCTAAGGCAAACAATCCTAAACGTGTAACTGGAATATTCTGGTTTAAAATAACCTGTTCAGCATTAGAGCTCCAACGCTTACCTGTGGTGTCAATCCACAAACGATGCATAAAACTAACGGTTTGTAACTGCTCGTTTTTAAACTGTCTGCTTGAAGTAGATAAAAAGCTATCAACTGCTTTTTTGTCTATGGTTGTATTTTCTGCGTAGCACTTGCATTGAATTGCCCAATAATCCCCCTCTTTTGTTAATGCTACAATATCGATACCTGTATCATTACCACCTAAATCGTTTCGACTAGGAAAGTCATTCCACAACCAAACCTCTTTAAACAGATTTGAATATTTCGGGTCGGTTTGTAAGTATGCGGCCATCAATCGTTCAAAACGGTCGCCTTTATCATGTTCGGAAAATGAATATTTACGGTATTTTTCAAGAATGTTTTGGAAGGTCATTCAATAGTTTCTTTTTCTATTTATTGGGTCGTTCGAGAAAGAAATTAGGGAAATGCAAGATACACAATTATGTCGAATTTTCTTACTGTCAAAAGACCCAAATCCACCATAACCAACCTACACCTGATCCTATTTCGTTTTTATCACTTAAAACTTAACAAATAGTATTAGAAAAGTAAAACACCTTCCCACCTATCCCCCCATACGCCCACTTATTACATAGGTTTTTCTTTCCAATCATTTTATCCGCACCTTAATGGGATTTAATAAAAGGTCGCGGAGTGATTCCCAACACTTTGCCCATACTCTAAGGACATGCTAGCTTTTTAACAAGGCTTTAGACCGATACTAAAAAAAGCCCTGTTTGTAAGCACTCCCAAAAGCGTTTTTGACGCCCTCAAACATGTATTAAACCATAAAACAACTGTAAAGACCAGAAATA
Source organism: Eudoraea algarum (assembly GCF_050589645.1). Taxonomy (NCBI): domain Bacteria; kingdom Pseudomonadati; phylum Bacteroidota; class Flavobacteriia; order Flavobacteriales; family Flavobacteriaceae; genus Eudoraea; species Eudoraea algarum. Next base: position 248,767 of record NZ_JBNGOQ010000003.1, on the reverse strand, counting down.
ATGAGATATTATAAACATTTACGGCCCGTAGTGGTCGCAATATTGGTGCTGGGCATTATCCATTCCTGTAAGCAGGATGAAACAATCGAACTCAAAACGGAACAACTGGAAATCTTAGAGCACCCAAAACTAGAAGGAATGACCCAATTGGGAAAGAAATTGGAAATTCCCTTTACCGTAGAGAATATGCAAAAAGCATATAATAACATGATAAACAACGTCAGTTTAAAGAAAATTGTAAGCCTCAATAAGACAAAAGAAAAATTTAACATAGAAGCTTCCCATTATTATCATCGCTTTCTGCCAAGAGATACGACCGAGTACTTACGTCTTATTACTGACAGTATCCTGGACATCGTCAATGTTCCGCTTCACTATGAAGTAATAGAAGCAGGTGAAGGATTTAGAGACCCTTCTCTCCCTCTAGAAGCGCCCTACTCCTATCAGTATTCCGTGTTTCCAGTTGATTACGAATTTCCTAAGGAAATAGTTCATGAAAAACTAGAAGAACTTTACTTCCCTCCTGAACAGAAAACAGATTTAGAAGAAGATGAGATACCAGTGTACTTACCTGAAGACAAAACATCCAGGGTGCTTAAAGCATATGGGGAACCTTTTTTTGAAATCCTGGAGACCGAGGTGTTAAAGGTAACGGGCAATCTGGACAAGGAAGAACTTGGGAGCCTTGACTATATTATGGCTTCAGGGGAAAAAATCGGGTTTGACCAGCTAAAGAAAAAAGGGCTTTCATTGGAAGATGTTGCAATCGATTATTCCAATTATGGCGAAGGGAGTCTATCTGCGAGGAGGTGGAGCCCCAATGGCAGGGTGACGGTTTCGGAGGATGCCATAGGGAACAGACGGGTCGGTGTTAAGGGCGCGGAGATAAAGGTAAGGAAATGGGGATTTTTAGTCATTAAAAGGGCAAGGACCAACAGTTCCGGGTATTTTCGCACAAGCTCCACCAGGACCAAAAGAGTAAAGTATGCCGTGTATTTTAATAGTCCGGCCAATTTTAGGGTAATGCAGGGCACCATTTTTGTAGCGGCAAGGCACAGGGGCACCCGGAAATACAAAAGAAAGTCCTGGAACCAGCATTTTACTTATGGTAGGGCACATCTTTACTCCCTGGTCCAGAACGCCGCCCTTGATTATTATACACAACATGTACCCACCTATGGCCTGCGAAGGCCCCGGTATACCACCATAAGTGCCAAATACAACAGGGATGTACGTTCGGAACACCGTCCGGCCATAAATGTATTTGCTTCAGACATCAGGGTAACACGGATAAGTGGTGGAAGGTATAGGGGCAGTGACGGAATCTACGCCACCACTACCCATGAGCTTACCCATGCGAGCCATAGGGAATTGGATCCCGGTATTTTCTCCGTTGTGGCCAGAAGCTGTAGAAGGAACATGCTTATGGAGAGCTGGGCAGAGGGTGTGGAGACCATCATTACCAATGCTCGGTACGATAGATACAATTCAAATTATTTTAATGATTTGAACAACATAGGCTGGAATGACTGGAGACAAAGAGTGCAAGTAAAAGATATGAACGAATATACCCCTATCGTAATCGATTTAATTGATAGATTTAATCAAAACACAAGGAATACTCGTTGGCCGGTTGATAATGTAAGCGGCTACAGCTTAAGACAAATACAGGCCGCTTTGGACAATAGTAGATCTCCAAGTACCTGGCGAAATAAGTTGAACAACAACCGCCCACCGGGGGTGACAACAGCAGAATTGAACCAGTTGTTCGCCTATATGGATCGGGCACTGCAAAACTCACAAACATGCGATTGAACAAAAAATTAGTACTGATATTCATTATATTAATCTTATCATCTTGTACAGATAAAAATGAAGATCTTCCGGTTGACTTCACCTTAGTTGTCGAAAACAGAAGTGATTCAACCTTGACGATGTCTCTCTTTTATAATAACTTAGGTACTAGAGAGTTCTTTCAGGAAGTCCGTTTAGAAGCTTCGGAAAGTTACAGGTGCAAGTATAAACAGGAAGTTTTTACAGGACTACATGGGTGCTTGGATAGCAATACCAGGGGAATAGATTCCGTTAGCCTTGTCTTTTCTGATAACAAAGGTTACATATGTGTTGACAAACTTCTATCAGACCAAGAACTCTGTTTTAAAGATAAATACTTATTTGGTGGCCCCGATTCATTTGAGTCCTTAGGAGACAACACATTTAGGGTATCAATAACCCAGGAAGATTTTGAGAATGCCCTTGAGTTGCCAGAATAGGTTTTACAACAACCGCCCATCAGGGGTGACAACTGCAAAGTGCGATGCGGGGAACCACTTTATGGTCAAAAACTGTTCGGTAACGTTACCTTGTCCTATACCCGTTACCGATTTAGGACCGGGACCAGCGGGACCTTTGTGAACGACCAGGAAACTCTTGAATCCTCTAGGCGTTTCCTGTCCGGCATATATGATCTGGGCCTAAAGGCAGGTTTTGAATATTTCGTTGGCCCCGGTTACAAGTTGAAGTTCGGGGCAAACAGCATCTACCATACTTTTAAGCCCGGCGCAACAAGGAGCAGGACCCGTACCAATGGCCAAAGCACCTTGGACAACGAGTTCGGCAATCGCGATGTCCTTGCCTGGGAGAACGCGGGGTATATGGAGCACGAGATCAGGCTGGGAGACCGCATCCAAACCAATTTGGGTTTTCGTACTTCGGTATACCATGTGAATGGCGGGGACTATGCATCCTGGGAACCCAGGATCTTGGCCAGCTATCTGTTAACGGAGGATATGTCCGTCAAGGCCGCCTATTCCAGAATGCAGCAAAACGTACATTTGTTGACCAACTCGGGCATCGGCTTTCCCACGGACCTCTGGGTCCCGGCAACGGACGGGGTGGCCCCGCAAAGATCCCAACAGTGGTCCATTGGCATGGCAAGGTCTTTGGACCATGGCATCTATGAACTCAGTGCCGAGGCGTACTACAAAAGCATGCGGAACCTGATCGAATACAAAGAGGGCGCCACCTTTTTGGGAACCTCCTCCAATTGGGAGAATTTGGTAGAGGGCGATGGGGACGGAACCTCCTATGGGCTGGAACTACTGTTGCAAAAAAAGGAGGGGAGGACCACCGGATGGATCGGGTACACCTGGTCCAGGACCGATCGGCAATTTGACAACATAAACGGCGGCAAGGCCTTTCCCTATCGGTATGACAGAAGGCACGATGCAAGTGTGGTGGTCACCCACCAACTGAAGGAGCATATAGATGTCGCCGCGACATGGGTCTATGGCACCGGCAGCGCCTTTACCCTGCCCATAGGGAAATACGATATCATAGATGAATCCAGTTTCTACGGTGATGGTACCTCCGAAGTGTTCATTTATGGCGAGCGCAACGCCAACAGGATGCGGGCCTTCCACAAACTGGACGTGGGGATCCATTTCCGCAAAAAGAAAAAATGGGGCGAACGCAGTTGGAACCTGAGCATCTATAACCTCTACGCCCGCCAAAACCCCTATTTCTATTTTGTCGATGAAGAAGTTCAGCAAGATCGTCAAGGTAATAACATAGGTGAACCAAGAACATTTATTGCACAACAGAGCCTTTTTCCCATTTTGCCGTCCGTGGGGTACAGTTTTAGGTTTTGAGGGATTCGGTTTTTGGCCGTTATGTACTTTTCCAATGCTGGTTGGGATTCAATATTAGGACTTGGTAAGAGTTATGAAAAAGAGCCTGAAAGCGATCTCGCCCTTCAGTTATTAAAGGCTGCTTTAGAAACAACACTACATTAAATCCATTAAGTAAAAACCGTAATATCGTTTTAGCGTGTTACTCTCTTGTTTTAGGTGTCCTATTCGGTGAGCACAAAAATGCGAAGATGCCGAAACCTCAATAAACTAAACCAATTAGAACTTAGGTTCGGGAGTTTATACGTCAAGAATTTTTTCGGTATTAGTAATCACTATTTACGAACTAAAAGTCTTTTCTGATATAGTTCCCCAGAATCAATATAAATATTTACTAAATAGACTCCTTCGGGAAGGCTTGAAGTTTCCATAACATATTCATTGGTTCCCTTGCGTACACCAAACTTTTGCGAGTCAACCATTTTACCTTGCATATCATAAATCTGAATTCTCTTTACCCCTACATTCACATTGGACATAACAATAGCTACTTCCACAGTCGCAGGGTTAGGGTACACTTTAATCTCAAAGTCCTGCGCTTTGGTTTCTTTGAAGCTAAGTCCATTGATTTTCAACGGAAGGGTATCAATGATTTCAAAATCAATTGATTTGATTAAACCTTCTGCACTTCCAGAAAAAGCACTTGCGGTAATTGTAAACATGCCTGGAAAAAAGGGGGCTCCATTGGCGTTACCATACAATAAAAATGGTGCTTCCGTATCTACCCTATTCCGCATCTGATCTCCCGTGAGTTCCATGCGCACGCGCTGGGTATCATCTGTTGCAAGGGCCTTTATATCAAGATCAAGGGTAGGTAAATCAATAAGATTAAGAACTAGGCCATCGGTCAAGACAGAGACCTCTTCATCAGTATTTCTATCTATCAGCACCAGGCCAGTAATGGAAAGCGGGTCTGGATTAAACACCACATCGACCGTCTGATTACACGAATTGGATACATTACCGGCACTATCAGTTGCAGTCCAGCTGATATTGGTAACACCATTAGGGTAAAGTGCATTTAAAGGAAGACCATCATCTCGAACAGCTGTAAATTCAAAAAGGGTAGAACAGTTATCCGTGGCTGTTGGATCTGCAAGTGTCACGGTTACCCCAAAAACGGAGGATGACTGAACCAAAATATCCGCGGGACATGTAATTATGGGAAACTCTGTTTCCGCACCACCGTCTGTGATTCCCCAGCCATCGTTGTCAATCATATTCTGGCGTGCAGCTTCTCCCAGACAATACTGACTGTTTCCTCCATCAAAACTAACATTGGGTTGGAGGTTTAAGTTATTCCACCCAAGCAGCAATGCATCGTAGTTTTCTATATTTAAAGCAATTCCAGAAAACATCTGAGTCATGTTCGAAACATTGCTCACATCCCAACTGCCCAGGTTTTGATTGAAAGAAGTTGCCCCCTGGAACATGACCCGCATGCTGGTAACATTAGACACGTTCCAAAGTCCAATATCCTGATTGAAAAAGCCAGTATTTCTAAACATTCCATCCATGTTGCTAACCTGACTTACATTCCAGTTGCTGATGTCTTGATTGAAGGGGGTGGAATTGAACATTTGAGTCATGGTTTGAACAGCATTCACATCCCAGCCTCCAATCGGCTGATCAAAGGAAAGGGCTCCATCAAACATTACACGCATTGTACTCACACTACTTACATCCCAACTACCAATGTTTTGGTTGAAAGCGGTAGCTCCCTGGAACATACCATCCATGTTAACAACACTACTTACATTCCAACTGCCAATGTCCTGATTAAAAGGAGTACTATTAAACATTCCTCCCATATTAATTACGTTTGACACATTCCAACTTCCTATCGGCCGATTAAAACTGGAGGCCCTTAGGAACATATTATTCATGTTTTCTGCATTGCTTACATCCCAATTTGCCAGCTCCTGGTTAAAGGCAGCTGCATCTGTAAACAGGGTGGCCATATCTGTTACCATACTCACGTCCCAACTGTTAATACTAGCGTTCCCTACTAACGAAACACAGCCTGTAAACATTCTTCGCATGCTATTTATACCACTCAGATCTGGTAGGTCTGTAGCAGTAATATCTAAATTTGAACATCCCTGAAAAGCGCCTTCCATAGACGACCAGGAAATCTCACCCCATTGGTCAACCGCTAAGATCTTTTCGGCATCTCCACCTCCATTAAAATAAATTCTGGGAAAATCTCCTGAAATAGAAACGGTATAGGTCCCTGCTGTACCATACGTGTGCGTTATAGACCCCATTATGTTAGTATCTAAAGAGCCGTCTCCCCAATCCACAGCATAATCATAGCCTTCTCCGGCAAATGTTGGAATGGTAATTTGGTTCGGGCCAGAAGCGCCAGGGTTGTCTGTTTTCCAAGTAGTAACCAAGGGCACAAAAGGGCAATTTAAACCTCCATCTGTAATCGTCCAGCCATAGGTATTTATGATATTCTGGCGGGCAACTTCTCCTAAACAGTATTGACTATTACCCCCATCAAAAACCACATTTGACTGAAGACTCGCAAGGCTATTCCATCCATTTAAGAGTGCATCATAGTTTTCTAGAGATAGGGTCACATTTAAGAACATTTCGCCCATATTGGTTACCGAACTGACATCCCAGCCACCCAGGTCTTGATCAAAAGATACTGCCAGGGAGAACATTGCACTCATATTAGTGACGTTAGAGACGTTCCATCCTCCTATATTTTGATCAAAGGATGCTGCCTCTCTAAACATATTACTCATGTTGATCACCTGACTAACATTCCAGGAACCAATGTCCTGATTGAAAGGACAAGATGCGAACATCGCTGCCATGTCCAGAACATTACTAACGTCCCAGGAACCCAGATCCTGGTTAAAACTATCTGCATTGTTAAACATGGATGCCATTCTGGTAACGTTGCTTACATTCCATCCGCCAATATCCTGGTTGAAATTAGGGGCTACTGCAAACATACTCCCCATGTCTGTAACACTGCTCACATCCCAGGCCCCAATGTCCTGGTTGAATAAAGACGCCAGTTGAAACATATTACTCATATTGGTCACAGCGCTCACATCCCAGTTTCCAATATTTTGATTAAAAGCTGTGGCACTTCTAAACATATTGCTCATATTCTGGACACTAGTTGTATTCCACGCCCCAATATCCCGGTTAAAAACAGTAGCAGCTGAGAACATATTATTCATGTCTACTACCGAGCTTACATCCCAGCTTCCTATTGCCTGGTTAAATGCAGCTGCTCCCAGGAACATCCCAGACATATCGGTAACGGCGCTAACATTCCAAGTACTGATATCCTGATTAAATGAGCTAGCACTTCTAAACATGGAACCCATATTGGTAACCGATCCAACATTCCAGGCACTCAAATCTTGATTAAACGCTGTTGCCGTTCTAAACATAGCACCCGCCTGAACAAGAGAACTCACATTCCATGACCCAATAGGTTTGTTAAAGGCTGCTGCGCCAAAAAACATGTTTCCCATATCGGTAACCGCACTAACATTCCAATTGGATAGGTCTTGATTAAATTGAGAGGCATTGTTAAAGAGACTGGCCATACTTGTAATATTACTGACATTCCAGCTATTGAAAGACGCGTTTCCTATGAGCGAGCTACACCCAAAGAACATTAAATCCATGTCAGTTGTACCAGACAAATCCGGACTATCTATGGCGACTATATCTAAGTTGCTACAACCCATAAACGCCCGTTCCATGGAAGACCAACTAATATCTCCCCATTCATCCACCGAAACAAGTTTTTCAGCATCTCCCGCACCGTTAAAAAAGATTCTGGGAAAATCTCCGCTAATAGTTATTGTATAGGTCCCAGGCATGTCGTAGGTATGGGTAATATCGCCTGTTATACCTGTATCAGAGCTGCCATCTCCCCAGTCCACAGTATAGTAGTAGGAGGCCCCAGAAAAAGTGGGTATGGTTATTTGATTCGGAGAAGAAACACCGGGATTGTCTGTCTTCCATGTAGAGACCATAGGGGCAAACGGGCAATTTAGACCTCCATCCGTGATCGTCCAGCCATAGGTATTTATGATATTCTGACGGGCGGTTTCTCCAAAACAGTACTGGCTGTTACCAGCACTAAAGTTCACATTAGACTGCAAGTTCAGGCCATTCCAGCCTTGAAGGAGGCTATCATAATTTCCGGTGGACAGTGTAACATTTGCAAACATTTCGAACATGCTTGTAACGTTGCTCACATCCCATTGACCCAAATCCTGATCAAAATTGACGGCATCTTTAAACATGCGTTGCATATTCGTGACACCACCAACATCCCAACCTCCAATGTCCTGATTGAATGAAGTCGCCGAATTAAACATAAACCGCATATCGTTGGCATTTGACACATTCCAAGCGCTTATATCCTGGTTGAAAGCTGTGGCGCCATTGAACATTGAGCCCATATCAGTTGCACTGGAAAGGTTCCAACTTCCGATATCCTGATTAAAACTAACGGCATTTCCAAACATACTTTCCAGGGTGGTCACAGAACTGACGTCCCAATTACCAATCTCTTGATTAAAGACATCTGCACTACGGAACATAAGATCCATATTCGTAACTGAGCCCACATTCCAACCTCCGATGTTTTGATCAAAGGCGTTGGCATTGTTAAACATGACGTCCATACGTCTTACAGAACTGACATTCCAACCAGAGATATCTTGGTTGAATGCAAAGGCATCTGAAAACATTCCGCGCATATTGGTTACATTGCTTACATTCCAGCTTGCAAGGGGCTGGTTGAATACCCAACAGCTGTTAAACGTACTTTCCATATTAGTAACGGAACTCACATCCCAGTTTGAAAGATCTTGGTTAAAAGCTCTTGCTGAAAAGAACAATAAGCTCATATTGGAAACACTACTTACATCCCAGTTTCCAATATCTTGATTAAAGGCAAGACTTTCCCTAAAGAGTGCACTCATATCCGTAACACTGCTTACATCCCAGGACCCGATGTCCTGATTGAAGACGTCGCAGTCCCAAAACAGTCCACTCATGGAAGTCACATTGCTAACATTCCAATTGCCAAGAGGTTGATTAAACGATCTGGCCAAAAGAAACATCTCATCTAAATTGTTCACATTAGAGAGATCCCAGCTATTAAAAGAATCATTACCAACCATAGAAAGACACAATCTAAACATGCGCTCCATAGAAGTGACCTGTGACAAGTCTGGTACATCTGAGGCGAGCATATCTAGATTGGTACAACCATTGAAGGCAGACTCCATAGACGTCCATGCGATGGAGCCCCAACTATTGATTGCCAGTATTTTTTGCTTGTCTCCCTGATCATTAAAGAAAATTCTTGGAAAATCTCCCGAAATGGAAACCGTATAAGTCCCTGCTATTGCATAGGTATGTGTAATGTCTCCGGTTACCCCGCTATCTGAAGAACCGTCTCCCCAATCAACGGTATAGTTATAAGTCTCTGCGGAAAAGGTAGGAATAGTGATCTGATCAGGGCCAGAAGAACCGGCATTATCTGTTTTCCAGGTAGTCACAAAGGCATTGGGTGATATCGATAATGGTACTTCGAAAACTTCCACGCTACCAGCGTTGGTCGCGGTACCATCATTTAAGTAAGCTCCAATTGCCACGCGATTTCCTGAACCATTTAAACTGACGGACCACCCCGACTGATTATCGACTGATGCTTCACCATCAATGTCCATGCCCAGTTGCACCCAATTTCCGTTGATAAATTCATAGATTCGAGTGTGACCGGAGTTAAAAGCACTCCCATCATTTAAATATGCCCCTATGGCGACCCTATTTCCAGAATCATTTAAACTTACCGACCACCCTGATCGATCTACAGCGGCCTCGCCATCAATGTCCAAACCAAGTTGTATCCAGTTTCCATTGACTAACTCAAAAACTCGCGTATGTCCGGACGCCGGTCCATTGCCATCATTTTCATAACCCCCAACAGCAACGCGGCTCCCATCCTCATTTAGGCTAACGGAATGGCCGAACAAATCTTCCGCTGCCTCACCATCGATATCATCGCCTACCTGCAGCCAATCAACCGAATTAAATTCAAAAATTCGAACATGGCCAGCATTGGGTCCCCCATCGTCATTTAAACGGGAACCCACTGCAACGCGATTTCCATTATCACTGATGCTAACAGACCAGCCTGCTTGATCTATGATACGTTCTCCCAAAATTTCGCTTCCCAATAATGACCATTCCCCGTTTGAAAACTCAAAAACCCTGGCACTTCCCGAATTCGCTCCATTAACGTCACTTAAATATGCGCCAACTACAACCCGATTTCCATCTGCACTCAATCCAACGGAATATCCTGATTGCTCCTCTACTGACAGACCATCAATATCGGTTCCCAATTGTATCCAATTACCATTGTTGAATTCGTATATCCGTACGTGGCCGGAATTAAAAATACCTCCACCATCATTAAGATAGGCCCCAATGGCAACCCGGCTTCCATCAGCGCTAAGACTAACGGACCATCCTGAAAGATCCAATACAGCTTCACCATCAATATCGGCACCAAGTTGAATCCAATTTCCGTTGTTCAACTCATAAATTCTTACATGACCTGAGCTATTCCCATTACCATCATTTAGTTGGGCACCTATCGCCACACGATTTCCATCTTGGCTTAGACTGACTGAGTAGCCGGATTGATCTCCAAAGGCTTCTCCATCAATATCTTGGCCTATCTGAGAGAATTGCGAAAAAGTAAGTACTGGTAAAACACTAACAATTAAAAAGTATAGCTTTCTCATACGGAATGAATGTTTGGTTGTTATTAGAGGATATTGGTGTGGGGGAAAGTATAATCTCCAATACGATTCTACTTATAGCTAAAAATACAATTTGTAAACTAAAGACTATAATATATCTAAGTAAATTTTTACAATAATTAAATAACGTAAAGACTGATTGCTGGTTAATCAAGTAACCCAAATATCATATAGAATCTGAAGGTTCAAAGTATCTAAACACAAAAGAGATAATTATCAACTATCAATTGGACACACAGAATTACTTATAGAGCCTTAAGCAATTCAAAAAGAACAGTATTGTGAACAAACGATAATAATTAGTTATCCGTTATTTATTTCTTGGAATTGTGTTTTCTATCCAGTTCCTGTGTTTTACCAGTTTTCAATTGTCAAATATTATCCACAGTGGATATTTCCTTTTCCTGTATACTTCCCAAAAGAAATATAATTCATCAATTAGAATAGCTTCCTTAATTTAATTCACTAATATAATGCTCACGCGATATTTAGATCAGCACAATAATCATTATATAGTTTATTCAACATTCTTTTATCCGCTAAAAATTGTTGTTTCATCCACCTGTCATAATGCTCTTGAATTTTCGCTAAACTTGTCAGTTTAATTCTCGATATCAAATGTGCTATCATCATTCCGCTCATAATAGCCTTTAATACTCCATGAGAGGAACCCGGATCTAAAACAAACGCAGCATCACCTACCAAAAAACAATTCTTATAACCACATTTTTCAGCTATTCTCCATGTAACATCTGCAGCTTTTCTTGGCCCCGTAGATTCCCCGTCATTTAACAATTCTGGTATCCAGGCCTTTCCGACTTTTTCATGTTGTCGTAAGTTTAAATGTACCCAAGCAACAAGATTTTCATTTATCTGAGAAATCCATGTCCATCCTTTTTTGTCCCATATAAGTTTAGGATTACTTGGTTTGAATTTTGAATTTTTCACATATCCATAGTAGGCTATCCATTTAGGAGAATGTTCTTTAAACTCTATTCTAAGATTATTTGCTAACCACGCTCTTTTACCTGTCGCATCTATGAAATAATCTCCTTCAAATTTACCAACATTAGTCTCAAGCGAAGTAATTACTTTATTTGAAATATCAACTTTAATAGGTTTAACACCTCTATAAAAATCTGCTCCAAGTTTTATAGCCCTGTTCACAAGTATCGTATCGAACTCTTTCCTGGACAACTGAAATCCTCTCCAATCTTCGTCTTCATTGTACGGCTGATATTTGGAGTAACCATCTCTAATATTCTCAATACCATGATGGCGAAGAAAATTAGAACATAATACTTCATCCAAAACTCCTAACTCTTTAAGCAATGGTTCTACTCCTGGATGTAATGTTTCACCAGGTGCATGTCTAGGAAAGCTGACTCGATCTATCAGCGTCACTTCATAACCAGCTTTTAAAACAGATATTGCGCAAGCGGAGCCAGCTGGACCAGCTCCTATTATTACGATTCTCACTTTATCTTACTTGATTAGTTGTCCACTGATTGTTTTCAAATAGATGAACTCGTCGGAGTCCGTTATAAAGCAATACTACCTTTCTTTTAATTTCCACATGAACTTTTTTAAAATTTGAAGGGTGATTGATTCTGCCCTTACTTTCAAACATTATAAACTTGAGGATTCTACCTGTAATATTAATTCCCGCTGATAACGCAGATTGAACGTCATTGTCACTAGAATCAACTTTAGTGAAAGACTGAATCCCCCACCTTCTCTTTTCATTAAAACTATTTGGGCTGTCCTGAATACCAAGTGCTTGGTACACCCTGTTCATTCCTAAAATTCTATTAGTATAATCATCAATATCTATCTTGGCAGTTATTGCAAGCGACATTTTCCCCAACAAACTGTTTTCTATATAGTCAACATATTCAAAACGCATGTATTCAATTACTTCTCTTGATCCTCTTTGCACAGTTTGTGGCCCAATATTCCCATCCCATGATGGTTGGTCATCCAATCCAATTTCTTTATCTGTAAGTGGACAAACTGTAGCGTATGCTTTTTCTGTTCTTTGACTTAAAACACTTGGGGCAAATTGTCTAGACGAATCAGGAGCAGCAGCAGGCCAGAAAGTACTAATTGCTGCACACAATTTTGCGTCTTCTGGAAAAGGACTCCCTAATCCATAGGCAGATAGGAAAAGTGTTCCTTTTTTGTCATCCATACTTGTATCCCACCCTGGAGCAAAAACGCCAGCAGCAGCGTCAGGTAATACACCTTGACGTTTTATCTTAGTAACTTCGTTTTTTGCGGTTGATAACGTGAAAGTTCCTACTCCTCTGTGTTGTGATACCACGGCAGTTATCGAAATATCTTTATCGTTAAATACTTCCAAAGAAATACCAGGTCCTTCTATTTTCAACTCTAGGTTAGCTGCCGTTCTTTGGTCTGATAAAGAGAGAGGCGGCACACTCCATATATCTTGCTGCAAATTTCTTGGCAATCGAATCCACCAATCCATTAACTCACCTTGGTTAACGTGTGGAAAAAAGTCAGGAGCGGCAATAATCGAATAGGCTGGAATAGAATTTACTATCCTACTGGAAATTTCTTTACATTCTACTTCAATCCATCCATCAGCTGCAAAATCCAAATAGTGTTGTGCTTTGTAATTACCGCTATTCACTCTCTTTATAACAGATCTTTGGTTATTTAATTTTTGAATATTAGCGCCAACAATTTTATCCCTGACATGCACATATTCTGGCGCTTTTCTTGAATCCGGATTACCGTCACCATCAATATCAACACCATTTATTGTAAAACTTGGAGAAAAGAAGTTACTAGATTGTGGAGGCACAATTGTTCCAATCCTCTTGTTTTGATCTATTACTTCCTCTACTAAAGGATGCTTTATAGGCTTCAATAAAAAGCTACCATCATCTGAAAAATCACTTAATTCGCCAAGTGAGTTGGAAAATTTAAAAGGCCATGATTCTAGCTCTTTTCCCGAATGTCCTGTATTAAAACCAGATACACCCATTTTTTCAATATGAACTCTTTTTAGTTTTTCATTGACATGATGATAATTTATTTCTAGTTCAAGGTCTTCACCTGACAGACATTCCAATCCACTAAATAATTTATGCACAGGCACCCAGAAATCAATATCTGAATCACTCTGATCTGATTGATTTGTTAGAGTCCCCAAATCAAATCTGGCGGGACCAAAACGATTCTCATCTCCTTTTTGAAGAACTGAAATATAAGCAGCATATCTAACGGGAATAACCCTAAACACCTCATTTGAATCACCTTCAATGTGACTTAAAAAACCCCTTTTCTCGGGAATATACATTTGCTCAGAGTTCCCTACTCTAGCTACTCCTGTTCGAGAAAAACATAGGTCTGCATGCCTTTTATGAACTGTTTCAGGTAAATTTCTGTACTCAAGAGCGAAAACGGCAATGGAAAATTCACTGTTTGGCGTAAAAAGACTGATTACATCCTTTAAATTTCTGTTCGTTGAGGCATATACATAATTCTCAATAGTTTCTATTTGTTTTATTGTTGGGAACTTGCTCAGTTTGTTTCCATTTGGTGCTGTCAACACTGCAGGAGAAGCTAAGGCATGATAAAGTAAACTTTGGGAAGGAATGCCAGGGGTAATTGCAAATTTTCCGTCTTTAGAGAAGTCTTTAAAGCCATCTAGGTTTCTATTTACAGCCAAAGGTTTTTTTATCAAGTCTTGTTGTAAGGTCTCGGAAATTATGTCTAGGCCATGTTCCTCAAACAGTTCTTTCCACCCATGCGGAGCCAACTCATTCAATATATTTTTAACATCATCAATCAGTGCCATATCATTTCTTTAGATTTTTTCTATTAGATTATTTGAAGAAGCATATACTTTAACTCCTTTAAGCTCTTCTGGAAAGGCTTCCCACGTATAAGGTTTTGCATCTATTGATGCAATTGGCTGAGTTATAATCCCTCCAGGGGCATCTGCAACAAAATCAAATTCATAGATGCCATCCACTGGTGGTGCTATATAAATATATGGGACTAAGCGGGCATTTGTCCAACCCCCAGATGTTACTTCTCCTTTTACCTTTATAACTAAATTAGGAGGGTTTATTTCCTGAATTAATAATTCGATTTCTAACACTTTTAAAACTTTTGTTGTCATAATTTTTGGTCTTATTGTTTGCTATTATATTCTTGGATTTATCAGTTATTTACACTAAAATTTCTTGTGATTTCGGAACTTTGATAAGTGTATTAATACTTATATGGGGCCAACGAATCAATTCATTACTATTAGGGGCTTTAAAGAAATCCAGTAACACATTTTGGGTGTACTGTAAACGTAAAACAGGATTCCCGTCCACATCCAGTTCCTCTAATTCTTGAAGCCAGAAAATTGCCTTCATTTCGGTAGCATTAGCCTGTTTTACTATAAAAGGAATGTTTACAATCCCGCCTGTTTCCAAGGAAGTACCGAACGGTAAAACCGTTGTTTTCTTTATGGCAACACTACTATTTGCTAGACGGAGCAGCACATTGGCATCTATAGGACTAAATCCTGGAAAATCGGGAACGTTAACGTTCCCTTTGAATGGTGTATCAACAAAGACCTTATATGGCGCTAAATACGGACTACTTAATTCCTGGGAAACACGAAGTGGCAATGCACTTGCCTCAGGAATCTCTGGTGGCCCACCTATTTCACTGCTCTTACCAAGCGCCAATACCGAATCGCCATGTGGAATTGTTGCTAGGCGGGCAATATCAATCCCATTGGTTTCCTTATTTAGCATGTGTAAAAAAAGACCCGGCTCATGATGAATTTCATCATTTTGAATACCTGCCAAACCTGATACAGGAGAATCTGCTGCTGCTACCTGTTTTATAGATTGCTCGTAATCAATGGTGGTGACAAATTGGTCGCTTTGCTCGTTGTCCGGTAAATCAATATCCGGAGGAAAGGCATCAGTGACAATACCTCTATTCGGAACACGCTCTGCTATATCCTTAAACTTTATAGTTTCGCTATACTGGTTCATAAGGACACGATAATTCAAAGGTCCATTTTCGAAAGGTAGTGCGATGATATTCCAGCCCAATCCTTCACTTTTCCAAGTTCCAGGAAGCTGTTTTAATGGTCGAAGTAAATCCGACCCTTCATGGGCTGATTTTAATTTCCTGGACTGGCTGGTCAGAGCAGCCATTACTTCTGATTTGTTCATAATAGTCTATTCATTATTGATTAAAAGTACCGGTGCAAACCACTTACAAGTATTAAATAGACACCTGATATAGGTTATTTAATTGGGGGAAGTAAAATGTAGGAATTCAATAATTTGGAGAAGAGTAAATTAATGAATGATTTTGAAAATCCATTGTACAAAAACCTTAAAAAAACTAGGGATTTACTGCAATCTTGACTTAATATTGATGAAAAGTCACCTATTCGGTGAGCACGAATTTCCTAGCCTTCAGAAACCCCTATATACAGTCGATTTGAGAGTTAGGTTCTAGTCCCTCCGGCACTAAATCATCAATCGGCACTAAATAATCAAATGGAAATATGGTTTGTTTCTCATGTTATTTGTTTTCCCTAAACCTATGTATTTCAACCACATCAAAACATCCCCATTGGTGGGGATTTTTGGGGTTACTTGTAGCAAATGACGCTGAAAATTGTGCTGCTTAAGGTATCGTGCCAGCTCTCCTGTGCTTCTTCTCGCCCATTGCCCTTCGCCATGTCGAGCTAAAAATGTCCGCCGGACATTTTCTTAACGCTCGGCCCGCTCCGGCTGTACACTCAAAGAAAATTATACGTACACCAAACCCTGTTTAGTCAGAAGTTAATTCCGCGCCACTCCGTTTACCTCTTACCCAGCCAGGTAGTGACATCAAGGTCCAAGGCTTTTATTAAAAAGCCCATTTCATCCGTAAAAGTCTTTGATGGTGGGTGTTCCTGAGATCCAAAGGTACTGTGCCATGAACCCCATGCCATTTGCAATAACATGGGGCTTTTACTATCGTTGTTCGCTTGAAGCTTAGCAATCAATTTATAGGAATCTGCGTTTAAGGGCGCATCCGCATCACTTGTCATAGCCAAGACAGCAGGATATTTTTTACCAGTATTGATATTTTGATAGGGAGAGTACTTTCTAATAACCTCAAAATCTTCCTTGACCGAGGCCTTCCCGATTTCGGGAAGCATGTATCCATGGCTGGCATCTTCCGCAAATTTTCCTTCATATCCGATCATATCCATCATTCCGTAATGTGAAACTACAGCACCAATAAGTTCCGGCCGCTGGACCAAAACGGCCCCTACGGGAATAGTGCCCGCACTCACACCGTTCACAACCACTTTTTCCGGAGAAGTATACTTGTTTTCTATGACCCATTCTATAGCGGCGATATAATCATCTACCCCGTTTTGTTTATTTCTCGCTATGCCGTCCTGGTGCCATTTGGCTCCATAGGCACCTCCTCCTCGCACGTGCGCTACGGCATGTATCCCACCCATATCGAGCCAGGAAATATAGTCCCCTTGAAAGTAGGGGTAATTCGTAAAAGCGATAGCACCATAAACCTGCATCATCAACGGGTTGCTACCGTCTAGTTTGATATCTTTTTTATAGGTAAGTGAAATTGGAACTCTTGTGCCGTCCTTGCTTTCACAGAAAACAATTTCACTAATAAACTCATCGGCATTAAAACTCACATTGGCTCTCTGGAAGGCTATAATTTCACCCGATTCAACATCGATTTCAAAAACGGTATTGGGTTCGGTTATACCCATGAAGCGTGTAAGCACCTTTTTGCTGTTGCGGTTTCCTGTAAGTGCGTTTAAACCGTTGGTATTAAAGTATAGGCCTCCGCTGGGCAGCTCGATCGTTTTTCCTGGCTTGCCTTCCAAATCGAAGGTTCTTAATACCAGTTTTAAATCCTTTTGATAGGGGACAACCAACCTATCTTCTGCTATTAAGGGCAGCATGGTCCCCCCGGCAGATTGATATCCCATGATACTCTGATCCGTTTCAGCAACTACCTCTTTGAGACCTTCGCCCCTATTCCCTATATCCAATGCCACAATTTTGCCGTTGGGAGCACCGTCATCCGTCTCAAAATAAAATAGCGGGCCCTTATTGCCAAGAAAAACGTAGGAAGCATTGTTGTCAACCACTACATTTTGGGAGGATATGGAAAAATTGTCCCGTGCCACAGCAAAAACTTTGGAGGCTATTGAGGCACCCTCCCGCTCTTCAATAACCAAATATTTATCATCGGTTGAGACCTTAAACTCCAACTTTACGCCGTCGTTGGAGGGTGTGAAGACCTCCTTATCCTTTTCATAAGCCGTATGTATCGTATGATACTTTATTCGCAATTCGCTCCTTGTTCCATCTTCCCCCACTTTGTTGCTGCTTACATAGTAAAACCCTTTGCTATCGTTGGTCCAGCCCAAACGGGTCCTGCCCATATCTGACCCCGTCATAGTTGTATCCAAAATTTGTTGCTTTTCAACATCATAGACCTTCCAATCAAAGATTCCGCCTCCTTGGGATACTCCCAATGCCAAATATTTGGCGTCGGGGCTTGGAAGTGTAAATAAAGCAGTTCTTGGATTAAAAGGAAGTTCCAGCTTTTTTCCATTGCCCGGCGTGGACCTCGTGGTATACAAACCCCAATTACGGCCTTCACCCTCCTGCTGCAGGTAAAAATAGGAATCAGCCGCCGTAAAAGGCACCTCCATTCTACCCGACACTTTGGTTAAATTTTCCACTTTTGTTTTTAATGCTTCATACTTAGGGAATGATCCAACATAGGCCATAGTGGTACTATCTTGCAATTTGGCCCACTGTTTTACCGAATCACTTGAAACACTATCCAACCAACTATAGTGGTCTTCCAAGACTACACCATGATAGGTGCTTTTTGAGCTTTCCATTTTAGTTTTCGGGTATTCCGGTACCGGGTTCGTTTGCGCATGGCAGGAAAGAAAAAGTGTGGCCAAACAACCTAAAAATGTCCATTTTATTTTCATCTTCTCGTTTTGATAATTTGATATCAACTTAGCTAACCTAAGCAGATAGGGTGTAAAAAAAGTAATGGAACCCTAATTTTTGTGCAATGTTTTTCTTAGGTGCCAAAAGGGACGTGCCGCAGTCCAATACCCATAAAAATCAGACGATCGATCTTTATATTTACCCTATTAAGTTTCCGTTTTTCCGGTAAAACTGGATTATCTTTATAAAATTGAAAATCAATAATTTGGTATTTCTATGTCCGAGAGTTTTTATATCGGTGACTACCTGATTCAGCCCTTTCTGAATAAAATATCTTCAAACGGGAAGGAGTGGAAGGTGGAGCCCAAAATCATGGCAGTGCTTATGGTCCTGGTTCAGGGCCAGGGAAAGGTAATATCCAAAGAAATTTTATTGCATAAAGTATGGGGCAATACCGTTGTGGTGGATATGGTGGTCACCCGTGCTATTTCTGAACTAAGGAGGATTCTTGATACAAAAAATGCCGAGGTATCCGTCATTGAAACCATTTCCAAAAAAGGATACCGTCTTGCCGTAGCTGTAAAAAACGGGGAAGGCAGGGTACGCGCTGTTTCCGTTCTAAAACCAATGGTGGTTTTACCCTTGGTGCTTGTTTTGCTTGCTGTGATGACACTCTTGTACACCTTTGATCGTTCCCCTAAGAAAGTAGCCGATCCCATAAAAAAATATAAGCTGGAACCTCTTACCTCCTTGGTTGGTTGGGAGTACCATCCCACGGTTTCTCCAGAAGCCAAGGCGGTGGCTTTTGTCAGAAAAAAGAATACGGAGTATCAAATATGCACTAAAACGTTTGGCGGCGATAAGCTGAAAGTTTTGGTACGCTCTGAACATCCACTTCTAGCTCCTGCCTGGTCACCCAAGAACAATAAAATTGCTTATTATAAAAACACTAAAGGGGTGGTCACTATCTGCACAATCTCCACCTATGGTGGCGAAGAACGTGAACTGATGCGAACAAAAGCTTCGGTTGCCGGATTGGCATGGTCTTCCAATGGAAAATCCCTGGCCTATACAGATAATGATTCTATTTCCAATCAACCGGCTATTTATTCCTATTCGTTGGATACCGGAGCACGGGTAAAATTGACAAATCCCTCTCAAAATGTCTATGGTGACAGCAATCCCAGATACAGCCCGAACGGGGAATATTTGGCCTTTATAAGAACAATTGGCGAAGGAAATCAGGACATCCTAATTTTGGAATTGGCCAGTGGATCGGAAAGGAAAGTGACATCCTTGGGCAGTAGTGTTTTTGGTTTTGATTGGAAAACAGATAGTTCGTTTATTTTATCCTCGAATTTTAGTGGAAGTGTTTCCATTTGGGAAGGCAGTATAAGAAATAAAGAGGTGGATATGGTTCCGATAGGAGTAAATTATCAGTATCCCGAGATTAATGGAAACCGCTTGGTATTGGAAAAATGGACACAAAGCGTGGACATTTGGACATCGAGAATTAACGATACGCTGTCAAATGACATTCCAAGAATTGAATCGACCAAATGGGACCTTCATCCCAGTTTTTCAAAAGATGGTAAAAAAGTCGTCTTTGTTTCTAACCGATCTGGCGGTTATGACCTTTGGGTGAAGGTCCTGGACAGCCCACAGGTTAAAAAAATCACCTCCCTCAAAACCTCCCTTATCGGCAACCCAAAATGGTCTCCAAACGACAAGTTGATTGCATTTGATTCAAGACATGGGGGAGCCACCTCTATCTATCTTAAAAATATGGATACTGAGAACATCTTTAGCTTTACGGATGACGAAGGAAATGACCTCGCTCCCCGTTGGTCCAAAAATGGGGATTGGATATATTTTACCTCGGACAGAAACGGCTCATGGCAAATATGGAAGAAAGCTTTGGATGGAATGGACAAACCTGTACAAATTACTTCAAAGGGCGGTTATTATGTGCAGGAATCTCCTGATGGGAAAAGCATTTTCTATACAAAGTTTAATCAAAACGGGATATGGAAGATGGAACTGGCTAGCCAAAAGGAAACTTTATATCTAGAGGATCTGGTAGCATCGGACTACGGAAATTGGCAGGTAATATCGAGTGGGATTTATTACATAAAAAGAAACTCTGGTACGCCCCAGAATTCACAGATTATGCACTATGGATTTGAAACGAAAGTCCATAAGGAAATACTAACCCCACAGAAATACATCCCAACTTTTGATACGGCGCTGACCGTTTCTCCTGATGAAAATTGGGTACTTTATGGACAAATAAACAGTTATGATGGGGATTTGATTTCTGTACAGAATTTTTAAAATTTAGTTTGCATTGGTATGGATTGGTCCTATGTAGTGCCATTTGAACGAAACTGACTTTTTCCAACCATAAGGCCATCTTTTTGTGGGAATAAAAGCCTATCTCACAGAAAAGCTATGTAAATAGCGTATTTCAGAAGTTGGTTCTACCCTCTGCGGAAATCGAAGGCCGACACGTCGGCTTACTCCTAGCTAATTATTCCACCAAAGTGTTTTAAGGGCCTTATCCAAGCGTGCATAATCGGCCTCTGCCAAGTACATGCGGTACATGAATTTTCTATGCTGGTTGATCGGTAGGTTTTTCATATACCATCCCCGGATCCATTGGTTGATCGCCGCAAAGGAGATGTCCTTGGACAGCTTAAAACTTAGCACTTTGGTCACGCTCGCCTCCACTTCAGCTTTTACGATCCGTTCCCCATTCTTAGGTTTATCCTGAAGTTTCTGCTCCAATTCGGTCTGTACCTGTAACACCTCCCGCTTAGCAGCCGTGTTGTTCTCGCCTAGCTCCCATGCCCTTCGTAACTTTTGAAACCACGTTCTATAGGACTCCCCTATCCTGTTTTCCCGAAAAAGCAATGCCTCTTCCAGTAGATGCAGTGGACTACCGCCCTTGTCCGCATATTGTTTGAGCAAGATCGGCAGGATGTTGGGAGCAAAATTGAACTCATTCACCGTGGTATTTCCCCTGGCTCCACAGTATTGGGCAAAGGCGGCAAACAGTTCCTTTTCTTTTTGATAGCCCCATCTTGTTTCCTCATCCTCCGGCACCAACAATTCGGTGTACAATCGCGATCTCTTGCTTTGAATGATATGGTCGTTTTGACTTGCCTGGGCATATCCGCTAAAAATAAAGCCCCCCAATAGGAACTCTGCCGTGCGCTTCCAGGTCTCGGGAATGTCCAAATCCACTTCTGGCCTCCATTCATGTCCATAACTGCCCAACTCCTGTGTGATGTCCTTAAACATGGCCGTCGGCAATCTTTTGAAATCGATATTCCGAAGGTTTTGCATGGCATTCCCCTTAATATCGGCATAGAGCATATAGTCAACGGTGACCGGGGTCACCATGGAATCGAGCAGTTCCTTTAAAGACTTATCCGGTGATTCAAAGGTGAGCCAGTATTGGATCAATGGAATTTTCTCCCGCGTCATCAGAATATCAAAAAAGGCCAGGAGGGCATCGAGGTTCAACTGGATCGATTTCCAAACGGCCTCGCTATCTATCCCCAAACGCATACAGCCTTGACGGCCGTTAAAAAACAATTCTGCCGTGCGCAGTACCATGGGGTCCGGGATAAAATCGATACCGGCCTCTGAAAATTTGGCCCACTCCTCCGGCTTGTTGCTTGCTATGACGACACTCATCGTTTTGAATTTTCCTGCGGACTGTCTTGCCAGTCCTATATTTTATGGCGTTTCTTCTTCCTTGCGACTGATCTTGGGAATGATCTGATCAAAAGCGAGGCCACTCCTGCCCTCTCCTCGGCCCGTGTGCTTTTTAAAACCTATCCAGGTAAACACCTTGCCGTTCTTCCAACGGGTCCGCTGAAAGGCCTTGTATCCTTTTATACCCGCTTTGGGCACTTCTTCCTCATTGAGGTAGTAGGCCACCCTATTTTCTTGATCGAGCCCTTCCCGCAACATGGAGGTACGCGGCTCTATCTTTTTGGGAACCGCACCATCAGGCATTTCTTCCAATACGCGTGGCATGGCAGCCCGTTGCAACTGTATTTCCCGTTTGTCATCGTCTTTGTGTACCGGGATAAAGGGGATCCAATGTTCGGGCACGGTGTTCACCACACGATATTTTATTTTGGCCTCGGTAGGTACCAGGGGCGGGGGCGGTGCACCAGTTGCTTCCTCTGCGAACAATTGCCTGAATTTGGACCTTGTTTCCATACCGGCTTCCTTGCCGTGTTTGCTGCTGCCGTTCGCCAGGGGAATCCGGGTCTCCACAGCCCATACCATATTGGCCACCTCATCACGAAGAAAATACACTTCTTCGAGCGGTTTTCCCTCATGCGATTTGGGCAGTGCGGGAAGCAGTAATACGCTAAGATCTGCCGGAACGTCCTCTTTTCCCCTAATGTTCAAATGGAACATGCTCCAGCGTTCCCAATCCTCATCACCTCCCCCACCAGCGGGTTCCACCCAGATTTTTTCCCCAAAAACGTTGGTTACCATCAGCCCTTCCACCTTGGAAATACTGCCCACGGGCAGGGTAAAGGGCAACATAAACCAATCGTTCGCATAGTTCAGTCCAAAGTCCAGTACCATCAATTGATTAATATCGGTAGTACTGGGGCTGATATTGCCCAGATTTGTCTTCCAGTCTTCCAAGGTCCACCATCTATTGTTGGGCATGCCCCCAAAAGTAACCGGGGAAGGAAGAAAGGAGAGGGTCAGCTCGTTTTGTACCGAACTTGCGGGAACAGGATTATCGGGTTCCGCCAAGGATTCTTTTTCATTGTGGATATCCAAATTATACCAGTCGAGATGCCCGTGGTAATATTCGTCCGCTACAAATACCTTTTCGTCCCCATTCTCCGGAGCCGAACAGGCGAACTGATATTCGAGATAAGCGGGTTTCCAAGAGGGGTTTTTCTCTTTAATGGGCTGATAATAGAGCGCTTCGAACCAATTGACGAACTTCACGGCCAGGGTATCGATCTGATCTTGCAGGGTCACGGTATTGATGGCGGTAATCCCGTCATAGGCATGGTTTGCCGGGTCTTCGGCCAAATAGGCATACAGCTGGTAACCGTCCATGCAGTTCCGCTGCTTGTCATCCGGGCGAAGTTCTTCCACGGGATCTGTTTGGGTAGCCTCTTTTAGGACATTGGAAACGGCCGCAAAACTTTGCCAGACTTCTTGATGGGCGGAGCGCTGTACATCATCCTTGTCCTCGGGCCTGGGTAGGGTAAACGCGTATTTTTTAATATAATCGACCTTAAAATTGAGTGCTTCCCTTGCCATTAATTTTAGCCATTGTCTTCCCATGAGCAATCTGAGATCGAGGGAAATCTCCTGATCGCCAATCTTAAAAGGTATTTCCTGGTTCTCGACCTTTACCTCTAGGGGCACCTCCTTATCAAAGACCGAACTCTTGTCCACTGCCGACTGATATTTGGTCAGGGCCGTGGTCTTGATGTGCACCTTGGCCATGATGGCCGAGCCGGCATCTTCGCCGCGAAACTCCCCGGTCTGCCATTGTTTGGAAAGCATCCATAGCGGATCTCTTATTTCGGCCTTTAGGGCGCGCTCAAAGTTTTCTGCCCTTGGCCTTCCTTCCAAACGGTTCCACAGCGTAATGGTAGGAACATATTGTGTTACCGGTTTTACGACATTTCCGACCTGATCTAATACCAACTTAGCCATTGTCCACGGTTTTTAAGGTTATATTGTTATTGAGTGCATAGTTCATGGCGATGGTCATAAACGGGTGTACGGTAACCGCCGAAACGGTGGCGGGCAGGAATTGGGCATAGGGTGTAGCATCGATCTGTGTGGGCTCAATGGCCCTGAGTTTTGCCATATCCAAGGTATCGTGCAGGTTGTCCACCACATCTTGCCATTGCCATTGCCCCTTGAAGGTGTGCGGGGTGACCAACAACATGCTTTGTGGCGGTTCTGCATTCGGCTGATCGTACTGAAAGCTAAGGCCGGTGGTTTCCGTAGGTGTGGGAATGACCTCCGTCCATTCATCTATAAGCAGTCCGGCCACGGGTTTTGTTGGGTCCAGGTTTTTGATATAGGCCGTATAGAGCAATTTATCGGCTTCGATAACATAACTCTCGGGAAAGGAAAGTCCTAACCACACATCCTCGTTTTTATAGGGCAATTGCATCGGTCTAAGGTCCAAAGTTGTGTCCTTAAAGGCCTCCGAATGCATGACCGTATTCTCCCAGTTCCCCATGCGCTCCCGGACACGTGCCACCCCATATAACCAATCATCCACCGGGAAATCGGTGCCCAGGGTGTCCTTTTGGTACTTCAATAAGATATCACTATCGTCGTAGGCTTTTTTTATTTCGGCCCCTTGGACCGCGGGTAGTCCAAACTCGGGCACAATCTTAAAATCTTCCCCTAACAACAACTGCATGGCCTGGGTAAGTAATTTTACCTTTTTTGAGGGCAGGACCTCTACATTGCCCTCGTCTATTTTGGCCTGAGCCACTTTCGCGGTTTCCTTTACCGCTTCGTTCAAGGCAACGGCCTGTAGTTTTAGGTCTTCGCCAAATATAATCGCTTGCCGTTCGGCATCATCCGTATCGATGGTAAGCAGATCAAAGTCGGTCAGACTTTTTCCACTGGCGGAGCCAACCCCAGTTCTGAGCTTGTTCAACTCGCCTATCAAATCTTTGATCGCGATGAAATTTCCATTGAGCCAAGCATCGATCTCGGCCAACTTGCCATCAAATTCGCCGCGCTTGCCTTGCACGATGGCTTGGTAGGCCGCTACCGCGTTGGGCGGTGGTGGCAGCGGAACAGTGTAGGTGGTGGAAATAAGGCGTTCGGCCTTTTTGAGTACTTCCAATTGTCCTTCCTCATCCAGGGAAGGCGCTATTAAGTCAGTATTGATCAATTGGTTGTAGGCCGTTATTTTTTCCGCCCAACGTTTTCTGTAGGCAAAGACCTTTTCGTAAATGGCTTTGTAAATGGCCGCCTTTCTATCATAGATAAACCCAAAGCCCGCCTGCTTTATGCCAAATTCGCTCAGGCTGAACATGCGTTGGCCGAAAAGGTCAACATAGGCATCAATGGCACCGATGATAGCATCTTTGTTGGCCATGGTCACCTCAAAATCCTCCTCATCAAAATGGTTCAGAAAAGGGTCCGAAGCCAGATCGATGCCCTGATCCAAATCGGTAGCGTCCTTAAAGTTTGCCTTGAATTTATCGAAGGCATCATCAATTCTGTCCATAGGGATGAACCCACTGGAATCCGTTGCTTCATTGGCCTCATTGGGCAAAGCGATATCACTGGGCCTAAGCGGCCTTGAAGCAAGGATGAGCGATCTTAGATTTCGCAACAAGGGGGCAAGTTCAAAGAGGCTTATCCGATCTACGAAGGTTTGCGTATAGTGAATCTGAAATTCAACATCGGGCCTGGGCGTATCGGTCTCATATACCCTTTTCAAAATATATTCGTCCAATGCGGTAAGGTTTTTTTGGCTGTCCAGATCTACCAGGTAAAGCAGGTCGATCGGCGACAGACCCAGATCCTGCATGGAGACGGATGCGGTAGTCGTCGGATTGGTATTTTCCCCCTCATAGGAAGGAGATCGATAGCTGTATTGGCAATGTATCTCGGACATGGGTGGAAGCAATTCGCCAAGCAGGGCATCAATGGCCGGTTCGGCGACCACCCTGGCCTTTGTGGTCAAGGGATCGGCTATGGTGATACCGGTTTCCAGATGTATGCCTACCCTATTGGTGAGGCTGATTCCGCTTCTAGGCGTGCGCACGACATCCGGTGTTGGGGGAAAACCTCCTTTGCTAAAGGCATCCATGGTTCCCGCGGCCCGATCATAGTTTCCCTGCACCACCTGATGGACACTCTCGGCGATACCCAAATCGGCGACCGCATCATTGATATTCAACAGACGGGCCACCTCCTCATTGACTATTTTGCGATGGTCGGCAAATTGGGGTTCATTGGCAAACCTCAAGTCTTTCCCGAAGGGATATGCATTGTTTTTGGTTTCCAGTACGTGTTCTACCAACGCTAGACCGTCCACGACGTTTCTCGCTTCTATTTGCGTTATTGATTCGATATCACCTTCATTTTGCGAGGTCTCGTTAAGTTGATTGCCCCTAAGCGGGAAGGCAATTCTCAGTTCATAAATAAAGATATCCACCTCGGCTTCCGCGTAGCGGTCATGAAGGCCTCTTTCCAATTGATAGCCAAGCAGGGCACCCAGACTCTGCCCTTGGCGCATCCCTTCGATAACCGCCATGGCCATGCGTACACGCTCTGAGGACAGGTTGACCTTATAGGTTTCCGGATCTTCCGGACTTGCCTCGGTAATATATGCGTTGCGCAGTACCGAAGCGGTAATCGCCTGATTGATGGAAGGGGCATGGATAAAGCCCGCATTATTGCTATCGGTAACAATTTGCCGACTATCATCAGGGTCGAAAATAGGTTGTAGTTCCTCGGGCAATTGAGCCGGGGCCAATTGCTCCGGATCGGGCTTGAGGTCTTCTACCCAGCCATAGGCCCCGAGATAAATACCTTCCTTGACGGTCTCGTCCTGTGCATTTCGCCAATAACGCATCCCGGTCAACTGCATGTTGGAAAAGGCCAGCAACCAGGCATCCAAACGGTAGGAACAGCAGTCCAGATGTTCTACGAATGCCCTTTCGAGCCTAGCCGTAGGAACATCCTTCAGGTGGTCAAGGGCTTTGAGCATTGCTTTTAGATCGAGCGTACTGGCCAGGCTGATATTTTCCGCGATAAGGTTGGAGATGTGTTTCGCCACAGTAATATCTTCATTGACTATACGCGGTTCAGGACGTTCCAAGTAATCGAACTTACTTTCAAAGCCGTTCTGCCCCACTTTTACCCCGATAAAATCGTCATCGATCTTTGCCTCTTTAAGGTCCTTGACACTGAGAATACCCGCCTCCCCATAGAGATTAAAGGACGTATTGGAGAATTCCAGGGTCAATGAATGACGCAACATTTGATAAAGCAGGGCGGTGGGGGCCTTATCGGCAAAACCCAATTGTCTTTTGATGGTATTGAGGTTTACTGCGGCATTTTCCACCAACCAATGGATATAATTCTTGCCCTCGGTATCGGTTCCTTCCGGCGTGGTATAGGCCCGGATCGGTTTCTCTTCGGACAAGGGAACATCATCGATCAAGGGTTTGTTGAGGGTGTTGGGCTGGGTAAGGAAGAACTTTTCCAAGATGGGCACCAGATCTTCCTCATTATCGCCGGTCTGAGGCACGTATCCCAATTTTTTTAAAAGGTCCAAACCTCTTTTTTTATAAGCCCCTTCTATCAATAGGGCTATGAATATGCCCAGGCCGCTCATGTTGAGCTTATTGAACAAATGGGCAAAACTCTCTGCATACCGCTGATCAAACTGTACCGAAGTGGCATGCAGGCCCAACACGTTCAATAGGTTTTGGTGCGGGTCTCCCTCCTTGCCCACATAGGCCACCTCTTCCTGAAGTTTTATAAAATCCTTCCTGACGGTGTCCAAAAGGCCGCTCAGGCGCTGAAGCAGGGCAATGGAGTTCCCATATTTGCTATTGGCGAGCAGGTTGTTCCCGGTTCTGTCGAACAACCATTCTGGTTTTTTGGTCTTGCCGATGGCCAGGATGCCATAGGGCTGGTCCCCGATCCGTATGGCAGGAAGGCTTCCCCTCCCGCTTATGAAATCTATGAAGAAATCACGTGCCAGCCGTTCTTGTCCGGTATCGAATACCGGGGTCATCATGCTTTCCATAAAATAGCCGATGGTAGCGTTCCAAAGGGCCGTATTCATGGCCCTGGCCTCACATTGATCGGTATGGTAATAATGGGCGGCCAATTTAAGCGAGGACGCCGTGGGATCGATGCCGAGGAGATCGCTCAACCACCTACCGTCCTTTTTGCTTAGGGAATCATCGGGGTCATCGGTCTGCTTCTGGGCGATATAGCGTTCAAAGGTGGTTTCGGTATCCTCATTTTCCGTGAAGCCCGAATCTTCTTTTTCGGTGTTGTTGGTAGGTGTTCCCTGCGGCATAATGGAGAAGCCGCTACTGCCATAATGATGGTTATGGAATAATGTTTCGAGGGATTTTTGTGATTCGGTCTTATCTTCCCTGAGGTTTACGCCCATGACGAACAGGCGATCGAAACCCTGGGCATATTGTTCACGGCTAAGGTCTATTTTGAATCCCATTCCCACCTTCACGGCCTCTTCAAAGTCGAACAGCCATTGGGTCTCAGATCGCTGACTAAGGTAGTCGATATACTGTGCCGCTTTTATTTCGTCCTTGAAATCCTCAAAAACTTGTCCAAGCCAGGTCTCCACAGCTTCGGGATCCACCAAGGCCTGAAATTCGGCAATAAATGCGGCCTCTGTTTTTTCTGCCCGTATCCTATCCTTTAAATTATCGTAATATTCCGCCAGTTTAAGGGTTCTTGCCTGGTCCGTGGTCAGCGCGCCGAAGTCGGCGATCAACTGTTGTTTCAAGAGGTCGTTGGAATCCAGGGAAGGGTTGGGCCCTATGATCAGCGGATCGGGAATAAAGCCCCCCAATTCTTCAAGCACCTTGATCGGATTTCCCTCGTCATCCTTGCCCTGGAAGCCCAATAGCACAAACTTTTCGGGCAACGTCCTTACGCTGGCCGCCTGCGACCAAGAAGACTGTTTGCTATCCATTTCATCGGTCTTGGGGAATTGAACGAAGCTCACCTTGACCTCTGGAGGGTTTTCGTCGGGCACTTTTTGATCATGTAGGTTAAAGGGCACATAGGAGGCCATTAATTCGGCGGCGCGTTCTTCTCCCGAAACGGCCATGATCAAGTCAGCATTGGCCTGGTTGATATCCTCCAGATTGTCACCGGCCAGCCATATTTTTTTCCAATAGGCCTTAAGGGCGTCCTGTTCTGCCGCTACCGGCAATTCTTCAACACCGATACAAAGGATAATTTCATCTTTATCTACTCTGACGGGCAGGTCTTCCATGGCCAAGGGGCCGTAGTTCTGGATGATCCAATACGCGCGCCCTGCTTGAAAATGATTGGCCAAGGCCCGCCAAGCTCCCTTAAGGCCCGATTCGATGAAATCTTGCAGCTCGTCCTCATTGGAAGTGCCGGTGCTCCATACACTCATCCAGTAGTCTTTTGCCTTGAGGATCTCTGCTTCCGAAGGGATATTTTCAAAAGTATCTACCGAACATTCATCGGGAAAGATCCGCACCCATAGTTGATTTCGGAACACATTGTTATCCACCTCAACCCGTTTGAACCGGGTCTCCAAACGGACCGGAAACAGCAAAATGGGCAGCTCATCGCTAAATTGCCCAATATGCTTCCGTGGATCCGTAAACGCATCAAATTTTGCGATGGCACCGATTTCCAGGTTGCGGTGTTCGTCTAGAAGTACTTTCTCATTGACAATTTGGGTGCCCAAGGCCTGTTCGTCGGTAACAATCTGTTTTACCCGACTGTGGTCCGGACCAAAGACCCGAAGCAGCTTTTCTTTTTCCGTTTTCAGCTTTTTTAGGCGTTCACCTGCCAGAAAAATGCTTTTTTCCGCATCGTGCTTCGTTTCACGGGCCGCTTTTAATTCGTTTTTTGTTTTGTTGTACTCAGACATGATTCCTTTGGCTTTTAGGGTTGGGTCGGAATATCGGGCAACATTTCACTCGCATGAACCGCCACCAGTACCGGTACCTGATACAGTACATAGGCCAACTCGGCCGCGTTCATTTCCTTGTTCCATACAATGTTTTCATCCTCTCCCTTTTGTATCAACTTCTCGTCCTCACTGTTGTCGACCGCCAGGGGTTTAAGCGGTATTTCATCGGTATCGTTGTTGATCTGTATAAAATCCCCTTCGGCTACTGCTGGCGTGATGTGGCCCCAACTCAGGTCGTTCCATATCTTTACCGTATCCAGACCTGCATCTTCATCTGCGATATCGAGGCCAAACCTCGGTTCACCCGGCCTTTCCTTAATCACAAAAAACCAGCCCGGGTCGTCCCAGTTGACCTCCGGTGCACATTGTGCGCTTACAGGATCATCTTCCTTGCCCGTACCGCCCTTGGCCTCACAAACCGTAAGGTCGAACCCAAAGAAATAAATATCAGGATCTACCTTGGCCTCGTACAGGGGCGATTTAACGATGGTTTGGGGAGGGTTTTCCTCTTGGCCCTCGGGTATGGGGGCAAGGGTCCTTTCCCGTGTTCGGTCTATGGTCTGGCTTGGGTCCAAGACCGGATCTCCGTTTTCATCCTTCCAAACAGCCTTATGGGCATAGATTACGGCCGTTGGGTATTTTTTAAGGAGTTCGCCCCGGATAACGAGTACTACTTCCTCTTCATTTTCACCGGGCAGTTCCCGATTGTCATGATCGCCCAAGTCCGAATTTTTGCTCCAATAATGTAAGGGCTTAATATCTTTGAGTTCTTCCTTGAGTATGGCTTCATGGGCCTCCCTTAAAAAAGCTTCGTCCTTGGGATCGGAAGTGTCCAGCAAGCGATCGTAATTGGGGCGCAGATCGGGCATGTTACGATCATCCAATATTTTCTTATAGCGTGCGGTCAGGTTGGCTACCGTAATGGTTTGCGTATCCATAAAACCACTTACCTCCCAGAATTGCCTAAAATAGCTGCCCCGTTGATCGGTAGGATACTCGCGCCATAACAGCTCTCGGGCAAATTCGTGGTTCAAGCCCACCATATACGCTTCAATAAATTGTTGGTTGGTCTCCAGGATCGAAATGCTGTTCTGTTCTATAAAATTGATATTGGGCAAGAACAGTTCGGAGGAATATTCCGTCAAGGGCTTGTACATGGGCAGATCAAACTTGGGATAGGCCATGGCCTCAACAAAGCGTTCTTTGAGCTGCA
Organism: Eudoraea algarum; assembly: GCF_050589645.1. Taxonomy (NCBI): domain Bacteria; kingdom Pseudomonadati; phylum Bacteroidota; class Flavobacteriia; order Flavobacteriales; family Flavobacteriaceae; genus Eudoraea; species Eudoraea algarum. The sequence goes on along the minus strand of NZ_JBNGOQ010000003.1, from coordinate 217,349 downwards.
AACGGATAAAGGGAGGGATAAACACACTGCCATATACCCAACGCGGAATGCTGACCGACGGATTTATACTGTCAAAAACATCTTGGTTTACCACACCTATTTTAAGGGGTATCCGTGCTTTGGGCACTCCTAGTTTCCTGTCATTCTGTATCAAGGTGTTCACATCCTTCAAAGCTGTTTTAAATCGGGTGCCTTCCTCGCTATCCACGCCCCCGATCGAAGGAGTAAAATTTTCCCGTGGGTCCGAAATTCTAAAATCGGGGCTTTTGGGAAGCTCATCCACCGATTCCGGGGTCTGGTTTTCTTCATGGATGGACGTCGCATTTTCCAATGCTTTTGACCATCGGTCCAAGAGGCGATATAGGTAAATCGATATGGCGATTGCCACTACGCCAACGGCAATGGCCGTTGAAAGCGGCAGGAACAACAACAGCACAAGGAAGAGGATCAACGCAAGAACAAGTGGGATCCATTTCATCCAGGGATAGGCCTTCAATAGCGCCTTCAGAAAGTTGGGCGCTGTGCCCGGCTCAACGGCTTCTGCAATGTCTTCAGGGCTTTGAGCACCTTCCGGAGCCTCTTTGGGTGGTGCGGCGCTTACATCGCCCTCATTGATCCGGGTAATCAAATTATCGAGTCCGATGTCTTCGGTAAAGGGCAGTCTTTTTGCAAATTTTCCCCTTGGTCTAAGCAACTGCCTCATTTTATTGGAGGTGGGTGCCAGAGTAAGTGTGCTCTCCCGCTTTTTGAAGAAGACCGTTTGACCTTCGCTCAAGACCCTGTTGTGCACCGGAGCGGTAAAGCTCATCCATTTATCGGGCTTTTTGCTTTGCATGCCGGTAAGTTGGTTCCCGTACCAGGCCGTAGCGGCCATTTTAGCCAACTGGGCCTGCCTTATGCGCATATTGGCCTCCAATACGTCCCCGACCTGTTCCCAGGCGGCTTTCATATAATCCTCCTGATATTCCTGGACTACCTTGGTTCCAAATCCGGCGGCCACCCGCCACCTCGGATCCAGGTTCAGCTCGTGTATCCAATTATCGTTGGGCGAGGTATCCGTACTGTTGTCGCGCTCCTTTAAAAGACGCTGGGTAAGCGCATGCCACCTTCCATACAGGGGCGCGGTAATCAAGGGGTCCGGGTTATTTTTAATGTCGTACTCCGTTTCCGGTTCGTTGGCGGTCACTTCCTGTTCAATAGTGGCATTACCGTGCACGGTTTGGGCATCGGTGGTTTCGTAGCTGTCCGTAAGATTGATAAAGGCCGCCAGGTTCTCCTGGAACTTATGCGGATATTTCGTTGGGTCATCGGGGTCTGCCCAATCCCTGTATTTGTTAACCTCCTGTAGTTCCTGTGGGCCATAGAATGCGTCCGGAATGCGCAGGGCACCGCCCAGCTTTAGAATTCCGTTCAATTTATCGGCCTCCGGAGTGGCTGCCTCATCCCGGATTCCGGGCAGGTTGGCACCGGGTTGTTGTACATCCATATCGCGGAGCCCTACCCGACTGTCGATGGGTTTGGGTTCCAACAACCGGACCAGATATTCAAAATCGCCCACCGTGCCCGTTCTAAAAAACCAACGATGGTAATAGGGCAACTGATGTCCTACGGCCAAACTGCCCGCATCCCAGGCGTGCGCATCAAAAGCAACCGTTTCCGGGTTGTTACCAAGTCCGGCCAAACGTCCGCTTTCAAAAACGGGTACCAAAAAGGCGTGATAGGCGGCCTTGTCCTCCAATTTCCTTGGACATACGATTCTGGAGTAGGAAAGATCCGGGTTTTCATCCAATACGTCCTTGAGGGCGGAAGAAATGGCACTGGTCTGTGTAGAGCGGATGTCGTCGCCCACAATGTTCCGGTTTACATGCACATGGGCCCAGGCCCAGGATTGGGCCAGAGGTGGCAATTTGGCCTTATCGGTAAGACTGATATAGGATAAGGGCCGGTCCTTGATATTTTTGCCATTTTCAAATTCATTTTCCTTAAGTACCACCAGGGCCAACCAAGGCAGTAACCGATGGTCGGTCGGATTGGGCATGGGCGAATACCGCCAGGGCAGGTCCTCATCATAGAAATCGATATAGGGCAGGTAATTGGGCTCAAAATTGGCAATTCCGTTCCTGGGCTCGACCTTTATGATCGCCTTTTGGTCCAAGCCTACGATATCACCAGGACCGTACAGTTGTATTTCCTTGGATACCACTTGGGACAGTTCCCCGCCCCCCTCGGTTTTATCACCGCGAATGGTCACGTCAATGGGGATGGTGGCCCTGCTACCTGAATCGCCACCGATCTGATTGGCAATTCCCTCTCTTAGCCAGGGTAAAAACGTATATGTCGCTAGTTCACTCATGCTGCTGTATTGGCTTCTGTATTTGGAATCACGTGGAATTCTTCAAGACTGTTGGGGTCCGATTTGGCCAGTTCATTGCGGTAATCCTCGGCACTTGCCCAACTCGTAAAGTGGCTCATGTAGTTTTCATCACCGTCCTGTATCGGTTTGTTGTCGGCAACCGTGGCCACACTGTACAGGTTTGGTTGCATCGAAATACCCTGGCCGTTGCCGTTGATCTGTTTTTTATAATGCTGGGATATGATCGATTTGGTGACCGAACTGCCGTTCAGATAATGACCGAACAAGGCGGTAAACAGCCCGGTAAAGGCTACATGGAACGGACTTAGGAAACTGATCAAGAAACGTTTAAAATTATTGTCTATGATGACGGTCTCGTAACGAATGATGCGTTTTACCCCAAGGCTGGTCTGCAGATCGTCGCCTTCCACACTAAGCTCCATACCGCTCTCGTAAAGCTCAAAACCCGGACTCGACAACTTCTTCGTGTTGTCCAGATCTTTGAACTCGCCCGTGGCAAATTTCTCCTGGATTACCGTGGTGCCCAGGTTCGGGCCGTTTTGGATACCGGCAGTGGCCGACAATTTGTTGACATCAGCAGGACGCTGGTTCCCGAATTTCTCCAATACCAGATTGAGCGGCATTTTACGCTGACTAATCCGCAGTTTGCCTACGGGATGCAGTACAAGGGGTCTGGTATCCGGTTCGCCGCTATCGGCTTCGGCAGCCTCTGGTTCGCCCAGTTTTCTTAGGGAAACCAGAATCCCTTTGTTGGCAGGAATGATGGCCTCCCAATTGGTAATCGCCGCAAATTCCCTTTCGATCAATGGGAATACCTCAATGGGCGGTAGCTCGGTTTGACGTTCTTCGCCCCAGGTCTCATCAATATTGATCTTGATGGTTGGACCCAACCAGGTAATCTTCCATTTGGCCTTGCCTTTGATATGCCATTTCGAAGGACCTTCCAACAGTCCGCTGATCGAAATACTGAACAGCCCAAAACCGAACACTTTGACCGAAAGTCCGACCGAGAACTCGAAAATAAAATAGAAGGGGTCAAACTGGAACAGCGCATCAAAACTCAGATGGCCTTCCACGTTCAGGGCACTAAAACCAAAATACAGCTCCGCCCTGGCACCAAATTGTACCGTATTGGAGGTGACCGCAAAATAACCTTCAATACGGATCCGTGCGGCAGATTCGTTAAGGATGTTAACCGCGATCCTTGGGGGTTCCTGGAAAGGTAAGGGTGGTGGACTAAACCTGGGGTGGAAGCCCCCAACACTGACGATAAAATTCGAATTATCGCCCCAATTCACCAAGAGGCCCATTCCGCCCTCCAGGGTAATGAACAAAATTCGGGAGTCGTACAAAAAGGCGTAGAACCACAGCAGTTTGTTGGAAGGTTCTATACGACCGATAAAGTTGACCTGCAATCGCAGGATATCGGCGTCCTCGTCGGGCAGTGCCACCTTTAAGACCCCCAGGATGGTTATGTATACATCCGGGAATTCCAATATTACGCCTAGGGAGAGACTCACCAAGGTAGGGGTCCCATAGCCTATTTTGGCCATAGGGCCCACCAAGAACGCGTCGTTGGCCGTTGGGAAGAACTGTTTAAGGTCGCTTATGATTCTTGGTGCGTTGGCGATAACGTCTTGTGGGAACATAACGCTTTCCACGGAACCGGTTCGTACCCCTTCGGCAAGCGGATCCACCCGTACGGTACGGTTGAGTCCCAGCAGTCCGCCCACGCCCAGAAGGGTAAAACCAAAGCCCAATTGTATGCCTGTTCCGAACTCCACCGTTATAATAATGATCATGGAAAAGCCCTTGGACCCATCGGGCATCCGGGTCGTAACCAGCCCAATGGCCTTTAAGGCGATCCATTCACTGAAGACCAGTTCCAGGGCCCCGGCGTATTCTTCACGGTCAAAATCAAAAAAGAGATATCCTCCTCCTTTTACCGCACCGGCATCTACGGAAAGGCCCAGCCCGTTGGGAGGTTTAAAGTCAAAATCAAGATCTACCACCCCGGAACTTCCCTGTACGCCGGAAACGGGTGTAACCTTGGCCGAAGCGCCTATTTGCTCTACCGTTACTTGAAGGGGGCCGAGTTCGGCCTTGATATTGGTGCTGAATTCAATAGGAAACGCCCCGTCCTCAAAACCAAGGCTCAATACCATGGCACTAATGTCTATAGGGCCCAAATTAACATGCAAGGGCAGCTCTATGTTCAGGGAACCGCTTCCGGTAATGAAAAAGCCACTTCCGGAGTTCCATCCAAAGCCCAGATCAAAGTCGACATCAACATCGAGGTTAGATAATAGGGAAGCGATAAACCCGTCAGAACCTTCGGTAGAAATAATCACTTTACCGCCCACAATATTCCCCGCCATCCCAAATTCGCCCTTGGCTTCATTGGCCGCGGTATCCCATAACAGGGCTGTGGACACCCCGAAACCTATTTCCCTTGCAGAAATTCCACTTCCGCCGCCCAGGGTCAGGATAGCGATATTGCCTTCGCCCGGGGCAGCCGTTCTGACCAGTTTCATGGTCATTTCGCCTTGTGGTGTTCCACTTAGGGGAATAAGCGACAGTTGGGCCGGAGGTAGCAAGCGGAGACCGGCGGAGGCCTCAATGGGCAAGGAAATTCCAATGTCAACGCTCCATTGTTCGGAAATGGGTATCCGAAAAGAAAACCCTTCCGTAAGATCCAGCATCACGGTAGCTTCCAGGCCCGGCGGATTGATACCTTTGGTAGGGGCCAAGCTGAACAGCATCCATTCCAAGGCCGGCCTGTCCCCATCGGCAATCGTTTTCCGCGCTACGGGAACACCTAGGGACTGAAATAAATAGTACAACCGATTGATCAATAGTTCTGCCTCCAGATTGTTGGTGCCCCATTTATACAGGTTCTCCACAATAGACAACGGATTATCAAGGAAATCGGTAAGCAGATCCAGGTGCAATTTTTTCTCCACATAGTTCGGAAGTAATTCATCGGTATCGCCTACATTCTTCCGCTCCAGGGTAATAAGTCCGAAGAGTTCAAACAGTCTATAAAAGAAGGGGAAGTACCCCTCCATATGTTCAACGATCAGGGTTTCTGCAAGCCTTCCAGGGAGTTCGTTGATAAATTGGGTAAACTCCGCAGGCGATAGGCCTCCTGTAAAACCAATGGAATTTATTTCATTCGTAATGGTAGCAATGGATTCGATCAGCAGTTTGATCTGCTGGATCAGTTCAAGGGCCTTGGTGAGCATGCCCTCAAAATCCTCTGTCTGTACGGCGGCGATGAGTGCCTCTACCAGATTCTTCAATTCGTCGGCGGAAGCCGCTGTTTGCTGTATGGCATTTTCCAAGGCCGGTGTAACGCTGGTCTGCGGGAGTACCAGGCCGAATTCGGCAAAAACATCCAATACCCTTTTGTGCTGCAAGCGATCCGTGAGCGGGGTAAGCGCATTGGTGAGTTGCAGTGCAATTTTTTCTATGGTTCCAGAGTTATCCACGCATGATTTTTATGAGGTTCTGACGGAGGATGGAATACAGGGTAAGCACCAATAGAAGCGGTAAAAGAACAACTCCCAAGAGTGAATCGATAAGCAACAAAACCATTAAGGTCGTTTTCTCCTTTGAAGGAGGCACCAAAAGGTTGACAAGTCTTTCTGTGTGTTTGATCACATACACCGTGGGCAAGACGACGAGCATACGCACAGTGGCCTTGGCCCTTTCATCCTTGGCAATGATCCTGGCCAAAGCCGGACTAAAGGAATAATAGACCCTATTCACGGTATGGATAAAGCGATTTCCAAAAGCGGAAGCCGCCTTTAGTTCCCTTCGCAACAACTGCAAATAAAGCACCATTTCGTGATTGGCAGATCCCAAGGTAGTAGTTGCTATAATACAGTCGTCATCATTGGTACTGGTAGGAACGGGCGCCGGAGGTGGTTCGGCCAATTGGATAAACTTGGCTCGGTCACAAGGGACCAAGCCCGTAAGCGGCGGCGCTGCATCTTTCATGATCCATAACATATAGTACCCCGGTGGCGCCAAATTTCTATTGTTTGGCACGGTCACCCGGAGTTTGCCGGAAACCAAGGTAAAATCGAGTTGTACGTACCGTTGTTCCGTATCGGTGTGGTGCGTAGGCCCGCCGGGACGTATAAAAGCCACTTTGGTAATATTTGCCGCATCCGGTGAGGTGATATCAAATTGCTGGTCGTAGAAGACCTGGCCGGTAGAGCTCCCGTTCCTTAGCACATCGGTTATGACTGGGCGTGGGCCCTTAAAAAAGTAAGGCGGTTGGTAAATTTCGTAATCCTTCCTATTCAGTGCCATGGAGGTATAGTTTCCGAGAGCGTCTATAACGCCATAGGTAGGTCCGTTCCACGACTGTGGATAAGGTTGTTCCTGACCAGCAGCGTTCGTAAAAGGTGGTGTAAATCGTTTGGGGGTACCATTGGGGTTTTGATGCAAAGCGGGTTCAAGATCATTGGGATCTGCTCCCCCGGAAACCATTACCTTGCCATCGGGGAGCAGTAAGGCAGTGGAATGGTACATTCTAGGATGCGTCAAGGCGGCTACGGGCCTAAACGTTGTGCCGTCAAAGATTTCACAAATTCGGGAAGGTGTTGTCCCGGCCCCGGTATTAAGCCATTTAAAATTATCGTGACCTCCGGCAATGAGCACCGTTTCGTCTGGCAATATCACCCCATGCCCGTTGATTCTTCCATGGGCAAGCGTATTGGTAGTCGGGGTCCAGGTAGGAGGACTGGCCAAGGTATCCAAGATCTCAGCGCTTTTGGGGTCTGTGGCACTGTTTATTCTATTAAATCCAACATTTCCTGAGGTTTGCATAATAGGGCCTCCGGAGGCATTCAAAGCTAAAGAGCCCCCGAACAAAAGTATTTTTCCGTCCCGTGCTGGCGGCAATAGCACGCTCATCCCCTCTTCGCGGTTGGGTTGATTGGGTCGTAGCCCACCCCCAAAGGTATCCCATGAACCGGATACGGCAGCTTCATTGACACTTAGTGCCCTGGTATTCGGATTATCGATTTCCTGCCCCCAATTGCTTCCGGTGAAGAAAATCTTTCCGTTTGGGCTTAAATGCATTCCGGGGTAAATGGGCAATCGAAATGTTGCCCCGGTCACCTCTCTTGCCGAGTAATTAGGTGCGGATAACAACTCCACCTTATCCGAAATATCGTAACCACGCTGTCTCAATGCGGTAAGGTTCGCTATTGGTGTTGGGTCCAAAGTAAAAGTGGGCACTCCTCCAGCTACTGTAGCGGTAAATACCTGCAAGGTAGATTCCAGAAAGAAAAAAAAATTGCGGGGAGTAGAAATATCAGTTACCATAACATGCGGCTCTGCCCCAGGGGCACTGATATGTGCCGGTACCCGAAATCGAAGTACCCCAGTTGGCGATCTCACTTCAAAAAGATTCAAGGGAAGGCTATTTCCACCGGCATCTACATATTGTGGAACTCCGGCGACCATGGGAACAGCAGCAGGGTCTCCGGTTCTAAAATCCCTAAAAACGGGTTCACCGGCCGAATTGATTTCGGGAATCCCGGCATTTCTCCCTGAGAACACCACCACGTTTCCAGTTGGTAAAAGTACGGCTGTAGGGTACCATCTCCCTTGGTCCATCTCATTGGTACTGGAGCCCGTTTTGCTTAGCGTCCATTGTTCCGTAGTGGGGTCAAAATAACATATGTTTTTCGCCCCTACGCTGCCATGGGCGTGAAAATCCAAAGATCCCCCGACCACCAGGATCCGTCCGTCCGGAATTTGAACGTAATGACAGCAAAACAGATCGAGTCCCGTTGGGAAATATTTCGGAGTCATGGTTGCTCCGGGATTGTTGGGGTCAAAGACATAACTCACCCCTCGGTAATCTGAAGTGACCGCACCCGTAGGGTTTCCGCCAAAATCGGCGCTTTCTACATGGCCGCAGAAGACCAAAACCTTGCCGGTACGCAGAAGAAAGGAATGCAGCACGAACAGTCCGCGCTTATCCACGACCATATTTGCGCCACTCCTATCATATCTTGTTTGATCAGGAACCTTGAATACCTGTGGTGCTTCCCATACTCCGTTAGCCGCTGACATACGTAGATTTAACCATGTTTAACTGACTTTATAAAACTTGGGGAACTAAAATTCACTCGCCATCCGGGCAACCCTTCCCTTGCGGTACAGGTAAAACCTAGATTTGCGTTAACTCAATTGTGAATAAGGTGGTTTGGTCTTTGGGCTATTCGTGTGGGTCGGGATTCTTAAATGGGCACCTCAAATATCCAAAGCTTAAGATACAATATACCACCCTACCTTGAGGTAAATTCTGTATAATTTGAGGAGTATTCTGTATGAATGGTAATGTTTCTATTATTTTTTTGCGTCCGATGAAGGACCGCTTTAAAAATCGCCTGTAGCTGTGGCATTAAAAGGGAAGCTCAATCCACCCAATGGGGATACATATTGATGCCCCCGTTTGTGGTGAGTTGGCGGATCCCACGGCCATCGGCCCTGACCAAAAACAGTTCAAAGTTCCCTGTTCTACGTGAGGCATAGGCGATTTCCCCGCCGTCGGGCGACCAGGCCGTTTGGTAGCCATAGATGGGAAGCGCCCCTGGATAGTAGGGAGTGTAGAGGTTCCTTTTGGCGCTTTGGTTCCCGGTCAGGTTTACCCGGTTTTTTCCATCGGCATCCATGGAATAGGTATCTATGTAGCGTTTGCCCTTGCCCTTTGGCATATGGTGGTAGGCAATCCTTTTGGAATCGGGCGACCAACAAGGAGCAAATTCATCAATATCGGGGGTATTGGTGAGGTTCACCTGATTACGCCCATCCGGGTCCATGGTAAAAATATCGAGGCTCCCGTCCCTATCGGAAAAAAACACGATTTTTTTCCCATCGGGCGACCAAGTTGGGCTATGGTCCAGGCCTTTAGTCCGTGTTAGGTTGGTATCGCCGCTGCCGTCCAGGTTCATCCTAAAAATTTCGGCATCCCCATCAAAGTAGGGCGGGGATTTGGTAGCTACCTTGTTGTACACCAGACTTTTGCTGTTGGGCGCCCAGGCAGCGCCCCAGGTGTATTGGGGGCCCTTCGTCCATTTTTTCTGCCCCGTGAAGTCCGATTTGGCCAGGGCCACCTTCCATCCCCCGTATTTATACGTGGCAAAGGTGATGTATTTGCCATCAGGGGACACTTGCCCCCCGTCATTCCCTCGGCGGGAAACCGCATCAAACGTAAGTTGCCGCAGCCCAGTGCCATCCGCGTTGATGCTGTAGAGCTCGGAATCCCTACTGCTCACATCGGAATTAAAAATGAGTCGTTGTTTGGCCTGCCCCTGAACCAGGCATGGGCCCATCAACAGGGCCAGAAGGATACATTTGATTCCCATAATCGTTGTTTTCAATTTGTGGGAACAAACTAAGGCCAACACCGCTAAGGAAGAAATAGAATGTGATTAGGGGCGGAATCTGTGTTGAACCGGTATGCTTCCTACACCGGATTTTCGCCTTGGTCCAAAAAGGCGATGACCTTTTCCTTGTACGATCTACCGGAAACCACCTCCCCGCCCGTCTTTAGCCGTACTTTATATTCGGAATTGCCCGTATAGGCACAGGATTGTATATAGTGCTTGTTCAAGATCGCAGATCGGTGCACCCTGAGAAAGGTGAACGGGTCCAATTCGCCTTCCACGGCGTTCATGGTGGCCCTAAACAGGTATTTCTTTTCCTCGGTAAACAGTTCCACATAATTGCCGCTGGATCGGATACTGACGATATCCTCCGTCCGGACCGAGAGGACACGTCCATTCTTCTTGATTTCAAAAGAAGTTCTATAGGTATCCTCTTCTTCGGAAAGCGTGTTTAGAAGCTGCTGGATCTTGGCTTCCAATACCGAAGCCTTTTCCTTTCGCTTAAGCTCAAACATGCGCTGTAGCGCGATACGCAGGCGTTCTTCGTCAAAGGGTTTTAACAAATAATCCACCGCGTTGATCTCAAAGGCCTTTAAGGCATAAGTGTCATAGGCGGTGGTAAAAATCACGTAGGGCAGTTTTTTGAGTTTTTGAAGGACGGCAAAGCCGTTCATATCGGGCATCTGCACATCCAAAAAGATAAGGTCGGGCTCCTTGAGCCCAATTTTTTCCAGGGCCTCCGCACCGTTTTTGCATTCGGCCACAATGATCACCTCCGTTTCCTCGGCCAGCAGCTTCACCAGGCGTTGTCGGGCCAAATATTCGTCGTCTATGATAATACATCTCAGTTTCATGGCCTAGTGTTTAAGGGCAGGGCTATTTGCGCCACATAGTGGTTCGGGCCGATAAAACGGGATTCAAAGAGAAACTCATCCTTGTAGAGCCCTTGCAGCCGCTTTTTCACATTTTTAAGCCCCAGGCCTGTCCCTGGGACATTCGGGGCGGCCCCTTCCGAGCTATTGGAAATTTTTACCTCCATATGCGGACTGCCCAAGGCCTGCTTGCTCCCCTTTTGGATGGCGATATGGATCTCACCCTGCTCCATGGCCGGGGCGATACCGTATTTGATGGCGTTCTCCACCAAGGGCTGTAAGATCATATTGGGAATCCGGGCCGGAAGCACTTCTTGGGAAATGTCGTATTGCACGCGCATCTTGTCCGCATAGCGTATCTGTTCCAGTTCCAGATAATCCTTGATAAATTGGAGCTCCTTTTCCACCGTGGTCATTTGTTCCACATCATTTTCCAGGAGGGTACGCATCAGGGTTCCCATTTTGGTGAGCATGCGCTGTGCCTTTCTCGGGTCGATATCGATCATGGCCGAGATGGAATGCAGCGTATTGAACAAAAAGTGGGGGTGCAATTGCATCTGTAGGCTGGTCAGCTGGGCAGCGATCAGTTCTTTTTGATTGTGCAGGTACCTTTTTTGATAATCCAGGGCCAGAAACAGCGCAATAATGACCCACAGTTCTATAAAACTGGAGAAGCTGCCAATACTGAGGGCCACTAGGTTGTTATGGCCAAGAAAGGCCTTCATATATCCGCTTTCCAAAAAGTAGACCAAATCATTGGCCCTTGTAGCGATCAGTTGGTGGACAAAGGCGAGCAACACACTGCCCAGAAGTACCATAAGCAGGGTGAAGACGGTATTTTTTTTCCGTTTTTGGAGCTGTTTTGTTAAAGAATATGCCCAAGGTGTTAAAACGACCCACAAAAGGTAGTTTATGCTTATTTTTAGGGTGATAAGAAGCCAACTAAAGGGGTAATTGTACTGATTGATCAAATGATCGGCATAGGCCTTTATTACAAAGAACAGGCTGATAAGAAGGCCTGCCAGCACCATTTTTGTCAGGGATACCGGTAATTTTGAATAATATGGAGGGCTTTTAACGGGCATTGTTCCAAAAATATAGATAATTTATGGTCCGGATAAAAAATAGTGTTTTGCAAATCGCTGCAACCCATAACCCATTTTCAATGAAACCCAAAAACATAGCCTTACTCTTGCTCTTGCTGGCCTTTGGTTGCAAGGACGCAAAATCCACAAAACAAACTTCCGCCGACCCTGAACCAGTTGTGAAGGACATCAGTGAGCTGTCCTATATAGAAATTTACGAAGCGCTCTTTACGGACAGCAACGGGGGTTTTGACGCCCATGGGGACCTGTACGGACAGGAAGCCGTTTCCCACCTCAGTATACAAGAGCGGGCTTCCTCCTGTGGTGACGCCCTGGAGCTGTCGGTGCAGGATACGGAAAAGGACATTACCCTGGCCATTAAGGCGAATTTTAACTTTCCGGGCAATCCCAATACCGAAATGATTCGGGCCTATACAATCAAACCAGCAGAAAAAATTTCCATCGGCAACTCCAAACTGTGCTATGACGGGAAGGAGTATGTCGTACAAAGGGAAATTGTTTCCGCCGGTTTCGCAAAAGAGTCCACTGTGCAAGCGGTCAATTGAGTTGCTTAGCCTTTACCATCCGGCCGATCCTCCGGGAGCGATGCCCTTAAGTCGGGTATAGATGGTGCTTTTCCCCTGTTCGCGCTGTAGGTGGGAGGTCATGATTAGAATGGCCTGCAAACGGGGCATTTTACTGCCAAAAAAATCGATTTCCTCATTTAACTGAGTTGGTGTCAATTTTTGCATCCCCCCTTTGATAAAGGCAAAAGAGGCCTGGAGTTCCTTGATTACTTGATCTTTGTTCTTGCTTTCCGAAGTAGGCATGGGATCGGGAGTGTGGAGTCCGACCACGGAGGCAAACAGATAGTTGGCCCCTGTGGTATGGCCCATTTGTTCCGCGAAATCGCGCAACTCTGCCGTAGGTTTATAGCTGTAGTGTTCGGCGGGCATGGCCTTGGCCGTTTCCACCACCATGGTGGTCATGTTGTCCCAGGCCTTTACCGCAGCAGCCGGACTAATCTGGGAAAAGAGCGCATTGCCCAGAAAGAGGCTGAACAAAAGAGTTAGGAGTTTTTTCATTTTTAGATGTTTCATGTTTTTGTGATTTTAAGATTAATACGGACGAAAGTAGGTGTGGAAAAGGGGTGCGGAAAGGCGCTTGTGGTAAACGACGGATGATGTGACCAACGGTTAGTCCAACAACGGAAGACCCCCTAGCGCAAGGTGTTGAGTATCTTAAACAGCGGAGCGCCCGCATAATGCCTAAGGATATGCCCCCCATCCTTTACGATCTGGAGTCGCACGTCTACACCCAGCGATTCCAGTGTTTTCTGGGAATTTAGGGCCTGTTTTTTCCACCAGCTGTCGTTCTCCCCTACGATAAACTGAATTTTTAGGGATTTTAGCCGCTGTAGTTTTTTTGAATCCGTGGTGCGGGGATGTCCGGGGAGTCCCGTTACACTGGTAAATTCGGAAGCGAGTTCCATGGCAATATCAAACTCCCCGGCACTGTTGGCCGAGTAGCCCAGGAAATGGAAGCCCTCTATGGTATAGTTGCGTTTTAGTTCATCCAGAAGTGCTTGCATGACCTTTGCGCCGCGGATAAGTGCTACGGATTCAATCAGGATCCAACCGTGTTGCTCCGGTCTGGGGCCGAAAAACAGGTTGACCGTGGTGTCGTCCCGACCCATGCCCGGGGCAATCAGCACCGGATAGGCCTTATGGGGGTCGTAATCGTCTGGAAGGGTATAGGCGTACCGTAGGTTGTTTTCACCCGAAATGGCAAGGGTGGACAGCTTTCGTTGGGCGGAGATTTGGGTTGCCAGGAGCAGTGCCCCCAGAAGACAGCATGTTTTAGTGATCCTCATTTTTACCGTATTTTGAATTAGTACTACAGTGCCTCTGGCCTGAAGCTCAAAACTAGGACGAGGAATAGGGATGTGAAAGTGCTGCGGGACGGACGGCGGAATAGGTGACCAACCGTTGCCAGGGCAATCTTGTAATTCGTACAGCCTTTCCTACTATTCATACAGTTTTACCTGCATTTTCAATGAAAAACGCTTACCTTACTTCTGCTTGGGTATGATCTGCCTTTTTGGTAGGCTTTCCAAGGCCTTTTGTTGTATCAAAAACCACGATTATGAAAGAACGTAGTTTTCCCTATAAGACCCTGATTTGGGCGGTAGTGGCCTTAGCGGCCCTCTTCCTATTTAAAACCGAGGTAAAAGGGCTTTTGGTGAACTCCTCTGAGGTAAACATCTTTGGGGTTCACATCAAAGTCAGTGAAAAAGAATCCAAGAACCTGTTGTTGGCTCAGGAAGCCTTTGAAGACGAAGTAGCGGTGTTCAATCAACAGATTGCCAGTCAGGACGCGACCATTAGCTCCCTAAACGAGCTCGTAGGTACGCTCAGGGGCGAAATAGACGGCTGTACCGAGGCAGAGGGCACGGCACTAAAGCTGAATGCCCAGATCATGGACCTCAACACCATGAATAGGACGATAAAGAACGAAAAAATCCTGTCCAAGGACTATAAGATCATCCAGGCCCAGAAGTCGAACTTAAAATAGGGCCGTCTTTCTTGCCGTATGGAAAGTGCCCTTATTGTGCTTTTACAAATTGGAAGGTAAAATTATCACAGCAGGGATCGGTCAGGACCAGGGTATTGCCCTCCCTAAATTGGAACTGCTGTTCTACCTGATGGTCAAAGCCCAGGCCAACACTTTCAAAAAGGGCCAGGGTAGTGTATTGAATGTTATCTTCATCGATTACAAAGGGGGAAGTGTACACTTCCACTCCATCCACAAATTTGTTAAAGACGTTTTCCTCGGTAAATTCGATGCGCATGGTCTTGCCCGAGCTTTCCGGGGTAACGGTAATGCCGGCGATGCTGCCGGTGGACTGCACCCAGGTCCACTCCCCCACCAATTCGGTAACTGTGCCCGTTTCCGTGCCCTCCTGGGAATTGTCATCCCCATTGGAGCAGCTGCTGAGCAGCAGGGCCAGGATTACGATATAAGATTTTTTCATCGTTTAAACTTTTAAAAACTACCCTAAAGATGAAAACAAAGGTAAAACGTTGCTTTGGAACCTTAAAAACGGGGCTATTTTATCGTTTTTTGAACTTTGGCAACATTTATTGCATATGCCGATACGACAAGAATTATAGCCATTATACATCATGCTGATGGTTTGTGAGGTATTCCTGGTGACGGCTTTAATTCCTTGCTTTATCGTATTTCCTCTTGTGGGTTACCCCCTGTTTGGCGTATGATCCATCAATGCCGCTTCTGCCCTTTATACAATTGGAAGTAGCCCCAGGCGGCGATACCGCCTATAAAGGAAAATAGGGCCAACATCCAAAACACGTGCTGATGCCCTTCTGCACCCGGGGAATTTTCCAAGAGATAGCCCATCGCCGGTCCTGCAAATATATCCGGCGTATAGCCGATAAGCGAAATAAGGCCAACGGCGGTTCCGGTAAGGACCAAGGGGATTTGGCCTTCCTGCATCACCGCAAAGTATAGGGAACGTGCCGCGTACACTCCGGCCGCCACGATCAAAATCGATATAAAAAACAAAACGGCCATCGAAACTGAAATCATACCTGTAGCGAACAATAATGCCCCGAAGAACGAAACCACAAAACTAACCACCAACCAGAAGGTAGTTTGTGAACGATCTGCCACTACCCCGATCAGTACGCCAACCACAGGGCGGATAAATAATAAAAAAGTACCCACCTGGGCCGATTGTACTTGGTCATACAGCATCACGTCCTGGGCATACAACGAAAAGACATCTGTGATTTTGTAGCCTACATAGGCGCAGAGAATAATAATCATCAGCAACCATACCGATGGCAGACGTGACACCTCTTTTATTTGTGATATCGTGATTTTATCCAGGATAATCTCTTTTTCCAATTGACGACCCATTTTCATAAAGAACCACACCAATACCCCCACAAAAGCAACGATACCTGAGGACACCAGAATCACATACTTAAAGGCTGCCCTGCTTTCGGAGACCGTTGCCTGGGAAATTTCTGAAGTAATGAATAGTGAAAAAATAAGTACGCCCATAGCTCCGAACAGCGCCCCCACTAAGCCACGTCCACCGTCCAAAAACCCAAACGCTTTGCCTTGGGAAGTGGACCCGCCCCAAACGCGGGTTGCCTTGATCATCGGGGCCCAGAATAAAAAAATGGTCGTAAAACCCCAATAGCCATAAAGTATTTTTAATACGGTATAACCGGGGTAAGTCGCATAGACCAATCCTCCAAGGGCAGTCATCCATAGTGCCACTGCAATCAATTTTCTTGGAGGAAACTTATCGGCCAACGGACCTCCTAAGAGATAGGACAGCAAGGCTACTATGCCGTATACGGAGAAACATATACCCAATTGCACATTGTCCAAATTAAATACCTCAAGCACGGTGGGCCTAAAGACCCGTGAAAGAACAAATGGAATAATAAATACAGACTCCCCGGCCAAAATGAGTAGCAAGAGGAAGTGCCAAGGGGCCTTTTTTTGATTCATGGAGTTTTGCGGACTAGCCTTTTAAACCTAAGAATAGGGATTACCGTCTAAAAATAGCACTTTGCTTTGGTTTTTAAATGGGAAACATGGGAGTAATTGGCTATTCACTTGGATATCAGCCTTGCACTTAGGTTTAAACCGGTATACCACGCTCCTATTTGATCAAGCCATAGGTCTCCAATTCAAATCGTATCTTCCCTTGTTGTATAAAATTTGTCCATTGTGCAGTTACCTCTGCAAAATCCTTACTTTCCATGCAACGCAGATGAGCTTGTTGATCCTCCCATACCAGATAGGTAGAAATGTGTGTTTCGTTTTCGGCGTATAACGACTTCATTTCGATCAAACCCGGTTGCTTTTTAAATATTTCGGCCGAGGCCTTGGACATTTCCAACACGTCCTTTTTTACGGATCGATCTTCCAGATACGTTCGGGTGATAACATAATATGACATAATGAATACAGTTGTTTTGGATTTATTTGAATGACCTCACCCAACAAATGGATGAACACTAAAGTAAAAATTCCTGGGTTTTTGGGGATATCGAAAATTGCTATCCTAGATGTTATTCGCTTTTTTTTGGAACGTTATGGTGATCAAGACTGCACTGTGCAAGTACTTGGACCACTATTGTAGATCGAATTGAAAGAAAACCTCTTTCCTTCAATTGGAGAGTATAAGGTCTTCCGAGAACTTGGTCCAGGAAGTAAATATCGGATAGGGGGAAGGTAAATCGGCGTTCGTTTCTATTCTGAAGCGTATTTGTTCTGCGTCGGACGGATTTTGTACCAGCAAACTTATGGTATCCACAGGGATGCAGTCCGCACACTTATTTGGAAGCATCTGTTCTGTTGTAATTCCTTTGAACTCAAACTTATAAATCTCCGAATCCCTATTCTTTAAAACCTCATAAGCTGTGGCCTTTATCTCCCATTCACTTATGGCAACATTCCCTTCGGCAAATTGTGCCCATAAACTCAATTTTGAATCCTCCCGTGAAAAAAAGGAAATTACGACTCCCTTGCGGGGAGAGGCGTCAACACCTGGAGAAAACTGTCGGAAACTACGGTTATTCATCAATAGCTTGATCCTGTCCGCGTTCTCAGCGCTGGTAGGTTCAAATACCTCCGTTGCATTGTCATCCGAATTACAAGCTACTATTGTGACACCAATGATAACATAGCAAAGCAATTTTAAACCAGTTCTCATAGCCATTGGGTGTTGTTGTTGGAAATGTTTGCCTTTAAGACGTATAAAGTACAAAGGGGTTGCGCCTGATTATCTGAAAATCATCTACCTAGGTCTTAAATGGTATTTTTCCTTTTTCCTATAAATGCCTAATAAGATAGAAGTTGATTTTTGTTTCGATCCTTTTCCCGACTATAAAATACCGTATCATAGACTTGTGATTCCAATGTTACATTTCAATCGGCGCCAAACTTGCTTTGAAACCTTTTGGCACGATCTATCAAATAAAGACTGTAAATTAAACTTCCTATGATAATTAATTTAACGATTATTCCCTTGAAAATAGAAGAAGGGTCAACCAAGAAGTTTAGTGCATAAATTCCTAAAATTAAAATCAATGGAATTAATGTCAGTAGCATGGGTCTTTGTCGGATGAATAGCCCGCATAGTAAAAAAACCAGGGCTAGTATCCCATTTAAGGCTATATCGAATAGCTGAATCTTGCCCGTAAGTGTGATAACGATTATAAAGAGGGCATTAATTCCAGCAATCGCATACAGGATTAACTGACTCCTTCGAATAGCATCCGAGGAGTCCACAATAACTCCCTTTTTGTTAATAAATCTTCCAATGTGAAGTGATTTTTCCTTTTCGGTTCCATTGAATGGAAATTTGCAGTTTTCGCAGATTTCTTGGATTTCGGAGTACTCTTGTTTACAAGCTGGGCATGAAATATTGTCCATATGTTTCAATTATTGGTTTGGTTCGATGTTTTTGGTGATTATCGTTTATTTGAACTTCGGTCCATAAACACTATCCATCCGATGCTTCTAAAGTTATTTTGTTTTTACTTGGCAAAAGAGCTTGTTTTGTCACGAGTCTTACCGGTTCATTAGCTTTATGATTACGCGTTTATTCCTGGCTTCTTTTACCAATTGGTTTAATTTTTTTAACTGCCCGTATCTATTTTTTGGAATCATATCCCTAATAATTTTATAGTTAGACTGAAGGGTCACCTCATTCCCATTTACTACTTTTAGTTTAAAGAAATACGCTCCGAAATCATTTTTAAAATCAATATCATAACCATCAACATCCAACACTTCAATATCACTTGGAAAATTAAATATGATCATGGTATAATCGGTATAGCCATAATCGAGGTAATAGTTTAAATCGGTCGTATCTTGTTCACTTTCAATCTGGTTATGTTGGATCAGTTTATCAAGGGAAATGCTTACAATACTATCATTTAAAAAGGACATAGCCCCTTTTAGAGCACCCTCCGCGTTCATTGTATAGACAAAGGGTTTGGTTTGTCTTAATTTGGTCTCGGTAATAGTATCAATCTGTATCACATCCTCATTTCCCTCAAATTCCGTCAACGCATCATAAAAACCACTTGCTTCCTCGTCTTGTGCCAATAGTTCAAAAAAACTTTTTATTTCAGTATACAATCCGCCAGATACCGAAAATTTATATTTGACCGGGGTTTCTTTTTTCTCCAGATCAACATAACTATAAAAAGTCTGTTTTATGTAATTGCGATGGGCGCTTGTTCCGGGTAATTTGATTATGTTCACGGCAACAGAATCTACTTCGGCCAATTCAAAATTATAGTTAATAAACTTTTCGCTTTTCTTAATTTTCTTAGTTAAATAGGGCTTCGCAATAACTGCTTTTGTATTATAGATCGAAGTTGGAATTTCGTTAATCTGATATTTGTAGTAAGCTTGGTGCGGATATAGAAGGTTCATGGTGCCATTCTCATTACTATATGCAAAAAAGACGTGATCATACTCCCCTTTTCTAATATAATAGGGATCAATATGTCCCGCTCGTTTACTTCTTGCAAACACGGCCCAATATTCAATTTCCAAATCTTCCAATAATCGCCTATATAACCTTCGGACACTATGGGGGTTAAGACGTTTCTCCTTAAGAAAATAGCCGTTCGATTTCAACAACTCGCTCCTTTTGGCGGGCTCCATTCGAATATTATCCAGAATATCTTTATGCAAAAGATTAAACTGGTGATATTTACTACTGTCTTTAGCCTCGCCGATTACACTTCTTTTCCATCTGCCATAGTAGGATGAATTTTGATGATCAAATGAAATGGGCTGGGTGATAGCATTAAATTCCTGATTATATACATCCTTCCATGTTCTGATTTCGGTATCGCTTTTTTCCATTGAATAATACATGTATGGTAACTCACAAGGTAAGCAGGTGTTCGAGTTCTCGGTCAGACCCTTAATTTTTTCCATTTTAAACAAACAGTACAATAGCGTATCATTTGAAATTACCTGGGGTTCAGGAAATTTATTGTATCCCTTATATCTGACGAGAAGGTCTGGACTTGATCTTATGGAATACTCAGAATTCAAACTTGGCACATTTGCATATAGATTTACAAAATCCATCATTTCATTCTTTTTCAGGTATTCGGTATATATGTAAGAAGTTTCGATCGTATCTCCAGGTTCAACACCGGGAATAGGGTAGTTTATAGGTCCAAATTTCCTGTCACTGGATTTGCGCCGAAAGACAAGACTTGAATCTAACTCAACTACGGTGCCATCGGCCTTTAGGGTTTTGACGCTAATCTCATTTAAATTATTGCTTATGAACTTGGTTAAATTCAAATATGCAAACTTATCGACCCCGGCATAGTTGTTAACGACTAGTTTGTTATTTATCGAAATCTGCCTTTTATACTTTGCCCAGGATCGGACATATGAAACGTCTGTATAAGAATACAGTAGGTAGGCATCGGAGTTTTTACAATGTTTAAGAAAATTAGGGTCCGGAATACTATCATTGGCAGTTGCGCTCGTGCCTAACAAGGCAAGAAACAATAATACCATGAATTTTTTAGCCCTTTTTCCTAAGAATAATAGGTTCATTGATTATTTTTTTAAAGGATTTTAAGACCTCGTTTGTAATGGCATGGTTGTCCTTTTCGATAGTAATGTAGTCGAACATAAATTCATAATTGCACTCTATGATAAAATCAGAGGGATTGGAGATTTTTAGGTGCAAGGAAACTCCCTTGTCCGAGAAAGTGTGTTCAATCGGAGCAAAGGTTTCAAAAATTTCATCCATCTCAATCCTCAAATTCACATTTTTGTTGAAATTACTACCCAAATGAGTGCCTTCCAATAGGGTTTCCCTGTTTTCAGTTTCTATGATACGAGGTAAAAAATCAAGAAATAGCATTCGATTATTGGTGTCATTGAATATTTTTCCATTTATTGATATTTTGCCTTCTGCACCTATTGAATTAGCATTATGGTTTACTTTAAAATCAGAAATAGATTGATTACCAAATACTGATTCGTAATATCTTTTTCCTGCAGAATTCATCTTGTCCTTGCCAATGTATCTAAATTCGCGTCTCAAAAAATTCCCTGAAATTCCGTTGTACCAAGCTTTAAACTCACCCTCCATTAGCATTCGATCCGAATTTGCCTTTAATCCTATTTCATAATCGATTAAATTTTGCTGTGGGGTAAATCCTTTTATCTTATACCTCTCTCCTCCGTTCGGGTTGATAATCAATATGGAACGGTTTTGTATACTTTGCACAGGTGTTTCTGGAAAATGAATTGGATCGGTGGGGTCCAATACAATTGGTTCATCTTTTATATAGGCAAGGCAAACAACATGATTGGCTGAACTCAATGAAGGAAAATCACAATCACTTATATGATCATAGGTAGCTGCTAACGCGATATGACTTTTTATTCCTTTGTAGTTTAGGGCTTCGGAAAGAAAATTGGATAAATCCTTACAATCACCCTCCTTGTTCGAAAATACTTCGTTGGCATGAGTCGGGATAAAAGCCCCCATCCCGATTTCAATGGCAACATATTTAAAATTACTTCTTACGTAATTGTATAGAATTTCCATCACTTGCCTAGGGTCGGATACTCCTTTGGTCAGTTCATCTATTTTATTAAGGACCTCAGGGTTCAGCCCCCTTTTGGTTTCCACTTTCTGAAGATACCAATCATTCAGGTACTTCAGCCCATCGTCTTTATATGAAACCGGCACCACAATGGTCCTCATCAAAGGAACTTTCTTGTTCCTATAAATACCGAAAAACGTTAAGGGATCAGGCTCAATCTTTTCTGGGACCACTTTAATGTTCCACCTTGTAATACTATCAGAGCTGATTGAATCAATAGCCATATAATCAAGGGAATCCTTATAAATTGTATTATGGATAAAACGAAATGTTTTAGGTACTGTGATTTGATATTTTAGTGTATCTATTGTATTATTCGAAAAAAAACGCAAATCTGAAAAATACATGAGCTCGCTGCATTCAACGGTATATGAAATTTTCGTTTCGTATTCAGAGGGGATAAAAATAGATTTTACCTTTTTGCTCGCTATATAATCAAGTTCAACATCCTCTTCAACAATAATCATATCCTTCATAGGCTTAAATCGTTTACCTTTTTTTGAATAGACCTGAATGTTGGATATTTTCTCGAGCTCACTATCGTAAAAAATGGGATATATTATTGCTTGGTCACTCTTTTTCAATGTTACACTAACATGCGTCACGAAAGAAGTGTCCTTCTTTACGACAATATTCTCCAATCTATTTTCAATAGGGATGTTCTGTGCGAATCCCTGTACCGGGATGATAAATAAAAAAAGTAGAAAAAATGATTTTATAAAAGAGCTTTCCATGAACTTAATCGATCAAATGTTACTTATTTGTAGCTAAATTGAACTAATGAATCACAACTGGTTGTTTTAGTTAGCTCTTTTTTTATCGCTGCAGCATAGAAGAATGGTCTTGTTTATATTGGATTGCATCAAAACTCATGGTACATGAAAAAAGACACTCAACTATTAGGTTATTTCGTTATGGAATTCTTTGACTTGACTTTTCCCCCGGAAATACTCTAAGTTTTATATAAAAGTATAATTTTTCAGGAGTTTTCTCAATCTAAATCCATGTGATGCCTTTTTAATCGTTTTTTTGAACTCATCCAATAAACAATTTTATAAAATAGCTTCAAACTTCACCTCAATCAACCTACGCAAATTCCTAGGTGATTTTTGTCATAAAAAATGTGTAAATAGCGTTCTGGGAGATGAAGGTGCTTAGCCAGACTCCTTAAACACATCAAGAAAACTATTGGCCATCCCTGAGCCTTCCCTTTATCCGAGGAATTGACCGTAAAAAGAAAGAAATTTCCTGGTTCTTGGGAATGCCCTATATTTATATGCTGAATATACCAAACCTGTAACCGGCAAGCATGTTTAGATCCCCCTTTTCCTTTGAAGGCCGTATTCGTAGATTGGAGTACGGTTTAAGCTACGTTCTTTATTGGTCTTGGATTGTCCTAATCGCTCTATTGCTCGAGTATTCCAATTTTGACGATACCTGGGCTTTGATTCCACATCTGGCTGCCATTTATTTCGTGCTGGCACAAGGGGCAAAACGGTGTCACGACATGGACAAAAGTGGCTTCTATCAGTTGATTCCCTTTTACATTTTTATAATGTTCTTTCAAGAGGGGCAGCCTCATGAAAACAAACATGGCACGGACCCTAAAGAAACCACCCTTGCCACCTCTGATACTCCAAAAGTCCCTGGTGAATTTTCATTTCAAAAATTGTTGGCACAAGGGCTACCCGCCATCCTATTGAACATATTGCTTGTAGCTATCGGCATTGAGTATTTAGGCTCCAATGTTATAGGGATACTATTTTGGCTCGCGTTCACCACCTTTGTTTGTAATTTTTTAATGCTCCTGACAAACGGTTTCGGGAACACCGTGGAAAAACACACGAAAACGATTTTGCTATTTAATCTACTCTTTGCATTCATTCTCTACATGGGCGTTCGTTTTTACTCGGTTTACTTTGGCGAGGCCGATTTCACTTTCAGCGACTTGTCGACCGAATTTATATTGGTGATAATGTTTTATGTAGTCACAATATTTTCTTTCATTTTTTATTATCTCCTTTATAGAAATCGCAATCCCCGAAACGTAGGGATAAAATACCCTACCGCCCTATCAATTTTGTTGTTTGTTTCTGTGTTTATTTTAGGGTTTGCCAATGAAACAAGTTCCATCAATAAAGAAACAATTCCCTGGGGCCTTCGCCCTTTGGTCTGGGACGACTTTGAAATGGTAGACCACATGGAGGAGGATTACGTGGCACTGATCTACTCCAACATTGCCTGCCCAAATCTGATTACCGACAATGATTCCAGGGTATACGCCTTTATGAACCCCAATTATTCAGAGCGGCTGCGCGATGAATACGATGGTTATAATGTGCTCATCCATGAGCAATACCATTTTAACATTACGGAATATTGTGCCCGATTGTTGCGAAAAGACCTTGTGGAAAGCGGTTTGGGGGGTCTTTCCTTGGCTACTATGAAATCCTTGCAAGGCAAATACGCAAAAAAACTCGATAGCCTACAGGATGTGTATGACAGTATTACCGATCACAACAGCAACACCAAACAGCAGCGGTATTGGGAGCTAAAAATAGACGATTGGCTACGCCAAACCGCCTATTATAAAAATGAGGATATCTATAGTTATTACGATTTCACCAAAAACAGAACACAATTCTACAGACATATCTACTTTACCGCAGACGCTAATGTGCTAACCTCCTATCCCATTGGCGAAAAGGACATCGAGTACGGGGAAACCTATGAGATTTCCTATGTGGGGGACTGGGGGAAGGAAATCAAGTTTTACAAAAATGGGGAGCTTACCAATGGCGGCTATTTTAAGACCGCCATTGCAAAAATCCGTAAAAAACAAAAAGGACCCTCTGAAATCCATTATTATAATCCCGACCGAACCTACAACACCAAAATATCCGCCTATATCCGTAAACGCACTACGGACGAAAATAAAAACAGCGTGGAACGCTACTACACGGAGGATGGGCAGAGAACCCTGAAGAACGCTGTGTTCGAAACACGATGGCGGTACAACCCAGCGGAAGAATCCTACTATGGCTCCTACTTTGATAAAAACGGAAGAAAAATTGCCAAGGAAGAGGGTATCTTCCATGTAAAACGTACACTCGACAAAAAGGGAAGAACCGTGCGCTTTGAAAACTTTGACAGGCATCACCGCTTAAAAAATGATGATGGGCATATTGCCCGATATGAATATGCCTATGACGAAAACAACCTTAGATCCTCTTACCGTTTGTATAACGAAAATGGGGACTTTGCCTTTCATCTGAACGATTATCACCTATCCTATGCACATGATGAAAGGGGCAATGTGATCAAGGTCACCTCCTTGGATGAAAAAGGGGAAAACACCTATGACCATAACGGGGCTTCCATTTATGAATACACCTATGATCTATACGACAGGGAGACCAGTGTTAAAAGGTTCAACGCTGAACATGGGCCCATCATAGCCAATGATGATTACTTTTATAAAGCAAAAGACTATGATTCCGTAGGCAGGGTGGCATTTGAAGCGTACTACTATCCGGGATATGTCCTGAGGTTTACCGACAACAAATACGGGGCACTGAAGTATAGCTACCCTAGTGATAGCATCATCTTGGAATACAATGCGGATGCCTATAATACTGTCTTTGAAAGTGACGAGGACATTGCCATCACCAGAAAAACCTTGAACACAAAAAAAGAAGTGGTAAAGGAAACGTATCTGGATGCGGATGAAAACTTTGCAAAAATCCAGGATGGGGCTGTAACTTATACCTATACTTACGATAGCGGAGGCAACAAAATTGAAACGGTAGCCTATGATTCCATTGGAAATCCCAAAGAATTCGAGGAAGATGTAGCGATTATTCGCTGGGAGTACGACGATCGGGGAAACAAATTAAAAACTACCTATTTTAATGCAAACGACGAACTGGCAAATGCCACGGACAGTGTAACCTACAATGTCTACAAATACAACGCAAAAAATCAACTTATTGAGCGCTCCAATTACAATATCAAAATGGACCCTGCGCAACTAGATGGTACCTTTAAGACCCATTTTTATATCAACAAAGCGGGATTGGATTCCGTTGCATTTGAGTACAACAAGGAGGGCAGGTTAAAAAAGGGGGTAGCTATTACAAAGTACTTTTACAACCTGTATGGCAATCAGACCAGAGTGGAATACTATGATTCCAACCATCAAAGAACCAGTAATGGGGATGGGGTCAGTGCCATTAATTATAGGTATAACAAAAGACAGAAAATTACGGGTTACGAATACTTTGATGAAAGAAACAGGCGTACCAATAACCAATATGGGGTGGCCATAGAACGATCCGTACTGGATGAACTGGGACATACCCTTACCTATGCATATTTTGATCGTCATGGGCGGAGGACCATAGGTGAAAACGGATATCACAAAGTCGCTTACGAGTGGGACGATATGGGACAGACCACTAAGGCCACGACCTATGGAGATGACAACAAGTTGATCGAAGATGAACTCGGCATTGCCATCTATAAATATACCTTGGCGCCTTCGGGATTGATTCAGGTCATAGAACGTTATAATAAAGACGGGGTTTTGGCCGAAAATACGGATCATGTGGCCACATCCCATTATGAGCCCAAACTCAATGGCTTATACTATTTGGAAAAAGAATTGAATATCCTTGGGGAGGTGGTCAATGATAGTATTTCCGAGTAAACGACCCTAAAAATCGTACTTCCGCTCCAAGGCGTAGCGCAACAACTCCCCTGCCCCGCTCAATCCAAGCTTGCGGATCATGTTCTTCCGATGGGTGTCTACTGTGCTTTTTCCGATAAAGAGCTGGTCCGCTATTTCATGGGAGGTCTTGCCGCGGGCGACCAGGCCCAGAATTTCCTTTTCCCGCGACGATAGAATGCTCTTGGAGGTGTTCTTTTCGGCTGTGGGCAAGTGTATTTTTTTATCAAAATAGGTGCTTCCCCCGGCCACGGTCCGTATGGCTTCCAACACCACCTGGAGGGAGGAATTTTTAAGGATATAACCCACCGCCCCGGCATCGAGCATCTGCCGTATGGCCTCCTCCTGGTCGAACATCGTAAAGGCGATCACCTTGGTGGTGGGGTGTTCTTTCTGGATGATCTTGGCCGCCGCTATCCCATCCAATTTGGGCATACGGATATCACAGAGCACCAAGGTGGGCGTTCTTTTCCGGACAATCTCCAACAGGGCCTCCCCATCATTGGCATGCCCTATAATTTTGATGTCTTCCTCGTATTCCACATAGGACTGGATGCCATCGATCAGGGCCTGGTGGTCTTCGGCAATGGCTACGGTAATCATAGCGGTATGTCTATTAAAATGGAGGTCCCTTTGTCCAATACGCTGTCTACCGTAAAGTTCCCTTCCAAATGTTCTATGCGTTTTTCGATTGTAGTGAGTCCCATACCGCTCCGAGTCTTTTCCACCCTGGCCATATCAAAGCCCTTTCCGTTGTCCTCCACGATGATATTCAGATTGTCCTCATGTTGGGTGAACTGAATGCTGGCCTGGGTGGCCCCAGCATGTTTGATGATATTGGCAATCAACTCCTGTATGACCCTAAAAATGGTAAGTTCCAGCGTGTTTTCCATACGTTCACCAAGGCCATACTCCTCCACGGTAACGGCCAGGGCATTGGTCCCGCTGATGGTCTGGGCCATTTTTTGCACTGCGGGCAACAGGCCCTGGTTGGCCATTACGCCAGAGTTTTTGGCATGTGCCATACTTCGAATTTTTTGGTAGGCCTCGTCCAATAGCTTTTGCGCATTTTTTAGCGCCGGATCGGTTTTGTTAATCTTCATATTGTCAAAATGCAGTTTGATCGTGGCCATGAGACTCCCCAAATCATCGTGCAGTTCGTTGGCCACTTTTCGCCTTTCCTTTTCCTGCCCCGCGATCATGGCATCGATACTCACCAATTCCTGTTCCTTTAGCAGGGTCTCTACTTTCTGTTTTTGGATCTGTTCCTGCTGTTCGGCCAGCTCCCGTTTTTTGGTCGAATTTTTATAGATCAAGACCGCAATAAAACCGCCCAGAAGTAACAATAGCACAGCTCCGACGAACAGGTCCCGGTTTTGTGCCGCACGCTGTTGTTCCCGCAAAATCTGCTTTTCCTTTTCGGCCGTCTGGAACTTTACGTTCAGATTGGAGATTTCCAGGGCATTTTTGTTGTATTCCAATTGCTTCTGCAAATCAATGGCTGCCAGTTGTTTGTCAAAGGCGGTGGCATAATCGCCCAGGCCCATATGATGAAAGGAGGCATAGTGGTTGATATAGTAGCTAGATCGTACAGAATCGACCGGGTCCCTATATTTTTTGGCCATCGCAACATACCTCAGTCCGTCCTCGTACCTTTCCATCCCTTTCATAATTTCGGAAAGGTGGATATAGGAGCGGAACCGTACGTAGCGCAAAAATGGCTCGTCCCAGATGGTATCCAGTGCCTTTTGGTGAAATTCAATGGCCAAATCATCGTTTCCGAGCACCTCGTGGAGCACCCCCACCAAGGAGTGGTACATGGGCCAAAAAGCATGGGTAGAAGGAAAGCCTTCCATCAACACCTCAAATTCCCTGGCGAAGTCGGCATTCAATTCTACCTTATAGAAGACGTTCTTTAGGTTGTAGTGCAACAGGTTGATCCGAAAGTGAAAGGCGTCCTCTGGGGTATCGATCAGCTGTTCAAAACGGTCCAAATAGGTGGTCTTGTCGTCATTGGACTGTGAAAATTCGTTGTTATAGACCCTCAGGATGGACAGGAGCGCAAGTTTCTCCAGTTCCTTTATCCGCAGTTCCTGCGCCAATCGATAGGCCTCATTCAGCAATTCAAAGGGGCCCGCCCTGTAGGGATCCGTATAGAGCAGATACAGTCCTTTTTTTATGAGGAAGACGGCATACCCAACTTCATCGGAATCCTGGTACGGTAGTACAAAGGTCTCCCGCTCTTGTCCCGGATTGTGGAGCACATCCACCAATTGTTGGCACTCTCGTTGCAAGGCTGCATTGCCCATACCCTTGGCATGTTCCATGGCCGACTTATAGTCCAGCGTTTTTAATGCATGCAGGTAATCGTCCAAAGGGGAAGCTCCATAGGTGGCGAAATAATGGAGGATAAGACAGAAAATTAAGGGGCTATAGCTACGCAAAATCAGTATTTTTTAACGGACCACTCTGTTGGTAGACTCTGGGCAAAGGTATCCGCCTTTGATGTCGTCAAACTGTACCCCATCTTCAATCATATCATAATTGTTTTCGGGTTCTGGTTCTCTACATTCGCTAACAGGTTCAATATCACCGTTGCTTGATTTCTCAAAGCCTTCCCTATATTTAAACTCATTTTCAAATACCTCACCGACAAAATCGGACCCCAGCGATTTTAAGCCTCTGACAACCTGTAGCACGCCCCCAATGGAACATTCCATATCCCTAGCTACGTCCACGGTAACATCTACGTTGGAAGGTTGCAAGGCCTGCACTTCAATTTTCAGTAGCACTGATGTAGCATCAGGATGTATCATTCTTACTAATTTTGCCCGGGTAATGCCCAGGTTGATAGGTCCTTTGTAATTCAGCAGTCTAAGGGTAATCGATTTTATTTTATACCCTCCATCACAGGTTTCGGTGCTAAACTTGGCATATACCATAAAAAAAGTGCCGTACAATTGGCTCGAATAGATGTTCTGATAATCCGATTCGTTGGAAAGATCCACACAGTTGATTAAATCCATAGTTGTAGTTTTAGATTAGTATTGGTGCTTCGAGGGATGCCTTGATCGGCAGCTTCCAAAGTCTTGCTTATATCGTATGGTGTAATCGTTCAACATAACAAACTTCCGCAATAGCAAGCTTCCAAAAAATCCCCATCCGTGGGTATTTTTTCATTTCCAGAAAGCTGTAGGTGATGATGACTAAAACTATAGGGCGAAGTGTAGATTTAAAAATTAGGAATTATTTCCCTTGTATCCCTATAGGAAAACCTTAGAATTTTTAGGGTTTTTATTTGGTTCCCAAATTCTGAATTCGCCCGGCTCTCGGAACAATGAGATTGTTAAGAGGTCTACCTAGAATCATATCTTCATTTTTTTCAGGTCTTCAATATCATCATAAATCCAGGGAACTTTAGTTTGGTATCCGAGTTTATTTCTCATATAAGAACTAAGGGCCTTATCGGAGTAGGTGTTAAACATCTCCAGCAAATATTTTAGATTGTTCTCCTCATAAATCCTAATTGGATTTATCTTTGAAGACAGTCCCTTTTTATAATAATAAATCGCCCTTGTAACATTCTTTTCATGGGCCAATAAGTCCTTTCCCTGAAGGTTCAAAAAGAAGGTCATATGCCTGTTATGGTCAACTACGGGAAGATAGATAATCCTCAATTTATCCTCAAGCAAATCTAACTTCTCTTCTTGCCGGAAAAAATCTCTATTCCATAATTTTAAGGTCTCAATCGTACGCTGTTTTTTATCCTTGTACGTATGCAATTCTTTATAACTATCTTCGGCAATTAGGTAAATTTTGATGTCCCGGTCGTCCTCCACTATTTGCGGTAAAAATTTAGCAAGTTGAAATCCATTATCGGCCACCACACAAATAGCATTTACATCTCGATTTGCCATTAACCCAATGGTAAAGTGAAGATCCAGATGCAAGTTGGTGTTTATAATATCTGAATGGTGGTATCTTTCAAAAATGTGATTCTGGGTATTCCGAAATTCTGAATGTATCTTTGAATTATTGGAAATCACAATTTTCCGAAACAGTTCCTTAAGGGTCTTTTTGTCGCACCCACCTCGATTATATTTTGCACACAATTTAAAATACTCGGTTAAAAACTCGGAACAAAAGTCATTTGGCTTGCTAGCCTTAGCATAGATTTTTTCAAAAACTTCTTTATAAACCGACAAGGGTACTTTCCTATCTTCTGAAAGTTTAAGATGTCGAATACCCAAGGAATTTGGATTTTCGCCGTTTTCCAGTTCAAAAAATTGAAGCATTTCCAGCAAGGATTTCTTAGTTTTATCCTTGTTGTCATCAAATTGTTTTGTGTACTCCGAATAATAATGTCCCGCATTACCAGCCATTAAAATAACAGGGTCAATTCTCCCGTTATTTATAGCTAAGTTTATCAATATCTCTATGAATACCCGATCCTTGTAGTAATCTTTTGATTTAAAATAAGTCCTGGAGTACAACTTTTCTGAAGTACCTTTTCCCTCCTTTCCATTTGAGTTTTTAATCTTATCCTTAGGAAGGAGTTTCCAAAATTCCCTATTACCAAAAATATTGGAAATCAAGTAATGCTTATGAATGTCTCTGGGTTTATACTTGGCATCAAAAAACTCCAAAATGTGCCAATACAAAACCTTAAACACATTTCCCAAACTTCCGTAATAGTCCAATAAAGGTTCGGATGTTCCATTTAACAAAGAATAATCTTGTCCCAAATGCTGTTTTGTGAAGTACTCATTCCCAATTAAATAAATTCTAGGCATCCTTCCGTTTTCTTCAAAAAGACGCCGCAAATTGTCGGTCTTCTTATGTGCTTTTTTATTCGTTTCATCTTGATTGCCAACCACGTTTCTAAAAAAGAAGAACATAGCGGATCCAACGGGAAGATGTTTCATAAGGATTTCGTTGAATTCGATACTGTTCATATCAAAACCAACAATTAACAAATTGATTCGTTTTATCAATCCTTCGTCATTGGAGGCGATAAGATCAATCAGTGTTTTTCTTATCTCAGGAGGTAAATCGTGATACTGATCTTTTGTGAATCGTAAGCTACTTTTATGCCTGGCGGTTCCGTGAGGTTTAATATAAAGAGGCTGCCTTAATCTTCCATTCTTCGAAAGTTGTGTGAGAGAAATGCAATCACCATCGGAGAGAATCATATCGAATCCTCCCTCACCTATCTCATCAAGTATCGCCCTATCCAAAAGCTCATCAAAGTTAAAGTTAATGATGACATCGATAAATCGATGCTTGAAAAGGTGTGCCACTATGCTGTAAAAAAGTGTGGTAGCGTTTTGAAAATCATAGGTTTCGGACAGCGCGTCACGTACTCTATCCATAGGAAGAATGCTTGCCAGTATACTCAGAAAAGTTTCAAATTCTACTTTAGTATCAACTTTGTAGTCATACTGGTTAAGTTTCCACTTTCTAATACTCGCCAAATACTTTTCTCCTATCTCCCTTAATAGACTATATTCCTGATTAAACTGTCTTATCAGATGTTTGTTAAACCGCTCATTTTTTAAAGGACTGTTGGGCAGTTCCATATAATACTTTGAACTTTCGGACTTGTTGTTTCTATTTTTTTTAAAATGCTGACAAAATTTTATAAAATAATCCAGGGTAATAATGTCATCTTCCGTTTTAGCAGATTTCGGAAGATGTGCGATCGTAATTTTTTGTTTTATTTCCTCTATTGCGGCCGGAGCCAAGGGAATATTTTCAAAACTATTGGCAGAACATCCCGCTCCGATAACCAGTATATTTCGCGAGTGCTTTGCTAGTTCTGTGCTAGAATCTGGATATTTCGGATTGTCCTGTTCATTTTGGACAATGCCTGTTAGGCTAAAGATATTCTGACTATCTCCGTTAGGGTCAATCTTGTCCAAAAAAACTTTTTCGGTTCTTAAACCATCCGTTCTTCTTTTTCTTTCGGCCTCATTTCCAATTTCAGGGTATAAATCAATGGTGGAGGCGTCAAAATGATTAAGAGCGAGTTCTTTGGCGAGGTACTGAAGGTTCCCCTTTGATGTTTCAAAGGTGTGTTGGTTGGTCATATGATTGGTTCAAACAATTAAGGTTTCTTATCTGTCAAAAACAAAGTTCGTCCATACCGACACACGGAAAAGTGTGTTCGGACGATTTGGTTAGGTTTTAAAAATGGGGGAATGAAAATCGCTAAGTTGTCCCAAAATATATTTTTTTAAGCGTATCAGATTAGATAAAAACCTTAGAAATTCTAAGGTTTTTCTTTAGCATCCAAATTTTAAACTCGTCCCGCTCTCGGAAACATTAGGCTGTTAAAAAGTGTTATCTCTTCCAAGGCACATCCTCTTTTTTGATATCTTAGGAAGTAACACACAATCACTTAGCCCAATGAAACGACGATATTTTATAGAATCCCTGGGGGCTGCCGGCCTGTTGCTGGCCACCCAACCCTTGGCGTCCTGCCATAATCCTTCCAACGGCCTGAATATCCTGGTGCTGGGCGGGCGCGACTTTCTAGGGCAGGCTATTGTAAAGGCCGGACGCCAAAAAGGACATCGCATCACGCTTTTTAACCGGGGCATCACCAATCCCGAGCTGTTTAACGAATTGCCCCTGATCAAAGGGGATAGAGAAAAAGGGATGATGGCCTATGAACCCCTAACACAGCAGGAATGGGATGTGGTCATTGATGTATGGCCACAACAGTCCAAATTGGTGGATGAAGCCACCTCAGCGCTACAAAACCATACAAAACACTACGTATTTATTTCCAGCGTGGCCGTCTATAAGGATTTTGAGGTCCCCAACCGGGCCGAGGACTATCCTATGGTGTCCTTGCCCTCCGATAAAGCGGACTGGGGGTATGCCGAAGAAAAGGCGGCCTCGGAGGCACTGGTCGCCAGTCGTTTTCCGAAGCACCATACCATACTTAGGCCGGGACCCATCAAGGGATGGCGCGATCCCGCTTATGACCTCCTGTACTGGCTGATCAAGCTGCAGCGGAACGAAAGCATCCTGGCGCCCGGTAACGGCAGCGACCCCGTACAATTTATAGACGTCAATGATGTGGGCAACTTCGCCATCACAGCCGCGGAACGCAAGGCTATTGGCGCCTATAACTGCGTGGGACCTACCAAGGAGACCCTAAGCTGGAAAACCCTTTTGGAAACTGCCAGGACGCACCTAAATTCAAGTTCCGAATTGCATTGGTCCAGCCAGGAGTTCTTAAGCACACAGGAAGTATATGCCTGGAGCGATCTGCCACTATGGGCACCGATCTCGGACGATTACTTTATGCAGATCGGCAATGCCAAATCCATCGCCGCAGGCTTTAGCCATACCCCCTTGGAAAAGACCTTGGACGACTGCCTGGCCTGGCAT
Organism: Eudoraea algarum; assembly: GCF_050589645.1. Taxonomy (NCBI): domain Bacteria; kingdom Pseudomonadati; phylum Bacteroidota; class Flavobacteriia; order Flavobacteriales; family Flavobacteriaceae; genus Eudoraea; species Eudoraea algarum. The sequence goes on along the minus strand of NZ_JBNGOQ010000003.1, from coordinate 183,769 downwards.
CAGCAAGAAGGAAATCCCAATATCGTTTTTGGCACCGGCGAAGAGGCTGTGGGACTGGAACGCGCCAGGGAACTGGAGGTGCTTGCGCAATTGAAACAAGGTTGAAAACTGTCGCGACTTACATCCCGGAGCTACATCCTAAGCCCTGGACCTTATGAAAAAAGATGCCGCCCATAGCTCGATCTACCGAACGTCCGATTTTCTGTTAGTGGTCATTTTTGGCCTGGGAGCGCTGGTGGAATATTTCCTCTTCTGGGACTGGTCCTTGCCCCTATCCATTTATAGTAGAATTGCTCTTGGAACACTAATTACCATAATGGGCATGGTACTGATAGCCCAGAGCAAGCAAGCGCTAAACCAGGCAAAGCAACCTTCGGCACCAGGAACACCCACTACGGAAATCATACAATGGGGTATTTATGCCAAAATGCGGAATCCCACCTATTTGGGGTGCGGCTTACTGGTACTGGGTTTGGGCGTATGCTTCAATTTCGTGGCCTGGATGATCGGATCCCTGATCGCCGTGCTACTCATGCACTTTCTATTGGTTCTGCCGGAAGAAACCTATCTAAAATCCAAATTTCCGGAAGCTTATGCGGCCTATGCCAAAAAAGTGAGGCGGTGGTTATAAGGGATGGAAAATTGTATGCTCGGCCCATATGGGGCCAACGGTAGCGGGGAGTGGACTTGAATGCAATTTTCTTAAGATGTATTTAAACTGTTGAAGGTTTTAAGTGCGCATGCAGCTTATTTCCTTATCATTCATACAAAATATCCCACCGATTGCACATAAATCTGAAAAAAATCCCTTAACTGTCCCTATATTTAGAATTATCTGACCTATTCGGTATGAATAAACTGCTGGTTTGCGAGCAGTATACTTTAGCGTGATTTCACTATTGCACTTTCCTTTTTAAACGAAATTAAATTTACTGTCATGACATTCAAGCTTACGAGAACCCATGTGTTTCTCCTGCTAATCAGCCCGTTGTTCTTTACCAATTGCACATGCGCCAAACTTACCTCCAGACAGCCCGATATCCCGAACGGCGGGAGGGCCGTGGCCGTGGCAATGAGCCCTACCTCCAATAATACGATCGTTGTTGCCTCCGAGACCGGGGGGCTCTTCAGAAGTGGGAACCAAGGAGATTCTTGGGGTCACGTAAGCAAGACAAGCAGCTTCGTTTTTAGGGACGTGATGTTCGTTCCCACAGATCCCAATATTGTGGTGGCCGCTGCCAACGTGGATTCCAAAACGGTGAGCGGTGGCGGAATCTACCGAAGTACCGACGGGGGACAAAACTGGTCCAAGGCCACTATGAATACCCCCTCAGCCAACTGCACCAACACCATGGCCGCGCATTGCCTTTCCTTTGATACCTCCAACGGAAGGCTTTGGGCCGGTACGGACTGCGGTCTTTTCTATAGCGATGATCAGGGCGCCACCTGGGACTTTTTGTCCGGGGCCACTGGACTTGGCGCAAACTCCATACGTGCGGTAATCACCCCGGCGGCCGATAAGATGGTGGTACTCAGTGGAAATGCCGTACGCGTCTCCACCACCGGGGGAAGCAGCTGGACTACCAGTACCGTCGGTTTACCGGGCAATCGCGGGGCCGGACAGCATAATCAGATTGCGGTATCCAAGCAAAACAGTCAACACATTTATTTTACATTCAACTTTAGTGCTGGTGGGGATGCCAAGAACGGCCTGTATTACTCGCAGGACTTTGGTACCAATTGGAGCGTTATTGTGAGCCAGAACGGTTGGAATCGCCCCCCCTTTGTGCTATTGACTGAAGCGGCACTCAATGGGGGCAATAACAAGATAGACCTGTACTACAGTGATGGAGGATGCCAGTTGAGGCGGCGCGAGGTCATTCACGGGGCCATTCACGGGTTCGGTCCCTGGAACAACATTAGCTCGGACCACTGCGACCCAGCGGACATGGGTTTTGCGACCGACGGAAAAACCCCAATATTACTGGCTAGCGATGGGGGCGTTCACAAAACCACGGACAATGGCGCCAGTTGGACCATGGCCGGAGCGGGCGGTGACGGATATGCCGCCCTGCAGATTACCGAGGTAACCGGGCAAAAAGCCAGTGATATCGGTGAGACCGACCTCTATTTTGCAACCCAGGACAACGATATTTGGGCCTCCCCAGATTACGGGGCCACCTGGCCCTACAAAAGGTGCTGCGAGGGCTTTTATTTACATGTTCCAAGGGGGCCGCTTTCCGGGGCACAGACCACCCATACGGGGGTAGCATGTGCCGGTTGTGGCAATTACAGCTCCGGGCCCGTTCTTACCTCACAGGCTGCTTGGAACAACCCTCCTAGGAATAGCGGTAATCCCTCGTTGATCAAACCCCAGTTTTATGCACAGCAGCACTTCAACCTCGATTCCACCGCGTGGCGGTTGGCCAGAACTACCAATACCGGCGGCAACTGGACCTCTCCAGTAGGCCTCCCCGAGGTTGCTATGAATTTACCGCTGGCGGTAGGGCCTCCCACCAACCCCATTATCTACCTGGCCATTCGTAAGCCCGGCACCACCAACGGCGCGCCCAATATACGATTGCAACGGATCTCTGGCTTCCTAGGGTCTACGGTCGTGCAATCCGAACTTACCGGATATGGCAACCTAGGCACCTTCCCCACTATGTTTGCCTGGTACGAAGTGTTTGGTGTAAACCCGGGCGATCCAAATTTTATTATGGTACCCGATATCGAGAACGATGTGGTCAGAAAAACTATAGACGGTGGCATTAGCTGGATGGATGATGCCAACCTAACGGATCTGGTCACCAACTCGGGCGAGTTTAAATTTCACTGGGACCGATTCTCCCAGATCAGTAGTTTCGGTTTTGACCCCGAATGTTGGGGTCATATTATGGTAGGGACCCAACACGCTGGAGTTTTTCAGACTTTTGATGGTGGTGGCAGCTGGGAAAAGGTGGAAGGCTCCGAAAATATCCCCTATGTAAGTTCTTTCTTTTTCCCTGAGGAGGGTGAAGTGGTCATTTCGTCCTATGGTCGCGGTCTATGGCGATTCCGCTATGATTGTCCAGGACCGGTGGTAAGCTTGCCCTTTGTACAAATTCCGGAGGAGCCTGTACTGTGGTCCAGGGGTTCCCTAACACCCTTAAAGCAGCTTGTAATCGCCGAAGATTGTACTTCCTGTGGTTTTTTCCTTCTCAAAAATGCCCATATCACGGACCTTAGCTACGATAAGGAGTCGGATAAAGTCTCTGAGATCTTTATCGATGGGGGTGCTTTTGAAGGATACGACCATAAAGGCGGGGCCATCCCCATCCCTGTAAAGGTCAGTATAGGAAGTGGCGGTAACGGACTGCTTTATGAGAACAAAGATCTTGTGGATCTCCTAGATCGGAAAACGTTGGTAAAGGGCATTTATTTGGAGGGTGATCTGCTGAAAGGGCTTGTTCTCAGTGAAAAGGAGGTCGATTCCACACAACTGCCCACGGTTCGTCCCAAAGCCCCGATCATACGGCTCAACATGGACGGTGAACTGGGCGTGCCTATAAGTAGGGTCAAAAATCTCCAAATCGTGGCCTATGGTCTGGACCCGCAATTTCCCGTCACCATACAAATCAACGGCAATGAGGTCGATATCGAGGGGGAAGGACAAACTCAATTTGACGACAAGGGTGTATTCAGATTCCCGATCCCTCCGGTGTTTGGTGTTGGCAACCATAAGATCATCGTTCGGCAACAAACGGACGAAGGCGTAATTGAAGAGCTAATCGATCTGCGGATCACGGTTTCAGATACCCCAGAAAATAAACAATAGCGAGTGCAAAGTGTTTCTTGTACCTATAGTATCCGAATGGGGCGGATCTGCCGCTGGCGGAAATCCATGTCAATAAATTCCAGAAATTGCGTGACCTAACCGTTGGAATAACTAATTTTATATCCATTAGGTAAATTTTATCCGCAAAATTGGGCAATGAAAATTGAATTACTTCAAGGCGATATTACCACATTGGAAATCGATGCCATCGTCAACGCTGCCAATACTTCTTTGCTCGGGGGTGGCGGAGTGGACGGAGCAATACACAAAGCCGGGGGAAAACAAATTCTGGAGGCCTGTATAAAGATCAGAAACAGGCAAGGGGGTTGTAAAGTGGGCGAAGCGGTTATTACGACCGCCGGTGATCTACCGGCCAAAAATGTTATCCATACGGTCGGACCCCGTTGGAACAACGGAGCGTCCTCGGAAGAGGAAAAACTACGGAATTGCTATGTAAACAGTTTAAAGCTTGCGAATGAAAATGAATTAAAGTCCATTGCATTTCCGAACATTAGTACAGGGATTTACGGATTCCCTAAAGAAAAAGCAGCTGCCATCGCGATTCAAACGGTAAAAGAACAACGGTCCTTCATGGAAAAAGTCGTATTTGTCTGTTTTGATAAAGAAAATTACGCCATTTACAAAAGGGAAATTGAAAGGTTGAATGCGGCGTATTAACCGAGCAATTCCATAATTCTAATCTTTGTTTTATATTTGCGTATATTATACGCATATAATGAACAGCACCATCCAGCTTACCGTAGATGCGGTTGTATTTGGGTACGAGTCGGGGAATATCTCCGTACTTCTGGTAAAACGCAAGTATAAGCCCTATGAAGATTCCTGGGCCCTTCCAGGTGGGTTTGTATTGGCAGATGAAACCCTGGAACAGGCGGTGGAAAGGGAACTCTCTGAAGAGACCGGTGTTAAGATCAACTATCTGGAACAACTGTATACCTTTGGTGGCCTTGGGCGCGATTCCAGGGGCCGAGTGGTTTCTGTGGCTTACTTTGGACTTGTAAAACCAAATACATTTAAACTTAGCGCCTCCACGGATGCCAAAAAAGCGGAATGGTTCAATATTAATAGTTTACCCAAGCTTGCCTTTGATCATAGGAAAATAGTAGCAACGGCCATTGAAAGACTCCAAGGAAAAATCACATACGAACCTATTGGTTTTGAACTACTGGAGAAAAAATTTCCGTTTTCCGATCTTGAAAAACTGTACACTACCCTATTGGGCAGGGAAATTGATCGAAGAAACTTCAAAAAGAAAATTGCAAGCCTAAAAGTACTGGATGAACTGGATGAGAAGGTTTCCAAAGGCCCGGGAAGGCCAGGTAGTCTTTTCAGCTTCAACAAGAAACGATACTTCCAACTTAAAAAAGAAGGCATCATCTTCGAAATTTAAGCTCTCGATTTACGTTTAGATATTTAATTTGTGTAAAAAAAACACAAAATATCTTGCGTGTTAAAAAAACGTCTTTTATATTTGTGTAATAGATACGCAAATTAATTTTTAAAACTCTGTATTATGTTTGGAATTAACTATATCAAATTCGATTCAATGAACCACGTAATCCATTTTAAAAATGGAAAGACCAAGAACGAAGGCAGGGGCTTATCTTTCTTCTACTTTGCTCCCAACTCCTCCATCGTTTCCATTCCTATGGAGAGTAAGGATTTTCAATTCATCTTTAAGGAAACTACCAAGGATTATCAGGAAGTATCCATCCAAGGACAGATCACCTATAAGGTAAAAGACCCAAAACAATTGGCCGAGGTATTGGACTTCACAGTAAACAGCAAGGGAAATTACCTTAAGGACGATAATGAGAAAATTCAACAGCGGATTATCAATGAGGCCCAAACCGCCTCTGCAGGCGTTATCCAAAAATTAAGCCTTAAAGAAGCGCTTAGACAATTGCAGCAAATAGAAACTCAAATTTTGGATAGCGTTCAAAACTCCAAAACGGTACAGATGCTTGGGCTCGAAATTTTAAGTGTCAACGTGTTGGGGGTTACTCCCAATCCTGAAATGGCCAGGGCCTTGGAGGCCCAAACGCGGGAATCTTTGCAGAAGGAAGCGGACCAAGCGATCTATGAGCGCAGGAACTTCGCCGTAGAGCAGGAGCGTACCATTAAAGAGAGTGAATTAAACACGGAGATCGCCGTGGAAGAAAAGCAAAAACAGATTGCCGAAAAACAAATGGAGACCGAAGTGGTAAAACAGGAAAACGAGCAAAAGCTCAAAGAAATGGAAATGACTTCAAGCATTTCCTTGGAAGATCAAAAGCAACAACTCATAGACCTTAAGGTCGAAAACGAGAAGAAGGAAGCAGATGCCAAGGAATACGTTTTACATGCTTCCCTCCGTCCCTATAAAGAACTGGATTGGAAGACGCTAATGGCCATTAATTCCAGAGGAATCGACGCTAAAAACAATATAGCCTTAGCTTTTAGGGAGCTGGCCGAAAATGCCGACAAGATTGGTAACCTTAATATCTCGCCCGATCTGTTGAACGCAATAATGGGCACAAAGACCAAGTAAAATGGAACTGGAAAAAGTGGTCATCATTAGGGATAAAACAAGGCTTGAGCAGCTCGTAGAGCGATTCAACTCCAAAGCTCAAGCCAAGTTTTATCTGGAACGCTCCGGAGAGGATTTTGGTTTCTATGAACAGGAGCACAATACCTTTTACACCGCTTTGAAACAGGTAGAACAGTGCCTCTCCCCCCTGTTTAAGCACAAAGTCCTTTTTCGTTCCTTTTTACCCACGTATCTATTTGCAGAAGGAGATATGATCGTAGTCCTTGGGCAGGACGGTTTGGTGGCCAACACTGCCAAATATGTAAACGGACTTCCCATTGTAGCCATAAACCCGGATATGGAAAGATATGATGGTGTTTTATTGCCCCATGTCCCGGAAACCTTTTTATCGGCCATCAAAAGTTGCGTTGAAGGTAACCATGATTCAAAACAGGTGACCATGGCAAAAGCCGTCATGAATGACGGACAATCCTTATTGGCCTTTAATGATTTTTACATTGGGGCCGCTTCCCATATATCTTCTCGCTACGTTCTGGAATTTGGCGGGACCAGGGAGCATCAATCTTCCAGTGGCATATTGGTTTCGACCGGAGCGGGCTCCACTGGATGGATCAGCTCCGTTTTTAACATGACCAACAATATCACGCAATACTTTTACCAACAGAAAAAGGAATTCGATTGCGGTTTGGATTGGGATGATGATAAGCTCCTGTTTGTGGTTCGCGAACCCTTTTTGAGCAAAATGTCCCAAATAGACCTAGGGTATGGTGTCATTGCAAAACGAAAAACTTTAAAAATCGAATCTAAAATGCCCACCAAAGGGGTAATCTTTAGCGATGGTATTGAATCTGATTTTTTGAACTTCAATTCAGGAAGCATCGTAGAGATTGGCGTAGCCAAAGAGAAGGCGAATTTGATTATGTAAAAAATGACTTTTACACTTCTCAAATGGTTTGGATATGATTTCAGTAGGTAAAAGCAGCCTTGTAAGGGTCTTATGTTCTTCTTCCCAGGTGCTTACGGCTTCATTACTTCACCAACAATTGTTTATCCATTCCTAGTGGCCCTTCTTGATTTGGCTCCCTTCCGTAAAGCCTTCCTTGCTTTCTTACGAAAGTATTTGTTCACAGCTCCTTTGACTGAGGTCTTGGACCCCGCTAGAAGGGTTTCAATCTTAATTATTCTCATTTTTTAATTATTTTAAAATACCTGCCATTTCTGTAGGTCCATCTTTTTCATTCAAAGGCCGGAAACAGCCCTCTCAGACTTATCCACCGAAACTGTCACAATTGGTAAAAGAGGAGACTACCCCTATGGAGCATGCCCAGCAGCGGTTACAAACACTAAGTACCATAAATAAGGTTTAAATGAAAAACGTCAAGTAATATGTGGTGCCATGGGGTAATAAGTGGGTGGAGAAGAAGGTGTGGCGCTAGTGGAGGGGACTATTTCTTGTAGCCCATTTTATTTTTGGGCTTTTCCTTTTTTTCAATAAGTTCATCCAAATAATTGAACACCAATTCTATGTTCTTGCTCTGGTTGGACAGTTTCTTCTTGATTTCCTCAATTTCGAGCTTTAAGTTCAGATTGTCCATCAGCATTTCACGAAGCTTGGTAAAAACTCTCATTATTTGGATGTTCACAGCAATTGACTTTTTACTGTTCAGAACGCTTGACAACATCAGTACACCGTGTTCCGTAAATACATAAGGTGCTTTTCTTCGTCCACCCCAGCTTGATGTAGTACTTTGCGACTTCAGAGTTTCCCATTCGTTTTCCGATAGCTGGAACATAAAATCTTCTGGAAACCTATCCAAATTACGTTTTACTTGTTGGTTCAAAACCCTTGTTTCTACTTCGTAGAGTTCAGCCAAATCGCTGTCCAACATTACTTTTTGGTCACGTATGTAGTAAATCTTACTTGCAACTACTTCATCGGGTATAATCAGTTTATCCCCCATACTCTTTATGATATGTAAATGAAAAGACTTGACGTCACAATTTGTGATATCAAGTTTGGCTTTATCCAATCAGGTGGTATTTGTTGACTTCTTCCTTTAGGTCTTCCAAGTCGTTGATTAAGTAGTTTTCTTCAAGTATCATTATAAGACTACAAACCCACATTATTGCTGTCTGTAATACCTTTCAACTTTTAAAAACCTGTGGGTAAAAGCACTCGTCACACTTGTCCGCCGGAACCACGACAAGTGGTGAAGGAGGAGACCTGCCTGCCGGCAGGCAGGCGAGCGCTAGCTGGGGGCCCAAACCTTGGTGTTAGCAACAACTTTCGCTATTTTTTATATACATTGTTACCTGCTGGCTTTCTCGATGTCTGTCGTTTGGTCAGTTATACTTTTCGTTTGTAGTTCAATACTAAACGCCTCTAACTCAGTTTTTAAATTCATTTCCATTTCTAAATAGAACTTTGTAAAGAATTGTTTTTCAATATCGAAATCAATTTGTCCAACACCTGTTCCGTCTAATTCCATTTCATAATCTTTTGTCGCAGATTTTATAGTGTAGACTTGGTTAAGGTCAAAATATCCAATTCCATTTTCTACTTTTTTTAAAGTATAAATTGAGTTAATTTCCATTTCGATTGTTACATCTGCAATTGGGATCGACATTGGGTTTTTCTGCTCAAAACTTTCCCCAACTTTTATTTTCTTCTCTGGATATTTAATTTGGTTCATCATCGATTCCATAGCTGGAAGTAATGTTCTCTTTTTTTCTTCTGTCATTGTCGTTGAAGAAATAGAATCAATTTTAGTTTTTCCGTCAACTGCTTTTCCGAAAAATTTGGTTCCACTAACCAAAGTCGGATTATTTGATTCTAACAACTCTATGTCAATCGGAAATTCGTTTCCATTCAGTTCGCCAGTTTTTGATATGCTTTTTAATAGACTTGTGTCTTTTGTAATTGACGGATTTTCAATTCCATTGTTTTTGAGATTCTGCAATATTTCGTCCGAAGCGATATATTTTACATTATTTTCCGAAATCTGCTTTTGCGTTAATGTGTAATTAAGGTTTGGTAAATAGCCAACTTTAAAATCAATTTCCTCTTGACTGTTGCAAGAAGTAATTGTAATTGTCAATAAGATAAGTAGTATTGTTTTCTTCATATGGTTTTTTCAGCTTGCAGGTAACAATTGTATATAACAACTTGTTGCTTTATATATCAAATTTAAGAAATATAGATACTAGTAATTATATTCCATTAATTCACCTTTTTCGGATACACTTGGTTTACTTTGACCCCCCGCTAGCGGAAGATTTTCTTATACGAGATCCAATTGGTCAAAATGCCTTAAGCATAACCTCAATTCTATTGCTCCTTTCAATAGCTTTCTTTCTAATTCGCCCTTTGGTATAAACCTAGAAAAGTATTCGGCATTTGAATCTATCTCTGTCTGACTAACTCTTGACATAATCAATTTATTAAGCTGATTTATGTGGAGCGTTTGCGATTTATCATCATAGTTCGGTATTTCTCCATTCAATAGCTTAAATACAATTACTTCCAAGTAATCCTCTATATTTTCATAAGAAATCGAAATTGCTTTTTCTTCATCTCTGTATTCTACTTCGTAAAAAGCATTTCCATTAACTGTATCATTCACTTTGCTAAAACCAAATTCTGATTTTAGAAAGGAATAAAAGAACTTTACGGATTTTAAATACTCTGTTCCTTCAACCATTAGTTAATGATTTGAAATGCGTTTGGATGAAGTTTTAAATAATTCTTAATCATATTTTGCTCCATCTGATAAAAAACATTTAGAACCCCTGTTAGCGGAAGGTGTATTATTTTGAATACCTATTCTCCATTTCTTTATTTTCTTTTAGGCGTTTATGGATATATTGGCAGGCATCTTCTTCCTCAGTGAACGTTCTCACTGAATGTTTTTCCCCCTTCTCTTTATAATATACTTCGTATTTAGTTAAATGCTTTCCTTTTTTAATTGTCAGCGAAAGTTTATCATCATCATTTGTAGATCCATAAACCCCGTGCAAATAATATTTTTCTTCGGAAATTTCTAATTCTTTGAGTTTTATATGTAATTCTTGTATTGTCATTTCAGTATTATTAGAATGGTGAAATAATTCCCCTTTTAATAAGAACTTCTGCTCCAACGGGTTATAAATCCTCGCTATCGGGATATCTTCTTTTAAATTGCTGTTTCAGCAACTCATCAATTTTTCTTTTTGTTTCGGGGTAATTGTAAGCATTGAACAATTCACTGATTTTTGCAAAATCCCTTCTTAAGAAGCTATTCAATTCTTCGATTCGTTTAACATTATCCATTTCTTGCTCATCAGCATTCATATTATCAGGGTTGTAAAGAAAATCTCTTACAAAAGATAAAGCAAAACCATTATCTGGTTCTAACTTACTGGCAATATTGATAGTCAAAAAAGATCTGTCGTTGACATAAGTGAGTAAAAAATCATTGGCTTCCAAAACAATCAAGAAATTCCCAAAACTATCCGGATTATATCTGTCCAGTTTTTTAACCAAGCTAAACTCCTCTACTAAAAATTTGTAAAGCTTTTCTCTATTTTCGTATTTAAGAATTTCATCCATAAAATGAATTATTTAATTAAAGACATTCCATCCACGGTAGGTTTATAACCTTTTGAATATAAGTACTTTAATTCTCTATAAAAATACGTTCCTGGTTCTGCTCTAAACGCAGAATTAGAAAGAATTATATTATCCCCTCTTGCAATCATTCTATCAAGAAATTTCTGATTCGCCGCCCAGCGTTGTGCTGAAGACATTTTATTCCAAATCCTTGAAGGTATATCAAAGTATCTAGCGCCTAATTTTTCAGCCAATCCCACGTAACCTCCGGTAGCAGGATTGTAGGAGCCTAAAACTGTACTGTTTTTTTTGAAAGTTGTCCAAGCCGCTCCCGCTTCCGCTCGGGTGGCAAACTGGCCGGCCGTCATTTTTTGGAACTGATTCCAGGTAGTGGCGCCACCTTTTACAGCGTTCCTTGCTGCAGCCCTTGCCCCAACTTTCACCCCGGTCTTTACCGCCCCCTTTATTAAAGAGGCCGATCCAAGGGTAAAAACATCCAATACGATAAACCCCGCTCCCAGGGCCACCTGCCAACCATTGCCATCCCGGATCCCCTTACGGATATCGTTGATGCCACCGGCTATGGGAACAAAATCGAGTGCGGTATCCACGACATCCTCTGCCGTAATGCCAAAACCGTCATTTCCCTGCAAGGTACTGCCATTTTGGGAAATTCCATATGCGCTCCCACTGTGGTTGTTCCCAAAATTAGTACTTGGAATAATCGGTGTACTATACTCGAATCGATCGGAAAGTTCAAAATTGTATTTCGGATTACCTCGTGACGGTCCGGATATGCTCGAGGAGATTTTGGAGTTGTTGCCATTATTGCTAGGTGCGGGCACCGTCTTTCTCCTTGATCCCGAACCACCACTAAAATTCTTTATAAAGCTATAGGTTCCTAAAATTGCTGAGGCCACAAAAAAAACTTTAACCGCAATATCAATTAGCGCAGCAATCTCCAAGAAAAACTCCCCACTCGGGTCTACATACATCAAGGGGTTGTTCAGCGCATAGCTGTACCGGTTAAAATTCTGGGGATTAAAGGGTTCCTGGATGTGATTGTCCGGTGCTAAAAACCGCCCTAGCTGGGCATCGTACATCCGCCCGTTCATATGGATCAGTCCCACTTCAAAAAAGTGTTCGTGCCCCGTATAGCCCCGCCCCAATAGGCTTCCATGGCCAAAAGTGGTGCCGGTGCCGCTGTCCCGGAACTTGTCTACCGTGCCCCAGGCACCAAACTGCCGTTGCTCCTTTACATCGCCATCGGCATCCGTAATGGCCAGGATACTGCCCAGATAGTCCCGGTGCAGGTAATGGTATTCGTCCACCCCACCGGTCCCGGTTCCTTTAATATGGGCAATGGGTGCGGTATAGGCATCGCCGCCCACATAGGTGATGATCTTGGTGGTATTGCTATCCCTATCTTCCACGATCTCTGCCGGGATAATGGCCGAATAGTGCTTGCGGTACCTTCTATCGGTCCTGGCCTCATCCTCCCCGCCGTAATAGGCCGTTGAGCGGTTCATCATGGGGCCGTATTCAAAACTGGCCCTACCATGGTCCGTTTGGCGGATTTCCACAGGTTTTTTAAAAGCATTATAGCTGATCTGTTGGGTGGGGTGTTGCTGAAAGTAGGTCCCGCCCGCCATGTTGGGATCGATCTGCGTGAGCCTATATTTCTTATGGGTATCGGTATAGGCATAGCTCCCCAAAGCGGAATTGTTGGTGATGCGCCCCCGCGCATCATAGGCCATGGTCCGGGAAGTATGCCCGCTGATAGTGGTAAGGCGGTCCAGGTTGTCGTACCCAAAATTCTCCTGCCAGTTAAAGCCAAAATTCTTCCTTCGGGTAAGCGTGCCCCTTTGTTCATTAAAGTCGTATTCCATATGCAGCGCCACGGTGGGGTCGGTGCCGCTTTCCTTATCCTCTATTTCGGTGAGGTAGCCATAGGCATCGTAGGTCTTGGTGCTGTGCATCCCGTTGCCCAATGTTACCGAAAGGGCCTGGCCCCGGGCATTGAGCCGGTTCAACTGCCAGAGTCTGTCCGTCGTGCCATCGTTCCAGATCTCCTTTAAAATACCGGAGGCGTCGTAGCCGTTCCGGGTGGTCACCGTCTTGGAGGCACCGCCTGTCAGGGCCGCAATTTGTGTCTCCTTGTGCACCCGTCCGTAACCGTCGTAGGTGGTCCGGTGCTCAAAACTGGCCAGGCCCGTATTTTCTGTAATCGTAGCGGGGCGTTTGTAGCTGTCGTAGGTATATTGATAGGTATAGGTCCTGTTGCTGTTGGTGAGGTCCCGCCCATTGATTGTAGTGAGTAGTTTGGTGGTATTGTCGTACACATAGGCCAGGCTATGGTCCGTCAAATCGCCTGTCATGGTCTTGGAGGTCGGTTTGCCAAAGGCATCGTATGCATAGGTGGTGGTGCCCTTGGGCGTGGTCTCGGTCAACAGTTCCCCAAAGCTGTTATAGGTGTAGGTATAGGTGCCCGCCGAGGGGTCGTTGAGGCGTGTCCTGCGCCCCCAGCCATCAATGCCCACGGTAACTACATGCCCGCCATGGTCAGCAGTTTTCATGGTCCCATTGGCAAAGTAGGTATAGTTTACCGTGCCGCCCGGGTTCTGTATCTTTACCGTATTGCCCAGGGCATCCATTGTAGTGGTGGTGCTCTTTATCCCATCGTTTACCGTTACGGACAGCCCGGAATAACTGGTGTTGATCGTTCTCCCGGTATACCATTGTTGGGTAACCAAACGGCCTTCCGCATCAAAGGCGAAGGTGGTCCACTGGCTGGGCGATCCGCCATGAGGCTCGCTCACCCGTTTTTTCCGCCCACTTACATCATATTCATAATCCTTGTAAATCCAGGTGTTATTTAGGCTCAGTACCCCCGTTCTGGTGACCCATCCAAAAGCGTTGTAATTGGTCAATTCCTTGGCCCCATCGGCATGATCGACCCTATGTTGCAGGCCCCCACCGCCCAGTACGGTATAGGTATGGCGCGTTTCCTTGGACAGATAGTCGGTCGCCTTGGAGATTCTGTCCCATTTGTCATATGCAAAGCTGGTGGAACGGTTATAAGGATCGGTGGTACTCAGCAGGTTTCCCGTGGCCGCCTGGTAGGTAAACACGGTCTGCAGGCCCTCTATGTCGATGGACTTGGTCAAAAAACGGGAACCATAGGTGCCGCTATACTCGAATCGCTCGGTACGGGCGGTCATGCCAGGGCCGCTTAGGGTCTTTGAAAGCACGTTGCCATTGGCATCGTACCGGAAATCCTCCGTCAGCCAGGAGGTGCCGTTTCCTTTTTTTTGAATCTTGGTAACCAGATTGTTGCTGTAGGTATACCGTTCCTCGGTGCTAAAGCTGTTGCCGTTTAAACGCACCGTTTCCATCGTCCTGGTGGGCCTGCCCACATGGTACGAGCTGTTGACGGCCCCGGTATTGGTACTGTACTGTTGGGCTACGGTGCGACTCCCTCCGGGAAAGTTGGTCAGGGTGCTCAAAGGGTTGTTGTACGCATCATAGGTATAGGTTTCCGCAGTACGGACCCCTGTAAGGCCATTGTGGTTTTCCAGCCGTTTTAAACGTACGTCGTATACCCCGGCATAGCCTGGGGCCCCGGGCTGCTGCTCCGGTGGCACGATCTTGGCCCAATAGGTGCCATGGGTGCCGTTGGCACTAAAGCCGGGGATGAGCGTAATGAATTCCTCGGCCTCGTCGGTCTGCTGGCCCGGGATGGCCGCATTGCGACTGATACTCGTCCGGTATACGGGTGCGATCGGGGAACCGCGATTGGCCACCAAAAACTCGTCGTAGAAATACTTGGTCTTGCTTAGGTATTTACTGGGGTTGGAGATGGAGGTGGTTGCCGTAAGTTCCTCGGTGATCGTGCCCCTTAGCGAAGGATTGTACTTAGAGATATGCCATAAGGTCCCCACCCCGGTCCCGTACCAATTGGAGCGTTTCAGTTCCCTAAAGCCTATAAACCCCAACCCTCCGGCATGGGACACCGCGCCCTTATAATAAAGTCTTTGGGTACGGGTAAGACCGGAGCATGTATGCACCAACTCCCGGACCACCTTAAAGGAAGGCGCCACATTGATATTGACAAAAGGGTATGCTTGCCCATAGCTTGGGGAATAAGCAGTAAAATAATCGGCATCGCCGGTATCCGAATAGTGGGGATTAACCTGATCGTATTTTATGTGGGTGGTTACGCCATTGTTTGTGACCCGCTTTAAGGTAACATCCTCCCTATGGTCCTTGGTAAACGAAAAGGACGTGACATAGCGGTCGCTGATAGTGGCAAAGTCCAGATTGCTGTTGGGCCTATCCGAGGAAAGAAATACTGGGATGGGGAAATGCCTTAAATTTCCATATCTAAGTACCGATCCGGTAGCGGAGAATTTAGGAACCACGGTTGTGGACGTGGATTTTGTATTCTGATAGACATAGACCCATTGACGCCCTTGGTGGGGTGCGGGATGGGTCCGGGTACGGTAGTCAAGGATATCGGTACGACCATCCCCGTTGATATCCACAGGAATCAAATTATAGGTGAATATCGTATTCCTGACGCTGAAATCTATGGCCTTGTATTCAAAGGGCTCTAGTTTTTCGGATTTCACAAAATTGTTTCCGGCGGACAGGAAGGTGGCAAAGGTCCTGTTGTTGTTTACCGTGGGTATCATAAAATCGGCCTTGCCGTCCCCGTTGTAGTCCCCTGGCAAGATGGGGAACTCCAGCTTTATCCGGCTATCCGTGGTCGTCCAAAGCAATTGCAAAGCACTATTATTATTACTTAAGGCATATACAAATACTTTTCCCTCTCGAAACTGCAGGATATCGGTCTTGCCATCGCCGTTGACATCCAGGGTCAGGAACTTGTCGGAATTCTGAACGCCACGGGAAAGGGACCCAATTCCGGAAACAAAATTACTGGTCAACCTTCGGTCCAATCTGATCAGATGTATACGTGATGAAGAATAGGCGGTAGTTTCACATTGGCAGCAGGGGGGCGAAGAAACATTTTGTGCCGTAGCCTGGTTTTGCGTATCGGAACCGCTACTCTGGGCATTGGCCGCATTGGGAAGGGGGTCACTGCTTTCAAATCCACAGGGCTCACCGGGATTGGGAATCACTTCCAAACAAGTGGTAGAGGAATACGGCTTGCCCAAGGCTATGATATCCGAGAGGCCATCCCCGTCAAAATCGCCGGAAAGGTATTTTTGGGGAATCCTATATTGGCGTGGGGCAATACCACAAAAAGAAGTTTCGGTATAGGTAGGGGCGTTCCAGGTTTTTTCATATTTATAGGCAATGGGCGCAACGGCGCCCCCGGATGACAGCACCTTGAACTTTACGCGGTTATTGGAGATGTTCTGAACAACCGCCAAGCCTTGGTTGGGCAATAATTTCTGCTGATGGTTCAGCCAACTTACCGGAAAGATGTCCTCGAACCGGCCGGTATTGACTTCCGTATGAAAATTACGGTTGCCAGCGTCTTGGATATCATCGAACAGCCAAAATTTTCTCTTGGCATCTGTTCCGGTTTTAGGGTATACGATAAAATCCATTTTGCCATTGCCGGAGATGTCCAAAGAGACAACTTCGGCATTGCGTTGTTCAATGTGCTGTACGGTAAGCTGTGAAACCCTTTCTATTGAATTAATGGAAGCAGCTGTGTTACCATAAGTAAAGGTTATCGGGCTACGGCCTATGGAATTGTCACCTGTCATTTCCCGAATGCTCGTTAAGCGATCATAGCCCAAAGAGGTTTCATCATGTTGTAATACATAATTTCGATACGGTGTGCTGCCTCCCTTTACCTTTATTTGTGTCAATATGGTTTTTCGTATAAACCCTATGCCGTTGATATAAGATTGTTCATTGCGTTTCCGACTTCCAAAAACAAATTTGATCTCATTGATCGGTGATGCTGTACCCCGGCTTCCATAGGTAATCTTGTCTATGCTCAAGGTATTGTTGGCTTTGGCATAGGAATACTTGATGCGCACGCCCTGCGGATTTTCCCAATAGGAGATGGCATAGTCCGTGTGGCTCCTGGAATTCGCTGAGCTGGAGGTATGCCCGTAATAAGCCAACGACCCATCCGGATAGAGTACTTTGAAATAACTTGGGCCGGACACACCAGAGGTGGGATGGCTGCCATAGGAAATAATTTTGATGTTGGAATATTTTTCCGTTTGGTAGACGGCCCCGTTTGTGCCATAGGTGCCGGTCTTTAGGATCAAGCGCTGCCCATCGAACGAAAAGCGATCGTCAAGATCAAAATCTACCGCATCAATCTTATTATCGTGAAATTGGGTAGCTGGGATTCTGGTGATCACCGAAATCCCGGAAACGTTCCAGCCCCAGCCGGCCAAGCCGTTCCCAGATTGGCTGTTGAAATTTAGGAAAATCTCTGGCTGTACCCCGTTCAATCCCGGGGGAACGTCAATGGGCACCGTATAGGTGGCCGCACCTGTGGGGGATACCGAAAGCTCTCCTACCGTACCACCGTTTACCGTACCGCCTCCCTTTGAGGAGAGATTTATGGATTTACTGCCGGGGGTTCCGGTTTCCTGGGGAACATCCTCGAGCGCTATTGTAGTCTCCGCAACCCGGGACGCTTTGACTGTTTTATAGGTAAAGGTATCCTGGGAATGTCCGAAGTAGGCGATACAAAGACAACTTAAGATGAGTAAGGGTTTTTTCATAGCCCGGCTATTTTTTGATAACATGAAAGCTGTGGCTTGATCGGTCCGTGTACAGCACAACTACGATATATCTTCCGGAAGCGTAGGTGCTAAAATTCAGGCCCATGGTACCCTGGTGGGTATTGATGCTTTTTTGGAACAATTGCTGGCCAATCCCTGAAAACAGGGTCAACTGTGCTACTTTTTTGCGGGTATCCCGCCATTCCAGAGTGAGGATATCCGTGACCGGATTCGGATAGATCACGATTCCTGACTCCCCGAAATTTTCAGAATCCTCTCCCATCGAAGCCCCTTGGTCCTCTACAGAGGCCACGATGGTGGAATCCGCCACCTTGGCCGAACGGCTGCAGTTCACACAGACACGATTGCGCAAGGTTTGGTTGCCCGCAGCATCATAGCTAAAGGAAATTTTGTACTGTGATTGGGCGTGCCCGGACATTAGGGTAAAGACATAAAAGCTTGCGTACAACAGGAATGCTCTCATAGTGCATAAATTTTAGTTCTTCAATAGATTTCGCAGGATGGTTTCGAGCTGGTCTAGCTTTTGCTTTATTTGATTATGCTCTTGCTTGAACCTCAAGAGCTCCTCAATCCGTTTTTCCTGTGCTATGGTATACAGCGTCAACTCCTCAATCTTTTCCAAGAGTTTCATGTTCATGACACCCAGCTCTACGCCCTTGGCCTCCATTTCTGCAGCGGATGGTATGTTGGGCAGATGGCCATGTTCCGTGATATAATCTTGAATTTCCTTAAGGTCGGGGAGATTGTAATCGGCCGCAAAGACGTAGTCGGGCGCGGGTACGGAAAGGTCTATCCGCACCTCCTCCGCATGGATCTTACCCTTTACCGTGAGTTTGGCATCTGGGGTGGTGGTGCCGATGCCGAGATTGCCATAATTATTTAAAAAAAAGGTTGAAATCCATTCTCCTGTTTGCCAGTACCTATAGCCAATATTAAAACTTCCCACAGCATCGTCACCTATTCTTAGTTTGAGTACCACATGGTCCCTACCGGTATCTTCCCTATAAAATGCCGTATAATCTGTATTAGTGCCAAACGAGCGATCTACTAGGGCATATTCATAGGATTGAACTTTTCCTCTGACATCTAATTCCTTGCCAGGGTCCGTAGTTCCAATCCCCACATTCCCGGAAGCGGGAAAGGTATTCGTCTGGGCCATAGCGAACAAGGGCAGCCCACATAATAACAAAAGTGTATTTTTCATAATCCATCGGTTTTAACTAGGCGCATTTCGCTTGGGAGCTAGCTTAAATGAAGGGAGAGGGCGGCCCATACCAGGGCCATTGTCTTTTATGCGCCAATTAAAACTCGGGATTAAATTATTGTAAAGGAAATCTGATGTAATACGCGGCCAATTTGGGTAATAAGTGGGAAGACGCCTGTCCTGAGAAGGAAGTGAGATTTGCCCGTGATCCGGTGCTTGGAAGAAAAAAAGGGCCAAAAAAAAGGGAAGCCATTGGCCTCCCCTTTTTGTTTTATAGCAGATCCTATTAGAATCGAAACCCTACCCCAAGACTGGCGTTGGAAAGCGTGCCCAGATCCCCGGATGAAAAGGAACTGAACCGGCCGTTAATGTCAAAGTGATCCGAAACGGCATACCGCAACTGAAAGCGGTAGACCAGGTCGCCGTCTATGTTGGACTCCAGCGAAACCCCATAACCCACATCGCCCCCGATCCAAAAGCCATCGCTCACTTCCAAATCTACCGAAGCAAGGATCGGAACGTATTTAAAATCGGCGAAGTCCTCCTTGCCAGAGTATACGGTAACCCCCGAACCTACGCCAACATGGACCGTTTCCGATACGGAAAAATCATATTCAAAATCGAGATTGGCCACAAAAGAGGCAAAATCCCCCTTGTCCCCCAGCGGGATGCCGGCATTTAGGCCGACCCTTAGACCATCCTGGGCCGATACCGTATAACCGAATACGGCAACAACGGCAACTAACAGTACTTTCTTCATAATTTCTGGTGTTTAATTAATGCTTTGGCAAGCATCGGAACCCAAGAGAAATGTCATCAGCAACCTGGGGATGACAACCTTCACTCTTTCACTCATTTCCTTTAAAGTATGATGACATTTTACAACGTGCCCGATGTACCACTGTAGCACCTAAAAAACAGTCTTATGAAAACCGTACAGATCGCATGTTTCGCACTTTTTTCGACCCTGAGCCTTTCCTGTCAGAACGCACAGCACACGGACAAAACCTCAACCACACATCATTCCACCTCACCCACAAGCGCAAAAACGATGAAAAAGCACCAATACAAGGACGCCCATACCGGTATGGTCGTATACAGCAAACAATATCCCTCGGATTGGAAGGTGGTCTCCATGGCCTCCTATAAATACGATAAGGCCCTTCCCGGTTTTTCCTATCAAATCCAGGGCCCGGGAGGCGTAAAGGCCTTCAATTCCATGCATGAGGCCTATACGTATTTTGACAACCAGGAACTGAACCGTACCATGGGTACTTATGGGATGCAAATACGACCCATACCCCAGATAAGCGCCTTGATGCAGCGGGAGTTTTTCCCAAAAATGCAGTCCCAGGGATTCAAATACCTGGGTGAGGAAATGGCCACGGACAAGAAACAGTTTATCATTCAAAAACTCAGAAAACAAGGCCTTTCCAATGTGGATCTGGAGGTGCTCACCACAAAATGGACCAATGACAAGGGTCAAAAGGCCTTGGTAGATCTGGCACTGATCAAATTTTATAGTCCCGACCCCTATGGCGGGCAAATGACCTCCTGGGTATACGGGGCCGATTATTTGGTGGCCGATTCCGGGCACTTGGACACGGCCTATGGGGCATTGAACACCGCCCTGCGCTCGGAAGCGGAAAATCCGGAATGGGCGCGCTACAAAAACCTCCTGATGCAGCGCAGACAACAGCAGTCCGCCGTGGACCATCAGCGACGTATGCAGGCTTCACAGGCCCAGTTCCAATCCCATCAGCAATACATGAAGGGGCAGTACGCCGCCAGTGATGCCAGGCACAACGCCTATATGCAACGCCTACGGGGCACCGATGGTTCCGATGCCGGACATCAGGGTTTTATCAATAACATCCGTGACGAAGAGACCGTCAACCATCCCAACGGACAACAGTACCAGGTAGAAGGCTATGCCAAAAACTATTGGATGGACAGTGAGGGCAACTACATTAAGAGCGATGACCTGTTCTATAGCCCCAATGGGGACATTAACCTCAACAACAAGGAATGGACCAAGTTGGAACGCAACCGATGATGACATTTTTAAACACGCCCGATGTAAGGGAAAGGAAGAGAACAATAACGTAAAACGAATGACCAAATGAAAAACGCAAAACAACTCATGGCCCTGCTCCTGGTAGTATTTACCCTTAGCTTGGGTTGCAACAAGGAAGACGACAACATTGCACAAATCCCGGATCCGCAGCAGCAAGACCCCGATGGTGGGGAGGATCCCGATGGCGGTGAAGATCCCGTTGATGGGGATTTTAAAACCGTTGATGTATCGGTCAGCCTACCTGTGGGATCCGGATTGGACCTCTCCACCACCGAGCTCTCCACACTGTTTGTAGACACTCCTGTAGGTTCAGACGGTAGCACTTCAGCTCCTTTTAATGCGGAAAGTCCGGAATTGGCTTTTTTGGTAGATGGGGAAGACAATGTTATTCTGGCAGGCTTCATTACTGGTACCAACGATGAAATTTCAGTGACCAGTACCACTAAAGTATTGTTGTACCTATCCTTGGGCACTACCTTTCTGCCCTATGATGTAAAGGAGAAATTTATCATGGAGGTAGAAAGTATCCCTGGATTCATAGATTTTAAAGATCAAATAGGAGCGCTGTTCGAACAAGATCCCCTAATGCTGGAAAAGGCACTGTTTCAGGATGTGCTCAAGGCAAAGTTGACCAGCCTTACCAAGCTGGATTCACTAAACACAAAGACAAGTAGGTTGGATGTTAATGGAGCGGACATACGGAGCGGTCTCCAATTGGCCGATATTGATTTCCAAAACATGACCATTACCAATACCTATAGAAGACGGGCACATGCCTTTATCTATAAGACCGCCTTTAAGAATACGGAAGGCGTGGAGACTGTCATTAATGCCGACATCTTTAGTGACGACATTGCCGATAATCAGGTTCCCATTAAACTGACCAATGGGGTAAGGGGTTTCACTTCCACGGTAGACAAGTATGGCCAGGGTAAGGGCATCGACTTTTTTCAGACCGTCACCGACCCGATCACATTGCCCTTGGGGGAGGATGAGTCCGAAGCCACCTATAAGGTAAGGGTAGTTGGACCTGCTTCCTATTCAGAAGGAAAGCCCGAATTTGATGGAACCTTTGCGGAAGCGGACAAGTTGCTGGAGCTTAAGATAAAAATGTTCGCGGTAGACATCCTATTACCGGCCTTCCTGGATCTTAATGGGCACAAAAAACTGCTAAAGGACAGGGTTTCGGACGCAGGTCTCAATGCCATAGCAGATGCCACCAAGGCCGCGCTCGCCTCCTCCCCCAAAGCCTTGGAGAGTGTTATTAAGGGAGATTATGGCAAGGCTTTGGAAGATTTCTTGTTCGACATGTACACCAAATGGTCGGCATCACAGATGAAGGTATGGCTGGAGCCAATCGTAACTTTTGTGGGCGCTGTTGCGGATGAGAGCTTTACCGGAGGTTATTTTTCCCAAAACATAAAGGAAATTGAGGGAAAAATAGGGCGCTTTAACAAATTCATAAAATTTTTGGACAACACCTTAAAGGTGGGGGATTATGCAAGAATTGCCTATTCCCTGTCCAACTCCGAGGAATTGGAAGAATGGACGGTCAAGGCAAAAGAATCGGATATTCTCCTAACTCCTAACGAAAAAGTGGCATTACCAGGGCAGTTCGTAGATTTCGAAGTGCTTAGGGAACCCGAACCCAATGAGGGAGCGGTTTTGCAATACGAATGGTCTACCACAGGAAGATATGGCGTAATAAGGGACAACAACATTAACGAGGGTACCTCCTTTACCAGTTCAAAAGACAAGATATCCTATATCAGTACCGTGCCCATAAGCCAGTTAAGTGACAACGACAATATTGATGAAATTTCTGTTACCGTTTCCGTTAAAATGGGAAATACCATCACCAAGGTGGGCGTAGGTACCGCAAGGGTCAATGTAAGAAAGCTAGCCTACAGAATCAAACCCTCAGGCATTACCATACAGGGAAATACGTCATTGAGGCTTCGTCTTGAACGGACCGATGGGCTGCCACTGGCAGACAATGACGTGTACGAAAGCAAGGTGGTATGGACTACGAGTGGCAAATTTGGGCATTTCAATGGGAAAACCAATCAGGTAACCTTGGAAAAGAAGGGGAGCTACAATGTACGGTACGAAGCCTTGGATAAGGACAAAGATGGAGAGGAGACCTTTAGGGCCCTCATCTACCGAAAGCAGAAAACAGACAGCGAGTATTTGCTTTGGGAGGAAGCGGAAGCTGTTATAAACATCGACAATGACCCTAATAAGAAAATATTCTTTGTGGACAATCCTACAATTTTGGGTATCCCGCCTACAGTAAATGGAATTTACTGTGAATGGTCGGTACAGGCATCCTATAGATTTAAACCCCTTGATCCGGCCCTGTTGGCCGCGGAAAAGAAGGAAGTGGTGCAATACCAGCTAAGGATTATGGAGGCAAGCCCAGATGCCAGCCCCACTTATGTGGGATCGGGAACCATCTGGCGTCCGGAAAATGAAGCGGCCGATCTGAACGAAGACGGGGACTACGTCTTCCGGTATTCAGGGACGGGATCACAGGGTGGAGCATCGGGCTGTGGCTCTGAGGGTACACAGGCGGCCTATCAGCGTGTGTTGGATATTTATAACACTTTTGAGGGGTACGCACAAGTCGTAGTTACCTTAAAATCTACAGAGTAGCTTGTGTTAGTTTAGTTTGTATATAGGGGGCATGTGGGCACTGCTCCCTATATATATTTAAAATTCGATAAATGGTGATGCCCCCACAAAAGTTGAAATTTCCTTAAACCCTTAAAGTCAATACATGCAATGAAAACAAAAAAAGAGGTTAAGCAAAGTACAAAGGGACTTAAGCCCTAGTCCGTTACAAAAAAATCGTATCTTTTAACATTAGTAATCCGCTACCAAGAAAGAAACGATTGAACCAACGAACCACTGATCAAGAAAAGCTGATTGAAGGCATCAAGGCCAATAACCAGAGTGCCTTAAAAAAGCTGTATCAGGACAATTTTTTTAAGGTCGAAAAATACATCTTAAAAAATAGCGGGTCCAAGATGCAGGCCAAGGATATTTATCAGGAAGCCTTTACGGCGGTTTGGAAAAACATACGCTTGGGAAAGTTTGTCCCTGAGGGCGATACGGCGCTAAACGGATATTTGTTCCGCATTGCCCGAAACAAGTGGACGGACTATTTGCGATCGTCCGAGTTCAAAAAAAAGACCGCCCTGGACGAGACCCATCCGAAAATCAGTGCCAAAGTGGAAACGGATGTGGATGAAACGGATATAGATGAAAGGGACAGAAGATTACACAAGGTCATAGCAACCTTCAAAATTCTTGGAGAACCCTGTAGACATCTGTTGACCATCTTTTATTTTGAAAAGAAATCGCTGCGGGAAATAGCCAAGGAACTAAATATAGGGGAAGCCTCTGCCCGCAACAAAAAATACCGTTGTATTGAAAAATTACGGGCCCTGGTATTGACCCCAAATTAAATTGAAAACCGCTGGAAGAAAAGAAGAACAACATACCGCAAGACGTATTTGAAACCATGGAACGTTACCTCAATAACACCATGGACGAGAAAGAACGCGCCTCCTTTGAAGGCCAACTAAAGGAGAACCCTGGCTTAAAGAAACAACTGGAGGAGGTCCAGATCCTTATCGAAGGTGTGGAAACCGCTGCGCTTCAGGGACGAATGGACGACTTTCACGAGGCCTTGGCTCAGGAAGGGCCAGAGGTCAAAAAACAGCATAATGGTTTTAGAAAATACACCATTGCCGCCTCCATTGCCGTTTTGATCGGTTTGGCCAGCTTCTGGATTTTGACCAGCGAGCAACCGAACGACAGGTTGTTTGCCAAATACTTTGTTCCGGATCCCGGTCTGCCCACTACCATGGGAACCGATGCCAATTACGCCTTCTACGAGGCCATGGTAAGCTACAAACGCGCCAATTACGCAGTGGCCATAGCCCAGTGGAGTGGGCTCTTGGAGGAAAAGCCCGCCAATGACACCCTGAACTACTTTATAGGGGTTGCCCATCTGGCCAATTCGGATGCGGAAAAGGCTATGTCCTACCTTAACGCCTTGAGCGAGCAGCCGAACAGCGTATTCGCGGATGAAGCATTCTATTATTTGGGATTGGCCCATTTAAAAGCAGGGGATCTGGAGGCCGCAAAAGCGTATTTCAACAAAAGTCAGACTGAAAGGGCATGGGCCATCATGACCGAGTTAAATGATTAAAACGATATGAAAAAAAGGCGCTTACCATCCTATCGTTTGTTTCTTTCCCTTTGTTGTTTTTTCTTCCTGTCACAGGCCGTACAGGCCCAAAACGACAGCCTTTCCGGCCCGGGTTATCTGGATAAATTGATTGAGGAAGCAGCCTATGCGAAGGCCAGGACTTTCTTGGAGCAACAAATGATAACCTTTAGGGCACAGGGCAACTACGATACCTTGGTTCACTATATCAAATACGTGGGCAGTTTTAAGCTGGCCAACGACGATAGTGCGGCCGCCATCGAAAAAGCCAAGGCCTTGGTTTCCGAACTGATCGGGCAGCACAATGATTACCGCTCCAAGGAAGCGCTTCTGGAACTCGCTTGGTTGTACGATGATGCGGGAGCACCCAAAAAAGCTTATGAGACCACCCAGGAATCCCTGCAATACGCCCAAAAACTTGCCGACGCACAAAAGGCCGATTTAGAGACCCTGGAATACCAGCTGGGCATACGCGCCTCGGATTTCGGGAATATTGCACTGGCCAAAAAACACCACCTCAGGGCACTAAAGCTTCGAAAGGCCCATCCCAAAGACGATTATGAAGGGCTGTATTCCATCTATAATGCCGTAGGGGGCATGATGTGGCATTCGGCCCAACTGGACAGCGCCATGTATTTCTATAGAAACGCCCTCCAGGCCCTGGAAAAAATGGAACCAGATGCCATGAACAACTATTACCGACCCTCCCTGGTACAGAGCAATATTGCTGTTTTATTACAGGCCACCGGGCGGGTGGAGGAAGGTATCGGGTTCTGCAAAAACGCCATCTCCAATATTCAGCAGTATTTAAAGGCGCCCGAAGATGAATCGAAAAAACTGAGGGCAGAGAAATTCAAGCTCATGTACGTGGACAACCTAGGGGCTTTTTATCACAGTGTGGGGGAATTTAAGAAGGCCGATGAACTCATCACCTATTCCTATAATGAAAAACGGAAACTTTTACGGGAAGACGACCCCAAAATCATGATTTCCCTTATTCTTTTGGGGGAAGCAAAAATGGGCCTCAAAGAGTACACCAAGGCCGGGGAGTATCTGGACAAGGCCCTGGAAATCATCCAAAAAAATCCCGGCACGCAATTCTACTGGCACGGAGCGGCACTGGTTTCCAGAGCTTCGGTCTATGATGAACTGGGCGATGCCCAAAACGCCGAAAAGCTATACGAACAAAGTGAAGCATTGTACAAGCGCAGTTTACAGGGACAGTATACCAAGGATTATCTGGACGAATTTATTGAGATGTCCCTCTTCTACGCCAAAAGGGGAAGACCCGAAAAAGCACTGGGGCTGGCCCAAGAGGGCTATGATTTTGTAAAGAACAGTACCTTTAAAAACACGGTGCAGGAGTTCCACCATATCCTCAATATGGCCCAGGTGCACTACCAACTCAAAAATTACGGGGACGCCCTCAGGTTCAGTGAGGAAAGTTTGGCATTATCCGTAGACGGTCATTGGGGAGGAACCTCGTTGCTGGACTCCGTACAGATAGAATCCCAAAAACCCAAGGCCTTATTGATCTGGGCCCGGACGCAGTACAAGCTCAACAAAAACAGGAATGAAAATTTTCTGAAAAAACTGCTCGTAGAAATTGAACGAGGGTTGCGTATTCTGGAACGGGGAAGAACGATCATCACCGCTTTCGAAGACCTCAATATCCTGATCTCGGAGCATACGGAATTGTTCAATTTCGCTAAAAAAATTCGGCTGGATCTTTACCACCTCAGCCAAGACGAGAACTATTTGACAGATATCCTGTCCCTGCACGAATCGAGCATTTACAGTAGAATTCGCTCCCGTCTGGACGTCAAAAAAAGCATTGCCTTTGTGGACGTACCGAAAAGCGTGCTGGATCGGGAGCAAAAGCTAAAAAACGCCATAAATGCCTCTTTGACCGGTACCTCGGGAAATGCCGGCAGTATTCAGGACTTCTTCCGGGCCACGGACCAATGGAAAGTTTTTTTGGATACCTTAAAACAACAGTACCCCCGCTACCACAAAATGCGTTACGCCACGCTCGAAGAGCCCTTGGGCCATCTTCAAAAGAACCTTCCGGACAACACCACCATCTTGCGCTATGTATTCATTGATAATATGCTGCACGCTTTTGTGATTACTAAGGAAAGTAAGCGTATCATTCCCTTGGATTATGAACCCGTTACCCATCATATTGCCGATCTGGACAAAAACCGGAACAACTTCCAGGAAACCAGCGTATTGTTGCACGAATTGTATCAACAGCTCTGGCAACCGATAGCATCACTAATCAACACCCAAAAAGTACTCATCATTCCAGATAGGGAACTCTTTAATCTGAGTTTTGAAATGCTGACCCCTACCCGCATAACCTCCTTTAAGGAACTGGGTCAAAATAGCCTTCTGGCCAAACATGAGGTTTCCTACAACTACAGCCTGCTCCTCTTGGATGAAACCCGGAAAAGTGTTGCTTACGATAACAATTTTGTAGCCTTTGCGCCCGAATTCAATACCGGTATGAAGCGTACCTATCAGATTGCGATAACCGACTCCGTAGATCTGGACAAAACCTATCTTACCCTACTCCCCCAGCCCTTTAGCGTAGATTTGGCCAAACAGTTCTCACGACGGTTTAAAGGGAGTTCCTTTTTAAATGAAAACGCCTCCAAGCAGGTTTTTGCCCAATCGGCCAAAGAGCACAAGATTATCCACATAGGAACCCATGCTGAAAACAATAATATTAGCCCCGAACTTTCCCGCCTGATCTTTGCCAAGAACGCCTCGGACAACAGTACGGTCAATGACAACTCCCTGTACACCTACGAAATCTACAATCAGGACCTGAGCTCCAACCTGGCCATTTTAACGGCTTGTGAAACAGGAAAGCCTACCTATCAGGCCGGGGAGGGTATGATTTCCCTGGCCCATGCCTTTAACTATTCCGGTAGCGAAAGTATATTGACCAGCCTTTGGAAAATAGACGAGCAATCAAGTTCCGGCATCATTGCGTCCTTCTACGAATATCTCTCTACGGGGCTTCCCAAGGACGAAGCCCTGCGAGCCGCCAAGCTGGACTATATTGCTTCGGCAGAAGGAAGAACCGTTTCGCCCCAGTACTGGGCCGGGCTTGTGCTTATGGGCGATACGGCACCAATAGCGCTTACCAAAACAAATACTTGGTGGTACTGGGGGATCGGACTGTTAGTGGTTGCAATCCTAATCGCATATTTTGCAAGAAACATGGTCCGGTCGCTAAAGTGAAAGCCGGTCAAAACCAGGTCGGGCTCCATATGGGGAGCGGTCAGTGGTCATATGGGTTTTAATGTGGGCATGACCTACCTGATTTTTTACTATCTTTTCTAAATCGGAAGATAATGTCAAAACACTGCATCAGCCATCGGACTATGGAGCACATAATGAAAATTACTTTGGGAAAATTGTGTTTAGGGGGTATGCTCATACTACAGAGCGCTCTATTGTTGGCCCAGGCGCCGCAGGATGCCACAGTACCCGTGCTCTTTGAACCCGGCCTGATCTCTACCGCTCAGGTAGAAACCTCTTCCACTTTTTCCAGGGATGGGAAGGAACTCTATTTTGCCCGTAGGCCCGGTAAATGGGGACAAGGAAAATCGAGCAGTTCTATTTACCGATCGGTAAAACGGCACGGTAGCTGGTCCCCTCCGGAACTGGCCTCCTTTTCGGGCACCTATAACGATGGGGCACCCCATCTCAGCCAAGATGGGAACCAATTGTACTTTATTTCCTCGCGGCCCTCGGACACGGGCGAAACTTCCGCCGATATCTGGATAACACAAAGGGAAGCGGATGGAAACTGGGGAACGCCCCGCCGCTTGCCCTCGCCCATCAACTCCCCCTTCACCGAATACAGCCCCCGTACAGATGCCCAGGGTAACCTCTATTTTGCGTCTACCCGGCCGGGAGGATACGGACAGGGAGATCTGTACATGGCAAAACGCGTAACCGAAGGGTTTGGCATACCCATAAACCTGGGGACCGCGATCAACTCCGATTTGGGGGAATGGAACCTGGGCATCAATGGATCGGGCGACATCCTTGTTTTTGAGGCCTCCCAACGCGCCGAAAACCTGTCTTCCTACGGCGATCTCTACATCAGTTTTAAGGTAGCGGGGCAATGGACCCCTGCCCTAAACCTTAAGGAACTCAACACCACCGGTAGCAACCTCTATCCGTATATGACCCCCGATGGGGACCGACTCTATTTCACCAGTAGTGCTACCTTGGAGAGTACCGATACCAACATATTCAGCGTGGCCTTCAAACCTCTGGTAAGCCAGTACCGAAAACGCGCCACAAGCAAGGGACAATAACTGCAGCCCTAAAAATGACCAACAAAATTATGGGTACATGGTCAATTCCCGTTAGTTTTCCATGGGGTATTACGACTCACTAATAAATTCTAGTGGCTAGGAAGAAACTATATGTGTCTTGGCCTTTTCCTAATGAAATACCCAGTACACCGATGAAGATTACATTACAACTTTTTGGCCTTCTTTTTTTGTTCACTGCCGTTGTCACAAACGCACAGGAACCCTTGCATGCCCCAGTGAAGAAAAGAAGTTTCCCTACGAATCTTTCCGGTTCGGAACGGAATGTGGCCCAACTCTATCAAAAGGTCTTGCCAACCGTAGTCACCATCCATACCACTTCCAATGCCATTACGGAACGAGGTCCGGTACAAAATCAGGGTTTGGGATCCGGGGTACTCATCTCCCACGATTGTCATATTCTCACCGCAGCCCATGTGGTAGATGGTTCCTCCAAGATTGTGGTAAAGACCCAGGATGGCAAAAAGCGCAATGCCACCGTGCTCTTTAGCGAAAAATCGGCCGATATCGCACTCCTAAAGCTAGATGTGACCGATAGTTCCCTGGCGCATGCTACCCTAGGTGATTCGGACGCCCTGGCCGTGGGACAGCATATTTACGCCATAGGAAGCCCTTACGGAATGGAAAATTCCTTTTCCGCGGGCATTATCTCCGCCTTCCGTGGTTTTAACACCCTATATGACGGTACGGTAAGCATTGAATTCATACAGACCGATGCGGCCATCAATTCTGGGAACAGTGGCGGACCACTCTTTAATTCCAAGGGAGAGGTGATAGGTATCGCTTCAAGTATCCTTACGGTTTCTGGTGGTTTTCAGGGCATCGGGATGGCAGTGACCATTAATACGGCCAAGGAACTTCTTGCCTTTGAGCAACGTCCATGGATCGGAGTGGAAAGTGTCTTTCTACGGCAGGAAGAGCTTTCCAAACTCTTTAACCTCAATATTCCAGGGGGACTGCTTATCCAAAAAGTGGCCCAAGGGAGCCCAGCCGGCAAAGCCGGTCTGCGGGGCGGCTACATCAAGGCGAACATCAATGGCAGGCAAATCCTCTTTGGGGGCGATATCATACTGCATATCGGGCCACAGGCAGCCTGTCATATAGGCTGTTTGGAATCGGTAAAGAACCAATTGGTGGACAAGGATAAAATTGAGCTGCGCTATCTTCGGGAAGGAAAGGAATATACCACTACGGTTGATGTTTCCGAGGTGCGAAAGAACTTTTTAACGCCCCAATAAGCCCCAAAGAGCAAAAATAAGCCCGGTATGGGGCACCTAATTTTCAATTCTTCTTAATACCTTAGTGTTCACCTTAGGTTTTGGGCATGGGCAAGGAGAACAAACGCAATATTTCTATCACCGGATCAACGGAATTTACCGGCATCCGCCTAAAGGCCCCTGCGCCCTATGCGGCAGGAATTCCCGGGGTAAAGACCGCCCTACAGCATGCTTTTAAGGAAATGGGGGTGGTCCGTTCCTTGCACGGCCTGGCCCATATGAACCAAAAGGAAGGTTTTGATTGCCCAGGCTGCGCTTGGCCAGACCCTGAAAAACCCTCCAAATTGGGGGAATACTGCGAAAATGGCGCCAAAGCTCTCGCCGAGGAGGCCACCAACAAAAAAGCGGATGCCGCTTTCTTTGCACGCCATTCCGTGGAAGAACTCTCTACCTGGACCGATTACCAGATCGGGAAGAGCGGACGTCTCACAGAACCCATGCTCTTGCGACCGGGCAGCGTGCATTACGAACCGGTAACCTGGGAAAAAGCCTTTTCCCTTATTGCCTCCGAACTGAGGCAATTGGATACTCCGGACGAGGGGGTATTCTACACCTCAGGCCGGTCTAGCAATGAAGCGGCCTTCTTATACGGACTCTTCGTGCGGGCCTTCGGGACCAACAACATGCCCGACTGTTCCAATATGTGCCATGAATCAAGTGGGGTGGCCCTGAGCCAGACCTTGGGCATTGGTAAGGGCTCGGTAAAACTGGAAGATTTTGAGGAGGCCGAAATCGTCATCGTCATGGGGCAAAATCCAGGGACCAATCACCCTCGAATGCTCTCGGCCTTGCAGAAATGCAAGGAAAACGGCGGCAAGATCATCAGCATCAATCCCTTGGAGGAAGCAGGGCTCATCCGTTTTAAAAATCCACAGGAATTTAAAGGCGTCCTGGCTTCCGGAACACCGCTCACCGATCTGCACCTACAGGTTAAAATCAACCAGGACGTTTCCCTGTTGAAACTGCTGATTAAAAAATTGGCAGCCCTGGACGAAACAAGTCCCCAGGTCTTTGACCACGAATTCATAAACCGGTATACACATGGGTACGAGGTCCTAATAGGCCACTTGAAACAGTTTTCGGAAAAGGAGCTTTTGGCCCTTTGCGGGGTGGCGGAAGAACACATAGATAGGGCCGTGGAACTTTTGGCCCAAAAAAACAAGATCATCATCTGCTGGGCCATGGGGCTTACGCAGCACAAAAACGGGGTGGCCAACATCAAGGAATGCGTTAATTTACTACTGCTCAAAGGAAGCTTGGGCAGGCCGGGTGCGGGCACCTGCCCTGTTCGCGGCCATAGTAATGTACAAGGCGATCGTTCCGTGGGCATTATGCACCAGGTTTCCCCGGAACTAAATGCCAGCATTGCAAAGACTTTTGGGTTTATTGCCCCTGAAAAAGAGGGTTTGGACACCGTACATGCCATTGAGGCCATGCACCAGGGCAGGGCCAAGGTCTTTATTGCCCTGGGGGGCAATTTTGTCTCGGCCGCCTCCGATACGATCTACACGGCAGAAGCGCTACAAAATTGCAAGCTTACCGTAAACATCAGCACCAAATTGAACCGGACACATTTGACCGCTGGCAAAACCGCCTTGATCCTCCCCACCTTGGGGCGTTCCGAACTGGATCGAAAAGAGGGGAAGCCTCGCTTTTTCACGGTAGAGAACAGTATGGGCAAGGTACATCGCTCCAAGGGCCTGCTGGCCCCAGCCTCTGACCAGCTCAAAAGTGAACCCGAAATCATAGGGGCCATGGCCCATGCGTACTTTGAGGGAAACCATGTGGTGGATTGGGAAGGCCTGAGCGAGGACTATGCACTTATACGGGCCAAATTGGAAGAGGTAATCACAAGTTTTAAGGGCCTCAGCGCCAAATCCGAAGGTTCCGGTTTCTATCTGCCCAACAATGTGCGCGACCTGGATTTTAGCAAACTGCCCAACGGGAAGGCGCAATTTAGTTGCTGCCCCCTCCCGGACCATCAATTAAAACCTCATGAATTTTTGCTGATGACCGTACGGTCCCACGACCAGTTCAATACCACCATT
Source organism: Eudoraea algarum (assembly GCF_050589645.1). Classification (NCBI taxonomy): domain Bacteria; kingdom Pseudomonadati; phylum Bacteroidota; class Flavobacteriia; order Flavobacteriales; family Flavobacteriaceae; genus Eudoraea; species Eudoraea algarum. The sequence goes on along the minus strand of NZ_JBNGOQ010000003.1, from coordinate 150,869 downwards.
TATGGGCTGCACGATCGTTATAGAGGGGTTTACAACGAACGAAGGGTGATTTTTATGCATCCTGATGACATGCGGGCAAATGCCTTGGAAAAATTGGAGGTGGTACACCTGATAAGCAGCTACGACGGCAAAGAACGCAAAGCCTATAATTTTTTGGTCATTCCCTATAACATTCCCCAGGGCAACCTGGCCTCCTATTTTCCCGAAACCAATGTGCTGGTACCCTATAACCATTTTGCCGATCAAAGTCACACCCCCATAAGCAAATCCATAGTGGTCACCCTCGAAAAAGCCAGCCATGTATAGCATTGTAGATATTGAGACCACGGGCAACGGTATACTTGGGAACAAGATTACCGAAATTGCCATCTTTAAGCACGATGGGCATCGGGTGGTGGACGAGTTTACCAGCCTGGTAGATCCCGAATGTGAGATTCCCTATTTTATCACAGGGCTTACGGGTATTGACAACCATTTGGTGCGAAATGCGCCGAAAATCCACGAGATTGCCGATAGAATTCTGGAGCTCACCCAGGATACCATCTTTGTGGCCCATAGTGTAAATTTTGACTACAAGGTGATCAAAAATGAGCTTAAGATCCTCGGAATCGATTTTACCCGAAAAAAATTGTGCACGGTACGTTTGTCCCGTAGATTGTTCCCGGGCTATCGTTCCTACAGTTTGGGGAAACTGTGTTCCGCATTGGACATTCCCTTGATGGACCGTCATAGGGCCAGGGGCGATGCCCATGCCACAGTCTTGCTCTTTCAAAAATTGCTGCTGGCCCAGGGAGCCGATGCTATTTTTAAGAGCTTTTTAAATGCCCGCTCCCAAGAAGCAACCTTGCCTCCGGGGCTTCCCAAGGAAGTTTTTACTAGTCTGCCCATGCAGCCGGGCATCTACTATTTTAAGAATGATAAAGGACAAATTATCTACGTTGGGAAGGCCAAGAACCTGAAAAAAAGGGTTTTGGGGCACTTTTATGACAAGGCTGACAAGGAAGTGAAAATGTGCCGGGAGACTAGCGCCATCGATTTTGAGCTTTCCGGGAGCGAACTGGTGGCCCTATTGATGGAATCGGCGGCCATAAAGCAGCACTATCCCCTCTATAACCGTGCCCAGAAAAAATCGACGCAGCAATACGCAATTTTCTGCTATGAAGACCGTAACGGTATCCTGCACCTGGCCTATAACAGGTTAAAGCTGGTGCCCAGGCCATTGGCCACCTTCTACAATCTGGCCGATTGCAGGTCCTATCTGCAACGGATCTGCATGTCAGAGGAACTATGTCCCAAATACTGCCATTTGCAGGAAAATGTGAGTAGTTGTTCGCACTACAGTATTACTTCTTGTGGAGGTATTTGTACAGGAAAGGAATCTATAGAGGCTTACAACAAAAAGGTACGATCCGCGATTGCCCATATGGGACGCAGCGCCGAAAATCTCCTGATCAAGGAAAGGGGCAGGACCCTTGAAGAAGATGCCATTGTACTGATCCGGGAGAACCGCTATTGTGGCTACGGTTTCATTGAAAAAACCATGGAAATTAAGACCCTGGAGGACATTGAGGCCTATATCCTTCCCCAGAAGGACACGGTGGATGCACAGCGTATTGTGCAATCCTTTATACAACGAAATCCCGAAAGCATATTGATGTTCGATACCGTGCACGAACTGCCCGTGAGCAACGAGCGTTAAAGGTCCCGAAGCGATGCCAGCCCATAATTGGTTTTGACCAAAAAAAGACAGAAAACCCGGATGCCTACAAGGTGGTCGGGCAAACGTAGTCGGTAACGGCCATCCCCGATTGTTTCATTGCGGCAAAACCTCCGGCAACGTCCACTAGATTGTGAATGCCCCGGCTTTTTAAGATAGAGGCCGCAATAACCGAGCGATAGCCACCGGCACAATGCAGGTAAAAAGTTTCCTCTTGGGGAAACTCGGCCATATGCTCATTGAGGAAATCCAAAGGGGTGTTCTCGGCATCTACTACATGTTCTGCCGTGTACTCACTTTCCTTTCGCACATCGAATATCGGTTTTTTGTCCGATGCTACTCGGCGTTTAACCTCTTCCGCCTGCAGGGAGGTAATGGTATCCATTTCCTTTCCGGCTTTCTTCCAGGCCTCAAAGCCGCCTTCAAGATAACCCAGGGTCTGATCAAAACCTACGCGCGATAAACGGGTCACCGTCTCTTCTTCCTTGCCTTCCGGGGCAATAAGTAGAATGGGTTGTTTTACATCGGCGATCAAGGCGCCCACCCAGGGCGCAAAACTGCCTCCCAGTCCTATAAATATGGACCGGGGAAGATGCCCTTTTACAAATTCGTCCTGATGCCTCACATCCAGGATGACCGCGCCGGTATCATTGGCCATGGCCTCAAAGGCCTCGGGAGAAAGCGCACTGGAGCCCCTTTCCAGCACCTTGTCAATATCTTCATACCCCTCCTTGTTCATTTGTACGTTCAGCGGGAAATATTTTGGTGGGGGCAACAGGCCTTCCGTTACCTCGTTTATGAATTCCTCACGGGTCATATCGGCCCGTAGGGCGTAGTTCATTTTCTTTTGATTGCCCAAGGTATCCACCGTCTCCTTCATCATATTCTTGCCACAGGCAGAACCTGCCCCATGCGCAGGGTAAACAATGACCTCATCTGCCAAGGGCATAATCTTGGTACGCAGGCTATCGAAGAGTTTGCCCGCGAGCTCCTCCTGGGTCATATTAGCGGCTTTCTGTGCCAGGTCCGGACGGCCCACATCACCTAAAAAGAGGGTATCCCCTGAGAAAATAGCATGGTCCTTTCCATCCTTGTCCTGTAGTAGATAGGTGGTGCTCTCCATGGTGTGGCCCGGGGTGTGCAGCACCTTGATGGTCAATGCTCCCAAAGGAAACTCCTGGCCATCCTCGGCGATGATCGCATCAAATGCAGGCTCGGCATTGGGGCCAAAAACTATAGGTGCCCCGCTTTCCTTGGACAGGGTTACATGACCGCTTACAAAATCGGCATGAAAATGGGTCTCAAAAATATATTTTATCTTGGCCTTATCGGCTTTGGCCCGCTGGAGATATGGGGCTACCTCCCGTAACGGGTCTATGATCGCCACTTCCCCATTGCTTTCAATATAGTACGCCCCTTGTGCTAGACATCCGGTATAAATCTGTTCTATGTTCATCTAGTTATCGCTTTTTTATGAATATCCAAAAATACGTTTTATTCCGCTTTCCTTTTGTGACCTTGGTCACATTCAGTTCCGGTTTTGATGGGCCACCTTGCCCTGTAAGATCGATACCTCGGTAGGGTTATCAAAATAAGCAACAGCTTCCTTGGTCTGTACAAAAAGGTGTTCTTTTTTCAAGAGATCAATAATCCCACTGCTAAAAAAGATATCACGGGCAGGCCCAATGGCACCGGCAATATAGAACTGTACGCCTCTTTGTTGTAATTCCCCTATCACGGCCACCAACATTTTGGCGGCTGTGGAATCGATATAATTGATCGCCTCGGCGTTTAGGACCACCCCTTTTAGCTTTCCCCCTTTGGCCGCAACCTGTTTAAAGAGTTGCGTCTTAAAAAAGGAGGCATTGCCAAAATACAATTGTGCATCGAACCTAATGATCAGTAAATCCTCCCGAATTTCCACCTCCTCCCCAAAGCGGTCTATGTTCTTGTAGTAGTCTGTTCCCCGAATATTGCCCAGAACGGCAAAATGGGGTTTGGACGTTCTGTATACCATCAGCAGCAGGGAAAACAGCACCCCTATCAAAATGCCTTCCTTAATACCCACAAAGAGGGTGATCAAAAAGGTACCAAGCAATACCAGGAACTCGTCCTTGCGAAGGCGCCACAGGCGTTTGGGATAGGCCACATCGATCAATCCAAAGACCGATACCATGATGATAGAGGCCAATACCGCGTTGGGTAGAAAATAAAACAAGGGGGTGAGGAAAAGCAAGGTCACCACAACCATGACTACGCTGAACAGCGATGCCAGATTACTCTTCACACCGGACGAGTTGCTAATAGCTGAACGGGAAAAACTTGCAGTGACGGGATAGGACTGAAAAAAAGATCCCAACATATTGGAACTGCCCAGGGCCACCAACTCTTGATTGGCGTCTATGGTATATTCATCGTTCTTTTCTTCCATGGCCTTGCCTATGGAAATGGCCTCCAAATACCCGATCAGGGCCAGGGTCAAAGCTATGGGCCATATGTCTAGGAAATGTTGTAGCCTGATCTCCGGAACGGAAAAGGACGGCAGGCCCTTGGGTATCTCGCCTACCAGTTCCACGCCCTTGGACTCAAGCCCAAAAAAATAGACACCCAATATCCCCAGCACCACGGCCAAAAGAGTTCCTGGTATACGTTTGTCCCATTTTTTAAGAAGAATAATAAGTGCGATGCCCAACAGACCGATACCCAAATCATAGGGATTGGTTGCCCCCAATTGTCCAAGGGCATTTGCCAGTAACTCATGAAATTGGGTACTTCCCTGGACCGATACGCCCAAAAGATGTTTTAATTGGCTGAACATGATGATCAGAGCGGCAGCCGATGTAAATCCACTGATTACGGGCCTGGACAGAAAATTCACCAAAAAACCCATACGGCCCAATCCCAGAAGGAACTGTATGGCACCCACGCTAAAGGCCAGAAAAATGGCCATGGCGATATAATGTTCAAGTCCTGTTATAGCCAGGGTACCTAGACCGGCAGCCACCAATAACGAATCCATGGCCACTGGACCCACGGCCAACTGCCGCGAGCTGCCCAAAAAGGCATAGACCAAAATAGGAAAAAGTGATGCATACAGGCCATAGACAGGCGGTAGTCCGGCAATCATGGCATAGGCCATGCCCTGGGGGACCAGGATAATGCCCACGGTGATTCCGCCCAGAAGATCTTTGGTGAAATACTTCTTTTTATAAAGGGGCAGCCAATCCAAAAAGGGAAAAAACCGTTGCATGGGCCAAATGTACCATTAAATCGGGAAACCTTTGTGACCTGTGTTACGTCCAGAAGCCGCCTTTTTTAAGGCCTGCCAACAGCTATTATTCCTGTTTAAAATAATCCTCTTTGTAAAAGGTGCCCAAAGCTGGGGTCAGCAGCAGCACTTCGGGTTTGTCCTTACGGAGCAGTACCTGCCAGTTGTGAAAGGCCTCCCAAGCCTCATCCACATATAGGGCCGGACCGTAAGCTTCTACCAATTTTTGGCGTATCCGATCTTCTTCGCCCTTGCCGGTAAGTATCCATACCATATTGAGTTTGTCGTCCCCAAAACGGGCCTCGAACTTCCGCTGAAAACCTGCATAGGGAATGCCAAAACAATCTATTTGCAATTGGGCGTTGGGATCGCCCTCACCCAACTCGCGTTCATAGGTAAAATTGGACAACTGCTCCAGATGGGGCCTCAATTGGTCCAGCGCCCCGCCCATTTCAATGATATCAGGTACTTTGGCCGATGCTTCATAGGAAACGGCCTTGCCCCCATTGGAGGGCAGATAAGGATTGTCCCAGGTAAATAAATTGGGGTGGGCCGCTTCAGGGGTGAGCATCCATACCTTGTCCTCATCGGGTTTGGTAACGATCAGATCTTTCCAATAGGCACCATAGCCCATTAAAGTCTGTGCCGTGTCCTTCCGTTTTCCGGTCAGGGCAACAATAGCATTACCGCGCGCCTGTACCAGGACCAATTTGTCATCGGCAAAGGTAAAGGCCACCTCGGCAATCACCCCATTTTGGGAGGTATAGTTCTGACATATCACGTGGGTCTCGCTATCCTTCGCAAGAGGGAAACTTGGGGTGGCCACCTCGATCAAGCGGATCTGCTCCGCGTGAGGTTCCAATTTGGCCTTTGCCGAGCCAAGGGATTCCTGCAAGGCAAGGCCGTGGAAAAGGTCTTCGGTTTGTGCGCTGCATAAAAAGGTAAGCAGGCCAGTAATAAGGGACAAAGGGAGTCTGGGTAGTTTCATCTGTTCTTAATTTGATTGATCTCCTTAAAGATGAACCTACCCCCAGCTTGTTACAGTTTGGGCACTCAAAAAAGGGCCTAAAGTTCCAGGACTTTGATCTGGTTGCGGTGCAGGGCAATCTTCCCTTCCCGTTCCAATTTTTTAAGCAGGCGGGAAACCACCACGCGCGAAGTATGCAAATCGTAGGCAATTTCCTGATGGGTGGTACGGATATGGTCGTCATGGGTTACCTTGGCCTTATCCTGCAAGTGTTTCAGCAAACGTTCATCCAGTTTCAGAAAAGCAAGTGTATCCACGGTCTCCAACAGCTCCATCATCCGCGTGTGATAGTTGTCCAGGATAAACCGTTGCCATCCTTCGTATTTCCCCATCCATCTTTCCATCTGCTCCACAGGGATCATCAACAGTTCGGTATCGGTCTCCGCCACCGCCCTGATCTCACTCTTATGGGTTCCAAGACAACAGGATAGGGTCATGGCACAGGTATCGCCCTGCTCTATAAAATACAGTAGCAGTTCGTCCCCGTCGGCATCTTCCCGAAGAATTTTAATGGCTCCCTGCAGCAAGAGCGGTATGGCCGTAATCGACTCTCCTATATCCATCAGGTAATCTCCTTGCTTTACCTTTTTGTATACCGCAATATCCTGGATTTCCGCCAGGAGTTCCGGCTCAAAAAGATAACCATAGTGCTGTTGTAAAGTTTCCCGCATCGTGTAAAATTTCTTATTGTACCTGAATGGACACTTTAAATTCTTCCTGGTCCCCTGCCAGGTATCGAAAGCCTTCAAAAAGTTCCTCCTGGGCAACGGCGTAGGGGTAAAAGCTAATGGGCTCTATACACACCATATTGGGAACTTCTGTCCACAGCATAAAGTTCCCGAAGCCTTCCGTTTTCACCTGTATGTCGTTTTTGTCCTTGAGAACGATCGTATCGCAGTTGGGTACCTCAAGGGCACGGCTACCTACCTCAAGAACTTCTGCAAGGCCAATGGTCTTGTCGTTCGCCAGGATTATGGGGTCAGGGATGTGTAATTTAAAGGCCGGATGGTAACCCAACATAAAGGGCATGTCCTGATCCCCGGATACACCAAAGGTAATTTCCAAGCCTGCTTTGCTTAACTCATACGTTTTTGTAAACTCAAAATTGAAGGGCCAAATGAGCAAGCGGGCGGTAGATTTTTCAGGATATTTGGAATTCTCCACGGGGGTCGCGGCCCGGTATTTTTTTTTGTACACCGCTTTGGTGTTCGAGTGCGATAGTTGTTCGTAGTCCAGTTCGCGCAGCAGGCCATGCTGATCCTGAATGGCGTTTCCTTTGGATACGTGGACTCGGAAGCCCGCCTCGTTCGTAGGGCCAATAATGGGAAACATCTCGGTGTCCGAACTACGCCATCCGGGGCTTCCTTTCTGGTGGATGTATTCATGTCCCGCAACTTGGTAGCCCACGAGTTCCCCGGCATCGATGCGTACGCTCTGGTCAAATGCTTGCAATATGGTCATATATTATTGATTGATGAGTCTATAGATCAACACGGCCGTACGTTTGGTAAGCGCCGCTATGCTGTTAAGGTTCACGGTCTCTTGTGGGGTATGTGCCCCGGACCCCATGGTACCAAGGCCGTCCAGGCAGTCTACATAGGCTGCAACAAAAGAAGTATCCGCAGCCCCCCTTTTACCCGGATCATAGCCTTCTACCTTTCCCTGGTCCAGGGCCAGGCTAACCTCGCTCAATGTCCCTAACAATTGTAGATTGCCCTCCGTGGGTCCCATAGCCGGATAGCTGTCCGTAAAACTGATGCTGGCCGAGGTATGCGGTAAATTTTGGGATACAATTTCCCTCATTTTGTCGCGCGCCTGCTCCTTTTGCGCTTCCGAGATAAAGCGAAGCCCCCCTCGGGCCATAGCGGTCTGGGCCACTACATTGCTCTTCCCAAAAGCATTCCCCTTACTCGTCATCGGGTCAAAATCCACAAAGGTGCCGCCCAAGATGGTCCCCGGGTTAAAGGTGAGGTATTCCTCGCCCCGAACTTCATCATAAAAAGCATGGAGTATCCGGGAGAGTTCAAAAATAGCCCCTGCACCTACGCGTTCATTGAATATTCCCGAGGAATGCGCACGTTTCCCCTCTACCTTAACGGCCCAGCCAGACGCACCCCTGCGGGCCACCGTAGCATAATTAAAGCCGGTGGAAGTTTCAAAACCGAGGGCAATATCACTTCTTTTTGCGGCGGCAATCAAATCGCTCCTACTGACATCCAAAGGTTTTCCCGTGCTTTCCTCGTCTCCGGTAAAGGCAACAATAATTTGGGCGTCGTCCAACAGGCCTTCTTCGTACAAGGCCTTGAGCGCATATAAAACGATAACGTCCCCACCTTTCATGTCATTTCCCCCAGGGGCATGGGCTATACTATCGTTGATGCGTTCAAACTTCTGAAAGGGACTGTCCTCCTCAAATACGGTATCCAGATGCCCGATAAGTAACAATTTTTTACCCTTGGTCCCGGAAACTTCCGCAAAGAGGTGCCCGGCCCGGTTCATCTCTTCCGGCATGGGAATCCAATTGGTCTTGAAACCAATGTCTTCAAAAGCATCCTTGAATACCATACCCACTTCCTTGACGCCGTTCAGGTTTAGGGTGCCGCTGTTTATATGAACCACCTTTTCCAGGAAGGATATGGCTTCGGCATTGTTTTTTTCAACCTTGTTCACCAGTTTTTTCTCTACCCGTGAGAGTCGCTGTGCCGAAAGGGAAAGGGATAAGATGCTGGCCAAAAGGCTAAGGTAAAGGTATTGCTGTCTCATGGTAAATTTGCTTTCCCCTAAGGTATCAAAACCGATGCAAAAATCCTTGGCTTGTACTTGAATAAATGGATTATGTGATTTATGGAAGACAATCAGTGCAATCCACTGATGATATCGTACTTGGTAATGATATGGTGCCTACCATCGCCCAGATCCACCAACACCGCCTGTACTTCCCTGTTGATGAGCTTGGCCACTTCCTCTACCGCTGTGTTCCTATCTACTAAGGGAAAGGGGGGTTGCATAAATTCCTTTATGGGCGTGGCACTTACGCTACTGTCCTCCAAAATGGCCCGGAACAGAGTGGTATCATCCACGGAGCCCACAAAACCGTTGGCGTCTTCCACCGGAATTTGGGAAATATTGTTCTGTTTCATGCGCTCCACGGCGTGCATCACCAGTTCTTCGGTCTTTACCGTAACCAAGGGCAGTTCCAGATGGTCCTTGATCAAATCTATCGCCTTGGTCACTTCATCCTCCAAAAAGCCCCTATTCCGCATCCAATCGTCGTTGAACATCTTGGCCACATAACGACTTCCGTGATCGTGAAAAAGTACCACGACCACATCGTCCTCGGAGAAATGTTCCTTTAATTGCAACAGGCCTTTTACGGCAGCACCTGCCGAATTCCCCAGAAACATGCCCTCTTCCTTGGCCAATCGCTGTGTATAGATGGCGGCGTCCTTGTCCGTTACCTTGGTAAACCCATCGATAATATCAAAGTTGACGTTCTTGGGAAGGATATCTTCCCCAATGCCCTCCGTGATATACGGGTAAATTTCGTTCTCATCAAAAATGCCCGTCTCATGATACTTTTTAAACACCGAACCGTAGGTATCTATACCCCATACCTTCACCGCCGGATTTTGCTCTTTGAGATAGCCCCCAACACCCGAGATGGTACCCCCCGTACCTACGCCCACCACAAAATGGGTGACTTTTCCATCGGTCTGTTTCCAAATTTCCGGTCCAGTGCTTTTATAGTGCGCCTTGGTGTTTGAAGGGTTGTCGTATTGGTTCACATACCAAGAATTGGGAATTTCCTTGGCCAATCGCCGGGCGGTGGAATAATAACTTCTGGGGTCTTCAGGGCTTACATCGGTAGGGCAAACATAGACCTCACTGCCCATGGCTTTAAGAATATCCACTTTTTCCTTGGACTGCTTATCACTGATCACACAGATCATTTTATACCCTTTCACCACGGCCCCCAGGGCCAGTCCCATTCCGGTATTCCCAGAGGTACCTTCTATGATGGTGCCCCCTGGTTTTAAAATGCCCGAAGCCTCGGCGTCCTCTATCATCTGAACGGCCATACGGTCCTTTACCGAGTTTCCCGGATTAAAGGTTTCGTACTTGGCCAACACCAAACAGGGCAGTTCGGCAGTTAGGGTATTTATTTTTACCAAGGGGGTATTCCCTATGGTTTCCAGTATGTTTTTTGCGTACTCCATATGTAGCGCAAAGATAGAATATTCAAACGGAGGTTTCCCATCGCTTTGGCAGGAAAATCAAAAAATAGCGGGTTCACCGGGCGCCTCTTCCCAGCACCAAAACCCAAGGAAGATCATTCAAATTTAATGGCCTTGACCGGCGTAATCTTAGTGATAATATAGGAGGGTACCAAAAGCATGAGCAAGCAAAGCACCAACACCCCTAAATTCAGTACCAGAACGGTCGGAAAACTAATATAGACCGGAATATAGTCGATATAATATTCCTCGGGATTGGGAAACTTGAACAAGCGAAACCTGTGCTGCACCCAAAGGAGGCCCAGGCCCAAGGCATTGCCCCATAAAAGGCCGATGCCGATCAGATAGGCCGCATTGTACAAAAACACTTTACGGATGCTCCAATTGGCAGACCCCAGGGCCTTCAATATCCCGATCATCTGCGTGCGTTCCAGAATCAGTACCAGAAGCGCCGTAATCATGTTGATGCCTCCAACAATGATCATTATTCCGATGATCAGCGCTATGTTAAAATCGAACAGCCCGATCCATTCAAAGATCCGGTAGTAGCGGTTCTTAATATTCTGGGTGTCCAATGTGGAAAGTACGCTCCCGTAGATTTCATTGCTTTTTTCGTCTATAGCGTCAAAATCCTCCAAGAACACTTCAAAATTACCCACCTGGTGCGCGCCCCATTTGTTCATCCGTTGAATATGACGGATATCCACGAACACGTAGGTAGCGTCGAACTCTTCAAAACCGCTATCATAAATCCCCACAATCTTGAAATTACGTCGGTTCGGTATTTTGGAGGCGTCATCATCCTTGAGGAAAAAGGTGAAAAAAGTGTCGCCCACCTTAAATCCAAGGCGGCTTGCCATAAGTCGTGAAAGCAACACTTCTTCATTGAGTTCCCCACTGTACTCGGGTAGGCGCCCCTGGATCAAATACTCCGAAAAAACGTCCCAATTGTAGTCTGCGCCAACACCTTTGGCGATGATTCCCTCAAAGGTGTCCATCGTGCGGATGATTCCTCCCTTGCTGGCCACGGCCTGGACGTGCGAAATACCGGATACCGAGGTGAATTCGGGATAAAAATCCTGGGCCAGGGATACAGGGGCCACGGAAACGTCGGAATTGTTATTGTCAAAGTTATATATTTGGATATGGCCGTTAAAAGCGGCCACCTTCTCCCGAATCTTGTTTTTTAGTCCCACTCCGGTAGCAATCGCAATAAGCATCATGACAACCCCTATGGCTATAGCAGCTATAGCGATTTTTATTATCGGTGCGGAAATGCTAATTTTATGTGCTGCCCCCTTGATCAGGCGTTTTGCTATAAAAAATTCTAAATTCAATCGATGGTGTTTTTATCCGGTTTCAAAAATACAGTTTTATTATTGGTTTTACTGCTCTTCGCTTGTGCAAACCAAGCGAAAAAGGATACCGCCGATACCCTTGAGGCCAGGATGAAAACCGAACAAAAGACCACCCCGCCAATCGTGGTGGCCGCCAACCGAACCGGATATTATCTGCCCTTGTTAAAAGGAAAACGGGTGGGTGTAGTGGCCAATCAAACCAGTGTAATCTTTAAAAATCCGGGGGCCAAACCATCCTATACCCATTTGGTGGATTCTTTGCTTTCCCAAGGGGTTAACATCAAAAAAGTATTTGCCCCGGAACATGGGTTCCGCGGCCAGGCCGATGCCGGAGAAGTCGTGGTGGACGGTGTGGATACCAAAACAGGACTGCCCCTGATATCGCTCTATGGAAAGAACAAAAAACCCAGCCAAGATCAACTGGAAGGGTTGGAGTTGGTGGTGTTCGATATCCAGGACGTTGGCGTTCGTTTTTACACCTATATCGCCACACTGCAATTGGTCATGGAAGCCTGTGCGGAAAAGGGTATACCCCTAATGGTCCTGGACCGACCCAATCCGAACGGGCATTATGTGGATGGCCCTAGAATGAAGGCAGAACACCGCAGCTTTTTGGGTATGAACACCATTCCGTTGGTCTATGGGATGACCATGGGCGAATATGCCCAAATGCTCAACGGAGAAGGTTGGCTGGAAGGCAAAATGAAGGTCGACCTTACTGTTGTGGCCCTTGAAAATTATACGCATGAACGAAGTTATGATCTCCCCATTAGACCTTCTCCCAACCTGCCCAACGATATTGCCATAAATCTGTACCCTAGCACCGGGCTTTTTGAAGGGACGCATTTGAATGCCGGCAGGGGAACCGAGTTTCAGTTTCAGCGGTTTGGAGCACCTTTTTTGGATAGCACCCATTATATCCTGAGATATACGCCCCAACCAAATTTTGGGTCAAAATACCCCAAACAGCAAGACAAACTGTGCTATGGCAAGGACCTTTCCGACACGGCCCGGTTGCACCGCATACGATTGGATTGGCTTATAGAGGCCTATACCCGTACCCAGGACAAAGCGGCCTTCTTTAACACCGCTTCGTTTACCAAGCACGTTGGGACCCCGGAATTGCAACAGCAAATAGAAGCCGGTATTTCAGAAACAGAAATTAGGAAAAGCTGGGAAGCGGACCTGGAAAGCTTTCGAAAGATCCGTTCAAAATACCTGCTTTATAAATAAGATCTACGAGTCCGAGGTCATGGTCGTAGGCCGCCGATATTTGTGAAAGGGTTGTTTTAAGAGCCCCGCAACGCTGCCATTCTCCTTCTTGTTCGGAAACGTATCCACCCCGTAGACAATGGTTTCCCGATCTAATTTCATAAAGGTGCCGAATATTCGGTCCCAAATCGAAAAAATGTTTCCATAATTAGAATCGGTATAGGGTAGCCTATAGTGATGGTGTACTTTGTGCATATCAGGGGAAACCACTATCCAGCTTATGGCCTCGTCCACTTTTTTGGGCAATCGGATATTCGCATGCCCAAACTGGGTGGCCACTAGGGAAAGGGACTGATAGAGCATTACGATACCTATGGGTGTGCCCACCAAAAATACCCCGAACAAGGTAAAGGAAAACCTGATAAGGCTCTCTAGGGGATGGTGTCTGTTTGCGGTAGTGGTATCGACCTCATGATCCGTATGGTGTACCAAATGAATCATCCAAAGGGGCTTTACCTTATGTTCTACATAATGGGCCAAATAGGCTCCAAAAAAATCGAGCAACAGTACCCCGAGCATCACATAAAGCCATAAGGGCATCTCCGGCAGCCAATTAATGATTCCAAAACCGCTTGCTCCCACCCAATCACTGGTACTCAATAGCAAAAAGGCCAGGGCAAAGTTGATAATGATGGTAGTTAAGGTAAAAAAGAAATTGGGGACCGCATGCCGCCATTTCCGATAAGTGAAGCGAAAGAGGGGAACCACGCCCTCCAGCAACCAGAAAAAAGTGATTCCCAAGACCAAAATAAGGCTTCTGTGAGTGGAAGGTATGGTCTCAAAATAGTTTACGATCGTTTCCATGCACACAAGATAAACCTTAGGAAGGATTTTGTCAAATTTTGTGCCGTATCAAGCGCGGATGGCTTTGCCGGCTCATTTGGTCTTTATTTGTTTTTTCATCGCCTCAACGATTGCAAAGGCGGCAGGACAGATGCCCACATTTTTGAGGGTCAGTTGGCTGATCTGATGGAATTTTTTCCGGTCGGTATGTGGAAATTCCCTGCAGGCCTTGGGGCGTACATCATAAATGGTGCAGGCATTTTCACTATCGAGAAAAACACAGGGAAGCTGCTGCAGTACATAATCGTTCTCCTCATCGATCCGCAGGTACCGTTGTATAAATTGTTGCGGCTTTAATCGCTGGTGCTTAGCGATCCGAACGATATCCACATCCGTGAACAGGGGGCCCGTGGTTTTGCAGCAATTGGCACATTGCAGGCAATCGGTTCGTTCAAATTCTGCCTTGTGCAGTTCCTGCATCACGTAATCCATCTTCTTGGGCGGCCTCTTTTTGAGTTTGGCAAAAAAACGTTTGTTCTCACCATGTTTTTCCTGGGCCTTTTCCGGAAGCTGTGCTAAAATTGCCTTCATAAAGGGGTAAAGTTACCACAGTTAATCTATCTTGCCTCCTCAACGATCAAAAACTACATAAAAAACCCCACATTTACAGGGAACGTGCAAATTATGGATGTGGATATTTTTGGAAAAGCAATGCTGGATTACCAGGCGGGTCGATATATGGAAGACCTTACCACCTATTCCTCCCTTGGTGACAAGGACAGTCTTCCCCTGCCCTATTTGTTCCGGGATTTTGAGGCCATGCCCGGATTAGAGCAAGAAGCGCTGCAACATTGTAGCGGACGGGTGCTCGACATTGGTTGCGGCGCCGGAAGCCATAGTTTGTATTTGCAAGACCGGGGTTATTCGGTTACCGGCCTTGACCATTCCGAGGGAGCAGTGGCCGTGTGCAGGCTCAGGGGCTTGAAAAATGTGATTTGCAGCGATCTATACGCCTATTCTGGAACGAAATTTGATACCCTACTCCTGTTGATGAACGGAATAGGTCTGGCCGGGCGATTGGATAAGCTAGATCTTTTTTTTGGGCATCTAAAAGCACTGTTGGCCCCAGGAGGGCAAATCTTACTGGATTCCAGTGATATTATTTATATGTACGAGCAAGATGCGGATGGTGGGTTCTGGGTCCCGGATAGGGATACCTACTATGGTCAGGTGGAGTTCACCTTGGAGTATTTGGGTGAAAAAAGCGCGCCCTTTCCCTGGTTGTATCTCGATTATAACACGCTGCAACAAGCGGCGGAAGTAAATGATTTTAACTGTGAACTTGTAAGTAAGGGAGAACATTACGACTATTTAGCCAAACTTGCGCCAAAACGGCAATAGACCTGATCTTGCATCGTTTACCTTGGTAGGGAATTAACAAGTTGGGTTGTTATAATAAAAAATTGTAGTATGAGAAAGATCGGTATTTTGTTTGCGTTGGTCCTTTTTACCTTCATGGGATGTTCCAAGGACGATGATGGGGGAACGCCAAATTCGCCTGCACAACAGGTTGTTGATCGTTCGGCCAATCTTTTAGCGGCCGGTGACTCTGCCAATGATATTTTGAGCAACGATAGTTTTACAAGCTTGCGCATCGAGATAGCTTATGTAGCCGGGTTTAGGCCTACACAGACAGCCATCAATGCCTTTGACCAATATCTCAGGGACCATACCTTCAAGACCGATATTGCCATTACCTTTACAGAACTTAGCTCTCCCAACGAGGAAACCCTTACGCTCCAGGAAATTGCCGATTTGGAAGCTGAGAATCGCACAGTCTACAATGATGGGGAAACCCTTGGCATCTACATATATTTTACGGACGCTCCGTCCGAAACTGATGATGAGGACGAAGGTTTGGTGACCTTGGGCGCGGTATACCGAAATACCTCCATGGTCATCTACGAATCCACTATCCAGCGCTTAACGGAGCGAAGCGTGCTGATTACGGTCGCAGATGTTGAGGAAGCTACCCTGAACCATGAGTTTGGACATTTGTTCGGGCTCGTAAATTTGGGATCGCCGGCGGTAAACGACCATGAAGATCCCGAAGCGGAAAACCATTGCAATGTGCCCGGATGTTTAATGCGTGCCGAATTGCAATTTGGTGCCGGGATAATGGGCATGATGGAAAGCAGGGCATCCCGTGGAATGGCCTTTATTCCCGAATTGGACGCCGAATGTGTACTGGACCTACAGGCCAACGGCGGACGCTAGTCGGATTAATGGATTGTCGGTAGTTGCACATTGGAAATTAAAGGTCAAGGCCCTTTAATACCGACTTCTGATCCCTGATTTCTGACTTCCGATCACTGTTCAAAGTACAAGTACAAGGGAATAGCGAAGAGAATTTAACCCATAGCTGATAGCTGCCCACTGTGACCGCCTACTGTCTGCTTTCAACAGCCTACATTCAACTGAAATGGATTCCGCACTAAATGCGGAATGACAAATCCAACAGCGATTTCCATATGGTGCCATTGATATTGGCGATTCATCAACCATCTACCGCCTACTGAAACTGCCCACTGCCAACTGTTGACTGTTCAAGTTCAGGCTGGTCATTGTTTATTGCTAATTGTTAATTGCCCCCTGCCCACTGTGACCGCCTACTGTCTACTTTCAACAGCCTACATTCAACTGAAATGGATTCCGCACTAAATGTGGAATGACAAATCCAAGAACGGTTTTCGTATCAGGGGCATTGATTATTTGGTCATTGCTAATTGTTAATTGCCCCCTGCCCACTGTGACCGCCTACTGTCTACTTTCAACAGCCTACATTCAACTGAAATGGATTCCGCACTAAATACGGAATGACAAATCCAACAGCGATTTCCATATGGTGCCGTTGATATTGGCGATTCATCAACCATCTACCGCCTACTGAAACTGCCCACTGCCAACTGTTGACTGTTCAAGTTCAGGCTGGTCATTGTTTATTGCTAATTGTTAATTGCTCTCTGCCTACTGACTTCTGACCTCTGACTTCTGACTAAGGAATGTTCAAATACTTATGGGTCTGTAGGGATACCTTCCATTTTGGGTGCGCCATGACATAATCTACTATCATTGGGGTTACCTTATCGCGGACGCTCCACTCGGGTTGTAGGTAGAGTACGCAATCTTCCCGTACCTGGCGTGCCTGTTCCTCTGCAAAAATAAGATCGTGCTTGTTATAGACGATTACTTTTAGCTCATGGGCCCTTTGATGCACATCGCCCAGGGGCAATTTATTCTTTTTGGGGGATAGGCAGATCCAATCCCAGGTACCGGTCAGGGGATAAGCGCCCGAAGTCTCTATATGGGTCTGTAAATTTCTGGTCTTAAGTGCCAAGGTAAGCGGTCCCATATCCCAGGTCAGCGGTTCTCCCCCGGTAACGACAATTGTATCCGAATAATTGGCCGCATTAACGGCAATGTCCTCTACGGGCGTTGGCGGATGGGTACCGGCGTTCCAACTCTCCTTTACATCGCACCAATGGCAGCCCACATCGCAACCGCCCACGCGAATAAAGTACGCGGCCGTGCCTTTGTGGAAACCCTCGCCCTGAATGGTGTAAAACTCCTCCATCAAAGGGAGCATGATGCCCTCATCTACCAATGCCATTACCTCATCTGTAATCATTTTGCAAAGATAGGGTTTAATTGTGGGTTGATGGAAGCTGAAACGGTGCCAAAATATTTTTTTAAGGTGCGGAATGGCGGGCTAAATCCGAGCATGTGTTTTACCCAAAACCTGCACAAGAATCATCTAAGCAGGCTAAAATGGCCCGTCCTTTTGTGTTGGTGGCCACTGCTATCGGTGAGTAGCAGTACATACCAATAATCGGAAGATGGGAGCGTATTTCCATTAAAATTGCCTTCCCAACCGGGACCGAAGGCATCTATTTGTGCCAGGAGCTTGCCATATCTGTCCATAATAAAAAGACGGGCATCGCTGTAAAACTCAGGTGTTACACCTAGTATGGTAAGGGTATCGTTGTTGTTATCGTTGTTGGGGGTCATAAATTTGGGTACGCCCACTACCCCTACAGTGATTTGATCCGAACCACAGCCATTTTTATCCACGGCATAGACCGTATGCAGTCCAGGCGCCACATCCTCAAACACGGCGGCATCCTGAAAAGGACCAAAGGGATTATCCAAGGCATAGGCATAGTCGCCGTTACCCAGGTTATTGTCCTGATCCAATAGGGTAATCGACTTGCGTTCCCCTGCATCATCCACGACAATGAAATCCGTTTCAAGATTAGGAGCTCCGGATTCCGAAACGCTCACGGTCTGGGGCAAGGATTGGCACCCAAAGACCGAGGTCCCCACTACGGTGTATTGCCCAGCGGCATTCACCGTCGCCTGCGGTGCATTGGCGATTAGGTTGCCCTGCTCATCGTTCCAGCTGTAGGTATAATTCCCCTGTGGATTCAAAATTGCAAGTGTTACCGAGGAACCGGAACAAACAATGCTATTTTGCGGTGTTTCAAATGTAACCAGCGGGGGCACGTTAAGGCTTAAGTGTGGCCCTATTCCAAAACAATTGCCATTATCCCCGCTTTCTACCCTAACATAAAGGGTTTGGGAAAAGGGTGTGCTGTTCCTAAAATCCGTGATGTCCAGAATTTCATTTTGCTCTAGCTGCGCATCCTCTGCATTGTTATAATAGGATA
Organism: Eudoraea algarum; assembly: GCF_050589645.1. Lineage (NCBI taxonomy): Bacteria > Pseudomonadati > Bacteroidota > Flavobacteriia > Flavobacteriales > Flavobacteriaceae > Eudoraea > Eudoraea algarum. The sequence goes on along the minus strand of NZ_JBNGOQ010000003.1, from coordinate 132,482 downwards.
TTCTTAAGTTCTGGTTGGACGGAAATTGCGAAATAATAGCGGTTGAAGCTCCACTCAGGTCAAAAGTGGCGATCCCGTCCCTTTCATCCACGTCGCAACTGTTTATTTCATGTAAGAAATCGGGTGGAAAGGAAGTGGTGGACACCTCTAGATCGATCATTGCAGTCAGGAAACATCCAAAACCATTTTCCACACGGGCAAATATCGTGTTGGCCACTGCATTGTTGAAGGGGAAAGGGTTCAATGCGTTCCCCTTCGTGTTTGCCTCCCCAAGGGACAGATGATAGGTGACCATCAAATTTTCCACGCCCATGGTAAGCACAGGGGTAATCTCGTTCAGGTTAAAATCGGTGAACCCGTCTGCCAAACCATCAACATCACAATTCTGTACGGTAAGTGGAGCATTTATCAGGGGTTCGGGATAAACTATAGCGTCCACAGCTGTTCTACTCCCCGTTTGGCAGCTGTTCACCGATGCATAGGCATAGTAGGTCGTTGTCTGGGAAAGTAGTGGGGTGGTAAAGTTTGCCCCGGTATGTACCAAATTCCCTCCGGTTTCCGCATCGAACCAAAGTACGGTTCCCTGGGATGCGGTTGCGTCCAGGGTCAAGACACCGTTACCGCATATTTCTACACCCGTGGAACTTTCAATTACGGGAGTGGAAATTTTTGTGCTCGCAGCCAAATTCAACATGGGGTCTCCAGGCATGCCCCCATACTCCATCATGTACCCTTTGGGCTGAAAATCGCCCGAAGGTTCCCCGCTATTTCTCAAATCATTCCAAGAACCCGGGATACCTACAGACGGAGCCGTAATATGGGCGTAGTCCTCTCCTTGACCATCCGCCCCTGGAACATTGTTGGGTTCACCATTGTTCCAAAAGGCAAAATTGGGCGAACTGCCGCCCAATCCGCCGTTCCAAAAAACGGTTCCGGCCTCTGGTCCGGTCTTCCAGGTCCATTGGCCTTCAATATCTTCATCGCTACCTCCGATCCATCCGGCTCCTGCCGCCTGCTCGCCTACAAGTTGGGCCTCTTCACGCGATGTTATGGTGGCCAGATATCCCTGAAGCCCAAAATAGGTGCGTCCCTGCGCCGCTATCCTGGCCTGGTCCCAAGGAATACCAATCGCGGGTACGTATTCATAGTAGTGCCCGGTCAAGGGTAAAAAGCTGGCTACCCCTATACTTAGGGAAAACGTCTTCTCTTCGGTTGGATACAGGGCCGTGCTTTCAAAGACCACATCCCGTACGGCGGCTATCAGGTCTACATAATTCACCATACCCCCCAGAGGTCCGCGGAGGGTCAACTTGCCCTGGATTTCATCCCAGGAAGTGGTAATGTTCGGATGGGAGACCGCAAGTCTTAAGGTATCCTGCCCAATTTGGTATCCCGTGGATATTTGAATAAAAAACGCTTCAACCTCGGTGTCGTCCGGGTCTACAATGTCAAAATCTGTTGTAATGGGTATAGCAGTCAGTGGGCAATAGATTTGGTCTCCTTGGGCGGTAATTACCGGTGCAATGTTGGTCTGTGACCACAAGGTCCCCGTAAACATAAGCAGCATCAAACCCATACCCATAAATGGTTTGGGCCTAAGGAACCAGGGAGAAACAAAATTTTTGACAAACGCCATCTATAGTTGCATGTTCAATGACCAACCCGTAAAATTGATCAACGCATTGAACAAATTCAAAAACGATCTACAGGAGGTAAGATATAACCGTTAAATATATCACTTTTTAGATAGCGCTTTGCAAACCGGCCATCTTCCCCTTATTCCTTGACGGCTATCACGTCTATTTCTACCTTGGCATTGCGGGCCAGGCCACTGGCCGCAAAGGTGGTCCGTGCCGGTTTTTTGGTGAAGTATTGGGTATATATCTCATTAAAGGCGGCAAAATCATCCATGGTGCTCAAGATTACCGTACACTTTACTACGCGATCCAAATCCATGCCGTGCTGTTGCAGCACCGCCTGGATATTCTTAATGGCCTGTGCCGTTTCGGTTTTGATGTCGCCCTGCACCATGGTTCGGGTACCGTGGTCCATCCCTATCTGTCCGGCCAAAAAGAAGAGCTTGCCCACTTCCACCGCATCGCTGAACGGGGCGTTTTTCTTCTTTTCCTCATGGGATTCGTGAAAGGTAATTGCTGTTTTTTCCTGCGCCTGGACTGAAACGGTCAAAACCAAGATAAAAGCGCTGAGGAATTTGAAGTGATTTTTCATTTTATATCGTTTATTTTGCGACGTTTTTAAATCGGGAACGTCAACTTTTTCTGTTGACTAAAATTACCCTATTTTTATCAAAAATATACCAGAATGAGTACCAAAGACGAATTCTTTGCCCATATAGAAAAGGGATATACCACCAAGGGCGATTATATTACGATGGGTGCGGCCATGCTCAACGGAGAGACCGTTACCAACGCGCACGTTAAAGTACCCCTAAAAACCCTGAACCGGCATGGGTTGATCGCCGGGGCAACGGGAACCGGAAAAACCAAGACGTTGCAGGTCATATCCGAAAACCTATCGGAAAAGGGGATCCCGGTATTGCTCATGGACCTTAAGGGCGATCTTAGCGGTATTGCCCAGCCTAGCCCTGGACATCCCAAAATAGACGAACGGCATGAAAAAATAGGGCTTCCCTTTGAGCCCAAAAGTTTCCCTGTGGAAATCCTTTCCCTGTCCGAACAGGACGGCGTAAAACTGAGGGCCACCGTCTCCGAATTTGGCCCCGTGCTACTATCCCGTATTTTGGATCTTTCGGACACCCAATCGGGTATTGTATCCGTGGTATTCAAATATTGTGATGACAACAAACTTCCGCTACTGGATCTCAAGGATTTTAAGAAAGTGCTTCAATATGCCACCGGAGAGGGCAAAAAAGAGTTTACGGAAAGTTACGGTCGAATCTCTACCAGCTCTACTGGTACCATTCTCAGAAAAATAATTGAGCTGGAACAGCAAGGTGCGGAACTTTTCTTTGGGGAAAAGTCCTTTGATGTTGACGACCTTACCCGTATAGATTCCGAGGGCCGGGGATATATTAACATTATAAGGCTTACCGATATCCAGGACAAGCCCAAACTCTTCTCTACCTTTATGTTGAGCCTGTTGGCGGAGATCTACGACAGCTTTCCGGAACAGGGAGATAGCGATCGTCCCGAGCTGATCCTCTTTATAGATGAGGCCCATTTGATATTCAAGGAAGCTTCCAAAGCGCTTTTAGATCAAATAGAAAGTATTGTGAAGCTGATCCGTTCCAAGGGAATAGGACTCTATTTTGTGACCCAAAACCCGACGGACGTGCCCAATGCCGTGCTGGCGCAGCTTGGCCTCAAAGTACAGCATGCCCTAAGGGCCTTTACCGCCAGGGATCGAAAAGCCATTAAACTGACGGCCGAAAACTATCCGGAATCGGACTATTACGATACCAAGGAGGTGTTGACCTCCCTGGGAATTGGGGAGGCGTTGATTGCCGCTTTGGATGAAAAAGGACGACCTACCCCCTTGGCCGCTACCATGCTCCGGGCGCCCATGAGCCGAATGGATGTATTGACGGACGGTGAGCTAAAATCGGTCATTTCGAGCTCCAAACTGGTTAAAAAGTACAATGAGGTGGTAGATAGGGAGAGTGCCTATGAAATTTTGAACGAAAAAATTGAAAAGGCCGAGGCTTTGGCCGAAAAAGAACAGGCCAAATCCGCCGCCCGAAAAACATCGAGCAGAAGAACGTCGAGCAGAAGAAGTACCCGCCAGAATCCAGTAATAAAAGTACTTACCAGTGCCACCTTCATCCGCGGTGTACTGGGCGTATTGAAAAAAGTAATCCGATAATTCATGAAGAAACTCCCGTTGATAGGCCTACTCTGCCTAGGTCTGCTCTTGGCAAATTGTGGTCAGGAACGAGACACCACATTTTTGATTACCCATGACAGCGTGGGCAAATTGTACAGGACCAGCACCGCTGCCCAATTGGATTCCATATACGTTTTGGATTCCATTGTTCGCGATTCCGCTAGGCTGCGTTTGGGCAAAGCTTCCAAGAAAATAAAAATTTACGAGCGGGGCGGAACACATCTGCTAACACTGACCCTGAACGCGGACAGCGTTCCGAAAATTGAGAACGTCCGTATCTATGATCCCCGTTTCGTCACGGACAAAGGGGTAGGTCTCAGTAGCACTTTCAAGGATATTAAGAAGCATTATACCATCCATAAGGTCATTACCTCGCTCAACAATGTGGTCATCTTTCCCAAGGAGAGCGCTATGTATTTCACAATCGATAAGGAAGAACTACCGCCAAGTTTGCGATATACCACAAGCACCAATATAGAAGCTGTGCAGATACCGGACGACTCCCGGATCAAGTACCTGATGGTGGGCTGGGAGTGAGTGGATAGTTACAGCTGGCAGATATCAATTATGAATTATGAGTTTTGAGTTAGGGGTTAAAGGTGATGTGTTCTCGATGGCAACCCTGAACCTTGAACTTGCTCTTGAACTTTGGGCAGTAGGCGTAGGCAGATATGAGTTAAATTCTCTTCGCTATTGGCCATTCCCTATTCACTTGTTGGGCAATGGGGCCGAAGATTCCTCGCAGGCTCGGAATGACAAATGAAGATGTGTTGCCATTCAGAGTGGAGCGTAGCGAAACGAAGAATCTCAACCTCCCACCAGCAACCTTAAACTTTGAACTTTGAACCTTAAACCTGCAGGGAATCAGTGGAAAATGTACCTCGATATCTGGAACCGGATCGCGGACTGATCAGGAATGCTTGGCCCTGTTGGTAATAACCCTATTGCTATACTTCTCCGCCCATTCGGTCAGTTCCATGAGTTTTTGCAGATAGGAATGCCCAAAATCGGTAAGGCGATATTCCACACGTATAGGAACTTCTGGAAACAGTTCTCTGGACAGATATCCGTCCACTTCCAGGCTTTTAAGACGCTCGCTCAGTATTTTGCCAGAGATGCCATAGACTTTCCGTTTCAATTCATTAAAACGCAATACGGGAAAATAGCCCAAATACAGGATAATCAAAATACTCCACTTATCCGATGCCAGGGCCATGACATCGCGTATGGGACAAATTTCGGGGGGATCCTTGGGATTTACATGCCCAAACATTTTTTTTAGTTTTACGGCCACCCTAAGTCGCTGAGTATCAGTAATAGTTTCCATTTCCATACCTACTGTAAAAATTGCAACCTCTTTTATATTGTAAAAGGAAGTTGTATTTTTGATTTCGATTGTATAGCAAGTTACTAAAAGAAACCAATATAAAAAATTAATTCCAGTGGCCTGGGTATCCCTAAACCGTCCAATCCCATGAAAAGATTGCTCAACAAATATATCCCCCTGATGTTTGGTTCATACTTTAACGGCCTGGCTCTGGTTAATAAAGAACGTGCCTCCGCCAAGGCGTTTCGGCTCTTTTGCACGCCGAGAAAGGGGAAGGTACTCCCCATGCAACGGTCCTTTTTGGAAAAAGCCAAGGACGATATTTTGGAGGTGGCCGATATTGCCGTCCAGACCTACCGCTGGCAGGGGGATGGTCCCACAGTTTTGCTGATGCACGGTTGGGAGAGCAACACTTTTCGATGGCGCAACTTTATCCCCATGTTGGAAGCCGAGGGGTACAATATCATCGCCTTCGATGCCCCGGCCCATGGCAATACTTCCGGGGCCTTGTTCAACGTACCCCTATATGCCGAATGCACCCAAAAAGTAATAGATATCTACGAACCCACCTATATTGTTGCCCATTCCATTGGAGGCATGACCATGCTGTACAACCAATACCAATATCCCAATGAACAGGTCCAGAAATTGGTCTCCCTGGGTGCTCCTTCGGAGCTGTCGGACTTTATGCGACAGTACAAACGGACCCTTGGGCTTAACACTAGGCTCATGGATGGCTTGGAAGATTACTTTGTGCAAAACTTTAACTTTGGCTTCGCCGACTTCTCGAGCCCTAAATTCGCCCGGGAGATTTCAAAAAAAGGCCTGTTGATCCATGATGAATTGGATGCCATTGCCCCCATCTGGTCCTCCGAACAAGTCCATGCCCAGTGGAAAGACAGTGTCTTTATTAAAACCCGGGGACTGGGCCATTCCTTGCACCAGGATAAGGTAAGAAATCAAATAGTGGCGTTTCTGAAGTCGTAGAAAAAGGCTATTTTTATGAAAAACGATCATGTCAGCCGTTTCCCCTTTCCACATTGCCATTCCCGTTCATAATCTGGAGGAATGCAGAAGCTTTTATCGCGAAATATTGAACTGTTCGGAAGGCCGTAGCAGTGACCATTGGGTAGATTTTAATCTCTTTGGGCATCAATTGGTCATCCATTACAAACCTAAGTCGGCCCAGGAACAATTGCACACCAACCCAGTGGACGGAAAGGATGTTCCCGTACCCCATTACGGCGTAGTATTGCCCTGGGAAACCTTTCGGAGCTTCTCCGAGGAACTGCGGTCCAAAGGGGTGGCCTTTGTTATTGAGCCCTATATCCGTTTTGCCGGTCAACCCGGGGAGCAGGCCACTATGTTCTTCTTAGATCCGGCGGGAAATGCTCTGGAATTTAAGGCCTTTAAGGACATGGGGCAACTGTTTGCTACCTAAGTCAATGCCCGTGAAGCGTTTCGGTCAGTGATTATTTTGCATACTTTGGAGGCTTACCTTCTTGGAGGTAAGCGCTTCCCCCGCCACGGTAATCTCTTCGGTTATTATTTTGGCCTGTATAGAATCGACCACTGTCTTTTGTTCATCCTTAAAGATCATCTTTACCTCCAGAATCGTGGTATCCCCCATCGTTTTATGGCCAAAAGTTTTTATTTGGTCAAGGGCCATATTGGGAGATATCCTATCGCCAAACACAAGGTGCTCCTGTTCTGTAACATCAAATTCGGGGTAGGAAGTTCGTAAGCTCTTTAACTCCAATTGTTCTTGGATTTTCTTTTCTACGAGGAGTAAATTCCCTGTTTCCAAGCTCACCGCCCTTTCAGCTACGTTTTCTTCCATATCTGCGCTGCGGTACTGGTTAACCTCACCTCCGCATGAAATCAGGAAACCTAAAATACCTATATATATAAATCCCCTCATTGTTCTTCTATTTTAAACTTCAGCATTACAATTTGTCCATTCCTATATTGGGTCTCGATCACTTGTAGTTGTTGCAAACTTTTCGTGGGCGTGGTAAGCTTGTTTATAAATTCGTCCTTTTCATAGAGTTCCACACCAATCTGATGTGGCAATATTTCAAAAATAACCGCATCCTGGGCTATTAGTTTTTCCAGTTCACGCCGTCTTTTTCTCCAATCCTTTACATTATTGCTGCCATAATAATGCAACATTAGGGCGTAATCATCTGTACGCAAATGCACTTGATGGTGTTTGTTCCCCGAAACCGATTTATAAATTGTATCCGTTTTGTAATAAGGAGATTGTGCTATAAACCGTATGTGATCCTTTGTGGTGGTATATGAAAAACAACCCAGGCTATCCGATTTTTGATAGGATGGGGATTCCTCCTGATCTAGCACTATTACGTCAATACGGGTATCGGTAATCGCTTCCTTATTGTCCTTATCGATGAAACAAAAATGAAAGGTATTCTTTTTTGGTACCACAGCAAAAATAGCCAAGGCCACCCCGACAACCGCAAGGGTCATAATGCCCCATCTTAGCTTGGCCCCTTTTGCCATAATCGCTTTTTTGTCCGTATACTGTTCGTTGAATGCATACCAGCTGGCCTGACCTACATAGTTGGAAAGCAGGTTTAGAATATCTATTCGAGGTAACTTTTCGGGATTGCCCTTAATATAGGTATAAAACCACTTTTCACTAATACTTCCTTGTACTTGTTGTCTCAGATCTTCTTGAAAATCAATTATCTCCTGACCTTTCCACAAAGAGATGTTGGGGTTGGCTCTGTGATTTTCTAGAAACTTGGCGGTCACCTGCTCCAAAAGCCGTTGAAACATGACCATTTCCTTTGAGATGCCTAACATTTAATCAATTGATTACAAGTACCTTATATTTTGTATAGCTTTTGCAATTGCTTTACAAGCGTTTTGCAAAAATCACGCCAGCCATAATATTAGGTTTGGGATATCAATTTAAACACAATTCGTTATGAAATCAAATGTTTTTATGGGTCTCCTTATAATGATCCTAATATTGGCCGGGTGCAACCAAAGTCCGAAAACCGATATGAATTCTGTCGTAAACCTAGAACATGTGGATGAAACCTATGAGTCAAACGCAATTTCCGAGGAAACGGATGTCACAGCTTCCAATCAGGAATCCTCCGCGCTTAGGAACTTAAAAATCATTAAAAACGCCCAATGCCGTTTCAAGGTCAAGAATGTGGACAGTGTTACCACATTGGCGCGAACCATTATTGGAAAACACGACGGTTATATGTCAAACATGCAGTTCAAAAACACGCTGCACGAGTTGGAAAACCGATTCACCGTCCGCATACCGCAGCAGCATTTTGAAAGCGTACTTAGGGAACTTACCGATCTTGCCGAATTTGTAGATTTCACCAATATCACAACAACAGATGTTAGCGAAGAATACATTGACCTGCAAACACGTTTAAGGACAAAACTTAAAGTAAAAGCTAGATATGATGATATCCTAAGGTCCAAAGCAAAAACGGTAGAGGACATTTTAATGGCCGAAGAAAAGCTCAGGATATTGCAGGAAGAAATTGAGGCTGCCCAGGGCAGATTGAAGTTTCTTGGCAATAAAGTAAGTTTAAGCACCATTCAGATAGATCTATATGAAACCGTAGCGCATAGGAAAGAACCGGAAATCTATACACGTACCTTTATCTCCAAAGTAAGGGAAAGTTTTGTTTTTGGTCTGGATATGATAGAAGGGCTGTTCCTGGCCCTATTACATATTTGGCCCTTGTTGCTTATCACTACCGGAGTTGTTTTCTATATTAGGTACCGAAAAAAATAAGTGCACGATAGCCACTACTTGATTTGGGATAGTAGGCAATTGTTCGCTACCTGATTACACCTTCAGCACAATACGGAACCTGGCCTTGCCTTCCTCTAAATGGGCAATGGCCTCGTTCACCTTTTCCAGGGGGAATTCCTCTACCGTAGGGTAAATGTTGTGCCGTACACAAAATTCGAGCATGGTCCGTGTTAGCGCGGGACTTCCCAAGGGACTTCCCCCTACCGATTTTTCACCTCCAATAAGGCTAAAGGCGGGTATGGCCATAGGTTCCAAAACAGCGCCAACGGTGTGAAATTTTCCCTGAGGGGCCAAAGTAGTGAGGTAGGAATCCCAATCCAAGGTAACGTTGGTGGTATTCAATATGAAGTTTAGACTTCCCGCTATGCTTCCCAGTTCTTCGGGGTCCCTGGAATTGATTACCCTACTGGCGCCCATACCTAATATTTGTTCTTTTTTGTTTGGATTGGAGCTAAAGGCAATGACCTCGCACCCCCAGTGGTGCAAAAACTTTAAGGCCATATGGCCCAATCCACCTATCCCGATGACTCCTACTTTATCCGTTGGTTTTACACCCGATAGGATGATAGGGTTAAAGACGGTAATACCTCCACATAGCAGCGGTCCCGCCTTGGCCATATCAATGTCTTTGGGCATTGGTGTGGCCCAGGACCAGTGGCAACGCACGTGGTCTGCAAACCCCCCATGGCGACCTACGATGGTCTGCTCAGCGGCGGCACATAAATTATGCTGCCCTCCCATACATTGGTCGCAGTGCATACATGAGGCCGAGAACCAACCTAACCCTACCCGATCACCAACAGCAATGTTCTTTACCTCATCGCCAATGGCTATAACCTCGCCTACCACTTCATGACCGGGCACAAAGGGATATTGGGTAAGTCCCCAATCGTTGTTAAGCATGCTCAGGTCCGAATGGCACATCCCGCAATAATGGACTTTTATGTTGACCTGTTCACTGTCCAGTTCGGGCAGTTCATAGGTAAAGGGTTCTAGTTTTCCTCCTGCTTCAGCAGCGGCATAGGCTTGTATCTTGGTCATGGTTCTCTGTTTAAATCCTTTCCATTAAGGTACAAAAAAATCTTCCGCACCACAGGTAAATTAATGATTATATTTTGCCCGAATCCTGGGACCCCTAGGCGATGTTCCAAACACCAACAGGTCCAATTTTTATATTTCAAAGCAATTGCTTAGTTTTATATATGCCCAGACAAAAACAATACGATGAGGAAGCCGTAATCGAAAAAGCGGTACAGGTTTTTTGGAAACACGGCTATGCAGGCACCTCTATCCGCGAGCTGGAAAGCAAAATGGGGATCAATCAATTCTCCATTTATTCCAGTTTTGGAAGCAAAAAAGGGGTATTTCTCAGAGCACTCGCCAATTACAAGCGTAGGGTGAAGGAGATTTTCCTATCTGATCTATTAAACTCGGACGGCCGCTTGGAAGACATCCGGAAATTCCTCGAGGCCTTTGTGGATTCCGTGCGCTCGGGTAGGACACCCAACGGCTGTCTAATGGCGAACACGGCAATGGATCTGGATACCCACGACCAGGAGGTAAAAGTGCAGTTGACGCTGTTTTTTGAACTGTTGCAAGCGGTATTCCTAGAAGTCCTCACCAAGGCCAAAGCACGTGGGGAACTATCCCCTCAGGCCAATATCAACCAGTACGCCAATTATCTATTGGGTTGCACGGAAGGCCTGGCCGTTACGGCAAAAGTTCTGGAAAAAGAGCAATTGGAGGATTTTATCGCGGTTACGATGGCCGCTCTGAAGTAAATTTTTTTATCCGTTTCTAAGCGATTGCTTAGAAATTAATAATAACCTTTAAACGATATCATTATGGCTAGAGTAAAATTAGTGGAATTCGAAGAGGCCTCGCCCGAACTGCAGGCCAGTTATACGAAATCCTCCGAACGTTTTGAAATGCTGTTGAACATTTTTAAGGCTTGGGGCGTGGTACCCAATTTGTGCATTCCTATGACCGACTTTATCATGGAAATACTACAGGACGGATTTGTGGATTGGAAGACCAAGGAACTGGTCATTTTAAAGTCGACCCTGGAGAACGAATGTGAATACTGCGTTACACAGCACGAGGTGGTTTCCAGAAGACTGGGCATTCCTGACGAAAAAGTGGCCGATCTTAAGGGCGTCGTCTACCAGACCAGCCCACACTTTACCGAAGGAGAAAAGGCTATCCTGGACCTTACTCTGCAGATACGAGACGATGCCAACAGGGTGAGTCCGGAACTTTGGGCCCGAATCCGGGAACATTGGACCGAACAGCAGATCGTGGAAATTGTGTACACCATTACCGCCTACATCATGGTCAGTAAATTTGGAGATGCACTGCACGTAGAACTGGAACCCGTATTTTCCGACCTAAAAACGCAGTTGATTTAGGACCTGAAACAATAACCCCGGTATGCAGGTTATTCAAAACTGTTGCCGGGGCCTTTAAGACAGCTACCCCTTTGTCTCCCTTTCCATATAGAAATCGTCCATGACAAAGCCCTTACCAATGTCCAATACCACGGGTTTTATGGTCTTGAACCCCATTTTTTTATAGGCCTGTATGGAGTTGAGGTTATTTTTGTTGACGGTCAGTGCGATACGGGCGCAGCCCAATTCCTTGGCCTGCTGTTCTACAAATTGCATTGCCTTTTTCCCGATGCCTTTTCCCCTGTACTGGCTAGAAACGTAAAGCTTGCTCAGAAATAGAGATCCCTCCCTTTCATAGCAGGAAAGATACCCCACTTCTGATGTCCCATACCGGATAATAAAATATGTTTTTCCTTCTTGTATCTGTTCTTGGATCGCCTGTGCCGACTGATATTTATTGAGCATATAAAGCACCTGTTCCTTCCCAATAATGGGCGTATAGTGCTCCCGCCAAATACTATTGGCCAGTTGAGCGATCACTTCACAATCCGAAGCGGGGTTTGCCCTTTGTATTTCTGTCACACTTGGGTCCATACGGTTAAGACTTCGCCCATAATCATTTATAACGCCAACTGCTAAGATCGGCCCCCTTGGGTGCGCTTTCCGCGATACGTTTCATGATCTTGGGCACGTACATGCTGTTGTAACGCAGGCGGCTAATGTGATTTGGTTGATCGGGGTCGCCGTTCCAGCAATGCTCGGCACGGTCACCATAAGTAACCTCCCCATCATAATACGGGTCGGTGGTCTGTTCTAGGAAATCCTCCATGAGATAGACCGCATTGTTCAGGTAATAATTGTCCATATCCCCGCAATAGATATGGATCTTCCCTTGCAGTTTTTCGCCCAACTTGTCCCAATCGCGCTCCATGATGTAGCGAAGATCATAGTTTTCCTTCCAATAGTCGGCCACGGAATGGTCTATTTCCCCGGTCATCTTGTCCCATAGCCTTACGGGATACCCATCTTCTCCCTGTGGCGAATAGGTAGCCTCCCAAATATCCCATTGTTGGCCGGAGCGCGATTTATCGCCTAAAACCAACTCCCGATGGTTGCCCTCCCGGAGTGTGGTGTGCACGTGGCCCAAATAGTCCCGGTGACTGGGCACTTCCACCTTCTTAAAATCGCTCTCATAATAATAGGCATTTTCATCGGCATAGATATTGGTGAGACAATAGGCCCTAAAATCAATGGGATCGGGGCAGGCCGCAAAACAGCCGTTATAGTCATCAGGATACTTTACCTGCACGGCCAGAGCCTCCCAGCCTCCCGTGGAACCACCGTACAAGAACCGTGACCATCCTTCGCCAAGACCTCTAAATTGCTTTTCAATATGAGGTATCAGTTCATAGGTAATGGCATCTCCATAGGGCCCCTGGTTGGCCGAATTCACCGCATACGAATCATCGTAGTAGGGTGTGGGATGCTGTATTTCCACAATCAGGAAGCGTGGAAAATCAGGTTCGTTCCAACGCTTGTAAAAATCATAAGCCTCCTGCTGTTGTATGATGTTATAGCCTTTCACACCAAAGCGTTCCGAATAGTCCGGTTCCAGGTCCGTGTCGGGAGGAAGGGTGCGAAAGCCGCCAAAATCATCGGGAAAATGCCCGTGGAAGATCATCAGCGGGTATTTTGCCTCCGGATGTTCCTCAAAACCCTTGGGCAAGAGCACATGGGCACCCAGGTACATATCCCTGCCCCAAAACTCAGAAAGCTTTTCGGACTTTATCCGGATGTGCTTGATCCACTCCGTATCCTCCGCGGGCGTTATGGGCGGAATAAGCTGATCCATTACAACGCCAAAATTTTGGACTCCATCTTCCGAAATGGTCACCTTAACCGGCTTGCTATATAGATTTCCGGGAGATCGGTTCCATTGCTGCCCCTCCCCATTGTCCATAGGAAGCTTTACGGTATGTCCTGTGGAGAGTTCAAAGGTTTCATAGACATGCAACAGGGCCTGTACGAAGTACTCCCCAGCTGGTATGTCGGCCAAACTGGGCAAGGGGGAACCAAACACCTTTTCGTCAAAGACCATGCTTTCTTCGGGAGCCATACCCTCAACGTTCATCCCATAGATCAATTGGGTCTTTAGACCATCATTGATCTGGAAACGCGGCTCATTTTCGTCCGAATTGGAAAGCATCAGTAAAAGTCGGCCATCCAAAGAAGCACTGCTCGCCTGTTCCGAAAAGGAAACTTCAATGGCAAATTGGGTTTTTTCTGCGGTGTCGGTGGCACAGCCCAGAAACATCAGGGCAGGAAACAGTGCCAATAAAATCTGTTTTCTCATAGGGTTGGAAATTTGTACAAAAGGTACTGATTTCCTCACGAGCGTCAAATCGAAATAAGATTTAACAAGAATTATATTTTTTTTATTTGATATATCAATTATATTTGTATCAAATAAAGGAAATGGAGTTGTTGCCCCTGGACTATACGGTTTTCTACAACATTGAGAAGGCGATAAAAACCTATAGGAAGTTTGCCCAAAAGGCCATCACAGCTAAGGGATTCGACATCACCATTGACCAATGGCTGTTGCTAAAGGTAGTAAAGGAAAATCCGGAACTGACACAGCAGCGCATTGCGGACAAGCTGTTTAAGGACTACGCCTCGGTGACCAGGATAGTGCAGCTTCTGGTGGAAAAAAAATACATTGAACGTTCCCCGCACTCCAAGGACAGAAGACGATTCTCCTTAGCACTGACCGCACATGGTGATGCCATCATAGCCGATTTATGGCCCCTGATCATTAGCAATAGAAAAACGGCATTGGAAACCCTTATGAATGAAGACATCAATCAATTAAATCGAACATTAAAAATAATCGCCGACAACTGTAAATCATAAAACGAACGGTCATGATAAACAAAAAAAAAACCCTGAGATGGGGTATGGCGCTTTTCGCCTGCCTTGCATTCCTTGAAATCCGCGCACAGGAAGATGTATCCCATGCTTTTACCAACCAGGAACAGGAGGCGTTGATCAATTCCGTAGCCCAATTGCTGGACGAAAACTACATTTTTCCCGAAACGGCCAAAAAAGTGGGTATGGCCCTAAAGGAAAACCTTAGGAAGGGTATCTATACCCCGCTTCGAGACCCGGCAGAGCTGGCCGGTAAGATAACGGAAGACTTACGGAGTTTGAGCAAGGATTTGCATTTCTCACTGCAGTACAATCCAGGATGGGTAGTGGAAAACCAGGTTACCGTCAGCAAAGAGGACAGTATCGCCTTTGCCCAACAGCGCTTGGCCGCGGCCAAAAGAAGAAATTTTGGTTTTAAGCAACTCACCGTTTTGGAGGGAAATGTAGGGTATCTGAACCTCAGCGGCTTTGAAGATACCCGCTATGCGGGGGAGACCGCGGCCACCGCCATGAACTTCTTTGAAAATGCCGATGCCCTTATCATTGATCTACGACAAAATGGTGGTGGCTCCCCGAGCATGATCCAGCTCATAACGAGCTACCTCTTTGATGCCGAACCCATTCACCTCAACAGTTTTTATTGGAGACAAACAGACCAAACTACCCAAACATGGACCTTGCCCTATGTACCTGGCAAACGCAGGCCAGATCTGGATGTGTATGTACTCACCAGCAAGTATACCTTTTCCGCAGCTGAAGAGTTTACCTATAACCTCAAGAATCTTGAAAGAGCCACTATTGTTGGGGAAACCACCGGAGGTGGGGCCCATCCTGTAGACCGGGTGGCCGCTTCCGATAAATTTGTGCTGCAGGTACCTATTGGTCGGGCCATTAACCCGATTACCAACACCAATTGGGAAGGTACAGGGGTAGTACCGGACATTAATGTGCCTTCGGACAAAGCACTGTTGACCGCCCATATCAAGGCATTGGAAAATTTAAAAAGGGAGCATGCGGATGTTGCCCTTACCTATGATTGGCATCTACCCGCTTTACGGGCCAAAGAACAACCCATATCGGTCGCCAAAAAAACCCTGGAAGCCTACGTGGGCAAGTACGGGCCAAGAAAGATTACCCTAGAAAACGGAAAACTCTTCTATCAAAGGGAGGAAGGTCCAAAATATAAGCTGAACCCCATGTCAGATGTGCTGTTTTCCATTGAGGAAATCCCCTATTTTCGGGTGCACTTTTTAAAATCGGAAGCAGGAAAAACCCAAGCTTTACAGGGAATCTATGAAAATGGGAGAACCGATAAGCATGCTAAAAGCGGGTAAAAATCAGTTCAACACCATATAAGAAATTGACATTTTTTTCGTTATAGGGACACGACAAATTGGGTAATATACCTACTAAACACCTGATTTATGAAGAAGATCTTGCTTGTTTTATCCGTGTTGACCCTAGTATGCTACTTTAGCAGCTGTACCAATGACGAAGGAGGTTCTGACCTTGACGTCATAACACCGGTCGATTCCACACAATCAAAAATCGAAATCAAGGCCTAAACGGCATCGCTGTACTGCTACAGGGAGTTATTTTTTGCTTCTATGGCGTTCCCTGGCCAGTAACGTGTTCTTGAGCAGCATGGCTATGGTCATGGGCCCTACTCCTCCCGGAACCGGGGTAATATAGGAGGCTTTTTGGGAAACCGCCTTAAAATCCACATCACCGGCAATGTAATACCCTCGTTCGCGCGAATCATCGGGCACTCTGGTAATCCCCACGTCGATGATCGCGGCCCCCTCCTTCACCATATCCGCTTTCAAAAAATGGGGTACGCCAAGGGCAGATACAATAATATCGGCCTGTAAGGTCAGTGCCTTTAAATCCTTGGTACGGCTATGGGCAAGGGTTACGGTGGCATTTCCCGGATTGGCCTTTTGGCTCAACAAAATGCTAATGGGCCGGCCAACGATATGACTTCTCCCGATAATCACCGCGTGTTTTCCCTCGGTAACCACACCATACCGTTTTAAGAGTTCCATAATGCCATAGGGCGTGGCAGGGTTAAAGGATTCCATATCCAAGGCCATTCTCCCAAAATTGGTAGGATGAAAGCCATCTACATCCTTATCGGGATCCACGGCCATAAGCACCTTTTGTTCATCGATCTGTTTGGGCAATGGCAATTGAATGATAAAGCCGTCAATGGAATCGTCCATATTCAATTCATGGATTTTTTCCAGAAGCTCTTCCTCCGAAGTGGTATCGGGCAAATGCACCAGGGTAGATTCAAAGCCAATACGTTCGCAGGAGCGCACTTTGCTTCCCACATAGGTGAGACTGGCCCCATCATTCCCTACCAACACAGCGGCCAAATGAGGCACTTTTTCCCCGCGTTGGACCATCTGGGCCACCTCAGCGGCGATTTCGTCCTTAATCTGATCGGATACCTTCTTTCCGTCAAGTAATTCCATATGGTTGGTTTAAGGTTTAAGGTTTAAGGTTCAAAGTTATTTTATGGTCGATTATACTTGCTGCCTTTATACTCAGATTGATTAAGATATTTGATAAAGGAGCTTATTTTCTTACTTTCCAACATGAGTTTCTCCAAGTACTTTTCAAACAGTGCCTTGCCAAGGTATTTCCGATCTAAGGCCCTATAGAGTTGTGATCGAAGCTCCCCACAGGACGCTTTGGAGATACTTAAAAATTGAATAAACTCCTTGTTCCCATTTCGTTCAAAACCTTCCGCAATATTATCCATCACTGATCCAGAAGATCTGTTTATCTGATCGCGTAAGGCATAGTCATTCCCTAAAGAAGTGCTTTGAATAAGCTTGAACATATCATCGCATATTTCTCTAGCCAGTTGCCATATTTCCAAATCTTCAAACTTTTCAATCGTAGCCATTTGTACGCATTAACTTTGAACTTTGAACTTTGAACTTTGAACTTTGAACTTTGAACTTTGAACTTTGAACTTAAATTTACCGCATCCCCTTCATGGCGCCCATCATCTGCATCATTTTTTTGCCGCCACCGCCTTGCATCATCTTCATCATCTTGCTCATTTGTTCAAACTGTTTTAAGAGTTGGTTCACTTCCTGAATGGTACGCCCACTGCCCTTTGCAATACGTTTTTTTCTGCTGGCGTTCAATTTTGCGGGGGTTGCCCGTTCATCCGGGGTCATGGAATGGATCATGGCTTCAATATGCTTAAAGGCATCATCATCAATGTCCAACCCTTTTAAGGCCTTTCCGGCCCCTGGAATCATCCCCATAAGATCCTTTAGGTTCCCCATCTTTTTTATCTGCTGGATCTGGCTCAGAAAATCATCGAACCCAAACTTGTTCTTGGCAATTTTTTTCTGGATTTTGCGAGCCTGTTCCTCATCGAACTGATCCTGTGCCCGTTCCACTAGGGAAATAACATCGCCCATCCCCAAAATACGGTCGGCCATACGCGAAGGGTGGAACACATCTATGGCATCCATCTTTTCGCCGGTACCGATGAATTTTATGGGTTTGTCCACCACTGATTTAATGGATATAGCGGCACCGCCCCGGGTATCACCATCCAATTTGGTCAGAATTACACCATCAAAATTGAGAATGTCGTTGAAAGCCTTGGCCGTATTTACGGCATCCTGACCGGTCATGGAGTCGACCACGAACAGGGTTTCTTGGGGTTTTACGGCCGTATGGATATTGGCGATCTCATCCATCATCTGCTCATCGACCGCCAAGCGTCCCGCGGTATCAATGATCACCACGTTGAAACCATTGGCCTTTGCGTGCGCAATCCCTGCCTTGGCAAGGCTAACCGGGTCGTTGTTCTCCCTGTCCGAAAACACCTCTATCCCAATCTGGTCGCCCACCACGTGCAACTGATCGATGGCTGCCGGACGATATACATCACAGGCCACCAATAGCGGTTTTTTACTTTTCTTGTGCTTCAGGTAATTGGCCAGTTTTCCGGAAAAGGTAGTTTTACCAGATCCCTGCAGGCCGGACATCAGGATGACGGATGGGTCCCCGGAAAGATCGATTCCTTCGGTCTCCCCGCCCATTAATTCGGTGAGTTCGTCCTTAACAATCTTTACCATTAATTGGCCAGGCTGCAAGGTGGTAAGCACGTTCTGCCCCAAGGCCTTTTCCCGTACCCTATTGGTAAACTCCTTGGCAATCTTAAAATTGACATCGGCATCCAATAAAGCCCGGCGTACTTCCTTTACGGTTTCGGCAACGTTTATTTCAGTAATCTGTCCATGTCCCTTGAGGACGTGGAGTGCTTTATCTAACTTCTCGCTTAAATTGTCGAACATGGTCTTGATCTCTTTACAGAAAGTGCAAATTTAAGCATTACCATGCGAAGTGGGAAGCTTAAAAATATAAAACAGAAAAAGGCAGCTCCTGACGGAACTGCCCTTTCCAAAAAATTAGGGGCAAATATCTTATTTCTTTTCGAAAACCAGGGTTTCCACAGTTTCATCACCACTGATATCCTTCAGCTCTATGCGGTCGGCGGTAATGGATACCAGATCCCAATCGTCTGTAAGTTCTCCTAGGGGAACCACATCATCCCCGCCAAAGTTCAGGTATACTTTAATTTGACCGTCGTCATCCCTGAGGACTCTCCACAAGCCATCCAAAAGAGGGTCGGCATTGGTGGAAACGGTAACCTTATGGTCTGCGGTAAAGGAGAAGTCCATTCCGGCAAAATCGGCTGTTTCATCCACCTCATTATCGATATAGGAAGCTACAATCCAATCGCCTCCCATCAGGACATTCCTGATTTCAGGGATATCACCATCCTCTACACTGTCATCACATACCCTTAGCAATACCAGCTCGTAATCGATTTCCTCTACCTCAAACTTCAAACGGTTATCATCTAGGTCGCGCAAAGGCCATTCAAAACTCACACCGGGTTCATCGCCCATGGTTATGGCCATTACCAAGATGCCATCATCGTTCATTGCAATTTCCCAGGTACCTTCGGAAGTGGTGGTTCCATTGCTCAAGGTAACTACACCTTCGGGCAAGAACTTGAATTCAAAGCCGATCAATCGGTCGATTTCCTCGCCTTGGTTCTTCACCTTTTTGATGATCCACTCGCACTCCTTCAATATTTCCCTTAGGGTATCGGGGCCAGTTTCCTCGTCCTTACAGATCTGCTTCATGATGATCTTGTTACCTCCTTCGGTATAGAGTTTGATCGTATGATCACCGATTTCATAAACAAACCACTCCAGGCTAAAGTCGACCAACACGTCGAATTCCAGTTTCAACAAGGCGCCACGGTCCGTGATACGGGTACTCCAGGTACCTTCAATGTTGTTGCCCATTCTATCCTTGACGGTAACACCGCCATCTTCGGTAAAGGTCATTAGGTACTCAAAGTACTGATCGGTCTGGTTTACACCATCGCGCTCTACTTCCTTCACCACCCAAGGGCATGCGGTTAGACAGATATCCAAACGGCCATCCTCAAAATCGTCATCGTTGAAATCGTCGTCATCGTCCTCATCACAGGTTTCCTTGGCATTTTCTATGGCATTGGCCAACTCTGCATTGCTATCCACAACGATCTCCGTACCATCAAACAGTTTTAGGGTAACTGGGAATTGGATACTGATCAGATCATCGTCATCGAGTCCGGCAAAGAACCGTCGCAGGTCCTTATCGCTCTCTACAGTAACGGATCCGGTCTGCTGCTCGTTTATATCAAAAGTGAACAAGGTAATGGGGTACACAAAGTCAATACACTCAATATCGTCATCATCACCGCCCTCAATACAATCTTCGGCGAGTTCGCGCAAGTCTTCCTTGCTGTTGATCACGATCTCGCTAAAATCGGGGAGGGTGATGGTAATGGGGAAAAGGATTTCCAAAATATCCTCATCTACATCGACCTCATCAAAAATATCCTCGATCAAGTGAAGATCCTCTAAGGAATCAATGGTAATTTCAATACCGTTTACATTTACGGTATAGGGAAATTGAACGGCAAAACAACTGGAACCGTCAACAATATTGTCAAAGGAACCGTCATTGGAAGACGTTCGTTCTATAAGTTTAGCGGTGGAAGAGCTTGCCACAATGGTCTCTTGCTCGTTCCCATCGGGCAATTCCTCAAATTCTTCCTGACATGAGGAAAATGTAAGCGCCATAATCAGTAGGCCTGAGTACAAGGCGTAATTCAAAAACTTTTTCATAACGATTTGGATTTTACTGGTTCGTACAACCCTAAAACAACTATCTTTAAGATAACCCTACCTGTTTTTTTAATTTTTTTTAAAATATCTTTGAAAAAACCAATCATTTGAGCAAGGATACTATAGACAACGTATGTGAGGAAGAGGTATACAGCTCCCTCTTCAGGGCCCATTCCAAAACGGTTTTCAACTTTATATATTATAAGTACGGTAATGAGGAAAAGGCATACGATGTGGTTCAGGAAGCCTTTATAAAGCTTTGGGAGAACTGTGGAAAGGTGGGCCCGGAAAAGGCAAAATCCTATGTCTATACCATAGCCAACAATCTATACCTTAATGTCCTAAAGGCGGAGAAAGTGCGGCTCAGGTATGCGAATACACCACAGGACACCGCAAGTGAATCGCCAGAATTCCTTATGGAGGAGAAACAGTACAAGGAAAAACTGGACCGTGCCCTGAACCAATTACCGGAAAACCAGCGGACAACCTTTCTTTTAAATAGGATCGATGGAAAAAAATATGCCGAAATCGCTGAAATGGAGGGTGTAAGTGTCAAGGCCATAGAAAAAAGAATGCACTTGGCCCTAAAAACATTGCGCGAGCAGATCGATGGGATATGAAGTGGGAATTATGAATGTTGAATTGTGAATGTTGAATTAGGAGTTATGAATTTAAGTTTTTAACGATGAAACTGCCAACGGTACTACGAGTTATGAGTGTGGAGTCTTGAGTTATGAATTATGAATGTTGTGAATTATGAATGTTGTGAATTATGAATGTTGAGTTATGAATTACTGAAAACTGCCAACTGCCAACTGTATTATGAGTGTTGGGTTGTGGGTTATGAATTGTTGAGTTTTGAATTGCTGAAAACTGGCCACTGCCAACTGCATACTGTTTTAGGGGCCACAACTGGCAAAAACTTGTTATTTACACCCTAAAACCAAGGATTTGTAATGTAATAGGGTAGGGTTTTTTGTATTTGAATTGTTATATTGACGTAAAGCATAGAAATCATGCAAGAGAATTATTTGGCAAAATGGCTTAACAACGAACTCACGGAGGAGGAGCTGACGGCTTTTAAAAAGACCGCGGAATACGATTCCTATATGAGGTTATTGGCGGCTTCCGGTAAATTGGAGGGCCCCGATTTTGACGTTGAGAAGGCTTTGAGCGAACTTAGGAACAAGCGGCCGGACAAGGAAGTCAAAGTGGTGCGTTTGCGTCCGTATAAAAGAATACTGCGCGTCGCCGCAGCTATCGCCGTTCTTCTTGCCGTTTCCTATTTCTATGTGGACTCCCTGGACGAAAGGGTCTCTACCCAGTATGCCGAACGAAGCGAAGTGATACTTCCTGATAATTCGGAAATTGTTTTGAATGCAGATTCCAAAGTTTCTTTTAGCAAAAAGAAATGGAACGAGGAACGCAATGTATCCCTGGAAGGGGAAGCCTTTTTTAAGGTAGCCAAGGGCAAGCGGTTTACCGTATCTACGGACAATGGGACGGTTACCGTGCTGGGCACACAGTTTAATGTAGAGAACCGCGAAGGTTTCTTTGAAGTGACCTGTTTTGAGGGCTTGGTAAGTGTTACCTACCATAGCAAAGAAATGAAACTCCCTGCGGGCAGCTCGTTCCTGGCCGTTAACGGAAAGATTATAGAGGCGGAAACCCCAAATACTGCTGAACCTACTTGGATGAACAATGAGAGTACCTTTAAAAGTATTCCCTTAAACTTTGTACTGAACGAGTTTCAAAGACAGTACAATGTAGAAGTCAAGACCGAAAACATCGATCTAAATCGATTATTTACAGGCTCTTTTAGCAACACCAACATAGATTTAGCGTTACAGAGTATTAGTGCCCCTTCTCAAATAAAGTTTAAATTAGAGGGGAACAAAGTGCTATTCTATGCTGAAAACGCTCCCTAAAGACGCTTTACGGGTTTGCCTGTTGCTTTTTTTTGTGCAGATTTTGGCCACGGCACAGGAAAGCACTTCCCCTACCATACGGCTAATTTCCTTTATCCAACAACTGGAACAGCGCTTTGATGTTAAATTCTCCTATGTAGATGAGGATATCAGCGCGGTAGAAATACGCATTCCTGACGGTGAACTTCTGGAAGGAATACTGGCCGATATCCAAAATCAGACCCAAATCCAGATAAAAAAGCTCAGTGAACGCTACTATGCGCTCTCCAAAAGCAGTACGGTGGACATCTGTGCCCGGGTACTCGACAATTTTGCTGAAAACACCATTGCCGGGGCCACCATTGAGGTATTGGGCAGCGATATTGGGGTGGTGACAGATCTGGAAGGCACATTTGCCCTTGGGAACATCCCCAGAGGCGCGGTCATCGGGATACGCCATTTGGGGTACAAAACAAAGTTTGTGAGGGCCGAGGAGCTCTTGGGCCAAACACCTTGCAAAACTGTCCTTATGGCCCTTGCCATACAGCAATTGGAGGAGGTAGTCCTCTTTCAATTCCTCACTACGGGCCTTTCGAAGCAGGATGATGCCAGTATTCTTTTGAATACAGCGGAATTCGGCATCCTTCCCGGACTCATTGAGCCCGATGTACTACAGACCGTACAGGCCCTGCCGGGAATCAAAAGTATAGATGAGACGGTCTCCGACATTAATGTTAGGGGAGGCACCAATGATCAGAACCTGGTTCTTTGGGATGGTATAAAAATGTACCAATCCGGACATTTTTTTGGGTTAATTTCGGCCTTTAATCCCTATTTAACGGATCAGGTCACCATTGTTAAGAACGGCACCAGTGCCCAATACGGGGATGGGGTAAGTAGCGTAATCAGTATGCATACCAAAAACGAGATCACCGACCATTTTTTCGGTGGTGCAGGCTTTAATCTGATTAGCGGGGACCTTTACGGTCAGATTCCTATCACACATAAACTGGCCTTTCAGTTTTCAGGACGGCGTTCGGCCACGGACTTTTTGAATACCCCTACCTTCGGGCAGTTCTTCGATAGGGCGTTCCAGGATACCGAAGTGACCGTAAACAACCAATCTACGGACCAGGATATCCAAAGGGACGAAAGCTTCTTTTTCTATGATTTTACCGGAAAATTGCTTTATGATATCAACGATCGGCAAAAAGTACGGTTGAGCTTTATCAATTTCAACAACAACCTAGACTATACGGAGACCGCACAAAGTACCGCCCGTACTACCCAAAGCAGGTTAGACCAGACCAACCTCTCCTTTGGTGGTAATCTGGAGAGCCAGTGGTCCTCCGATTTTTCCACCTTGTTCAGCATTTATTTTACCCGCTACAACCTGGATGCGTTGAGCATTTCTGCCGACGCAGTGCAACAACTCTTTCAGAACAACAGGGTGTTGGAGACCGGGATAAAACTGCATTCGGACTATGCGCTGACAGATCAGTTGAACTGGATCAACGGTTATCAGTTCATTGAAACGGGCATTACCAACTTTACCGACGTCACCCAACCTCCCTTCGTAAGCAATATCAAGGGGGTCATCCGGACACATGCCGTATTTTCAGAAGTTGGCTATATTTCATCTGATGAAAAATTAAAGGCGCGTGGTGGGGCCCGCCTCAATTATATCGAAAATCTGGGCACTTTTGATGAATTTATCCTGGAGCCGAGGGCCAATATTAACTATGCGCTTACCAAAAGTCTAAAAGTAGAGTTCTTGGGCGAGTTCAAGAGTCAGACCACCAATCAGGTCATTGACCTGGAACAAAATTTTCTGGGTGTGGAGAAGAGACGGTGGATCCTGTCTGACAACACCACGCTGCCCATTACAAAAAGTAAACAGGCCTCCTTGGGCATCAATTACGACAAAAACCATCTTTATATAGGGCTGGAAGGCTTTTACAAGGAGGTAACAGGGATAAGCACGGCCACCCAGGGCTTTCAGAACCAGGATCAATTCAATGGCGAAATAGGCAGTTATGAAGTGAAGGGACTGGAGTTCTTGATCAACAAAAAGACCCCACGTTTCAGTACCTGGTTAAGCTACGCGTACAATGTGAACGACTATACCTTTGAAGATATCACCCCCAGCACCTTTCCCAACAATCTGGATATTAGACATACACTCACCTTTGCCGGCACCTATGTACGGAACAACCTTAAGCTGGGTATCGGGTTCAACTATCGAACCGGAAAACCCTTTACCGAACCCTTGGACAACCCCAATGCCATTAATACCGGCACCTTTCCCCTATCCATAAATTATAAGGAGCCCAATAGCACCAGGCTTCCGGACTACATTAGAGCAGATGCCTCCGCCATTTATGATTTTGACCTTAGTCCTACCATAAAGGCCTCCGTTGGCGCTTCTGTACTCAATTTTCTGAACCGTAAGAACATACTCAACACCTATTATCGATTGAATGATCAAGATGAAATAGAAACTGTTGAAAATGTGTCCCTGGGTATCACCCCCAATTTTAGTTTTAGGATCTGGTTCTAGTTGCGCTCAGGTTTTATCGGATAAAATCTTGAGATTGAGCATTCGTCTTAGGATGCCGAACAGCTTCGGAAATTGCCGTCTAAAGGCCCCTGGTGTTTCCATCAAATTCTCTACGGAGACAGCAAAAAACTCGTGAATGTTGGTTCTGCCATAAGATCTGAAGTACGCACTTTGGTCCATTCTGTTATTAAAATTGGAATCCGAGAGCAAGCGTTTGATCTGCCGCATACCGATCAGGAAAATATAGGATCGGACATTTAATTTATTGGCTACGTTAAAACTTATGGCATGCGCAAATTCGTGTACCGCAAGATTCATATTGTCGTTTCCTATCCGAAAACCCTCCATCAAGTGTTCGGCAGAAAAAACGAGGGTCTTTAGGCCAGGATGGTACTCCCCGTTGTGATCCTGTTTGGTAAGGGGCGAATAATAGGCGGCCGGATACACCAGTATCTTTTTAATGGACAAGATCAAAAAATCGGCCATACCAAGCGTAAGCATCACCGCTGTGGCGCTCAAAAGAAGTGTTATGTGGTCCCGATCGGTCACTTCCTTGTGGAATATGACTTTTTTGCGGCTCCTAAACCTCACCACCCTTTTATGGAACCTTTTTCTCTTTCTGACGGACAAGTTCCGATAAAGGGGAAGGTTGGCGGCGATGGTTGCTTTTTCATGTTCGGTAAGCCTAGGTAGTCTTGCAAAAGGGTTTAAAAAAAACAGGTCTAGCGTATAGTATACGATATACAGAAAATATCCAAAAATAGCGAGGAGTGCGGTAACCCCAAATACATCTACAACGGAAGGCATGTCCTAAACTAAGCTATTTTTTTGGAATTGTCCCGTGCTACATGCGCTGCGGCACCTCGATTCCCAACAATTTAAAAGCAGATCGAATCACATCGCCCACCTTTTTGGAAAGCTGCACCCGGAAGGCTTTCTTTTCCAAATCCACTTCTGGCAAAATAGGTACACTTTGATAATACGAATTGTACTGCTTCACCAGGTCATAGGTATAATTTGCGATTAGGGCGGGACTATATTGTTCCGCGGCCAATTGAACGGTCTCGGGAAACACCTGCAGTTGCTTTAGAAGTTCCTTTTCCTTGGGATGAATGGAAGTCATGTGCTTGGCCCCATCGGTATAATCAAAATCGGCCTTCCTTAAAATAGATTGTATCCGCGCATAGGTGTATTGGATAAAAGGACCCGTATTGCCCTGAAAATCCACTGATTCCTCTGGATCAAAGAGGATGCGTTTTTTGGGATCCACCTTTAGGATGTAATACTTTAGCGCGGCTAGACCCACGATACGGTGCAACTCCCTTTTTTCCTCATGGGAAAAGCCTTCCAACTTGCCCAGTTCCTCACAGATCCGTCTGGCCTCGGCGCTCATCTCCAGCATCAGGTCATCGGCATCCACTACGGTACCTTCCCTACTCTTCATTTTGCCACTAGGGAGGTCTACCATCCCATAACTGAGATGGTGCAGATTTTTGGACCAGGAAAAACCCAGTTTTTTCAAGATCAGGAACAACACTTTGAAATGGTAGTCCTGTTCGTTCCCTACGGTATAGACCATCCCCCCAATATCCGGATAATCGGTTACCCGTTGGATGGCCGTACCAATATCCTGGGTCATATAAACAGCGGTACCATCGGCACGGAGTACAATTTTCTCATCGAGCCCTTCATCGGTAAGGTCTATCCATACACTTCCATCCTCTTTGGTATAGAAAACACCCTTCTTAAGACCATCGGCTACCACATCCTTACCCAGCAGATAGGTGTCACTTTCATAATACAGTTGGTCAAAATCTACCCCCAGATCGGTATAGGTGGTATTGAAACCTTCGTATACCCAAGCGTTCATCTTTTTCCATAGGGCGACTACATCAGGGTCACCCGCTTCCCATTTTCGGAGCATTTCCTGAGCCTCCTTCAACACCTCAACAAAAGGTGCAAACTTTTCATCTAACAAAGATCGGATTTTTCTTAAGTTCTTTTCAGAGACAATATCTTGTTCTCCGTCAATACCATATAATTGTTTAAAGCCTTGAAGAAATTTAGCTCGAGAAGTGTTAAGATTAGGGTAATCAGTGGTATTTAGCAACGCGTAATCCAGACTGGAATAAAAAGGAAATTCTGGTGTAGGTATTAATTGTTGTTCCGAAACTAAGCAGTCAAATTTGTAAAACTCTTTAATTGCAGAACCCAAACCTGAATAGTAACCCTCATCCAAATCAACATTTTTGATAGCCTCATACAAGTCGTACCTTTCTTGTATTCTCAGTTCATCTTGGACCTTACTTGCCAACCTATTAAAACGTTCTCTTAGTTGTTTTTTGAACTCGACCTCAAACGCCACATAATAGTTGCCCACCAGTTTATCCCCTTTCAATCCCGTACTTTCTGGCGTAGCACCGTTTCCCCATTTTTGCCAAGCCAGCATACTTTTGCAGATATGGATGCCCCGGTCATTGATAATCTGGGTCTTGTATACCTTTTTGCCCGATGCCTTGAGAATCTCTGCCACGGAATAGCCCAACAAATTGTTTCGAATATGACCCAAGTGCAGGGGTTTGTTGGTGTTGGGCGAGGAATATTCCACCATCACGGCGTCCTTATCCAGTTCCTTGACACGGCCATAGTCCTCCACCTCCCTGATTTCCTCGAAAAAGTCGAGATAAAAACTATCGCTGATACTGATGTTCAAAAACCCCTTGACCACATTAAAGCCCGATACCTCCTTGACTTCCTTTTCCAGAAAGCTGCCGATCTGCTTTCCAATATGTTCCGGATTTCCTTTTACGTAGCGGAGTATGGGAAAAACCACAGCGGTTATGTCTCCCTCAAAATCCTTACGGGTAGGCTGAAATTCCACTGATGGCAGTACTGCCCCAAACAAGTTCTCTACAGCTTCCTTGACCTTAGAGGTCAATACGTTTTGGATATTCATCAATTACTGGTATTTAAGGCAGCAAAACTACGCATTTTTTACTGCTTTAACCCGAAAATATGGCCCTACTTCCCCATAGGATTCAAGTTTTGGCTACCTTTAGGCATGCTTCTGAATGTCTCTTACAACAACAAGGAAATCACCCGGAAAATTGATGTGGAGGTAGGCAAGCCCTTTACTTTAAAGGAACGCTTTGCACTTAACGGTATAGGGTCCCCAAAACTGTTTATTACTGAAACCAGTGTAGCGATCAGGAACCTGCTGATCTTGGACAATAATTTGGATTGTTGCAATATTGAACTACGTCCCAAGGGGATTATTGTCCGCTTTCGTTCGTTGTTGGAAACCTATGCCCTGGTTATTCCTTACTATAAATTAACGGTCTATAAGAGCGGTATTGCCATCTATTCCCTGCACAGGGACCAATATTTCATTAAGGTAAAATCGGATACCAAGGCCATTCAAAAGTTTTTTCGAAAATTACTGGACTATAAAGCCGATAATGCGCCCACTTCCATCGGTGACCTATAGAAGAAAGGTGTATGCAGCCGTCAAAAATTAAAATTTTCCTTACTGCTTTTTCGGTCCGTGGGAATCGTCTTTCTGTTCTCCAGTATCGTTTTTTTGCAACAACATAGATCCTTTGCCCTTTTTATGGCGGTGATGACCTTGATTTTTTTAAGGTAAATACCTAAAAACAAACCCTTTAGCCGCTAGTGTCTGGTTGAAAGCTCCCCGATTATTCGTACTTTAGGCTAGCGTTTTGAAAATCGTTTGGCCAAGATTGCGATGAAACACCCTTTTTTGATACTCCTTATCCATGCCCTAGTGGTCTCCTGTTCCTCTTCGAACGATGAAGGCACAGTTGCCGCCCAGGAGGGGCATGAAATTGTGGAACCCTCGGATGGAGAAGGTACGGAAATGGAGAATCCTGTGGTGTTCGATACCAGCGACCTGGAAAATTTGCCGATGGATAACGGTGGATCGCATGTGGCCCACCTAAAAGGTAGTACTATAGCAGCATACGGGTATTACGTTTATACCCCGAGCGACTATTCCATCGACGGACCGGAATATCCCTTAATTTTATTTTTGCACGGTTGGGGAGCAAGAGGGGACAGTAGAAGCGATCCCAGTGAACTGGAAAGGGTGCTTGCAGCCGGCCCCCCTCACCTTATCGATACCAATAATTGGAACCCTAGCTATCCCTGCATTGTGGTATCTCCCCAATTGACGGTTGATTATTGGAACGTGGATCAGGTGCATCTCTTTATCGGCTATTTGATCAATACCTATAAAATCAACACCAAGCGTATTTACCTTACCGGCCTGAGCCTTGGTGGAGGAGGTACTTGGTTTTATGTGGGCAACAAAGGCAAGGAAAGTTATGCGGCCGCCATCGTTCCGATTTGTGGGTCCGGATATCCTACCCTATTGGAAAACTTAAGTAGCACCCCGGTGTGGGCCTTTCATGGGGCCAGTGATCCGGTAGTGGCGGCTTTTACAGAAAATGGTTCGGTGCCTATGGTGGCGGCAATAAATGAATTAAACCCCATAGTGAAGGCCAAAGTAACCATTTACCCCGGTGTGGGTCATGATTCCTGGACAAGGACCTATAATGGTACCGGTATGGGCACCGCCAGTGCCACCTACGATGCTTTTGAGATGTCCATCTACGATTGGATGTTTCAATACAAAAAAGAGTAGGTACGCCCAGGAAGTATTACACTTTCGGAAGAAACACCTCTGCCATCATGCAACGGGCGCTTCCGCCACCACAGGTTTCAATGGTATCCAGTGAACTATGGATAATGGGGTTGTATTTTTGGAGCTGGGACAGTTGATCGGATCGTAGGCTATGATAGGCCGCAGAACTCATCACGAGGTAACGCTGATTGTCCTTCCCGGCCACCTGCAGCATATTCCCCGCAAAGTGGTGCATCTGTTCCTCAGTAATGGCTACAATTTCCTTGCCGTCCTGTTTTAGGTGATGCATAACATTTTTTCGCTCCTTCTTATCATCTATGGCGTCCAAACATATGACTGCATACTGTTCGCCCAAACACATCATCACGTTGGTGTGGTAGATGGGCAAGCGCTCCCCTTCCACGGTCTGATAGGCGGTAAAAATGACCGGTAGGCAGTCAAAATCCTCGCAGAACTCAATGAGTAGTTCCTCGTCGGCCCGGGCCGACAGGGCACAATAGACCTTTTGGTGCTCCCTATCCATTAAAATACTACCCGTGCCCTCCAAAAACAGTCCTTCCTCCTCTGCGATGGTATAATCCATAACATGCTCAATGATGAAACCCAGTTCTTCCAGGCGATCCAGAATATCCTCCCTGCGCTCCTTCCTTCTGTTTTCGGCAAACATGGGGTATATCGCTACCGTACCATTGGCATGGAACGATATCCAGTTATTCGGAAAAATGGAGTCGGGCGTATCCGATTTCAAGGTATCCTCTATCACGATTACTTCTACCCCTTTTGCCCGGAGTGCCACAACAAAGGCATCAAATTCTTGCTGTGCCTTATCATTTATGGCCTTGTTCTGGAGTTGCATTTCCTCCATAAAGTAATTGTTTACGGCGGTTTGTTCATTCCTTCGGAAACCCACCGGCCGTATCATTAAAATGGTATTGGTAATCTGCTTCATTCGCTCTTAAAAAATTGGCAATAAATGTAATCAATTCCCATTTCATTTTGTAACAAAATAGAACTTAAGGTATCTTTAATAGGCAAAATAAAAAGATGCCGGCCAAGTACCTGAACAAATACAATGACGTCCTTTTGTTTTTGGTATTGATCCCCCTTATCAATACCATCAACTATCACCTTACCTATGCCCGTATTCGTTGGGATTGGTATACCATTACTACTTACCTCATAGACACTGCATCGGGTTATATTGCCTGGTGGTTGATCCGAAAAGTAATCCTGGCCTTGGACCAAAGCTTACCATACGCGCAGGCTCCCGTAAAACGTATTACCTATCAAATTCTCCTTACCAATATTGTGGCCCAGGGATTTATTATCATGTCTACAGAAATAATCAACGCCATTTTTACGGATGCTCCCTTACCTTCGAATTTTTATACGTATAATCTATTTATCTTCTTTATCTGGATACTGGTGATCAATGGTATCTATATCGGGATTTATTTTTATGATCAGTGGGGTCGTGTACTCTCACTGCGTGAAAAGGATCGAGAGATACGGTCCAAAGGAGTAGAGGTACAATTGGGCAAGATGGTCAAGACCATATCTTTTAAGGATATACTTGCGTTTTATGTGGAAGAAGGAGTGACCTATCTAATGACCATAGAATCCAAAAGCTACATTTTGGACAAATCGCTCAACAAGATCATGGAACAACTCCCAGCGGAATATTTCTATCGGCTCAACCGTAAATATATTTTGCACCGTTCCGCTATTCACGGATACCAACGGGGCGTGAACGGAAAATTGAATACCATATTGAATCCGTTTCAAAACCTACCTACAGAGATAATCATCAGCAGAACCACTGCGCCCCACTTCAAAAAATGGTTCCGGGCCAGCTTGACCTGAGCTGAAGTATCCCTTTACTACATTTCAGGCATAAAAACACTACACTTCACGGTATTTTGCGTCCGCCTATTCGATTTTTGAGGTCAAAAGCTGGGAAATTTGCCCAAAAATCACAGATTATGAAAACAGTAAGCATCATTGGCGTTTTGCTATTCTCCTTTAGTGGCAGCCTTTTTTCCCAAGAGAGCAGTATGCCCTCAGCCAAGGCCCAGGCCGTACAGGAAGTCTTAAAAAAACATATTGAACTGGGCATTCCCGGTTTGGCAATTACAGTTTATTCGGCCCAAACGGGATTCTGGTCCCACACGGAAGGGTGGGCCAATCTGGAAAACAAGACCCCCCTGACCTCGGAACATCTTTTTTACCTGCAAAGTACGAGCAAGACCTATATGGCCGTAGCCATTTTAAAGCTCTATGAAATGGGCAAGCTAGATCTAGATGATTTGATTTCGAAATATTTACCCCCCGAACGGGCCAAGTCCATCCCCGGGTCCAACAAGATAAGCATCCGAATGCTGTTGAACCATACGTCGGGACTTCCTGAATACAACAGCGACCCTATACTAGTCTCTCGTATTTTACATCATCCATTGGAAACCCTCTCTGTTTGGGAACTGTTGCAACCTGTACTGAACAAGGAATTGGAATTTGAACCTGGCAGCAGATACCGCTACCGTAATACCAACTATACCTTGCTTTCTCTTATTGCGGACACGCTCACAGGAGATCATGTGGCCTTTGTTCAGAAGGAAATTATTGAAACGCTGGGATTGACAGGTACACGGTATCTTACCAGGGCCAATTATCAAGAACCCATACCCTTGGTAGATGCCTATTGGGATGTGCTGTTGGAGTCCAAACCTACCAATGTATCGGGCATACAACGCGCCAATGTAGCCTCCATGAAAGGAGATGATGGCCTGGTAGCCTCTACCATGGACGCCGTGCGTTTCATGAAGGGCCTGGTGGAAGGGAAGTTGCTAAAACCCGAAACCCTGGCGCTGATGCAGCAATGGGTACACGATGAGGAGGGAAAAAAGAAATACGGGCTGGGTCTAGCCTACTATGACCTGGATATAACCTATGCCATCGGACATTCGGGGGGAGGGATAGGCGCCGGATGCGTCTTGCTCTATCTTCCGGAACTACAGGCCATAGTTTTCATGGCCACCAATTTCAATACTATGATGGAATCGCCTATCCGTAAAAAAGCGGAGCAGCTCGAAATGGAAGTGCTTCTGGCCCTGTTTAGCGAGTGAGGGATGTTTAATCACGGTCTACTGAAAATCAGAAGAACTTGGAGATTGAAATCCTTAAAAAACTATCGTCTCGGAAGTTGGAAAGAATCAGTTCGGTGTCATCTATATTACTGAAAATACGCGCCTCCACTTCGGCTGTCCAGGTACTTCCAAACCTCCTGGAAGCCTCCAGGCTAAAAATGGTACTGCTTGATTTTAGATTAGTGATACCTCCTATCAAGAAGGAAGTGTCCTGGGTATCGTTGAAGGCGATCCTGCTTCCGAAGAACAGATCGTTCTGCAGGGCGTTCAGCGCCAGCTCATCCCGTTCATCATAGAGATATTCCCCCAATATGCCGATATCCAACCCATTGCCATCAATATTGCTAAAGGTGTATTCCACGCCTGCCGCCAAAGCAAAGAAATCTTGGGCATCGGCATGTCGATAGATCGATTCCAATTTCCATAAGAAAGCATCATGGGTAATCTGCAATTCCAGTCCCGTCTGGTTAATGACGGGATAAAAGGCATTAATATTCCCTAGGGGGTCAAAAACAAAGAGAGGCTCCCTGCCATTTCCGTAAAAATGGGAAAGGGCAATATCCACACTACCAAAATAGTGTTTCCATCTCACGGCAAGGTCCTGTCTCCATTCCTCTGCCCCGCTCTCATAACCCAGGTCGTCCCGGTCTATGACCGTTCCAAAACGCAGACGGCCCTCACTCCCTGCAAAAGTGCGTTTGCGATGAAAAGGGAGGTAAAAAAAATCAAAGGTCCCCAGCTTGTTCGTAATCAGACTGAATTGCACCATAGGCTGCCCCAATTTTTCCTCGCCATCGAACGTTTCCACGGCATCGGTCTGGTTAACGATATCCACCAAGTGATTGCTTTCAATCACTCCCCAAAAGACTTTTTTTAAGCCAACACTGAGTTCCCAATTGTTTTTTGCCTTTTGGTAGTACAGCTCCCGTATATCCCCATGGGTACGTTCATCGTCACGGTCCAACCTAATAAAACCGGTAAAGTTGATGCTTTCATATCCTTTGTTCCAATCCAACGAGTATTCGGGCCTAAAGGCAATGGAAGGATAGTGGTCTTTTTGCCCGTTGAACTGGGCATCATCATAAAAAAATCGGTACTCGCCTTCTATCTCGAATTCAAGATCGTGATTGATCTTCTTTGGGACATCCTTCTCCTGCGCCCACCCCAGGTGGGTGGTGAAGAGTGCAACCAGGACCCCTATTTTTATTGTATTCATACGATTATATAAGTAAAGCAAGGCCAGTTGTCAGGGGCCGGGAACCAGAACCCGAACCCCGACCATAGAAAAAACACAACCAACCAATACATCTAAGCCGGCCTTGCCTTTAAATAGTAAATAAACCGGAGTAATTTAGTTCCCCGCTCTTTGTAGGGCCACCTGCGAAAAATCGTCCTCTGAAAGGTCGGCCTCAAAATTATAATCACTGAATTTGAGCAGCGTTTCCTTATTGCTCTGATGATTTACCATGGTAAAGGTGCCTGCTCGCCAAAACTTGTTCTTATACAGCTTATAATCCGTATAGGTCAGGGTTTTCAACAGGGCATTCTTTCGATCGTAGAATTCGACCTTTTCAATTCTATACCCCTTGTCCTTGTTGTAACTAACAATGCGGCGGGTGTAGCCCGACTTTGGATCTACGGGGTCCTGTTCCACCAACAAAAGGCTTCCCTTTGTCTCCAGGAATTTATAGGTATACTTTTCCACTTCCTGGGAAGAAAGGTCCTCATAGGCAAATTCACTTCCCACAAAGGGCCCGGACTTGTTGTTGGAGGAAATTCGCTTCACCCTTTTTATCGAGGGCAAATACAACCACTGATCATCCGAGCCCACTTTATGGGTAAAGGTCAAGGTGGCCGTTCCCTTAACGTCCTTTGGACTGCCAAAGACAATCAAGGATTTATCGCCATCCTCGGTAAGTTCCAAGGTCCTGGTAACCAAAAAGCGTTCACTGGTCTGACCGTTCTTGTTCTTTAGCGTCATCTTTAATTCCACGATGCTGCTGCCGAAGCCGAGATCTGCTTCCTCGGCCGCTTTTGCTATTTGTAAACCCCTTTCCTCTGGGGTTTGGGCCTTTCCCATAATGGTACCTAATAGCGCTATTGATATAAAAATTGATTTTCTCATGTGTTTAGATTTAAAAGATTTATTTATCGAGTTGAACTTGTGCTTGCAATTCCTGTACTTCTTCCGTGGCCTCGCTTTTCCTACTGATCAGAATAAGGAGGGAGGGCAATAAAATGAAATCAATGATCAGGGCGGACAAGATGATGATTACCGTGATTCTGGCCATATAACTATTTAGGGCAAAGGAGGAGGTAGAAAGTACTGCAAAGCCGGCCAAAAGAACGATAGTGGTAGTAACCAAAGCCCGTCCTACGGTTTCGAAGGCATAGATAACGGCCTGTTTGGCATCATAGCCCAGTTCGCGCCTCGCCCTAAGGAATTTGCTCATAAAATGTACCGTATCGTCCACGATAATACCCAGGGTCATCCCAAAAACGATGACCATTCCAGTATTGATCTGCCCTTTGTACAGCGCCCATATCCCAAAACCTACCAGTACCGGGGCTACATTGGGAATTATACTCAGCAATCCCAATTTAAAATTCCGAAGCGCCAGCATCAATACCAGGGAAATTAGGATCAAGGCTATGATATTGCCCTTGAACATACTATCTGCCTGCCTAAATCCAAGTTTGGAGAACATCATGGTAGGGCTTACCCCAATGGAGTGCATAGGTTGATCCGTATGGTCGCGTAACCATTGTTCTGCCCTAGAAGAGAACGCGATCATTTCTGCGCTGGAGATGTTTTTCAGGGTTGCGGTTACACGTGTTTCCGATTTATCCACATTGATCTGATTGTTCAGGTCCAGTCCAAAAGGAAGGGAAAGCTCATAGAGCAACAGATATTGTGCAGCTTCCTCCCGATTGTTGGGCACTTGGTAATACGATGGATCATCTCCGTGCATGGAACGATTTACCCGTCGTGCCACCTCGCTGAAGGCATTCACATGCACTACCTCGGACTGATTGTTGAGCCAATCCTCAAAGGCATTAAGGTTTTCCAAATATTCGGGATTGTTGATGCCACCGCTTTCTCCACTGCCCACGGAAAATTCCACATTGTAGAAGCCGGTAAGGTTATCGTTAATGAAGTCGCTGTCCCTTCTAAACTGAACGGAATCATCAAAATACTCCACGAACTCGTCGTTAAAAACGTTGAGTGTAGCCAGATAGGCCAGACCCCCAATGATTGCCAAGGAAATAAAGGTAAGACGCACAGGTTGCCGGGTAACAAAAAGTCCCATTTTATGGTACAATCCAATTTTTGGAAGTTTTCCTGCCACGGTTTTCCTTTTCCATATCGGAAATATGGCCATGAGTGCCGGTAAAGTAGTTGTGGAATACAAGAAGGCCATGGTCATCCCAAAGGCCGTAATGTTCCCCAAATGCCAGAACGGGGGCACATCGCCAAAATTCATGGTAAGGAATCCGATTACCGTAGTTAAACTGGTAATAAAAACAGGCATAAAATTAAGGCGCATACTCTCTACCAGCGCTTCCCTTTTTCCAAGACCGTCCTTGCGTACCTTTTGTAACATCGTTATAAGGATGTGTATACTATCTGCCACCGCCAGGGTCATAATCATGGTCGGGAAGACTGCGGAAGGAGGGGTCAATTTAATTCCCATGATGCCCACAAACCCCACAGCACTTATAATAGAAAATAAGACCACCACCAGGGTGGAAAAGGTGGCAAAGAAGTTTCGCGTAAGCACCAAAGTGACCAGGATTACGATGATCAGCATGATGCCTATAAGGCCCAGGTCGCTCTGTGAAGCTTCAAAAAATGCGGTGTTCAAAGGCACCAAACCTGTGGTATACACATCAAATTGTGGGTACTTTTCCTGAAATTCGCTTACCATATTCCGGGTGGCTATGGTCACTTCCGGAATTTCCGTTGCACTGTCTACTCCGGGCAAACGAACCGTTACATTGATAGCCGTAACGCTTCCTTCCTCATTGATGATCCGATGCACGAGCAAGGGTTCCTTTAACGCTTTTTCCCTGATTTCCAGGATTTCTGCATCGGTCTTGTTGATCGATTCATAGGAAAGGTCGTCCACGTACAAATCGTCCCCGTCGGCACTGGTATGCTGAAAATTGGTGACCGCGTCTACCCTCGAGGAGTAGGGGGTATTCCAAGCCTGTTCCGTAAGCTCCTCTATGGCCACCAGGTTCTCACGCGTAAATACGTCGCCATTTTTGGGGGCCAGAACAATAACAATATTATCATCCTTGGTATATTTCTCCTGGAGGGCATCAAAGGCCTCCAATTCGGGATTCGACTTGCTAAAGAATACATGATAGTCCCCATCGAACTCCATCTTTCCCTGAGACCCTAGACCTAGGGCCAGCAATAGTGTCCCGATCAGTACCGGCCATTTGTATTTGATGACAAACTTGGCCCAGTTCTTGGCAAAATTGTTGGTAAAATCGCCAGCTTTCTTAATTGCGTTCATAGTTGTTTAATTTAATAGTTGACCAGTCGATTACTAAACTGGATGATTGTTCTCTTTTTTTTAGGTTTCGCTATTCCTAAGACGGTCTCAGCGACGTATTTTGGACAAAATTTGAAATAAATTTATTTTTTTAACATTACTAGTTGACCGGTCGTCTACTTCTTCACACGCCACAAGATACCATTCCATCATATTCTTATCTAGAATCCAATCGTCCTGGCAGGCCTTGACCGATCAGTACCGCCACGGATTTACCTTATTTCAGCAATAAGGTCTTCAACATGTTCATTAGATTATCTATGGGGTAGCTGCTTTTCATTTCCTTCATACTGGTCATCGCCCCTTTTCCCGCATCTTCAAAAAACGCCACCACGTCTGCCGCGTTCAGGGAGGCATCTATTTCCCCGCAGGCCTGTGCCTCCTCCATCGTTTCCGTAATAACAGCCTGCACCATACGTTCCTGTTCCACGATCACCGTCCTGATATTCTCATTGTGCTCGGCCATTTCATTGCCCAGATTACACGCCAAACATCCCATTTTACAGTCCATTTCATTTTTGAGGATATGGGTTCTGTATTCAAAAAACTCGATAATTCTTTGTTTGGGCGAGATCGATCGGTTCTGTAATATTTCCAGGGCCGATACCACTTGCGTCTCAAAGTACATCTTTATAGCCTTGATGGCAAAATCCTCCTTACTTTCAAAATAAAAATAAAAAGACCCCTTGGGAACACCGGCGGCCATTACGATATCATTGACACTGGTGGCATTATAGCCCTTGGACCATAAAATCTCCATACCCTTTTCCAAAAGGTAATCTGCCTTGATTTCGTGTTTTAGTGTCTTTTCCATCTTGCACAAACTGCAGCAAAAATATGACCACTCGTCTAGTAAACCAAATTTTTGAAAGTTAAAATTTTCCTTAAATCTAAAGTTTTCAATTTAACTGTCTGATTATAAGTGTTTTAATATCATTTCTGCAACATGTATCAATGATGTTCTACGATGTTGACCCTGTTGTTTGCCCATTTGGAAAAAAGCGTTGAAGAGTTCGCCCAGCAATCAATTTTGGCCATTTCTCTTAGTAAGGACATACTTTTTGGTACGGATGTGGGTAAAGCGTCCTAATTTGCTGTTAAAGGTATAAGGCCCCAAGTGGTATTTTTATAAATTCCCTGAGCGGATGTCCGCCAACAACCTTTTACCCATCCCTTGATGAGACCAAAGATGCTTCTCCTTTTGCTCTTCGTCACACAGCTGCTGGCCGCGCAAAGCAACACCCACAAAATCCAAAGCGAGGCCTTGGGGTATACCATAGGCTATACCGTGGTGCTTCCTGACGGATATGATGTTTCAAAGACCTATCCAGCAATTTATCTGACCGATGGGCCAATGGTAGAAAAAAGATCTACATTTTTAACCCGTGCCAAGGCTTATCAAAGAGACAACAAACGTCCGTTTGTGAGTGTCTTTGTAAGTCATGAGCAACCCGGTACCGGAAAAACCCGTAGGAATTATGAGCTCCTGGCAAACCCCAAATACCTGAAGTTTTTGACTCAAGAACTTGTGAAGACCGTTGAGCGTACCTATGCGGTATCGGCAAGCCCGAATGACCGATTTTTAAACGGCCTCTCCTTTGGTGGCCTCAATGCGCTATATATTGGACTGGAGGACAAGGGGCAGACTTTTGGCAATATCGCCGCGCTGTCTCCCGCCATTCATCCCAAAAAATATCTCAAAGATGCCTATAAAAATGGCGAAAAGCTTCCCATCCGTTTCTTTGTAAGCAGTGGGGACCATGACGATAATGAGGTCATGACGCGTAA
Organism: Eudoraea algarum; assembly: GCF_050589645.1. NCBI lineage: Bacteria > Pseudomonadati > Bacteroidota > Flavobacteriia > Flavobacteriales > Flavobacteriaceae > Eudoraea > Eudoraea algarum. Next base: position 93,315 of record NZ_JBNGOQ010000003.1, on the reverse strand, counting down.
AATCAGGGATGTGTTAAAAAGTAGGGGTTATGAGATGGGCTATAATGAGGTCCCATATGCCCATACCTTAAAAAATTGGAATGCCAATTGGTTGCCCATGTTGGAGTTTTTCTTCGGAAAGTAGGCTATTCGCGTACCAAGGGTAGTGTGCTACAGCGCAATAGACCCTCTTGTTTTGCAATCTCCGAATAGGGAATCTCCTCAACGGTAAAACCTTGTTCTCGAAGCCAATGGTTAAGGCGCGTAAAGTTACGCTCCGAGACGATTACCTCTGGAGAAATGGAGAAGACATTGCTGAACATTTGGTACATTTCCTCCTTGTTAATCTCAAAGATGTTGTCTGGACCAAAATAGTCTACCAACCATTGGTACTCCTCCTCGATCAAAAAGCCGTTTTTGTGTAAGATGGCCTTACCCTTACCAAGGGGCTGAAAGCAGCAATCGAGGTGCAGCGCATTTTCCTTGGCATTGGTATTGGATTTGCGCAACTCAAAAGCTTTAATGGTCTTATGGGGAAACTTCTCCCTGAGATATTCCACCGCTGCTTTATTGGTCCGTGCCGTGATATAGTCGGGATAATCCGGGGCGGTATAAGTTCCCACAAAAATATAATCGTTCCAGGGCATTACATCACCACCCTCAATATGCACATTTTCCGGGGGGCAAAGAATGTTTTCCGGTGCAATCCTGTCCAACACATGTAGAATGGCCTCAAATTCCTTCTCCCGGTCAGGGAGAATATTGGCCTTGATCAATTTATTCTCGATGACGAAGGCAATATCCCTGGAGAAGATCTGGTTGCAATCGGGCAAAACTTCAGGTCTAAACACTTCCACGCCATACTTCTCAAAAACTTGTGCAAATGCATCCATTTCTGGCACCATTTCAATCTCCTTCGGATAGGTGCCCGCCAAGATATGCTCTAAGGATTTGGGGTCATAGGCCTCTTCCGGTTTGGGGGTGGGCCCGCAGCTTTCGGCCGTCCCCAGTAAAACGGATTTTAAAGGGGAAATTTCATCAAGGATGTTTAAATGGAGCATAAAATTATTTTGCGCAAATATAGGGATTCTTGGGTGCGGGGAGCTACAAAAAAACGCCCATTTATGATACCATTAAACGGGCGTATTATTCGTATTTATTTGCCATTATCTTTTGGCCACAGTGACGAAGGGCCTGCTGTTTTCGCCTATATACAATTGTCTTGGCCTACCTATGGGCTCATTGCGAAGTCGCATCTCCCGCCACTGGGCGATCCAGCCAGGTAAGCGCCCTAAGGCGAACATTACCGTGAACATTTCGGTGGGTATTCCCAAGGCGCGATATATGATGCCGGAATAAAAATCAACATTGGGATACAATTTTCTGTCCACAAAATATTGATCTTCCAAGGCCTCTTTTTCCAACCCTTTCGCGATTTCCAAAATAGGGTCTTCTATACCCAAATCGCCGAGCACTTCATCCGCGGCTTTTTTAATGATTTTGGCTCTTGGATCAAAGTTTTTGTACACCCGGTGCCCAAAACCCATAAGCCTAAAAGGATCGTTCTTATCCTTGGCCTTGGCCATATATTTTTTTGTATCCCCACCATCTTCTTCTATGGCCTGCAACATTTCGAGTACCGCTTGGTTGGCTCCTCCATGCAAAGGTCCCCAAAGCGCTGATATCCCTGCCGAAAGCGAAGCAAACAAGCCTGCATGGGAAGAACCCACGATCCGCACGGTGGAAGTGGAACAATTTTGCTCATGGTCCGCGTGCAGAATCAATAGCTTATCCAGTGCGTCGATTACAATTTGATTTTTTTTATATTCCTTGTTAGGGCGCTTAAACATCATTTTGTGGATGTTCTCCACATAGCCCAAAGAATCGTCCCCGTAATCCAGGGGCAAGCCTTTTTTCTTGCGCATCGTCCAGGCCACCAAGATGGGGAATTTGGCCAAAATACGCACGATGGCGTAATACATGGCTTTTTCTGAACTAACGTCCACTGTGGTGGGATTAAAGGCAATCAGCGCACTGGTCAGCGAGGACAGTACGCCCATAGGGTGTGCAGACTTGGGAAAGGCGTCCAAAATCTTTTTCATTTCCTCATCTACCGTAGATTCCTCGATGATATCATGGTGAAATGCATCTAACTGTTCCTTGTTGGGCAATTCCCCAAAAATCAACAGATAAGCCACCTCAAGAAAATCGGCCTTTTCGGCCAGTTCCTCAATCGAATACCCGCGGTATCTCAATATTCCCTTTTCCCCATCCAAAAAGGTAATGGCACTCTCGCACGAACCCGTGTTCTTATAACCAGGGTCCAGTGTAGTCATTGTTGTAAGTGATCGCAAGGTTTTGATATCAATAGCGAGTTCATCCTCGGTACCCTTGATTACGGGAAAGTCATATTTTTCACCTTTGTATTCTAACGTAGCATTATCCGACATTTGTTGTATTTATTGATTATTGTAAAGAAGCATAAATTTAAGAAAAACGGGGCACGTTAACAATTCCGCGGCCCTATTTGCATTATTCTTAACAAAACAGCCCGTGTTAGCAGTTGGTCGAGATATTGGAAAGAAATAACAGAAAAAAAACCCTATTTTAAGGCATACAGTTCCTTGTAGTACGCATCTACCGATTTCTTCCAGGTAAACCGTACTTTTTTGGCATTGGACCCTAAGGTTCGCCATAGGGTCTTGTCCTTTTCAAAAACTGCCAGAACTTCCCCAAAGACCGTGACCATATTCTTTATTTTTTCCTCATAGGTATCACCATCAAAATGAAATCCTGTCTTAAGGTGTTCTACCGTATCCTTTAGTCCGCCCGTTCGGTGCACCAGACAGGGATGGCCGTTGCGCATGGCCAACATCTGGCTTATACCACAAGGTTCAAACAGACTGGGCATGAAGTACAGGTCAGATTCCAGGTAAATGGAATCGATCACATCCTCGGATTGTCCGTTAATAAAAATAAAGTTCCCATAGGTCCTACTCATATCCCGGAACAGCTCCTCGTAATCGGGTGCTCCCGTACCCAGTAGGACAAAGACCCCGTTAACTTCTGCTAGCTGCTCCAAAATGGCAACCAATGCAGATGGGGACCGCTTAAAAAAATAAAACTTTTGTTCGGTCAGGCGGGCCACGCTCGCACAAACAAAGCTTGGCGGATTATCTAAAAGCGGTAATACCTTTTCGCCCGTATGGGCCAGAAAATCGGCCTTGTACTTCTTGGATTCCTCTTGCAGCCAGGGAAAAATAGCAGTGAGAATATTGGAATACAGGCTGCCTTTCTTGGCGGTACGTATGTTCCTGTAGTTACAGCCGTTTAGGATACCAAACAACCTGCCTTCGCTATCGGCCTCCTGCAGATCACTTTCCAATCCCTCTCCCCCGATAAATTCTGGAGGTGCACTCGGCAGGAGTACATCTTCCTTATAGGATGGGGATACGGTATGCACGGCATCTGCCAATCGAATGCCCACTGCCATTAGATTAATACAATCGCGATACCTATAGTCCATAAGTCCTTTATAGTCCAGGGGAACGTCGGGAAACCAATTTTTTAACGATGAATAGTTATCCTCAAAAGGGCGTATGCCCTGGATAGCCAGATTATGGATACTATATACAAAACGGATGTCCCTAAGCACTTTGTAGGCGGGGTGATAGGTCTTCAAAAACAACAGCAGACTGGAATGCCAGTCGTGCAAATGGACGATATGCAGGATACCAAAAGCCCCTTTTTTAATAGCTTCGGCGACCGCAGTGCAAAAAATGATGTATTTTATGGCATCGGTATAAAAGGGTTCTTTAGGGTCATTGTGATAGATATGTGCAATATCTCCCGCCTCTATCTCGGAATGGTGAATTACGTAATGGTGTATGTTCCTGAACTCCTTTTTTGGAATTACCTCGTAGAGTTCAGCGGAATAGGAAGTGCCCCTAAGTTGGAAACTGAGCCGGGTTTTTAGTGTACCCCCGTTCCGGTGCAATCTGGAATAGGCGGGCACAATGACGTGCACCTTGTCGCCCCTTTCAGAAATTTGCCTGGGTACATCCCTGACCACATCGCCCATACCTCCTGCCTTACAATCGGGTATTGCATCATTTTCCGCGGCCACAAAAAGAAAATTGTTCATATTGGATAGCTATCTAAGTCCGATATTTTGCGTTGCTAACGTATGTTCTTGGATCGTGTTCAGGATTAGGATACAATAGGCATTGATAAGCTCGCTTAAATTAAACAAAGTGTCAGGATATACAAAGAAAAAGCCTTCCCAAATGGAGAAGGCTTTTTTGAGGTTAACAAAAGGTCATCTTATTTTACCTTAAATGCTTTTTCTTGCGGATAGTAGGCCGTCGTGCCCAGTTCTTCCTCAATACGGAGCAGTTGGTTGTATTTTGCCATACGATCGGATCGTGAAGCGGAGCCTGTCTTGATCTGTCCTGTATTCAAGGCCACTGCCAGATCGGCAATGGTATTGTCCTCTGTTTCTCCGGAACGATGGGACATGACGGAGGTATATCCTGCATTCTTTGCCATGTTTACCGCGGCAATGGTCTCTGTTAGGGTACCGATCTGGTTTACTTTGATCAGTATGGAATTTGCGATCCCGTTTTCTATGCCCCTCGAGAGGCGCTCTACGTTGGTGACGAATAAATCATCTCCGACAAGTTGTACCTTTGTGCCCACTTTCTCCGTGAGGGCCTTCCATCCATCCCAGTCGTTTTCATCCATCCCGTCCTCTACGGAAATAATTGGATATTTGGCGCAGAGGTCGGCAATATATTGTGCCTGTTCCTCGGAGGTCCTAACGGCTCCTTTATCGCCCTCGAACTTGGTATAGTCATATTTTCCATCCACATAGAACTCCGCAGCGGCACAGTCCAGGGCAATCATTACATCATCCCCTAGGGAATATCCCGCTTTTTCCACGGCTTTGCCAATGGTATCAAGGGCATCCTCGGTACCGTCCAAGGTAGGGGCAAACCCTCCTTCATCACCTACGGCCGTGCTTAAATTTCTATCGTGCAACACTTTTTTCAGGTTGTGGAAGATTTCCGTGCCCATTTGCATGGCGTGGGAAAAGCTCTTGGCCTTCACCGGCATGACCATGAATTCCTGAAAGGCAATGGGCGCATCGGAATGCGAGCCCCCATTTATGATGTTCATCATGGGGACCGGTAAGGTGTTGGCACTTACCCCGCCCACATATCTGAAGAGGGACATCCCCATTTCCTCTGCCGCTGCCTTGGCTACGGCAAGTGAAACCCCTAAAATGGCATTCGCCCCCAGTTTTGATTTATTGGAGGTACCATCCAGGTCGATCATGGTTTGATCGATCAAATTTTGTTCAAAAACTGGCATCCCTACTATCTCCTCCGCAATAAGGGTATTTACGTTATTTACGGCTTTGCTTACGCCCTTTCCCATAAAGGTATCACCACCATCCCGCAGTTCCACGGCCTCATGTTCTCCCGTGGAAGCACCGGAAGGAACCGCAGCCCTACCCAATATGCCGTTCTCTGTAATTACATCCACCTCTACGGTAGGATTGCCCCTTGAATCTAAAATTTGTCTTGCATGAACATTAAGGATGATACTCATAGAATTTCTCTTTAGTTACTGGTTGAATTTTCACTGCTGCAAATATACGAAAGCACAGGCTGAACCCTTCCGTTTAGCGGCCTATATTCCCTGGAAAATAACAATTTATTAAACGAAAACGTTTTAGTGAGACCCGGTTTCGATCATCTCAAAAAACTGATCAAACAAGTAGGAGGCATCATGAGGTCCCGGACTGGCCTCCGGGTGATACTGCACGGAAAACACCTGTTTATTTTTCATTCGGATTCCGGCCACCGTATGGTCGTTAAGGTGAACATGGGTGATTTCAAGATCGGGATGAGCCTCGGTCTCCTCCTTATTGATGGCAAACCCGTGATTTTGCGAGGTAATCTCGCCCTTCCCGGTAAGGGTATTCATTATGGGATGGTTAATGCCCCTATGGCCATTGTGCATTTTATAGGTAGATACCCCATTGGCCAGTGCAATTACCTGGTGGCCCAGGCAGATACCAAAAAGCGGTTTGTCTTTGGCAATAATATCTTTGGCCGTAGCGATGGCGTTATTCAGAGGTTCTGGGTCCCCAGGGCCATTGGATATAAAATAACCATCTGGATTCCATTGGCTCAGTTCCTCAAAAGAGGCGTTGTACGGAAATACCTTTATATAGGCATCCCTTTGGGCTAGGTTGCGAAGAATGTTCCTTTTGATCCCGATATCCAGGGCGGCAATTTTATACTTGGCATTTTCATCGCCAAAGAAATAGGGTTCGTCCGCGGAGACTTTGGAAGCAAGTTCAAGACCTTCCATGCTGGGCACTTTGGCCAGTTCTTGCTTTAGTTTGGCAATATTGGAAACTTCCGTTGAAATCACGGCGTTCATGGCCCCGTTATCGCGGATATAGCTCACCAAGGCCCGCGTATCCACATCCGAAATGGCAAAAAGCTTGCTTTCGTCCAAAAATTCCTTCAGACTTTTATCGGCATTGGGCCTAGAGTATTCATAGCTAAAATTTTTGCATATAAGTCCTGCAATCTTGACCGAATCCGATTCCACTTCTTCTTCATTGGTACCGTAGTTTCCGATATGGGCATTGGTGGTCACCATAAGCTGTCCAAAATAGGACGGATCGGTGAATATTTCCTGGTAACCTGTCATCCCCGTGTTAAAACAAACCTCACCAAAAGCGGTGCCCTCTTTGTCGCCGACCACTTTCCCGTGAAAAATGGTCCCGTCTGCCAATAGTATTACTGCCTTTTTTCTAGATTGGTATTTCATCCGTACTTTAAAAAATTTTAGTTTGACAAATAAACATAAAAAAAGGATAAGCTTTTAGGCCTATCCTTTTACAATTATTAAAATTTAATAACAATGCGCTATTCTTCCGAATCATCTGTTTGCGTTTCAGTGACAGCAACCGGTGCCGTATCGGCCTTTTTGCTTCTACCTCGTCTTGTGGATTTCTTTTTCTTGGGTTTGCCCGCATTGTAGATTTCATTGTAATCTACCAATTCGATCATCGCCATATCGGCGTTATCACCCAATCTGTTGCCCAACTTAATGATTCGTGTATACCCTCCAGGACGGTCTCCCACTTTTTCAGCAACGTTGCTGAACAACTCGGTCACCGCGTATTTATCCCTAAGGTTTCTAAATACGATACGCCTATTATGGGTCCCCTTTTCCACGGTAGGGTTGTTTTCTGCCTTCGACTTGGTAATCAAGGGCTCTATGAATTGCTTTAGCGCCTTGGCCTTGGCCACCGTTGTATTGATCCGCTTATGTTCTATTAAAGAACAGGCCATATTTGCCAACATCGCCTTTCTGTGCGCGGCCTTTCTTCCTAAATGATTGACTTTTTTCCCGTGTCTCATCGTGCTTTACTATATATTTCCTTCGGTTTCAATGGACCAACCCACTTTCCGGAGGTAAATTAATCCTTATCTAATTTATATTTTGAAAGATCCATTCCGAAACTCAGCCCCTTGTTGATGACTAATTCTTCCAACTCGGTCAAAGACTTCTTACCAAAGTTTCTGAACTTCATCAAATCATTTTTGTTGAAAGAGACCAGGTCTCCCAGGGTATCTACTTCGGCGGCCTTTAAACAGTTTAGGGCCCTGACCGATAGGTCCATATCTACCAATTTGGTCTTCAACAACTGACGCATGTGAAGCGACTCTTCATCATAGGTCTCCGTTTGGGCTATTTCATCGGCCTCCAAAGTAATACGCTCGTCAGAGAAGAGCATAAAGTGATGGATCAAAACTTTTGCCGCTTCGGTCAGTGCATCCTTTGGGTGTATGGAACCGTCGGAAACAATTTCAAAGACCAGTTTTTCGTAATCGGTCTTTTGCTCCACACGGAAGTTCTCTATACTGTACTTTACGTTTTTAATTGGTGTAAAGATAGAATCTACCGCAATGGTACCTAAGGCCGCATTGGATTTCTTGTTTTCCTCCGCCGGTACGTAACCCCTTCCCTTTTCAATGACCAACTCCATGTTGATGCTTACCTTAGGGTCCATATTGCAAATGACCAGGTCAGGATTTAATACTTGAAACCCTGAAATGAATTTCTGGAAATCCCCAGCGGTCAATTGCTCCTTACCGCTTACGGAGATGGACACGGCTTCATTGTCCACGTCCTCTATCTGTCTTTTAAACCGTACTTGCTTAAGGTTAAGGATAATTTCCGTAACATCTTCCACGACGCCGGAAATAACCGAAAACTCATGTTCCACTTTATCTATTCGAACCGAAGTAATAGCAAAACCTTCCAATGAGGAAAGCAAAACCCTTCGCAAAGCGTTCCCAACAGTCAATCCATAGCCAGGTTCCAAAGGGCGAAATTCAAACTTCCCCTCAAAATCTGAGGAATCAATCATTATTACTTTATCCGGTTTCTGAAAATTAAATAATGCCATATTGGATCAGTGTTGTTTTTATTTAGAGTATAACTCCACAATTAGTTGTTCTTTGATATTTTCTGGAATCTGGATCCTTTCTGGAATGGAGACATAAGTGCCTTCTTTCTTTTCAGTGTTCCAAGTAATCCATTCATACACACTGCTATTGGCTGCAAGTGCATCCTGGATGGTCTGAAGGGATTTGGATTTTTCCCTTACGCCAACAACATCACCTGCTTTTAAGGAGTAGGAAGGTATGTTCACCAATTCACCATTTACGGTAATGTGCCTGTGGGATACCAATTGTCTTGCCCCGCTTCTGGTCGTGGAAATACCCATTCTGTATACCACATTATCCAATCGCGATTCGCACAATTGAAGTAAAACCTCACCGGTTACTCCCTTGCTCCTGTTTGCTTTAGCGAATAAATTTCTAAATTGGCGCTCCAAAATACCGTAGGTGTATTTTGCCTTTTGCTTTTCCATCAACTGAACAGCGTATTCGGATTTTTTTCCTCGACGTCTGTTCTGGCCGTGCTGCCCTGGAGGGTAATTTTTCTTCTCGAAGGACTTGTCTTCCCCGAAAATCGTTTCCCCGAACTTACGGGAAATCTTAGTCTTTGGTCCTGTGTATCTTGCCATCTTCTTTAAATTTGGAAATGTGATTATGAATTAAGGCTTATCCTTCGATAATCGTAACTACATCTCCTGTGAAAATCCGTTCTAACGGACTATTGGTTACTATTGATTTATACTCTTCTTCTTTTGGGAGGTCTACAACCGTTGTGCGGCATTGGAGTAACATCGATAATCTCTGTTACCTCGATACCCGAATTGTGTATGGAACGAATTGCGGATTCCCTACCGTTACCCGGTCCTTTGACGTAGACCTTCACTTTTCTCAATCCGGCCTCATGTGCTATTTTGGCACAATCTTCCGAAGCCACTTGCGCAGCGTAGGGCGTGTTCTTCTTAGAGCCCCTGAAACCCATTTTACCGGCAGAAGACCATGAAATGACATCGCCTTTCTTATTGGTAAGGGAAATAATGATATTGTTGAAAGAAGCTGTAATATGGGCCTCTCCCACGGAGTCTACGATAACTTTACGTTTCTTTGCCGCTTTTGTACCTGTCTTTGCCATAATACCCTACTTATTATTTCGTTGCTTTTTTCTTGTTGGCAACCGTTTTTCTTTTTCCTTTTCGTGTCCTGGAGTTGTTCTTGGTCCGTTGTCCCCTAAGTGGCAGACCAGACCTGTGACGAATGCCTCTATAGCATCCGATGTCCATTAAACGCTTAATGTTCAACTGGGTTTCGGAACGCAGTTCCCCCTCAATGGTGTACGAAGAGACTGCATCACGGATACGGCCAATTTCATCATCGTTCCAGTCCGATACCTTGGTATCTTCATTCACCTGCGCCTTATCCAAAATTTCCTTGGCCCTACTTTTACCGATACCAAAAATGTAGGTGAGGGCAATGACCCCTCTTTTCTGTTTTGGTATGTCTATACCTGCAATTCTTGCCATAATTACCCTTGTCTTTGTTTAAATCTAGGATTCTTTTTGTTGATTACGTACAACCTGCCTTTCCTACGTACAATTTTGCACTCGGCACTTCTCTTCTTTATTGATGCTCTAACTTTCATCCTATTACTATCTTAATATCTATATGTAATTCTTGCCTTGGTCAAATCGTACGGGCTCATCTCTAACTTCACTTTGTCCCCTGGAAGTAACTTGATGTAATGCATGCGCATTTTTCCAGAGATATGTGCCGTAACCACGTGACCATTCTCCAATTCTACTCGGAACATTGCGTTTGACAATGCTTCGATGATGGTTCCGTCTTGCTCTATCGCTGCTTGTTTAGCCATTTTTTAGTTATCGGTTTTGGTTATCAGTTTCTGCTTTCTAAATCTTCTTCCCGTTCCGCTTCAACATCAAACGCGCACTTCCCTGTTATTTTATGCTACTTTTCTGTTCTTTCCAGTTTTCATTAATCCATCATAATGCCTGTTCAACAAATAGGAATTTACTTGTTGTACGGTATCTATGGCCACACCTACCATGATCAAGAGCGATGTACCTCCATAAAATAGGGCCCATCCCGCCTGAATATCCATTAATTTCACCACAACGGCCGGTAAGACCGCCAACAACGCCAGGAAAACAGATCCCGGCAGGGTGATCAATGACATAATCTTATCAAGGAAATCACCTGTTTCCTTTCCAGGTCGTATGCCGGGAATAAAGCCCCCACTTCTTTTTAAATCATCGGCCATCTTATTGGTAGGTACCGTAATCGCCGTATAGAAATAGGTGAATATGATGATCAACAGGCCAAACAGGATATTGTAGGCCAAACCAAAGATGTCCTGGAACTGTACTTCCATCCATTGCCCAACAGCCGTATCGTTGAACGTTTTTCCCAGCAGGCCGGGCACAAACATGATCGCCTGGGCAAAGATGATCGGCATTACTCCGGAAGCGTTCAGCTTTAACGGGATATACTGCCTAGAGCCCATGATGTTCTTTTCGTATCCTCCCGAAGCGGTTCGTCTGGCATATTGTACGGGTATCTGACGTTGTGCCATTACCAACAACACACTTGCCAAAATAACCACAAACCATATGATTACTTCAATGAGCATGAACATGAGTCCGCCCGTATTATTTGTAGTCCTTGAAACAAATTCCTGAACAAAGGACTGTGGCATGGTGGCAATGATCCCGATCATGATCAACAGGGATATCCCGTTGCCAATTCCTTTATCGGTAATTTTTTCTCCCAACCACATGGCAAAAACACAGCCTGTGACCAATATGATCACGGAAGGTATAATGAAATTCAGTCCCTTACCCAATAGGAATGCGCTGTCTGGCACTCCTAGGGCACTTAAGCTATAGAGGTAGGCAGGGGCCTGAACAATACAGATCCCTATGGTAAGCCATCTGGTAATCTGGTTAATGGTCTTTCTTCCGCTCTCGCCTTCCTTCTGTAATTTCTGAAGGTATGGAATAGCGATTCCCATTAACTGGACCACGATGGATGCAGAAATATAGGGCATGATCCCAAGCGCAAAAACAGAGGCATTGGCAAAAGCACCTCCGGTAAATGCGTTCAAAATTCCCAAAATTCCCTGATCCGTTCCCGTGCTATCCGCCAGTCCTGCCAGTTGGGCCGTATCAATACCTGGAAGCACCACTTGTGCACCAAAACGGTACACCACAAGCAAACCAAGGGTCACAATGATCCTGCCCCTTAGTTCTTCGATCTTCCAAATATTGGATAATACCTCTAAAAATTTCTTCATAATCCAATTATCCTTCTAAGCTTATCGCCTCTCCACCCGCAGCTTCAATGGCCGCTTTGGCGCTGGCGGTAAATTTATGTACCGATATTTTTAGGGAAGCCTTTAGTTCACCACCTCCCAAAATTTTCACCAAATCATTCTTATGTGCCAATCCATTGGCTACAAGGGTATCCAAAGTCACGGCGTCCTTCACCACTTTTTTATCTACCAATTCCTGTAATTTGTCCAAATTGATGCCGGTATATTCCTTTCTATTGATGTTGGTAAACCCAAATTTGGGCACACGTCTTTGTAAAGGCATTTGCCCGCCCTCGAAACCAATCTTTTTAGAATATCCAGACCTGGACTTAGCCCCTTTGTGTCCTCGGGTAGCTGTTCCTCCTTTACCGGATCCCTGCCCCCTACCTATTGTCTTTCCGGCCTTTTGGACGCTGCCTTTTGCTGGTTTTAGGTTACTCAAATTCATCGCACTAGTATATTAAGCTTCTTCTGTAGAAACTAGGTGTTTAACTTTATTTATCATCCCAAGGATATTGGGTGTGGTATCATGTTCTACCACCTGGCCAATCTTGCGCAATCCCAGTGCCTCCAGGGTCCTTTTCTGGTTCTGTGGTCTTTTGATACTGCTCCTTACCTGTTTTACTTTGATCTTTCCCATAATATCCTCTCGATTTATCCTTTAAAAACTTTTTCTAAAGAAATACCTCTCTGTTTTGCAACCGTCATGGCGCCCCTTAACTGCAAGAGTGCATCAAAGGTAGCTTTTACTACATTGTGCGGGTTGGAAGAACCTTGGGACTTGGACAGTACATCGTGTACACCTACTGCCTCCAATACGGCCCGTACGGCTCCACCGGCAATAACTCCGGTACCGTGCGATGCAGGCTGTATATAAACACGGGCACCACCGAACTTTCCTTTTTGCTCATGGGGTAGGGTGCCTTTGTTCAAAGGAATCCTTACCAAGTTCTTTTTAGCGTCCTCAATGGCCTTGGCAATGGCTGTGGCTACTTCCTTGGATTTCCCCAAACCGTGACCTACCACACCATTCTCATCGCCTACTACGACAATAGCGGAAAAACCAAAGGCTCTACCACCCTTGGTAACCTTGGTAACCCTTTGAACACCAACCAAGCGATCCTTTAACTCCAGACCTCCCGGCTTTACAGTTTCTACATTTTTGTATTTCTGGTACATACTATTATTTAAAATTTAAGTCCCGCTTCCCTTGCGCCTTCCGCCAGTGATTTTACTCTTCCGTGGTATAAACAACCTCCTCGGTCGAAGGCCACGGTCTCTATACCTGCTTTTTTGGCCTTTTCGGCAATTGCCTTGCCTACAAGTCCTGCAATTTCTGTTTTGGTCCCCTTGGCCTTATCCAGTTCTTTATCCCTAGAAGAGGCCGAAGCCAAGGTAACACCGTTATTGTCGTCTATTACTTGGGCATAAATCTCCTTATTGCTCCTAAAAACGGACAATCTGGGTCTTGCCGCAGTTCCAAAGGAAACCTTTCTGATTCTCCTTTTAATACGTTGTCTTCTTTCGGTCTTTGATAATCCCATAATGCTGCTGATTAAGCTGATTTACCTGCTTTTCTTCTTAATTGCTCTCCCACGAACTTGATTCCTTTTCCTTTATACGGCTCCGGCTTGCGGAACGATCGTATTTTGGCAGCTATCTGCCCTACCAACTGCTTATCGTGCGAGGTAAGTTTTATAGTTGGATTCTTTCCTTTTTCCGAGGTGGTTTCGATCTTCACTTCGGGTGCAAGGTTCATCACGATATTATGTGAAAAACCCAATGCAAGGTCCAATTTCTGCCCTTGGTTGCTAGCTCTGTATCCAACACCTACCAACTCCAATTCCTTGGTCCATCCCTTGGAAACTCCTTCGATCATGTTGCTTACCAAGGACCTGTAAAGACCGTGTTTGGCCTTGTGTTCCTTGGAGTCCGATGGTCTTGTGATCCAAACCTGTCCGTCCTCGACCTTTACCGATACAGCGGAAAATTCCTGAGTAAGTTCTCCCAATTTACCTTTGACGGTAATAATATTATCTTGGACCTCAACGGTCACTCCCTCGGAAATCGCTACTGGATTGTTACCTATTCTAGACATTACTCTAACTCTTTTACTATATTAATAGACGTAGCATAAAACTTCACCGCCCACATTTTCCTTTTTTGCCTGCTTGCTGGTCATTACGCCATGGGAGGTAGATACTATAGCTACGCCCAAACCGTTGAGTACCCTAGGCAAATCATCGGAACTTGCATACTTGCGAAGCCCCGGCCTACTTATGCGCTGTATTTTCTTAATTACAGGTTCTTTGGTAAGCCTATCATACTTTAGGGCAATCTTAATGATGCCCTGCACTTCGTTCTCCTCGAATTTATAACTCAAAATATAGCCTTGATCGAACAATATTTTGGTTACTTCCCTCTTTAAATTGGAAGCAGGTATTTCCACTACCCTATGGCCCGCTCGGCTGGCATTCCTAATTCTTGTTAAATAATCTGATATAGGATCTGTAAACATCTCTTTACTTTTTAACGTATTACCAACTTGCTTTTTTCACCCCGGGAATCAATCCCTTATTGGCCATTTCCCTGAACATTACCCTAGAAACTCCAAAGGTTCTCATATATCCTTTGGGTCTTCCCGTCAACTTACAACGATTGTGCATGCGCACGGGAGAGGCGTTCTTTGGCAGCTTCTGTAATGCCTCGTAATCACCGGCTTCCTTTAACGCCTTGCGCTTTGCGGCATATTTGGCTACGGTCTTTGCTCTCTTGACTTCGCGGGCCTTCATTGATTCTTTAGCCATACTAATTCTTTTTAAAGGGTAGTCCTAATTCGGTTAATAATGATTTTGCTTCCTTATCGGTACCAGCGGAAGTGACAAATGTAATGTCCATTCCGTTGATCCTGTTGATCTTATCGATATTGATCTCGGGAAAAATAATTTGCTCGGTAACGCCCAAATTGTAATTTCCACGGCCATCGAACCCGGTAGCCCTGATTCCCTGAAAATCCCTTACCCTGGGTAAAGCACTGGTAATCAATCTATCCAAAAACTCGTACATCCTTTCACCGCGAAGGGTAACTTTGGCCCCTATGGGCATTCCCTTACGCAACTTAAAGGCGGCGACGTCCTTTTTGGACACTGTGGAAACAGCCTTTTGACCGGTGATGTTGGTCAGCTCGTCCACGGCATAATCGATTAGTTTTTTATCCGCTACAGCTGCACCTACGCCCCTGCTCACAACTATCTTTTCCAGTTTGGGCACTTGCATTACATTTTTGTAACCAAATTCTTCCCTGAGCGCCTTGATCACGCGCTCCTTATACTCTTGCTTTAATCTTGGAACGTACCCCATAACTAAATAACTTCGTTGGATTTCTTGGAAAACCTTACTTTCTTACCATCCCTTACTTCATATCCTACCCGTGTGGTCTCTCCAGACTTTGGATCGATCAACGCCAAGTTGGAAATATGCAAAGGAGCTTCTTTCTTTACAATGCCACCCTGAGGGTTCTTTGCACTGGGCTTCTCATGCTTGGACACCATATTGGCGCCTTCCACAATTGCTTTGTTCTTTTCACGGTCTACGCGAACCACTTTACCTTCGACCCCTTTGTGGTCCCCAGCAATGATCCTGACCGTATCCCCTGTTTTTATCTTCAATTTTGTCATCTCTACTAGTATGTTAAAGCACCTCCGGGGCCAATGATACGATTTTCATAAATTGCTTGTCACGAAGTTCTCTTGCGACCGGGCCAAAAACACGTGTACCCCTCATTTCCCCAGTGGGGTTCAACAACACACAGGCGTTGTCATCAAAACGTATATACGAGCCATCGGGTCTGCGCACTTCTTTTTTGGTACGTACTACCACAGCTGTGGAAACGGCTCCCTTTTTTATGGTTCCGTTCGGCGCAGCTTCCTTTACGGTAACCACGATCTTGTCCCCGACGGAAGCGTACCTCCTTTTGGTACCTCCCAGTACACGTATGGTAAGCACTTCCTTTGCCCCTGTGTTATCCGCTACCTTTAATCTAGATTCTTGCTGTAACATAATTATTTAGCTCTTTCAATGATTTCAACTAATCTCCAACACTTGGTCCTACTCAACGGACGGGTCTCCATAATTTTAACGGTATCCCCGATATTGCAGTTGTTTTCCTCATCGTGCGCAACATATTTTTTCGTTTTCAAAACGAATTTACCATACATAGGGTGCTTTACACGCTTAACTTCGGAAACCACTATCGATTTCTCCATTTTGTTACTGGTAACAATACCTACTCTCTCTTTTCTTAAATTTCTATTTTCCATAAAGCAGAACCGATTATTGTAAGTCCCTTTTTGTTAATTCAGTTGCCAATCTTGCTACCGTTCTTCTCACTTTTCTGATTTGAAGCGGGTTTTCCAACGGAGTAACGGAATGTGCCATTTTTAAATCTGCGTGTTGCTTTTTAAACTCGGCCAATTTTTCATTTAGCTCCTCAACTGATAATTCTTTTATTTCCGATTGTTTCATGATTCCTTACAATTAAAAATTAGCCCGCGTAGTCCCTGGCAACAATAAACTTTGTTTTTACGGGCAGTTTCTGTGCCGCTAGGCGCAATGCCTCCTTGGCCACATCAATGGGCACACCGGCCACCTCGAACATAATTCTGCCTGGGGTAACGACTGCCACAAAATATTCGGGGGCACCCTTACCTTTACCCATACGTACCTCCAAAGGCTTTTTCGTAATGGGCTTATCCGGGAAAATCTTGATCCATAATTGCCCTTCCCTTTTCATATAGCGGGTAGCAGCAATACGCGCAGCCTCGATCTGACGTGAGGTGATGAACTTGGAATCCAAGGATTTGATGCCGAACATTCCGTTTGAAAGTTGATGTCCTCTTCCGGAAATCCCTTTCATACGTCCCTTTTGCGCTTTACGAAACTTGGTTCTTTTTGGCTGTAACATTTCTTCTTACTTCTTTAAAAAATTACTTTCTACGACGTTGCGGTTTCTTGCCTCCTTCTTGCTTGCCTCCTTTTCCTTGGCCTTTGGACATCCCTACCAAGGGAGAAAGTTCTCTCTTCCCGTAAACCTCGCCTTTCATGATCCAAACCTTGATTCCCAATCTACCATAGGTGGTATGGGCCTCGTGCAATGCGTAATCGATATCTGCCCTAAAGGTGGATAAAGGGATCCTTCCGTCCTTGTACGATTCCGAACGTGCCATTTCTGCACCGTTCAAACGTCCCGATATCATTATTTTTATCCCTTCAGCGTTCATCCTCATGGCAGCGGCAATGGCCATTTTAATGGCGCGCCTGTACGAAATTCTGTTCTCTATTTGGCGTGCAACGCTTGCTGCTACTAGATTTGCATCTACCTCGGGCCTTTTGATCTCATAAATATTGATCTGGACCTCTTTATCGGTAATCTTTTTAAGTTCTTCCTTTAACTTATCTACTTCCTGGCCTCCTTTACCGATGATGATACCGGGTCTGGCCGTTGTAATGGTAACTGTGATAAGCTTTAGGGTACGTTCAATGATTACCCTGGACACACTGGCTTTTGCCAAACGCGCATGAACATATTTTCTGATCTTATCGTCTTCGGCCAATTTGTCGCCATAGTCATTTCCTCCGTACCAGTTGGATTCCCACCCCCTGATAATTCCTAGACGATTTCCGATTGGATTTGTTTTTTGTCCCATACTAAATGCTCTAGCTTTGTGTGTTATTGTTAGATCCCAACACCAAGGTTACGTGATTGGAACGTTTTCTAATTCTATGTGCCCTTCCCTGTGGTGCAGGTCGCAAACGTTTAAGCATACTCCCTCCATCCACACGGATCTCCTGGATAAAAAGATCGGCATCCTCTATATTGGCATCCTCATTCTTGGACTGCCAGTTGGCAATAGCGGAAAGCAATAATTTCTCTACTTTGCGAGACGCCTCTTTCTGACTAAACTTTAAGATGGCAAGTGCTTTTTCTACTTGTACCCCTCTGACCAAATCCGCCACAAGACGCATTTTCCTGGGTGAGGTAGGGCAATTGTTCAATTTAGCGAATGCCACTTGCTTTTTCTCTGCCTTCAATCTTTCGGCCATTTGTCTTTTTCGAACTCCCATAGCTTACTTTTTTCCTTTATTTTTTGCACCGGCATGACCGCGGAAAGACCGCGTTGGTGAAAACTCACCCAGTTTGTGCCCCACCATATTTTCAGTAACATATACGGGCACAAATTGTCTCCCGTTATGAACAGCTATGGTCTGGCCAACGAAATCCGGCGTTATCATAGAAGCCCTGGACCAGGTTTTAATAACCGTCTTCTTTCCAGATTCTACATTCTGATGGATCTTTTTCTCTAAGCTATAGTGAACGTAAGGTCCTTTTTTTAATGAACGTGCCATTTCTTTTGCTTTTTATTTCTTTCTACGTTCTATGATATACTTATTGGTGTCTTTGGTCTTGGAACGTGTCCTGTATCCTTTTGCAGGAACACCGTTCCTTGATCTTGGATGACCACCGGAAGCCCTGCCTTCACCACCGCCCATGGGGTGATCCACTGGGTTCATGGCAACAGGTCTTGTTCTTGGCCTTCTGCCCAACCACCTACTTCTACCTGCTTTACCGGAAACGATCAATTGATGATCCGAGTTGGATATCGCACCTACCGTAGCCAAACAATTGGCCAAGATCAACCGGGTTTCCCCTGAAGGTAGTTTTACGGTAGCAAACTTTCCTTCCCTGGCCATCAATTGGGCAAAGGCACCGGCACTACGTGCCATAACGGCACCCTGGCCGGGTCGCAGTTCGATGCATGAAATGATAGTTCCCAAAGGGATTTCGTTCAAGGGAAGTGCATTCCCAATGTCGGGAGTTGCGTTCTTACCGGACGAGACCTTCTGATCTACCTGAAGCCCGTTTTGGGCCACGATATAGCGCTTCTCGCCATCAGTGTATTCCACCAAAGCGATAAATGCCGTTCTGTTGGGATCGTACTGAATGGATTTCACCGTAGCCTCTACACCTTGCTTATCCCTTTTGAAATCGATAACACGATACCTTCTCTTATGACCCCCGCCTTTGTAGCGCATGGTCATTTTTCCTTGACTGTTTCTACCTCCCGACTTTTTTAACGGAGCGAGCAAGCTCTTCTCCGGCTTATCAGTAGTAATCGCGTCAAATCCGTTTACTACTCTAAAACGCTGTCCGGGAGTGATTGGTTTTAATTTTCTAACTGACATTTCTTGTCTTTATAGATTACTGTAAAAATCAATAATATCACCTTCCGCTACATCCACTATTGCCTTTTTATAAGCGTTGGTCTTACCGTGCTGCACACCTGTTTTGGTGAAGCGCGTCTTACGCTTGGGCCCATAGTTCATGGTACGAACCTTTTCTACGGAAACCCCGTAGGTAGCTTCGACCGCATCTTTGATCTCAAGCTTGTTCGCCTTTGGGTCAACAACGAAACCATAACGATTGAACAACTCGCCATCGGCGGTCATCTTTTCGGTAATAATCGGTTTTATCAACACACTCATCGTTTCCCTATTTATTTAAGTTCGATTCTATTCCTTCCAAGCAACCTTCAAGAAGCACAATATTATTTGCATTTAATATTTTGTAAGTGCTTAATTCTGAATTAGTTATAACCTCAGAACGCTCCAAATTGCGTGACGACAAATATACGTTATTATTTGAATCGCCCAACACAAATAAAGATTTTTTGTTTTCCAGTCCCAACGACTTTAAAACCTGGATAAAATCCTTGGTTTTGGGCGCTTCAAAATTGAAGTCCTCAACAACCAAAATGGCATCCTCTTTTGTCTTTAAACTCAAAGCCGACCTTCTGGCCAAACGCTTCAAGTTTTTGTTCAATTTTTGTGTGTAATCCTTGGGTCTTGGTCCAAAAATTCTACCACCTCCACGAAAAATTGGAGACTTGATACTACCTGCACGGGCAGTACCGGTTCCTTTTTGTTTTTTGATCTTTCTTGTACTACCTACAATTTCCGCACGCTCTTTTGACTTGTGCGTTCCTTGCCTTTGGTGTGCCAAATACTGTTTCACATCCAAATAAATGGCATGGTTGTTAGGTTCTATCGCGAAAACAGCATCAGAAAGGTCTGCCTTTCTCCCTGTTTCTTTTCCCTTGATATCTAAAACTGCTACCTTCATTACTTCCTAATAGTTACATAAGCGTTCTTATGACCGGGAACACAGCCTTTTACGACTAAAAGGTTCTTTTCCGGAACAACTTTTAAAACTCTAAGGTTTTGAACGGTCACTTTTCCTCCACCCATTCTTCCGGCCATTTTCATCCCTTTGAATACCCTTGCAGGGTAGGATGCAGCACCGATCGAACCTGGAGCCCTTAACCTGTTGTGTTGTCCGTGCGTCGCCTGACCAACACCCGCAAAACCGTGTCTCCTTACCACACCTTGGAAACCTTTTCCCTTGGAAGTGGCCGAAACATCCACAAATTCTCCTTCTACAAATAGATCTACGCCTAGCGTATCTCCCAATTTGTATTCTCCTTCATAACCTTGGAACTCAACGACTTTTTTCTTGGGAGAAGCACCTGCTTTTTTGAAATGGCCGGTCTCGGCCTTGTTTGCACGTTTTTCTGCCTTGTCATCGAAACCAAGCTGAAGGGCACTGTACCCGTCTACCTCTTCGGTTCTGACTTGGGTAACCACGCATGGTCCAGCTTCGATGACGGTACATGGAATGTTCTTTCCATTTTCGTCAAAAATGCTGGTCATACCTACTTTTTTTCCTATTAACCCAGACATATTTATATTTAATTAACTATTAATTACTCTTTTTGTATTTGCCGATTATTTGGCAAAAAAACAGGGTCAAAAATACTTCAACCCTGATCGTATTTTTTCACCGTTTTTCCTTCGCGAAACGCTCCGGACATGTCATCCGCTTTTCCAGAAAGCGAATCAATAACTAGACCTTTATCTCCACCTCAACACCGCTGGGAAGCTCTAGCTTCATAAGGGCGTCGATGGTTTTGGATGAGGAACTGTAAATATCCAAAAGTCTTTTGTACGAGCTCAATTGGAACTGCTCCCTAGATTTTTTGTTTACGTGCGGCGAACGCAGCACGGTAAAAATCTTTTTGTGTGTTGGCAAAGGAATTGGCCCTGTTACAACAGCTCCCGTGGTCTTTACCGTTTTAACGATCTTCTCGGCAGACTTGTCCACCAAGTTGTGATCATATGATTTTAATTTTATTCTGATTTTTTGACTCATCTTACAAAATTTAAACGGTTGTTACCCCTTTTGCTACTTTAATTACCTCTTCTGCAATATTGGTCGGTGTCTCCGCATAATGATCAAACTCCATTGTGGAGGTTGCCCTACCGGAAGACAGGGTTCGCAATGAGGTAACGTAACCGAACATTTCTGCAAGTGGCACGGTAGCTTTGATTACCTTGGAACCGGCTCGGTCCGACATATCGCTGACCTGGCCTCTCCTTCGGTTAAGGTCGCCCACAATATCACCCATATTTTCCTCTGGGGTAAGCACCTCCAATTTCATAATCGGTTCCATAATGACCGCTTTGGCGGCTTTGGCAGCCTCCTTATAACCCAACTTGGCGGCAAGTTCAAAGGACAACTGATCCGAATCCACATCGTGGTATGAACCGTCTGTAAGGGTCACTTTCATGGAATCCATTTCGTAGCCGGCCAAAGGACCGTTCTTCATGGCCATCTTAAAGCCTTTTTCTACAGAAGGAACAAATTCCTTGGGGATGTTACCCCCTTTGATCGCGGAAACAAATTCAAGACCGCTTTTGCCTTCCTCAGCAGGTTCCATGGTAAATACGATATCGGCAAATTTACCACGACCACCGGTTTGCTTCTTATAGATTTCCCTGTGGTTGGCAGTGGCCGTAATGGCCTCCTTGTATTCTACCTGAGGTTGTCCTTGGTTCACCTCTACCTTAAATTCACGTCTAAGACGGTCTACGATGATATCCAAATGTAGTTCGCCCATTCCAGAGATAATGGTCTGCCCGGAGGCCTCATCGGTCTTCACCTGGAATGTAGGGTCCTCTTCGGCCAATTTGGCCAGTGACATGCCCAATTTATCAATATCGGCCTTGGTTTTAGGTTCCACGGCAATACCGATTACAGGATCTGGGAAATCCATACTCTCCAAGACAATCGGATGTTTTTCATCAGACATGGTATCCCCAGTCTTGATATCCTTAAATCCTACTGCAGCACCAATATCACCTGCTTCGATATAATCGATGGCATTTTGTTTATTGGAGTGCATTTGATAAATCCTTGAGATTCGTTCCTTTTTGCCGGAACGGTTATTCAATATGTAAGATCCGGCGTCCAAACGGCCAGAATAAGTTCTAAAAAATGCCAGGCGCCCTACAAAGGGATCGGTGGCAATCTTAAAAGCCAAGGCAGAAAACGGCGCCTTAGCATCGGGCTTTCGGCTTATCTCGTTCCCGGTGTTGGGATCTGTTCCCACAATATCCTCCTTATCCAAGGGAGAAGGCAAATACCTACAAACCGCGTCTAAAAGAAACTGAACACCTTTGTTCTTAAAGGAAGAGCCACAGATCATTGGAATAATGGCCCTGTCCATCACAGCAGCCCTCAAGGCGGCATGTACTTCTTCTTCGGTAATGGAATCTTCGTCCTCGAAGAATTTTTCCATTAAGTTTTCGTCGTATTCCGCAACCGCCTCGATCAAAGCGGCCCTGTATTCTTTGACTTCAGCTTCCATTTCGGAAGGAATATCGACCACATCAAAGGTAGATCCGAAGTTATCCTCATGCCATACAATGGCCCTGTTTTTTGCCAGATCAACAATGCCTTTAAAATCAGCTTCGTCACCTATGGGCAACACAATGGGCACAGCGTTGGATCCCAACATGGTCTTCACCTGGTTGCATACCATCAAAAAGTTAGATCCCTGGCGGTCCATTTTATTGACAAACCCTATACGTGGCACCTTGTAGTTATCGGCCAACCTCCAGTTGGTCTCAGACTGGGGCTCTACCCCGTCTACCGCACTGAACAAGAAAACCAAACCATCAAGAACCCTCAAAGATCGGTTTACTTCCACCGTAAAATCCACGTGGCCGGGAGTATCGATAATATTAAAGTGATATTCTTTGGCATCTGCGGTTGGCTTTCCGTTTTCGGTAGGAAACTGCCATTCACAAGTAGTGGCTGCCGAAGTAATGGTGATTCCACGCTCCTGCTCTTGTTCCATCCAGTCCATCGTGGCAGCACCATCGTGCACCTCGCCAATTTTATGGCTTACGCCCGTATAGAAAAGTATACGTTCTGTAGTAGTGGTCTTGCCCGCATCAATATGCGCAGCAATACCTATATTTCTAGTAAATTTTAAATCCCTTGCCATTACTGATAATTAAAATCTAAAGTGAGAGAATGCTTTATTGGCTTCTGCCATTTTATGGGTGTCCACTCGTTTTTTAACCGCTGCGCCTTCTTCCTTGGCAGCCGCTAGTACCTCTGCAGCCAACTTTTGCGCCATGGATTTTTCGTTTCGCTTGCGCGCAAAGCTGATCAACCATTTCATGGCTGTAGAAATTTTGCGGTCCGGACGTATTTGCATCGGGATTTGAAAGGTGGCCCCACCTACTCGCCTGCTTCGTACCTCCACATGTGGCATTACATTGGAAAGTGCATCCTTCCACAATTCCAAAGCAGATTTTTCATCATCTGTTTTCTTCTCCTCTACGATATCAATGGCATCGTAGAACACTTTAAAGGCGATGGACTTCTTTCCATCCCACATTAACATATTCACAAAACGCGTAACCAACTGGTCGTTAAACTTGGGGTCTGGTAAAAGTGGTCGCTTTTTAGCTTGCTTTTTTCTCATGTCTTCTCTTTAAAGTTCGAATTACTTTTTAGGGCGTTTTGCACCATACTTAGATCTGCGTTGGGTTCTTCCGGCAACACCGGCCGTATCCAAAGCACCTCTGACGATATGATACCTCACACCTGGTAAATCCTTTACCCTTCCGCCTCTTACTAATACTATCGAGTGCTCCTGTAAATTGTGTCCTTCCCCAGGAATATACGCGTTCACTTCCTTCCCATTGGTCAACCTTACACGGGCAACTTTGCGCATTGCCGAGTTCGGTTTTTTGGGCGTGGTAGTATAAACACGCGTACAAACCCCTCTACGTTGAGGACACGAATCCAAAGCAGCCGATTTACTCTTCTTAGTAATTGTGGCCCTTCCTTTTCGTACTAATTGTGAAATTGTTGGCATACTATATTATATATGTATAAACTTTTACCCTCTTTTAAGGGCTGGCAAATGTAGTAATTATTCATAATATTTCAAATCCATTCAGATTAATTTTCCATGTTTTTTTCCGGGCAGGAAATTATGCCCTCAAAATTGCCAAAAATCCCTGTCCTTATACCATATTATATATATAGCCTTGGGAACTTTCTATCCCAAAGCCAAAACCACTGACTTTTTACATGGATGTGAAGCTGCTTTGCACACCTAAAAGCACCTCTATTTTTTAGGAATTATCCAATTCCCAATTAGGAATACCCAAAAATGCGTTATTGCGATTTTTTAACAAAACTGAGTGCTAAAGTTGTATTATTAACCAATCTGCTAAAATTTTATTAAAATTAGTTTGGATTATTAACATGAAATTGTGATTTTAGCCCCTAGCTAACTCAAATAATCATAAAATGAGAACAAAACTTAATGGATTATTGACGCTATTATTGGCGTTTGTTGTGCACTTATCATTTGCGCAGGAAAGGACGATTACGGGTACCGTAACGGATCAAGACGGCCTTGCCCTTCCCGGAGCATCTGTGGTAATTAAGGGCACGACCACTGGTACTCAGACCGATTTTGACGGAAATTATACAATTTCCGCAAGCCAGGGACAGACTTTGGTCTTCTCCTATGTCGGTCAAAGGACCCAGGAAGTAGTTGTTGGGGCATCCAACACTATTAATGTACAGCTTGCGCTGGATACGCAAGCCTTGGAGGAAGTTGTTGTAACGGCCCAGGGTATTGTGAAGGAGAAGCGATCGCTAGGATATGCGGTCACTACGGTGGAGTCGGACAAAGTGGAGTCGCGACCAGAGGCGGATATCGCCAGAGTTTTGAGTGGAAAGGTTGCCGGTGTAAACATCACCGCAAACAACGGCCTTTCCGGATCGGGTACCAACATTATTATTAGAGGGTACTCGTCAGCTACACAATCCAATCAACCTTTATTCATCGTTGATGGTGTTCCCTTTGATTCAGGTACCAACACACAGAGTAGTTTTCTGGATGGTAACACGGAATCGAGTAGATTTTTGGACATTGATCCCAACACCATTGAAAACGTAAGTGTACTTAAAGGATTAAGTGCAACGGTTCTATATGGTAACCGTGGAAGGAACGGGGTAATTCTTATTACCACCAAAGGCGCCAGCTCTGGAGAAAGGGCCAGCAAAACGGAGGTTACCGTATCACAATCGGTCTTCTTGTCCGATGCGATCCTACCGGATTATCAGGATAACTATGGTGGTGGATTCCACCAAGGCTTTGGTTACTTCTTTAGTAACTGGGGACCCAGGTTCGATAGGACGGATGATGATGGTATTGGAAATGCCAACCAGTTTTTGAGCAATGGCCCTGGAGGGGTAGCCATCTTAAGGCACCCGCATAACTTCATTGCCGATCCTACCTTGATCGCAGGCTTCGAGGATTTATTGGACGATCCTTACCCCTATCAACCCTACAACGGTGTTGAGGACTTCTTTAGGACCGGTTATGTATACAGTACTTCGGTAAACATACGAGGTGGATCAGAAGATGTAAGCTTCAATGCCAATTACGGCCGTACCGAAGATATTGGTATCACGCCCGGAAACAGGCTGATCAGGAATAACTTTAGCTTGGGTGGTAACGCAAAATTATCGAATAAGTTTACCGCTTCTGGAGTTTTTAACTTCATCCGTACCGGATTTAAGTCGCCCCCCAACTCCGTAAGTACGGGTAGTGGGGCTGCATTTAATGGTTCGGCGATTTTCGGGGATGTACTCTACACCCCTCGAAGTGTGGATTTGACCAACCTGCCTTTTCAAGCGGCAGATGGTAGAAGTGTCTATTACCGTTCCGGTAACGATATCCAAAACCCGTATTGGACCGTAGCCAACTCAAAGGCAGCGCAGCTAACGGACAGGTTCTTGGGCAACATGGGCCTTACCTATGAGCTCAACGACTGGATGAACCTTACGTACAGGCTGGGATTGGATACCTATACCGAATTCAACTCCTACGGACAGAACAGAGGTGGGGTAGACGGACCAACACTAGGTATTTTAAGGACCATTAGTGTCCGTAATACCATATGGAACCACGATTTGATTTTGAGCGCGGACAAAGATTTATCCGAAGACTTTAACTTAAAGGCTACCTTAGGTGCCAACAGTAGACGTGATGTCTATGCACAGGATGGTATAGAAAGTCAAGGACAATTGGTCTTTGGGGTATTGGAGCACTTTAACTTTACCACGCCATCTTCGGCTAATTCCTTTACACGTACGGGAAGCCCTAATTTGAATCAAAATTTTGAAGAAAACCTAGTTGGTATTTATCTCGATGCCACATTGGGTTACAAAGACTTCCTTTATTTGAATGTAGTAGGAAGAAATGACTGGTCTTCTACTTTGGAACGCGAGAACAATTCTTTGTTCTACCCAGGGGCAAGTATTTCTTTTGTACCTACCTCAGCATTTGAAAGTATCAAGGGTGAAGCCCTTACCTATTTGAAGTTGCGATTAGGATTCGGTTCCTCAGCAGGATTCCCGACACCATTTAATACAAGAGACGTTCTTACCCTAGGGGCCAGGAACCTTGTAGATATCAATGGAACGGTAGTATCCGGAAATACAGTAGATAGCGCTCTCGGTAACAGAGACCTTGTACCGGAAGTTGTGGAAGAATTTGAAGTTGGTATTGATTCCCGACTCTTTAACAGGCTAAATCTTAATGTAAGTCTTTACAAAAAGACGACCACGGATTTGATTACGAACCGTACGCTCGATAGCTCTACAGGCTTCTTGAGTACTTTCGTAAATATTGGTGAATTGGAGACCAAAGGAGTTGAAGTAGACTATGACCTGGATATTTTAAAAGGTGGCGGTGATAAATTCGGCATCAACATTGCCGGTAACTTTACCGCAAGTGAAACGATCGTAACGGATTTGGCCGATGGCACAAATAACATATTACTTACGGATGCCGTTTCTGGAGAAGCTGCCAACTACGCCGTTGAAGGTAGACCTTTCGGTGTTTTCCTAGGAACCACCATCCTTAGGGATGCCAACAACGACAAAGTGGTAGGTGCCAATGGCCTTTACCAAGTACAGAATACGATCAGCGAAATTGGAGATCCCAACCCGGATTGGACCACCGCATTGATCCCTACATTTACCTATAAAGGTATTACACTGACTGCCAACTTGCAGTACAGAAATGGTGGGGATATTTATTCTGTGACTTCAGCAGCCTTGATTGGACGGGGAACAGTAGATGCGGATAATCCAATTGACAGGGAATCGAACTTTGTGCTTCCTGGTGTGCAAACCGATGGAACACCGAACAATATCGCAATCAGTGCTACCGAATTTGGGTTCAACACCTACTTTGCCGGTGGTCTGAACGAACTGAACATTTATGACGGAACAACGATAAGGTTGCAGGAGGCATCACTTGGATATTCCCTTCCACAACGTTTTCTTAAGGACACTCCTTTTGGTAGTATGTCATTTACGCTATCTGGACAGAATCTCTGGTTCAAAGCGGTGAATTTTGACAGTAACCTCAACTACGATACCAACTCCTCCAGTACGGGTGTTGGTAACGGTCAGGGTGTAGATTTCATCACCGGTCCATCGGCTAGACGATATGGATTTACGATCAGAGCTACTTTCTAAGTCAATAAGAAATAAAGAAATAAAATATATATCATGAAAAAATTGTTTAAAATAATTGGTTTAGTATTGACGGGGTCTATGCTTGTTTTCCACTCCGGATGCGAAACCATTGAGCTTGGCGTAATCGATACGCCCAACGCTCTGAGCCCCACACAGGCTAGTGCGGATTTCTTCTTGAACCAAATTCAGATACAGACTGCTGAATTATTCCATGGTGAGGAAGATAGGAATGAGTTTGGCTTTAGTCGATTTGGTTCCGAGCTAGTGCGTATGCTTAACAATGACGGTCCTACCTACCGTGAGGTATTTGATCCTTCGGATTTTGATCAGGTATGGGACAACTTTTATGCCGGCGCATTGATCGATATCAGAACAATGAATCCTGTAGCGGAAGAAGCAGGCCAATACACACATATTGCCATAGGGCAGATTCTTGAGGCCTACCTCATTATGACCATGGTCGACTTTTTTGGAGATATTCCTTATTCGGAAGCCGCCAGAGGTGGTGAAGGGATTTTAAATCCCATTTTGGATTCGGGTGCCTCTGTGTACGCTGCAGCAGATCAATTACTGCTCGATGCCATTACCAATCTTGGCAGGCAAGAGATTGCACTTCCCACCAATGACCTTTTCTATGGTGGTAATGAGAGCAAATGGGTAAAAGCGGCCAACACCATGCGATTGAAACTCTATCTGACGACCCGTTTGGCGAACACTTCGGAGTCTACTTCCGTAATCAATAGTCTTATTGCGGGTGGCAATCTTATAACAAGTTCCGCCGATGATTTCTTTTTCCAATGGGGTACTTCAAATGCGGCGCCAGACAGTAGGCACCCATGGTTTGCCCGTAACTTTGATGGACAAGGTCCTTCTTCGTTCTTTTACACGGTAAATTACTACATGAACCTGTTGGCGAACCAGTACAACAATCCCGATCCAAGGGCTCGGTATTATTTCTACCGCCAACAAAGTGATTTCTCTGGTGCGGACGTGGTTACCAAGGAATGTGTTACAGAAATTACAGTACCCGCTTGGTGGGGACCTAACGAACCTTATTGTTTGGTACCTAACATTAATGGCTTGGACGGCTATTGGGGCAGGAATTTCTTGGACAACGATGGTATTCCTCCAGATGATGCCTTTAGAACAGTCTTCGGGGTATATCCTGTGGGTGGACCTTTTGACGACGATTCCTTTAGAACTTCAGTTTCAGGATCGGCAGCAGTAAGCGAGGGATTGATCGGAGCAGGTATCTCACCGATAATGATGTCTTCCTTTACCAACTTCATGTTGGCCGAGGCAGCACTTACCCTAGGCACTACTGGTAATGCCAGAACGTACCTTGAAACAGCTATTCGGGAATCTATAGGTACGGTAACAACCTTTGGGGCAAGCCTTGCCGCCGGTACAGCCTTTGTGCCCACGGGAGCGGAAATAGACGCTCATGTCGGGGAAATCCTTACGGCCTATGACGCCGGTAACGATACCGATAAACTGCGTATCCTCTCAGAACAATATCTGATCGCGCTTTGGGGCAATGGGGTAGAAGCTTACAATATGTACAGGAGAACGGGACAACCGGACAACTTTACACCGGCCTTTTTCCTAGCGGATCCAGGACCTTTTGTTAGATCGGTATGGTACCCTCAGGTAGCCAGTGACAACAATACGAACATAACCCAAAAAGCAGAACCCACTGTTCCGGTATTCTGGGATACGAACCCTGCAGGCTTTGTAGATTGATATCAAGTAATTCTAAATCAAAAAAAATGAAAAAAACAATTTATACAATAATAAGCCTGCTCACCTTATCGATTGCATTTGTAGGCTGCGAAGAGGACGACAAGCAACCGCTGAACACCTTCCTTGGAAATTCAGGGGATGATCTTCAGTCACCCTATGTTAGGATTGTTGTGGAAGAAAGTATTGTTCCACAAGGTGATTTGGGCACAGCTGCCTTGAACGGTGTGGTAGACGCACCCAGTAAAAATGTGGCTTCTTGGGAACTGGCCGTAAGCCTGGAATCAGGTGGTGTGGCCAGCGATACCATTCCTTTAACCACGGTGACCACCTTTCCCAGTAATATCTCCATCCCGTATACGGATGTGGCCGCTGCCTTGGGCATAACGGTCGGTGATATTCTTGGGGGCGACTTTATCCGGTTTTTAGGAACGTCCACAGGTACGGACGGGTCTGTGTTTACCTTTGACAATTTCACCGGTTCCATTACAGGACAGCCCGAGCAGCGCCAGGCATTTAACTTTATTGTTTTGGTTAAATGTTCCGCGATTTCCGATGCAACGGTTCCCGGTACATGGATCTTGGAATTGGCAGATTCCTATGGAGATGGTTGGGACGGTGCCTTCCTTACTTTTGAAGTTGACGGAGTAAGCACCAATTATACGATTTCTGCGGCACAAGGATCGGCTGCCACCTTTAACGTGGTAGTACCGGCCGGAACGGCAGAACTGATTATTTCCTATACTAGTGGCGCTTTTGAAGGTGAACACAGTTTTACGGTGGAAACACCTGATGGTGATGTTAGAGGGCCTTTTGGACCGGCACCGTCACCCTGTATCAACTAGGACAGTTAAATAGATACGCATAGAGAAGAGCATGTGCTCGTATTAAATCTCTATCTCAATAACAAAAGCTATGGTATGATTATGCAAATAATTCGTACCATAGCTTTTTAAGCTAACATACGGTGTCCCGTTTTGCGATGGACACGATTTTATCAATATCAAATTGCTATGAAACTGATAAGAATATTGACCTTACTAGGTATTACCCTTTTCTCCTTCACCTTAATTTCTTGTGGAAGTGACGACCCAGCTGTGGAAGATGATGATCCCATGGCCGTTGAAGACGATAATCCAATGACGGATGATGATCCTACCGATGGCTTGGAGGGCACTACGGAGTTTTTATTTCCTAATCTGGTATACGACGGTCTAGTACTCATTAATGATGCAGGAAACAACCGCGCATACTTGATGGACAAGGAGGCCAAAAATGTTTTTGAATGGCCGCTTGGAGGGAACAATATAGGCAATGATGTCTTCCTCCTGCCCGATGGCCGGTTGCTGGCAAGCTTGGAGGCAGATAGCCCGCAGATCACCTTTGGGGGCAAAGGCGGGAAAATACAGTTTATCAGCCCCGATGGTACGGTCGAATGGAACTTTGACTACTCCACAGCAGACTATATTGCGCACCACGATGTGGAACTCCTACCCAATGGCAACGTAATTACCATGGTCTGGGAACGAATTACGGCAGAGGACGCTACCCAAAACGGTTCGGTTCTGGGTGTAGACCTATTCCCGGAAGCAATTATTGAAATCAATCCGACCACCGATGAGATCGTGTGGGAATGGCATGCCTGGGACCATATCATTCAAGACGTAGATGACACCAAGGATAACTTCGGCGTCGTTTCAGAAAATCCACAACTCATAGATTTCAATTATGTGCCCGAGGACAACGGTGACATTATGCACGCCAATGGTATAGCTTATGATCCGGACAACGATCTCATTTACATGAGCGTAAACTTCTTTCACGAGGTGTGGGTCATAGACCATGGCACCAGCACGGCCGAGGCAGCTTCGCATACCGGGGGCAATTTAGGCAAGGGCGGGGATCTGATCTATCGTTTTGGAAATCCTACCGCCTATAAGAATCCTGAAGGGAAACGTAGGTTCTATAACAATCATTTCCCCAATCTGTTGGACAAAGGACCTTCCGGGGAACAAAAGCTGTTGATTTTTGTAAACAAAATCGAGGCCGACATGGAACAGTCCGTTGTCTATGAATTGCAATTGCCCAATCCCTTAACATTGCAGGCCAATACGGACAATGAACCCCAGGTAACCTGGAGTTTTACCGATCCCGACCTTTTCGGGGCAAGGGTCTCCGGGGCTGTTGAGCTTCCCAATGGGAACAGGATGATCGCCGAGGCCGATTTTGGGGTCTGGGAAGTAACTGATGGTGGAGAAGTGGTATGGAAATTCAACGGATCCGGTTTTTTCTGGAGAGCCTATCATTATGATAAGGATGCTCCTGAAATTAAGGCGCTGGGGCTCTAACAAGCCCTTTCAGGTCATTTACCTCTTTTTATTTCCTTTTGTGGTACCCAAAAGAGCGCTTTTTAATTTTAGGTAGCTACCTTTGCCCCATGGAAAAACCCACCCAAATTTATGGTATCCGTACGGTCATGGAAGCTATAGGTTCCAATGAGCCTATTGATAAAATCTTCATGCAGAAAGGGCTTAAGGGAGACCTTTCCAGGGAATTGGAAAAGTTGGTGCGCAAAAAGGACATCAGTGTCTCCTACGTCCCCTTGGAAAAATTGAACAAGCTTACCCAAAACAACCATCAGGGTGTTGTAGCCAAGGTGTCCCCTATTAGTTTTCACAATTTTGAAGCCTTGGTCGAAAACGTAGTGGCGAATAAAAAACACCCGCTCTTTCTTTTATTGGACCAAATTTCGGACGTTAGAAATTTCGGAGCTATCATTAGAACGGCAGAATGTACCGGGGTGGACGGTATCATCATACAAAAAAAAGGAAGCGCTCCGGTTACCTCGGATACCATCAAAACTTCGGCCGGAGCGGCATTTAAAGTGCCTATTGCCAAGGTAGACCACATCAAGGATGCCGTCTTCTATCTCCAGGCATCCGGGGTCAAGGTTGTAGCGGCTACGGAAAAAACGAAAAATACAGTTTACGAACTTTCCTTTAGTCAGCCTGTGGCCATTGTCATGGGGTCGGAGGACATCGGAATTTCGCCTTCGATCCTAAAAGCTTCGGACTATACGGCAAAACTGCCCATACTCGGGGATATTGCTTCCTTGAACGTATCAGTGGCCTGTGGGGTGTTCCTCTACGAAGTAGTCAGGCAGCGAACGGATTGAGCACTATTTTTCCTGATCAGGTTTCTTTTGTTTAAAATGATAGGTGATTTTTATGGATTCTCCTTTCTTTCCAGGGTCCGCTGTTTCCTCTTTGGTCTCGATAAAATTCCCATCCGCATCAAAATGCCGTAGAAATTCGTCCTCTTCTTCATTGTAATCCTCCTTTTCCCAATCGTATTTTTTGGTCTCCGGTAGCTGGGTTTTCATGAAAACGGCAAACAACAGGCCCGATATAAATCCCGACAAATGGCCTTCCCAGGAGATACCCTCCTTAATGGGGAAGATATACCACAATAGGCTTCCGTATACAAAAACCACAAACAGGGACAAGGCGGTAAGCCGATAGTGTTTTGTAAAGATGCCCTTAAAAAAAATAAAGCTCGCCAAAACATAGATGACCCCGCTCATCCCTATATGATAGGAGGTCCGTCCAATGCCCCAGGTCAACAGACCGGACAACAAAGCACCCCAGAACAGCACCTTAAAGGATATGTCGCGATAGAAATACAGCAAGGCGGCAGATAATATGGCAATGGGTATGGTGTTGTTATAGAGGTGTTGTAGGGAACCGTGTATAAAAGGACCGAAAAACAGCCCTCGTAAACCCGAAAAGGTCCTGGGGTAGATGCCATACGGGTTGAAGTTGGTCTGGAACCGGATTTCTACCCAATATACCGTCCACATGAGCAAAACCAACAGAAAGGGCACCAAAAGGACCGAATCGGAAAACTTGAAATACTTCTTCTCGGACATACATTGAATTTAATGTTTTTTCCACAATTTGTCGGCCAGAAATCCAAAACCTGATAAATTGTCATCTAGATAAATATCTTATTTTTATCCCATGAACGAACCGCTAGCAGAACGGATGCGCCCCAAGACCTTGGAAGATTACATTAGCCAACACCATTTGGTGGGCGAAAAGGGCTCCCTGACACATCAGATAAGAAAAGGTATGGTGCCTTCACTGATCTTGTGGGGGCCTCCCGGGACAGGAAAGACCACGCTTGCCCATATTATCGCCAATGAAAGTGAAAGGCCCTTCTACACCCTGAGCGCCATAAGCAGTGGCGTTAAAGACGTAAGGGAGGTTATCGGGAAAGCTAAACAAAGCGGGGGACTATTTACTTCCAAAAACCCTATTCTATTCATCGATGAAATACATCGTTTTAGTAAATCGCAGCAAGACTCTTTGCTGGGAGCGGTGGAGAAAGGATGGGTTACCCTTATCGGGGCCACAACGGAGAACCCGAGTTTTGAGGTTATCCCCGCGCTTTTGTCACGGTGTCAGGTATATGTCCTCAACCCCTTCGGGAAGGAGGATCTGGAAACGCTGCTCAAGCGGGCCATAAAACAGGATAGCCTTCTTAAATCCAAGAAGATAAAACTAAGGGAAACCGAAGCTTTGCTGAGGCTTTCGGGAGGGGACGGCAGAAAACTGTTGAATATTTTTGAACTTGTCATCTCAGCGGAGGATAAGGAGGAAGTGACCATCACCGATGCTATGGTCATGGCCAAGGTGCAGAAGAATACCGTACTTTACGACAAGACCGGCGAGCAGCACTATGACATCATTTCAGCGTTTATCAAATCCATTCGCGGGAGCGATCCCAACGGGGCGGTTTACTGGCTGGCCCGGATGATAGAAGGTGGGGAGGATGTGAAGTTCATTGCCAGGCGTATGCTGATCTCTGCCTCTGAAGACATTGGCTTGGCCAACCCTACCGCTTTGGTCATCGCCAACAGCACCTTCCAGGCAGTAACGACCATAGGGTATCCCGAGGCCAGGATCATATTGAGCCAATGCGCCATATACTTGGCTACCTCCCCTAAAAGCAATGCTAGTTATCTGGCCGTAAAGAAAGCACAGCAAACCGTAAGGGAAACGGGGGATCTTTCCGTGCCTCTGGCCCTGCGAAATGCACCCACCCGGCTAATGAAAGACCTTGGCTATGGGGAAGATTATAAATACGCCCATGATTATGAAAACAATTTTGTAGCGGAGGAGTTTTTACCCGAGGAACTTTCGGGAACCGCCTTTTACAGTCCCAGCGCCAATCCTAGGGAGAAGGCCATTAAGGAGTACTTGGCAAAACGATGGAAGAACAAATACGAGGGCTAAAATTTAATCTGTAGTTCCTCTACCCTTAGTTGTCCATCCTCATAATATTCAAAGAACCATTTTCCGTCCTTGCTATGGACCATGCCATTTTTATCATCCGCAACGGCCAAATAAACATTGGGGTTGGTAGTGCCGAACATTTTTAATTTGATCTGGGGCGTACTGTCCACCAATTGGTATCCGTTGGCAATCTGTTGGGCATAAAGGATATTCGTTTCTTTGGTCGCTTCAACCATAATTTGGGAGCTCGGCTTTGCCTCCCCTTTCTTGATTTCCGAAACCTTGGGGGACACACTTTTATAGGTCTGATCTTCTGGGGTAACCTCCTGTTCCACAACAACTTCCCGCACTTCCTTGGCGGCGGTCTCCACAGGGGCCGGTTCTTCCTTCTCCAATTGCTTTACATCATCCTTGAAACTGATCTTCGTGGGCACCTCGGTGGTACTTTCCTTGGGTTTATAGCTATAGGTAAAACCATCCAGGGATTCAAAATTCTTCCGGATTGCCTCCATGTAAGACGGTTTAAATTCCTTTAGCTTGCTCCTTCCTTCCTGGGTCAAAAAAATCTCCTTTCCGCCACAGTCCTTAAATAAAATGCTTGTTTTTGTGGCAAAGAGCGAAGAATCATCTATGAGATCTACCAGCAATCCAAGACACCTATCACGGATCACATCATCGGGCATTTCATCATCATAGACGGTATTAAAGCCCTTTTGGGTCAGCAGGTATTTTATAAACGTACTGGTCTGGTATTGGTTCTCTTTTTTGAAACTATCAAATTGTTTTGGCACAATAACATATTTGTAGTCATTGAGTTCTATTTGGGACATTCCGATATAACCTATGCAGAGAAAGATTAGGAGGAGACGATTTTTCATTTCAGGCATTCCTTTGTGTCATTTGCTGCCCCAAGATATGATATTTAATCCTAACTGAAAAGAGGCGTAATGACTATCGGCCAGGTTGCGATACCCCAGGAGATTGTCTGCCATGAAATAAAAATTGATGGGACCCGCCTGAAGGTTCATTCCCAGGCCTACATTGGTCAGGGTAAACTTGTCGGCGGTATAGGTGGCCTTTAAGGACAAAGCCCTTCCGAAGCGCCGCTGGTAAAATGCGGTCAAGGCGGCCTGCGGACCCCTGGGCCTTTGTATCACATATAAGTGCCCTCCCACACTGTTCAGATAATCTATTGGACTTTCACGATTTCCACTTACCCGGTAATCGCATTTGCAATCTTCTCCCCTAGGTGTTTTGGGTTCCTCAAAATCATAACGGATGGACCCGTTCAGTTTTATGGGCCTAAAGCTTATATAGTTTTTTGACACGTTGTCCTCAAAGGGAACTAGTGCCTCCACCTCATCGACAAGATCCTGCCAAAAATCCGCGCTGGGATCCAATAATGCGTCCGGGAGTATGACCTCCACGCCCTCTACCGTAGCTTCTCCCTGAAGACGGATCCGCCTTACATCCTTGGTGTGGTAGATAAAGCCCACATCCAAAAGACTTCCGGTAACTACCGTTTGGCGATTGAGCTTATAGCTAAAACCGACATCTACTCCCAATCCGAGGTTTCCACCCAAAAGTGCTCTCCTGCGAAAGAGGCTGGCAAGTGCAGGGCCACTGTCTATGCTGTCGTCATCGAGGATATCATCGATTTCGTCCAATCCCGATGTCCTGAGTTCCATATCGGCCACCAAGGTATTGGACAATAGGTTGTTCTGACCTTCATTGGTCACAAAGTACCCCTTGTTACGGGTAGAGCTAAAGTTGAATATACTGGAGTACACTTTTCCCCTGGCCCCCACCGTTAGGTTTCTGTTCAATTTTTTGTTGAGTCCAAAATGAAACACGTTCACCAGTTCGCCCTTGGTCTTCAAATGGCTCAGGTTAAATCTCCTTCCCAGGGCATCGGCATTTCCCTCATAGCCCAAAATGGCAAGGTCCTGGGGCCAATACCCTATGGCGTCCCCTTCCAAATAGATACCAAAAGAATAAAAATTCTCCGGCCTGTTTCTATCCCGAAAACCTCCGTTGAGTATATCCAATTGAAAAGTTCCGCTAAGTTCGTCCCGAAACCCGAGACCAAAGACTGCGCGTTCCCTCACCTTAAGGTTGATATCCACCCCATCATCGGCAAAGATGTCATGGACCGTAATGCCGTTGGTGCCTGTTTGAAGGGAGATACCGGAGAGCGCAGGTATGCCACCGTACCACGCATATGGGGTTTCCATGCCGGGATTGATCAATAAGGCCTGGGGAATTTCCCTAAAATCATACAGGATTTGCTTGTTCTGGGTGTACACAATCCCATACCACAACAGCATGGCCATTATAAAAAATATCCGCTTTCTCATTGAACAAGCTCTATCCTGAATCTACCACTAGATCTTAGAATTATTTTGGGGTCGGGAAGATTGGATACACTTGTGTTATCGCCCAGGTTCGTGGCGCTTACCCGTATAGCCGATGTATTTCTTATAATGTCGAGACTCCTACCTCCTGGTCCGTAAGCAATTTCTGTACGCAGTAGGGCCGTGGGTGCCGGGTTTACTGAAAATTGTTCAATATCCAGTGCATTTCCTGCCTCATCCAAAAACTCGACCGTAATGTCCAGTTCCTTACTTGTGGTATTCTCCACTTCATAAATAACGACCCCATCCAATACCTTGTCGGCAAAAAAAGTTTCGTTAAAGGCATCAAAATTAAAGGTGTTGGCGTAAAAACTGATTCCTGTGGCCAGGTTGATAACGCTCTCTGGGGATTCAATGTATAGAATACTTGCCTCTATGGTAGGGGTTACCTGTAAATCTTCAAGTTGATCAAAATCCTGTTCCTCTACGCAGGCACTGGAACACACCAGTGCAAACCCGAGTAAGAGATATATAAGTCCATTCTTCATTTCACAGCACCTTAAGCCCCTGTTCAGCGGTTATGTAATGTTTCCTCTTATATAACTCTACAAATACAATTTTATTTCACCAAGATCATGAATCATTTTACAATGTTCATGCTTCGAATCGTTGTGCGCGTTGAAATGCAAGGTATGAAATCCTACCGCCTGGGCGCCGAGAATATCAGCCTCTATACTATCGCCGATCATAATCGCTTTTTCCGGTCCTACCTCGGCGCTTTTCAGCGCTAGCTCAAAGATAATTGG
Source organism: Eudoraea algarum (assembly GCF_050589645.1). Taxonomy (NCBI): domain Bacteria; kingdom Pseudomonadati; phylum Bacteroidota; class Flavobacteriia; order Flavobacteriales; family Flavobacteriaceae; genus Eudoraea; species Eudoraea algarum. Next base: position 55,346 of record NZ_JBNGOQ010000003.1, on the reverse strand, counting down.
ATTTGGTTTTTTCACCCCCGCCATTTCAGAGTTGATAATTTGGTCAAAATAGGTGTGGATCTTTGAGTTTATAAGCTTTTTTTCCTGAATTTCCTGAAAACCGTTGGTAATGATGTGCAGTTTATATCGGGGTTTCAAATATTCGAGGATTTCAACGGTATTGGGGAACAGATGATTGAATGAGGACAGATGCGCAATGTACGCTTCAGCCAACAAATGGATCATGGGATCGGTAACCGGATAGCCAAGTGAATCAAAAGTGGTTTTTAGCCTTTGGTAGCGTAATTCCTCCTTGGTAATCCTTTCCTCCCTATACAGTTTCCAAAACGCTAAATTGGTCGGCACATAAACCTCCAGAAAATCGGGAAGGTCTACCTGAAGACCGTTATCGACCAGTATTTTTTTAAACGTAAGGGCTGAATTTTTTTCAAAATCCCATAAGGTATGGTCCAAATCGAAGAAAACGTCCGAAATAATATGCTTAAACATGGCATTGGTCTATTACAGATTCGTACAGTTCCTTCCAATCTACCTGATGCTCGCCTCCCAGCAGTTCATTGGAAAAAACGGTAATAAAATGTCCGTCTACCCGCCTCACCCTATGGTATAGGAGCTTGATCTTACCCAGGATCTCTTCCTTTTCGGACAGGTTCACAAAAGCGTAGTCATGAACGGCAAAGGGGTGTATTTTAATGGGTTGTTGCACCTCCAGATTAATATCATAAAAATAAAAAGGTCTACAGGTACCTGCCCTAAATCCCGGTTCATGTGTGTATCCCATGGTAAAATCATCGGTGAATTCTGCCTCTACCAATTTCCTATAGGTTTCCGGGACATCTACCCTATTATAGCGCAGGCGGGAAAACCTGACCGGCCTATTGATTACGTTCGCCAGCCTTTTTTTCTCCTGTTTTAAAAGTTTTATGTCGCGGAACGAGCTATAGGAGGCCGCGAGCGAAACAATACTGTAGTCCGCAATTGATTTAATAAGGTATCTGAACTTGTTATTATTGGTTGATATATTCTTGTCATAGGTAGAATATTCCGCAAACTGAAAAAAGAACATGCTCGGCATGTTAAACTTTTTATGGAGATCGATCAAGGAAGTATAGTTGTCATACGGATCTTTTCTCACCCTCAGCCAGACCAGGACCCGACTGACCAAGCGCCTTAGTCTTAGGGTACCCAGATCAAGCAAAAATCCTGCCGCACTCCTCACCAGCCCCCGGTAGGCAAAACAATGGGACGAGGTAACATCGATAAGGGAAGTATATTTGTATTGCCTTTTGGCATGGGTCATGTCCGGGAAGCGCTCCTTCAGTTTTTCGAGCAGTTTGTACGCCCAAATGTCTACCACGGGCAGGTCCAAAAACCCTTTTTGAAAGGCAACGCTCGCATTGGGCGGAAACCTACCATGCATATCCTTCACATGGGGCAGGTATTCCTCATACCTGCTCAAAAGATAGAAACTGGCCGAAAAAATATCAAAGGGAATGTTGCTACGTTCACCGGCGCTGAAGAAGCACGGGACATCCTCCCACTGACCTATGTTTATGGGAAAATCGTTTATTCCCTGTTCAAACAAGAGGTCGTTGCTCTTTATAAAAAATTCGTTCTGAAGCGGCTGTTTGGTGTAGGTGATTTTAGGGCCGCTGTGTTTAATGAAATCCTCTACCTTCGTTGCATAAACCACCTCTATTCCCAAAATCCTGGTAAACAGGTGCTTCATGATATAACTAAAACGCGGGGTAATTTTATGGGTATAGATCAATAACATAGTGTTCTACAGCTCAAATCCTTTAAACGATTATTACAACTCCCCTTCATCCGCAAAACTGAAATACGATTGCTGGGTTATGATAAGGTGGTCCAGGACTTTGATGTCCAGCGCTTCCGAAGCAGTTTTCAACTTCTTGGTAATCTTTTTGTCTGCCAGACTTGGGACGATAGTTCCCGACGGATGGTTATGGGCCAAAATCAGGGCCACCGCGCCAAGCTCCAGGGCTTGTTTTAGGACCAAGCGCACATCTACCAAGGTTCCGGTAATACCTCCCTTGCTCAACTGGGCCATATGCATAACCCTATGGGAATTGTTGAGATATACTATCCAGAATTCCTCATGGGGCAACTCGCCTATTATGGGTTGTAACAGTTCAAAGACCGTTTTACTGCTCGAGATTTTGGCGCTCTTTTCAACGGCCGAACCCCTTCTCCTTCTACCTATTTCCAATGCGGCCACAATGCTTATGGCCTTTGCCTCGCCTACACCCTTAAATTGCTTCAATTGTGGAATGGAGAGTTTGCCCAACTCGTTTAAATTGTTGTTCACTGACGCCAAAATCTTTTTGGAAAGGGCCACCGCACTCTCATTTTTGGTTCCAGACCCGATAAGAATCGCAATAAGTTCGGCATCGGATAAAACTGTTTTTCCCTTCCGTGCCAACTTCTCCCTGGGCCTGTCATCATCTGACCAGTATTTGATGGAAAACGGACTTGGTTTTTCTTGCATGCACTAAAGATAATGAACTAAAATTTTTATTGTTAATTTCATCCGGAATTTGACATTAATTCCATAAAATCTGTAGGTTTGGGATTAAATAAACAGACAAGCGCATGAAATCATTTTTCGAGGAAACTACCTATAATGAGGTATTGCAGCGTGTCCGTTCCCTACACCAGGGTTCCGAAAGAAAATGGGGTAAAATGACTGTGGGGCAAATGGTCTGGCATTGCCAGTATCCGCTGGAGATAGCCATTGAAAACAAAAAGGGTGGCAAAAAGGGCAATCCTCTTATCCGATGGTTTTTTAAAAAGTCGCTCTACAACGATACGCTTTGGCGAAAAAACCTGCCTACTACGCCCAAAGCCAAAGCCATGGAAGAAAAGGATTTTATCACGGAACGCAAAAAACTGGAACAGTTGCTCCATGATCTGTACGCCCTAAGGGAAAGAACGGAATGGAATCCCCATCCGCTTTTTGGCAGCTTCACCCATGAGCAATGGGGACAACTGGAATATAAGCACCTGGACCACCACTTAAGGCAGTTTGGGGTTTAAGAACCTGTTTCAATTCAATAAGGCATATGAAGTACCCACCTCAACATCATCAGGAAAAGAACTTTTCAAACGTTATTGAAGTGGTTAAAAACTATCCCTTTGGAACCTTGATAACCATAAAGGACAATGCCCCGTTGATCACCCATATCCCGATTGTATATGAGGCGGATGGTAGTAAGTACGGCAAATTGGTGGCCCATATGGACAAGTACAACCCCCAAGTGGGTACCTTAGTGGATGATGCGCTGGTCACCGCAGTATTTTATGGACCAGACTGCTATATTTCCCCATCGGTGTACAGCACGCGTCAATTACCCACATGGAACTATATTTTTTGTCATCTCCAAGGCCGGATCAAGCTCTTACGGGACAAAGAGGCCGTAAAGCGTACCATGGTCCGCATGACGGCTTTTTTGGAGGGGGACAACCCAAAATACGTATTGGCCGAGGACGACTCACGAATGGAGGGCCTAATCAATTACATTATAGGTTTCGAGATTAAAATAACCCAGTGGGAGGGGAAGTTCAAATTTTCACAGGACAAACTAAAAAAGGATCGGGAGCAGGCCAAGTTGGCGTTGATTCGCAGCCAACAAAAGGATGTAAAGGCTTTTGTAGACCGCATTTTTGAAAATCACCGGAACGCTCAGGATTCATAAGGCACCGAAGCATCCAATCCGTCATCTTCCGGTTCAATTTCCTGTTGTTCCAGATGTTCACGGGTATCATTGATCATACGGGTTTCTTCCAATATGGCGTTGGACATCCCCAACATAAATGCGATGAGTACCAAGGAGGCCTTTCGTCTGCAAGACCTTAAAATGGATCTCAAAAAAATTACGGTACCTGGCCCTTTCATAAACTATCTGTTGCAAACCGCGTTCCATTCCAAAAAGTCCTGACAAATGTTCAGTGAAACCCTATGGACTGCCCTTCAATGACCTTCTTGAGTTCATCAAAACCCAACCCGCCATAATTTCCAGAACTCATCAGCAACAGTACGGAATTGTTGAAATCCTGTTCAAAGAGAAAGTCCCTGAACCCTGTGGCATCGGTAAAGGTCACTAGGTCATCGCGCTGAAAGGCCTCGGCAATCTGCGGGGCACTTACCTCTGTCAATTGCTTAATTTTTACCGCTTCAGGAGAATAGAAGACCACAGCGGTGTCTGCGCTGCGAAGTGTACCTTGGTATTCCTTTAAAAATTCCGCATTTAGACTGCTATAGGTATGTAATTCAAGGCAGGCGATCAATTTTCTATCCGGATACTGCTCCTTCACCGCATCCGTGGTTGCTGCTACCTTGCTGGGCGAATGGGCAAAATCTTTATAGGCTACGCAAAAATCGGTCTCGGTAATTTTCTCCAAACGTTTGGAAGCCCCCTTAAAGGTGGCAATGGCTTCAAAAAAGGCATCTTCGTCCACACCCATATGTTGACAGATCCATTTTGCTCCTGCCAAGTTGTTCAGATTGTGTTTTCCAAAAACTGCAATGGGCATGGGCCCCTCAGGGGTCTCGAGCAGTGTTTCCCCGGCAACCACGGAATAGTCAGCGGTGCCATAGGGTATTTTTCGAATGGCATTTTCGGACGCGTCCACAATGTCTTTTACCGCCTCGTCCTCCGCATTATAGGTAATACTGCCCCCTTTAACGATGCTGTCCACAAAAATTCTGAATTGCGCTTTATAATTTTCATAGGTGGGAAACACATTGATGTGATCCCAAGCAATTCCGCTCAGAAGCGCTATATTGGGCCTATATAGATGAAATTTGGGCCGGCGATCTATCGGTGATGACAAATATTCATCGCCTTCCAAAACGATAAAGTCATTGTCCTCGGTTAAATGCACCATACGGTCAAACCCTTCCAATTGAGCGCCCACCATAAAATCTACCTGGCGCCCATGATAATTTAGCACGTGTAGTATCATGGAAGTTATGGTCGTCTTTCCATGGCTTCCGCCTATGACCACCCGGGTCTTATTCCGCGACTGTTCGTACAGAAATTCGGGATAGGAATAGATCTTAAGTTGCAGTTCCTGGGCCTTTAACAATTCTGGATTGTCCGGTTTAGCGTGCATGCCCAGAATAACCGCATCCAAGTTGGAATGGATTTTCTCAGGGAACCATCCAAAGGGTTCCGGCAGGATTCCTTTTGCCCCTAACCTACTTTTTGATGGTTCAAAAATCACATCGTCGCTTCCTGTTACGGCGTACCCCTTATGAAGTAGTGCTAACGCCAAATTGTGCATGGCACTGCCCCCTATGGCGATAAAATGGATGTTCATATCAATGCTGAGATTATGCGGTAAAGATAGCGATTGAAACTGCGTTGGCAAACTGATGCCGAACGGAACATAATTTATATCTTAGTATGCACCATTAAAAAGGAAAATATGAATTTATCGGATATCGTTTCAGAGGAAATCATGCCGGGCTATCATGGTAAATTGATTCATGCCCAAACCATGAGCCTGGTCTATTGGGAGGTAGAGCAGGGTGCCGAAGTACCAGAGCACCATCATATCAACGAACAGCTAATGCAGGTTCTTGAAGGTACCTTTGAGCTCACGGTGGGAGGCAGCACCAAGGTCTACCTGCCCGGGGATTTTGTGGTTATCCCACCAAACGTTCCCCATAGTGGGAAAGCGGTGACAAGCTGTAGGTTAATGGATATTTTTAGCCCTGTACGGGAATATAAATAGACGTTTGTATGCAGATTTCACTGAAAGGAAAAAAAGCCCTTGTGGGCGGTAGCAGCAAGGGTATTGGAAAGGCCATAGCACAGCAACTGGCGGCAAGTGGCGCCAGTGTTACCTTGATGGCGAGAAGTGCCGATACTTTACAGGATATCATTACAGAACTTCCCAAAGACCAGGGTCAAAGGCACCAGTATTTGGAGGTTGATTTTTATGATTTTGAAGCCTACAAAAAGATAATTTCCAGTTATTTTGAGACCCATACAGTAGACATATTGATCAACAACACCCAAGGCCCAAAAGCGGGCAGTGCGCTCGAAAAAAAGGTATCGGATTACCAAGAAGCTTTTGACCTGCTTTTTAAAACGGTGGTCTACACCACCGAACAGGCCTTACAAGGCATGTTGGCGCAGCGCTATGGCAGGATTATCAACGTAGCCTCGGTTTCCGTTAAAGAACCCCTTTCCTATCTGGCCCTTTCCAATAGCATTAGGGCAGCTGTGGTTACCTGGGCCAAAACCCTGGCTGGCGATGTAGGGAGTCATCAGATTACGGTGAACAACATCTTAACAGGATATTTTGATACAGAGCGTATTGCGCAGCTTAATGCCGCAAAGGCCCAACAGTTGGGTGTTCCAATTTCCGAGGTTAGGGCGGATATGGAGTCCAGGGTGCCCTTAAAACGGATCGGAGATCCTGTGGAGTATGGATATCTGGCGACGTTTTTGGCATCGGAAGCAGCTTCCTATATTACTGGCGCGAGTATTCCGATAGATGGAGGTCTGTTGAAATCACTTTAAAGCAAAGCCCGTATAACTTCCCGCTCTTCCAGAGCAGGTTTAAAGGTGGGACGATCGGCAAGTGCCTTTTCTACCCAAGAACTGGCCTGTTCCATAGCCCCTTGATGGCGATACAATTTGGCCATGCGATAGTAGGCCCAATACAAGGGCACTCCGTCCTTAACGGTAAAATTATTGATATAGGCCCCCATGTGTTGAATTCCCTTTTCCAATTGAATCCCATAATCACTGCAGACCTTTCCAATCTGATAGTTCAGCTGATTTCGGGGAACACTACCTAAATTGGATAAATAGGACAGCGCTCTTTTATAGTGTTGTTCCGCTTTTAAGGGTTCATCGTCATATTCGCATACGTACCCAAGGGCCAAATATCCCTCAAAAGGAGAAATGGCCTTTAACTCCCTGGCATATTTGTACGCTTTTGAAGTGCTTCCTCCTACGATTCCGGGTATGGAAACATAAAGATCCACGAGGGCCCACCGGGCTTCAATGTGATTAGGGTTTAGCTCTACAGCCTTTGTGAAGCCTTCCTTTATTCTTCCCAAGAGCATTAATGCCCGTAATTTGCTGCTGTTTTGGGCCTTTCGTGCCAATACCCCGCCATATCTAAACTGATATTCTGGGTTTTGGGGGTAGGTATCGGTCAATTCTTCGTAAATCCCTATGGCTTTGTCCCATTTGCCCTGCAGGCCGTAGACCTCTCCCAATTTATCCATCAAGCCGGGGGCAAAGCGAATATTTGCAGCTCTAAGGAGTGCCATTTCCGCTTCCTCATACTTTTTAAGCTCCAGATAATGGTCCACTTTGATCAGGACCTCCTGCTGGCCCAAGGAAAAAAAGGGTATACAGAACACGAACAGCGCCTTCCAAAATTTCATAGCACATTAAAGATTTGGTCCTTAGTCGAAACGAAATTCTTAACCTTAATCGTATATTTTTTTGTGGTTTTCTTTATCGGTCAAGGCCCGCATTCTGTGGTAAGCGGAGCTACCCGAAGGCAGAAATCGGCCAACAAATTTGAAAAATTCGTATTTATTCGTCATTTTTTTTTATAAATTGTTAGCTATCTAACGTAAAAACAACAAACTATGAATTCAAAAGTCTTATTGATCCTTAGAATTATCTTGGGTCTTTTCCTCCTTCTTTTTGGATCGAACAAGTTTCTCGACTTTATGCCTCCTTTTGAGCTACCGGAGGCCGCAATGGCCTATTTTGGGGCTCTGGCCTCGGCCAAGGTAATCCCCTATTTAGTGGGTATTGTGGAAATTGCAGCAGGTCTCTCATTATTGCTGAACAAATACGCCTCCTTGATGATGTTGATTTTGATGAGCGTATCGATCAATGCGGTACTTTTCCATGCCACCTTGGATCCCGGCAACATTGTTCCGGCCCTGGTGCTCTTATTGCTGAATATTGCAATGTTGTACGGTTATAAAAACAACTATAAGGATATCCTAAAGGGGTAATATAGAAGAAACATATGCAAAGCGGCACCGCCAAAAACAGTGCCGCTTTTTTTATTCCAAGATTTGAATCACAAGCTCATTTTATCCTTGAAAATATAGGATTGCCGCCTAGAGACCTCCAATTCTTCCCCATTGATCATGGTCAATTTTAATTTTCCATTGAACCAGGGTACTACACTTTTGATAAAGTTGATGTTGATAATCTGTTGTCTATTGGCCCTGAAAAAATTTTGAGCTGGCAGTTTTTCAGCTACCTGGTTCAGGGACTTGTACAGCATGGGTTTTTGGTTTTCAAAGTAGACTCGGGTATAGTTCCCCACGATTTCGAAATGGGAAATCTCCCCAATCTTTACCAACCAGCACTTTTCGCCATCCTTAATGAAAATTTGGCTCTTCTCTGTAAGTCGTTCCACGCTTGTTTCCCCCTCTCCAAGTCCATCTTGCCACTTTGATCTAACCTTGTCCATAGCCAAGGCGAACCGCTTGGCATTGATAGGCTTTAATAAGTAGTCCAGGGCATTGTACTCGAAGGATTTAATGGCATATTCATCAAAGGCGGTGGTAAAGATGGTAATAGGCACCTCATCTAGCATTTCCAACAGTTCAAATCCATCTTTTTCGGGCATGTTGATATCCAAAAACAGCAGGTCGGGGCGTTTCTCTTGGATGAGTTCATACCCCTTGTCCACATTTTCGGCCTCGCCCAACAATTCAATTTCCCCATGGCCTTTAATGAGCTCCTTCAACTCGTTGCGTGCCAAACGTGAATCTTCTACAATTACTGCCTTAATGGTGCTCATGCCAGCGGAATTTTAATATTGGCTACTACTTCGTCCTTTTCTTCGGTCAGGGAGAAAACGGCCGTGTCCCCATAGAGAAGGTGTAAACGTCGCCTTATGTTCTCCAAACCCAATTGGGTAGAACCCTTGGCCATCTGTAACTTCCCTGTATTGATTACCTTAATGCATAATCGATCCTTGTCAATCTCGGTCTTTAAAAGGATTCTTCCACCCCCCTTCAGGTTCGAAATACCGTGTTTGGCGGCATTTTCCACCAGCAATTGCACAATCATGGGCGGAATGGCAAGTGTTAGCGTTTCGGGCGCCACTTCCTTTATAAATTGTAGGCGGTCCTCCAATTGGATCTTGGACAGATCGATATAGTTCTCCACCATTTCCAGTTCTTCCTCCAACGCAATGGCATTGACATTGTTCTTGGTCAGGGAATAGCGGAGTATTTCGGAAAGCTTGGTCAGCATGTCCCTGGACTTCTCCACGTCCTCCAACATTAGACCTCGAATATTGTTGAGACTGTTGAACATAAAGTGCGGATTGATCTGCCCCTTGAGCGTATTCAACTGCGCTTGTTTTAGGGTAGCGTTCAACTGCAGCCGTTCTATCCTATCCGCGTTCAACTTTAATAGCGCCTTGATGACCAGATAGCAGACCACCCAACCAAAAATGACCAGTACCGAATTCAGGAACAAGACCCACCAACTGTCATAGATTGACAGGATGGTCAGGTCAATTTCATTCTCTATCGGCATGTATTTCCCATAGAAATGTCCGAACAGATAGCCCAACGCTCCGTACAGCATGGAGATAAGAAACGTGGCCAGAACCACCTTGATGATCTCTTTCACACCAAAACCCTCCATGGAGACATTCCGTTTTAGGTAAGTGCGTAACAAATGGGTACTGAACACCCCAATAAAAATACCTGCCAAATTGGAATAGAACAAAAACTCAAAACTGGCCTTTTTTAGCACGAAAACAGAAAGGAGGTTCACTGAACTCCAGCCCAGTAGTTGTAGTAACCAATAAATCCTATTCCGCTTGCTAGGTGTTAACTCCATAGGTTCCCTTTGATCGTTTCAAATTTAAGCTAATCGATTGGATATCTGCCCCTCATTGTGGGAGATGGTAAACGGTTCTTAAATTCAACATTGGATTCAGGAATATCCATATGCTGACACATCCAAGGAAACGGAACCCGTATCTCTTTTTGAATGATCCATTTGTATCCCTTACTTCGCTCCCCATCTTTTATAGGATAACGTCAATAATAATCGTAACCACTAATTTTGCTATTGCTATCATCGCTTGCTATTTAAGGTTCTTATTTGAATTATAGGGTAAAAGTAATGGCATTGAAGCGTACCCCCAACCAGAATATGGCCAGTGGTAAAATTTGGGAAGTGAACGGTAAACACAAAAAAAAGGGAGCTGATTGCCCCCTTTTCTTATCATCCTGCGTGTACAGAAATAGCAGTTTCTTTAATCCTTGATAGGCGTAGGCATTTCTGTCTGTCCCAAATGCTTGGCATAAAAACCTACCATGGCCTTGTATAGGGCAATGCGGTTTTCCTCTTTTCCAAAACCATGACCCTCATCATACCGTACCATATAGGGTACATCATAGCCTTTGGACCTTAGCGCACTGACAATTTGGTCGGACTCGTCAATGTTGACCCGGGGATCGTTGGCACCCTGTACCACGAACAAGGGTTTTTTGATTTTGTCGATCTGATATACGGGCGACACTTCTTCCATAATGGCCTTTTCCTCGGCAATATCCTCGTCGTACCAGATTTCCTTGATAATCTTCAGATAGGGTTTCCAATAGGGCGGAATGGTCTTCATAAAGGTGAACAAGTTGGACACCCCAACATAATCCACCCCGCAGGCGTATAGATCCGGGGTCTTGGTGAGTCCCCGTAACACGGCATATCCGCCGTGACTGCCTCCATAAATAGCGGCTTTGTCCTTGTCTACCCACCCTTGGTCTATGACATACCGCAATCCGTCCTCCACGTCATCCATGGCCTTTCTACCTATTTGTTTAAAGCCCGATTCCAGGAACTTTTTCCCGTAGCCTCCCGAAATCCTGAAGTTGACCTGTAGCGTCGCGTATCCCCTACTGGCAAATAACTGTGACTCCGGATTAAAGCCCCAGGAATCACGTATGCCCTGTGGCCCACCATGCGGGTTCACGATAACAGGAACCTTCTGTCCTTTCAGGGCTGCCTTGGGAAGGGTAATGTATCCGTGTATGGTGAGTCCGTCCCTACTGGTAAAGGTAATGGGGCGCATCTCGGCCATATCGGCCTCCTTTAATTGTGGCATGAGGTTGAAAACTTGCTTAAACTCATCCTTTTGGACGTCATAGGAATAGTATACGCCGTAAACCTTATCGCTATTGACGTAAATGAGGTAATGGTTCTCGTCATCGGTAAAATCGGCTATACTGTACTGTTTGCCCTCAAATTCCTTTTCGAATTTGGCGTGCAGGTTTTTGTAATAATCACTTACCGGAACGATCACTTTTTTCTCCCCCTCGTACTCAAAATAATCCAGTTCATAATTTCGTTTTCTTGAGGTAGCAAGATCGGAAACATCGTATTGGTCATGGGAAAAGACCTTTTTTAGTTGTTTGTCCTCCTTAAGATCGTACAGGACAACTTCGGACTTATCACTATTCAGATTGGAAACCACATAAGCGTCATGTGGATTTTCAGTGGCATAGTTGAATTGCTGGATACCAAAGGCATCCTTCCAGTTTAGACTCTTAATAACTTCGTATTTACCGTCTTCCTTTGCATAGTAGAGATCCTGTTCCACACCATCCCTGATTCGCGTAAACGCCCTTAGATTGCCATTTTTATCAAAATCATAACCGGCGATGGGGTTAGCGGCATCCTTATTTTCATACAATTGCTTCATTTCCCCGGTAAGCACGTTTATTTTGTACGGATCAAAAATCTGTGGGTTGTTCTTGTTCAATGAAATAATGATGTGGTCTTTGTCCTCTTTGAGCAGTTCTAAAAAGTTGGTCTGTACCCCCTCAAAAGGGGTCAAATCCTTAAGGTCGGAACCATCGAGGTTCACGGCGTACAAATGGTAGTTCTCATCACCACCCTGGTCCATCAGATAGACCAATCGTTCATTGTTTACCCAGCCGTAGCCACGGACCAGTTCTTCCTTTTCCTCAATGGCTCGGGTTACCTTACCGCTGGCAATCTCCTTGACCTGTATGTGTCTCTTGCCATTGGCGTCCTTCTCCCGATAAGACAGGTATTTTCCATTAGGGGAAAAGCGAAAGGTAGAGGCCTTGGGCCGCGCAAAGTAGTCCTCTACGGTGTACCTGTAATCTCCAACGTCCAAAGCTGCCAGGGCTATCAGTTCCTCCTCCGAACTTACCAGATCCTGATTCCCGGGAATGGTCTTTACGGTCTTTTCCAAAGCCAGGGGAAGTTCCATTCCACCTTGATAAAAGGTGCCTTCCATTTTATCTCCGGTTAGTTTCCCCACATACTTTATGCCCGCTTGCTTAAAGGAGATGGTCAATTGATCCCCCTGAAAAATGGTCTCGTCCATAGGGATATCCGTAGCCCCTTGGGAAGGACTATCCATAGTAGCCGCGTAATCCCCATCGGTTTCCGTGACGTTGAATACCAGGGGCATTTCCATACCCTGTATAGAGAGTGTGCCCTTCCATGATCCTACCACTTCTTGGGCGTAGGCCTGCATGGACAATACAAATAGTACTGTGGCCAAAATTCCTTTTAGTTTGTTCATGTGATTTTTCATTTTGCCTTTTTTGATGTTAAACCTTTTTCTACAAAAATTTGGTGTGTTTTGCAATGTGTATTCCATTAGTTAACCTAAGCGGGCTTTTGTTACAAAAACAGGGTGCCAATTTCTGATGTAGGCAAATATAAGCTTGCCAAAAGCTGTTGGAACGGAATATATGGTAAGCGGTAAATATCAAAACCCGAACGGGTGATCAACTTTAGAAGATAGTTACTTTCTTTGCGGGGGGTATTTGGAAAAAACCTTGGCCACTACCCTGTTCAGAACATCTTCCCGAACACTTGGCGAGGCATTGTCCCTATAGGAGCTCTCACTAACGCCTTGCCAGAAGAGTGCGTCTTTTTGACTATCGACAAAATCGAAAATAATTTCCCGCGATAGATTGGGTTGCCCAACCGGTATGCCTATGGAGACACCTCCACCAACATTTCTCCCTGACCCGCCCAGGCCAACGCCCACGGCACTGTTGCTTGGGCTCCTATAGGACCTGCTCTGAATATTGATCAAAAAATCAGGCTCTTCGGCCTTCAAAATTCCTTTCGCCTGCATTGCGGAATCTACCGCTTTTATCAAACGTTTGGTATCCAGATCGCTTAGGCCGGTATCCATGTCCGGGTAGTAATTGTACGTCGTATAATTGGAAAAATCCGTTCCCTTGTCATAGTCATAGTCTACCCGTACCGCATTGCACGACCCAAGGAGCAGGACCAATAACACAAAAGATAGCTTTTTCATGACCAGGACTTTATATAAAAATAATGAAAATAGTAGTTGGCCCGTAAGAAAGCGGGGCTTAATCGTTCAACAGTATCCAGAGTTTATCCTTTAGCTCCTGCAATCCCAATTGGGCAACGGAGGAGATGAACATGTAGGGCGCATTTAGGTCGCGGTCCAGTTCTGTCCTCATTTCGGCCATTAATTCGTCATCCAACATATCACTTTTGGAAATGGCTACCAGACGGTCCTTGTCCAAGAGTTCTTTGTTGTACCGACGAAGCTCATCGAGCAAAATTTCGTATTCCTTGCTGATGTCATTGCTATCGGCGGGTATCAAAAAAAGTAGGGTAGCGTTCCGCTCAATATGTCTAAGGAAATAGTGCCCCAGGCCCTTGCCCTCGGCAGCTCCTTCAATAATCCCAGGAATATCGGCCATCACAAAGCTCTTAAAATCCCGATATTGCACAATCCCCAAATTGGGTTTTAGCGTGGTAAATTCGTAGTCGGCGATCTTTGGTTTTGCCGAGGTGAGTACGGAAAGCAGGGTTGATTTTCCCGCATTCGGGAAGCCTACCAATCCCACATCGGCCAACACTTTCAATTCCAGGGTAATTTGCCTTTCCTGTCCTGGTATCCCTGGTTGGGCATACCTTGGGGTCTGGTTGGTAGGACTTTTAAAGTGCCAATTTCCACGGCCGCCCATGCCGCCTTCCACGACAATTTTTTCCTGTTGGTCCTCTGTGATTTCAAACAGTATTTCATTTGATTCCGTATCACGGACCACCGTACCGAGTGGGACATCCATGTATACGTCCTCTCCTTGGGCGCCACTACTTCTGTTTTTGCTCCCATGGCCACCATGCTCAGCTTTAAAATGTCGTTGGAACTTGTAGTTGAGGAGCGTCCATAAATTTTTATTGCCCCGTATGATGACATGGCCCCCTCGGCCTCCATCACCCCCATCAGGCCCACCCTTGGTGATATATTTCTCCCGATGTAGGTGTACAGATCCCTTGCCTCCATTTCCTGAAGCCACATACATCTTTACATAATCTACAAAATTGCCCTCGGTCATTATCTAAAGCAAGAATTACAAAGTTAGGAATACCCTCATCTTGTTATATTGAAACTAAAGTACCATATCGTACCTAAAACATTGTCTTTGTCAGTATGAAGGCTATTTTGTCACCAGAACGCTAGCCAGCACATTAATTATTGCAGTTTCCATCCGCTATATCCTGTCTGGAAGGATTATATAAATTGGAAATCACGTCATAATCACCCGAATACCCGCTATTTATTAGGGTCTGTAGGCCACATAAATCCGACAATAAGATATTGTCATTTATCTTTAAACTCCCACCTATTGAGGACAAACTGATAAGACCATCAAGATTGGTTAATTCTGGATTGGAACTTATTGTTAGAGATCCCACTATCACAGTTAAGCTTCCCATCCCATTAATATCCTTCAAAACTTCATTGTTTTCTATCAAAACATCGATTCCCTCGATAGCGCTGAGGTTGTTTATCCCGTCCAAATTGGTCAATAAAGGGTTGTCCGATATACGTAAGCTTCCTCCAATACGGGTCAAATTTTGCAACGCGTCTATATTCGTAAATACGCTCTCTCTAATTTCTAAATCCGAGCTAAGAGTGACCAAGTTAGTTAAGCCGTCAATATTTGTCAGAAGCGGGTTGCTCAGTATCCTTAGTCCTCCCATGGATGTGACATTGCTCAATCCACTTAAGTTGGTCAATGAGTCGTTAAACATTATTGAGGACCAGGAACCCGAAGGACCGAAGGAGGAAATTTTTATCAAACCATCTACGTGCTGCAAAGATGTATTGGAAAACAAAATTAAAGCTCCCTGTACACTGGACAAACTGCTTAAACCATCAAGGTCGGTCAAGTTCCCATTTCCGGAAATCTCCAAATTTCCTTCTATAGAAATCAGACCATCCATACCTACAAGCCCTGTCAAAGCACTGTTGCTGTTTATTATCAGGTTATTTCCAATTGATACCAGCTTGCTAAGGCCGTGCAAGGAGGTCAACGCATCATTGTTGTCGATTTGTACAGTACCTGGAACGTTGGTCATGTTGCTCAAACCATCTACATTGACCAAACTGCTATTTTTAGAAATTTTAAGGCTCCCCTTAGTTGTGGCTATTTTGGACAGGCCATTAATATTTGTTAAAGACTCGTTACCAATAATCTCAATGCTCACACCACCGTTTACTACATTGTCTTTGATACCTTCTATGGACGTTAAATTACTTAATCCATCCAAATCGGTTAAATCATCATTTTCATAAATTACCAGGGCTCCGCCAATAACCGACAAATTCTCCAATCCATCAATATTGGTCAATTTTGGATTAGACCTTAGGGTTAAATCCTTTCCCACTGAGGTAGTAGTATTACCCACTGAGGTTATATTAATCAATCCGTCCAAATTGGTCAAAACCGAGTTTCTCTCTATGCTAATTCCATCCTTGACCACAGCAAGGTTGCTCAATCCGTCTACATTGGTTAGGGCGAGGTTGGATTTTATTACCAAAAACCTATCTAATGATGTAAGTCCGCTCAGGGCATCCAAATTGGTAATCGAGGAGTTTTCCTCAATAAAATCGCCTATTATTAAACCTCCTGCGATTTCCGTATATCCCTGATTTCCAAAATCGTCCACTTCCTGTTGTGTTGATAAGGTTACATCACCCAAAAAGACTTTTGCAGGTTCACTTAGGGTGGTAAAACTCAATTCATTACCATACGCTGTACCTGCGCTATTGGTAGCATAAGCCCTTACGAAATACGTTGTATTATCTTGTAACCCGCTTAGGGTAGCAGTAAAACTACTTTCTCCGGTACCGCTGTTGATGGCACTATCTTCAACCACTGGATTAGGTTCAACACTCCAACAAACCCCCTTAGCTGTTATATTAGCACCTCCGCTAGAAGTAATGCTGCCCCCACCCATTGCAGAGTTATCTGTTAAATTTGTTACAACTGCCGTGGTAACTATGGGAAGTGAAATCTCCACCGTGCCAGTAGAATCACCGCCATTTTTGCTACAACTGAGAAATAGTAATAATGAAAGATATACAACTTGGATTCTCTTCATGTTTAAAAGGTTCAGTGTTAGAATTAGGACATAAATGATTAAGACTGCCAAGAAGTTCTAAATCCTACGAGATTTCAAATCTACTCATAAGGTATCTATAACCAGGCCCAATCGCTCGGTTATCTCTTCAATGGACCCAATACCGTCCACACTGTGAAATTTTTCCTGTTTGGTATAGTACCGCCGTAGGGGAGCGGTTTTTTGATTGTATTCCTCAAAACGGTTCCGGATCTTGTCGCCATTTTGATCATCGGGTCTTCCACTTTGTTTACCACGTTCCAAGAGGCGTTCTACCAAGACATCGTCACTGGCTTCCAGGGCGATCGTAGCATTGATTTCCATGCCCTTGGATTCCAAAAAGTTATCTAGGGCCTCTGCTTGGGCCGTGGTACGGGGAAATCCGTCAAAAATAAAACCCCCGGCCTCCGGGTTTTTTTCCACTTCATCCTGTAGCATTTTTATGGTGAGTTCATCAGGAACCAAATCGCCATGATCCATGTATTCCTGAGCCTTTTTGCCCAGCATCGTCCCATTTTTGATATTATAGCGGAAAACATCCCCGGTAGAGATATGTTTTAAGTTGTAACGGTCTTTTAAAAACTGGGCCTGGGTACCTTTGCCGGCCCCCGGTTTTCCGAATAAAACAAGATTGATCATAGGTTTTTGGTTTAGTTGGTATACCGCCCTTAGGTTTCTGCCCAGTTCATTGTAATCGAGGCCATAACCCACAATAAACTTGTCCGGAATTTCGATGCCGAAATAGTCTACGGGATATTCCCCCTTATAGACAGACGATTTATAGAACAAACTGGCTATCTTAAATTCTTTGGCATGGGTATTGGAAAACAAATGGACCAATTCCTTTACGGTACGGCCGGTATCTATAATATCCTCGAGAATGATAACGCTCCTTCCTTCAATATTATCGGGAACGTCCAAAAGGGTTTCCACAATTCCTGTGGAGGTAAGCCCCCTATAGGAACTCAGCTTAACAAAGGAGACTTCGCAGGGGTAATCGTACGCTTTTAAAAAGTCCGAAACAAACATGAAAGCTCCGTTCAAAACCCCCACAAAAATAGGCACCTCATCCTTATAGTCCCTTGCTATGGCATCGGCGAGTTTTTTAACCGCGGCATGTATTTGGTCTTCGCTTAGGAAAGGCTTGAAATATTTGTCGTGTAACTTTATCAATGGTAAAATTTTTATAAGATGGCAAAGATAACACTTTGATTTCTCTTTTTTACGCCTATGCGATTGGTTTCTAAGATTTAGATGTATTTTTGTGCCCATAGCATTATTAGCCTATTAGTAAGGGAAAAAGGGATTATTGATGAATTATTTTTCTTCCGATTTTAAAATGGGAATCCTGGGAGGGGGTCAATTGGGAAAAATGCTGTTGAACGTGACCCGTAAGTTCGATATTTATACCCAGGTACTGGATCCTTCCGAAACCGCTCCCTGCCGCACAGGTTGCAACGCGTTCTTTACCGGCGATCTGCTTGATTTTGATTCGGTGTACGCCTTTGGAAAAGACGTAGATGTCCTTACCATTGAAATTGAAAAGGTGAATATTGAAGCTTTGGAAAAACTGGAGCATGAAGGGGTAAAGGTATTCCCGCCCACTGGAGCCTTGCATATTATTCAGAACAAAGCGAAGCAAAAACTTTTTTACAGGGACAAACAGATTCCTACCGCTCCTTTTGTTCGCTTTGCCTACACCAGTGAAATCCACGATAGCCTTGCCAATGGGGGACTGTCCCTACCCTTTGTTTGGAAAAGCGCCCAATTTGGATATGACGGGCAGGGCGTAAAAATTATTCGTGCCCTACAGGATCTGGACGGACTTCCCAATGTTGAATGCATTGCCGAGGAATTGGTACCCTTCAAAAATGAGCTTGCCGTAATCGTTGCAAGAAGCGTTAGCGGACAGGTCACCACCTATCCCGTGGTAGAAATGGAGTTTCACCCTGAGGCCAATCAGGTAGAATATGTAATCTGTCCGGCCCGAATAGCATCGCATGTAGCCCAAAAAGCTCGGGAGATAGCATTACAGGTGTCCGAAAAAATAGGGCATGTAGGACTTTTGGCGGTAGAAATGTTTCAGACTGTGGAAGATGAAATTTTGGTGAACGAAGTGGCTCCAAGACCTCATAATAGCGGGCATTATAGCATTGAGGCCAGTTATACCGATCAGTTCGAGCAGCATATCAGAGCCATTCTGGATCTCCCCTTAGGTAGTACCGATAGCAAAGTAGCGGGGATTATGGTAAATTTGGTCGGTGCGGAGGGCCATACCGGGGACGTGGTCTACCAAAATATGGAGGAAGTCCTCAGATTGGAGGGCGTTACGCCCCATATTTACGGAAAGAAACAAACCAGGCCCTTTCGTAAAATGGGCCATGTTACCATAGTGAACAACGACATGGTCAAGGCCAGGGAAATAGCACAAAAAGTAAAAGAAACGATCAAGGTAATAAGCAATTAGTTATGAGCAAAGTAGCAGTCGTGATGGGAAGTACTAGCGATCTCCCGATTATGCAGGAGGCGGTGGATATTCTAAAGGGTTTTGATATTGAAGTGGATGTAGACATCGTATCGGCACATAGAACACCTGAAAAATTATTCAACTTTGCCAAGAACGCACACAAAAAGGGGTACGCCGTAATCATTGCAGGAGCAGGAGGTGCGGCCCATTTACCAGGAATGGTGGCTTCCCTTTCCCCATTGCCCGTTATTGGGGTGCCCGTAAAAAGCAGTAATTCCATAGACGGCTGGGATTCGGTACTTTCCATCCTCCAAATGCCGGGCGGCGTGCCTGTGGCCACGGTAGCCCTAAACGGTGCGAAAAACGCGGGTATCCTTGCGGCCCAAATCTTAGGGTGCGCCGATAATTGTGTATTGGACAAAATTTTGGTCTACAAGGAAGGGCTAAAGGAAAAAGTAATCCAAGGAGCCCAAAACCTACCAAACAAAAAACAGTAATCACTTCAGATCAGACCGATACTCTTTCTTCGGTCCCAAAGCGTAAATAGCTAAAGAACATGAGCAACCCCTTATTGAAACCCTTCGATGCGGCCCCATTTTCCAAAATCCGCAATGCGCATTTTAAACCAGCATTTTTGCAGGCCATGGCCGACGCCCGAAAGGAAATTGACGCCATTACCGATACGCCCAGTGAACCCACCTTTGCAAATACCATTGAGGCGCTCGAATATACAGGCCAGCAACTAGATCGCATTTCCAGTATTTTCTTCAACCTCAATTCGGCAGAGACCAATACGGAAATTCAACAAATAGCACAGGACGTATCCCCGCTCCTATCTGAATTCAGTAACGATATTACCCTAAACGAAAAGTTGTTCGCCCGGGTCAAGGCCGTATATGACGTGCGGGAGCAACTGCAGTTAAGCACGGAACAACGGACCTTGCTGGAGAAGAAATACAAGAATTTTAGTAGGAACGGGGCAAATCTCCCCAAGGACAAAAAAACCCAACTGCGAAAAATAGATGCGGAACTCGCCAAACTAAAACTAAAATTTGGAGAACATGTCCTGGCCGAGACCAATGCCTATGAAATGTTGCTTACCAAGCAGGAAGACCTGGATGGGCTGCCCGAAGGGGTCAAGGAAGCCGCCGCGCAATTGGCAAGATCTAGGGACAAATCCGGGTGGCTGTTTACTCTTGATTACCCGAGCTACATTCCTTTTATGAAATATGCCAAAAAAAGGGAACTGCGAAAAAAACTAGCACTGGCCTTTGGCAGTAAGGGCTTTAAGGGAGATGCGTTGGACAATACAGAAAATGTGTTGCGTATTGCAAAACTACGCCACGAACGTGCCAATATCCTAGGGTATGCCACACATGCAGATTTTGTTTTGGAAGAACGTATGGCAGAGACCCCAAAGAAGGTGTTGGCGTTCCTAAACGAGCTGTTGGAAAAGGCCAAGCCCGCGGCGGAAAGGGAGTTCAGGGAATTGGAAGAGTTTGCGCGGGAATTGGATGCCATAGACCATTTGGAAAAATGGGACAATGCCTATTATTCCGAAAAACTAAAACAGAAACGTTTTAATTTGGACGATGAAATCCTAAAACCCTACTTTAAGTTGGAACAGGTCATCGACGGCGTCTTTACGGTGGCCAATAAATTATTCGGTCTGGAGTTCCAGGAAGTGTTCGATATTGACAAATATCACGAAGAGGTAAAAACCTATAAGGTATACGACGGTGAGCAGCAGTTCGTTTCGCTCTTCTATGCCGATTTCCATCCCAGGGCGGGGAAAAGGGGTGGTGCTTGGATGACCTCCTACAAACCTCAATATGTACAGCATGGAACCACCGTGCGCCCCCATATTTCCAATGTGTGCAACTTTACCAAGCCCACGGAGCGTAAACCGTCATTACTGACCTTCAACGAGGTCACCACCCTGTTCCATGAGTTTGGCCATGGCCTGCACGGTATGTTGGCCAACACCATCTACCCAAGCCTATCGGGCACCTCGGTGTATTGGGATTTTGTGGAATTGCCCAGCCAGATTATGGAAAACTGGTGTTACGAAAAGGAAGCCTTGGAGTTGTTTGCCACGCACTATGAGACCGGGGAACCCATCCCCATGGAACTGGTTCAAAAAATCAAGGACTCGGCAAACTTCCAGGAGGGTATGGCAACACTGCGCCAACTGAGTTTTGGGTTTCTGGACATGTCCTGGCACGGAACGGATCCCTCTGCCATAACCGATGTAAAACGATACGAGACCAAGGCCTTTGCAGGCACCAATTTATTCCCCGATACTCCGGAAACCTGTATGAGTACGGCCTTCTCACATATCTTCCAAGGAGGTTATGCCTCCGGCTATTACAGCTATAAATGGGCAGAGGTCCTGGATGCGGATGCCTTTGCCTACTTTAAGGAGAAAGGGCTATTTAACCAGGAGGTGGCAACCAAATTTAAAGAACATGTGCTTTCCAAAGGGGGCACGGAAAACCCTATGGAACTCTATAAACGATTTCGGGGCAGTGAGCCCAAGGTAGAAGCCTTACTGGAAAGGGCAGGTCTTGTCAAAAAAGCCTCCTAAAGGTATAGGGAAGCGCCTTATTGGCCTGCTTTTTGCCATAGGGCGCAAATCTTACCCCCTGAGATTGTGGCGTACCGCCTTTTACCCTAAAGGCAAGGTATTGTTGGTTCTATCTTCTAACGGCCAGAGGGTTGAGTGGTAAGGATACGGACCGAATTCCTTTTTCTATATCATTTTGTGAAAGTTCTGTGATAGGTTTTGATTTTATTTGTGCCAACCTAAGTTAATGCCCGCCAAGAAGACCACTGGTAACGTCCATTTCGCCCATAGTGCTTATGGATTGGAAATAAACGTATTCATTAACAAAAAATCCTTTAAATTTGGAACTTTCTAACAACACCATGGTAACGCATCAATTAAATCCGGAAAAATGGGTGGACCTCTATGCAGACTATCTGTTCAACTATGCAGTAGCTAGAGTCAGTAATTCTGAAATAGCTAAGGATCTGGTTCAGGAAACCTTCTTTGCCGGATTGAACTCCGCCAAAAATTACAAAGGGGATGCTGCAGAACGGACCTGGCTTATTGCCATTCTCAAACGAAAGGTAATAGACCACTATCGAAAAATAAATTCCAATAAAGGAAAAGCGGAGGTCCGTATTAACTATAACTCCAATAGCGACTCGGATGGGGATTGGTTAGAGGAACAGGTGGCCGATCCATTTAGCAAGTTGGAAAATGACACCTTGGAAAACGAGGAATTGGGACTGGCCATTCAAGAATGCATTACAAAATTGCCAAAAAAACAATCCCTGGTGTTTACGATGAAGACCATTCAGGGAATCAGCACCGAAGATATTTGTAATGAATTGGGAATTAATCCGTCCAACTTATGGGTAATGATCCATAGAGCGCGAACCGCACTTATGGGCTGCCTTAATCAAAATTGGTATTAAACTATGATTTCTTGCGAAGAAGCAGCAATTATATGCAATAAAAGTCAGTACAAGGAAGCAACGTTTTTAGAGAAAATGAAGCTGCGTTTCCATTTATTTATGTGCAAAACCTGTTCTGCCTTCACCAAGAAGAATACGGAATTCACGACCCTATGCGAAAAGGCCAACCTTCAAAGTCTTTCCGAAATGGAAAAGGTGAAGATGAAAAAGGAATTAAGGGATAAACTATAGTCCTACCCCTCTAGATACCAGACAAGACCCCACCAAAGAATAGGTATGCCCTCTATCCAAAAAGAGGAAAAATACGTGGATTGCTCTTTCTTGGTCACAAGCATAAGCACACATAGGACCGCAAAAAGTGCGGCCTTTGCCCAAATTTCCACAGGAGCAAGATGGTCCTTTAAAAAACTTAGCAGAAAAAAGATCAGGGCCGCTATGCCTCCGATTACCAAGGTCGTAGATACGCCATAACGTTGAGGGATCGTTTTCAACGCCGCCGCATCGTACTTTAAATCGCGGATTTCAAAGGGTATCATCAGGATCAGCACCAGAACAAAGCGCTGGGTACATTCTATCCAAACATCCCAAGAAAGGGCCTCTTCAACAGCGATTACAGGTAGAATTACGGTAGTTCCGGCCCAAACCAATGCCACGGGAAAGATCTTAAAACCACCTAAACTCCTCAGATTCTTGGCACTGGGCAGTACCGGAAGGGCGTAGAGCGCTGTTAGGCCCATAAGCACGGCAAAAGCGATCCAAACATCCCAAGAGAAAAAATATGCATGGTAGGCTGCGATGCCCAAGGCGATAAAACTCGCGAACTGGATGTTTTTATGATAGCGATTGGCCACTAAAATATACTTTTCGGCCTCAACGCCATATTTTACAAAATTGTAGCAAGCTATGGTACTGAAAAAGACAAAATACAAGAGATGGGCGTTAGCTTCCACGTCCAGAAAATAGACGGTGACCTGCATAAGGCCAACTACCGCCAAGGCCACATGAACACTGGCATCCAGATAAAAATCAAAAATGCGCTTCAACCACCTCATGGTACAAAAGTAGCCAAACTGTTCATAAGGTAGATCTATGGTTAAAAACTTTAAGTTCCAACAGGGTTAAATTGTCTTTTTTACAAGAATTAATCAGTAATTTTACGCCTTTACTTTTATAGCATATGAGGACAGACAATTTTGCATCGCGCCACATCGGCATAAGGCAAGAAAACCTTCAACACATGTTCAAAACGGTGGAGGTAGAAGACATGGAACAACTCATCTATGAGACCATTCCGGATGACATTAAACTCCAAGGCCCACTGCAGCTTTCCCCAGCCATGGAAGAACATGAGTTCCTAGGCCATATACAGGAGCTTTCTAAAAAAAATAAGGTGTTCAAGAGCTATATTGGACTGGGATACCACGAATGTATTACCCCATCGGTCATCCTGAGGAACATTTTGGAGAACCCCGGCTGGTATACCGCCTATACACCCTACCAGGCAGAGATTGCGCAAGGGCGACTCGAAGCCTTATTGAATTTTCAGACCATGGTCTGTGATCTTACTGGGATGGAGCTCGCCAATGCCTCGCTTCTTGATGAAAGTACCGCTGCCGCCGAAGCAATGACCATGCTCTTTGATGTGAGGAGTCGCGACCAAAAAAAGAACGGGGTCCTAAAGTTTTTCGTCTCCGAAGAGGTGTTGCCCCAGACACTGTCCCTATTGCAGACCCGATCTAAACCCCTGGGCATACAGTTGGAAGTGGGCGATCATGAAAAATTCACTTTTGGTTCGGATTTTTACGGAGTGCTGCTCCAATATCCCGGAAAGTACGGACAGGTACACGAGTATAGCGGATTTGCCGAAAAAGCACAGGCAGCGGGCATTAAAATAGCCGTGGCGGCCGATATCCTCAGTCTCGTGCTGTTGACCCCTCCAGGAGCGTTTGGTGCGGACGTGGTCGTTGGCACCACCCAACGTTTTGGAATCCCCTTGGGTTACGGCGGACCGCATGCTGCTTTTTTTGCAACCCGTGAGGCATATA
The DNA here is from genome assembly GCF_050589645.1 of Eudoraea algarum. Classification (NCBI taxonomy): domain Bacteria; kingdom Pseudomonadati; phylum Bacteroidota; class Flavobacteriia; order Flavobacteriales; family Flavobacteriaceae; genus Eudoraea; species Eudoraea algarum. The sequence goes on along the minus strand of NZ_JBNGOQ010000003.1, from coordinate 30,876 downwards.
AAAGAAGTATTCCGGGCAGAATTATTGGGGTAACCCGGGATGTGGACGATAAACCGGCCCTGCGTATGGCCCTACAGACCCGAGAACAACATATTAAAAGGGACAAGGCCACTTCCAATATTTGCACGGCCCAGGTTTTGTTGGCTGTTATGGCCGGAATGTACGCCGTATATCACGGACCTAAAGGCTTGACCACTATTGCCAACAAAGTACACGCAAGTGCCGTGACCCTAGTAGACCATTTGGAAAAGCTGGGTGTATACCAGATCAATACCGGCTATTTTGATACCATTGCCGTAAAGACAAATGCCAAAAAAATAAGGGTGGTAGCCGAAAATAAAGAGGTAAACTTCCTATATGTAGACGAAGAAACGGTTTCCATAGCGGTAAATGAGACCACAAGCTTGAAAGATCTTGCCCAAATCATCTCAATTTTTGCCGAGGCCCTGGGAAAAGATTCCATAGCGCCTCCTACCGCCCTCGCTTCCAAAGTAGCCGTCCCGGAAAGTACCAATCGTACTTCCCCTTTCCTTGAAAATAATATATTCAATGCCTTTCATTCGGAAACCGAATTGATGCGTTATATTAAAAAATTGGAAAGAAAGGACTTGGCCTTGAACCATTCCATGATTTCGTTGGGTTCCTGCACCATGAAACTGAATGCTGCCTCTGAAATGTTACCGTTAAGTTGGGCGCAATGGGGCAATATTCACCCCTTTGTTCCTGTGGAGCAGGCCAAGGGTTACCAAATTGTCCTAAAGGAATTGGAAAAGGATTTAACGGCAATTACCGGCTTTGCGGGAACATCCCTTCAACCCAATTCAGGTGCCCAAGGGGAGTATGCCGGACTAATGACCATACGGGCCTATCACGAATCCCGGGGTGAAGGACATCGAAATATTTGTATTATACCGGCATCGGCCCATGGAACCAATCCGGCCTCAGCGGTCATGGCGGGAATGCAGGTGGTGGTGACCAAAACCGATGAAAAAGGGAACATAGATGTCCAGGATCTTGAAGAAAAAGTAAGCTTGCATTCCGATAAGCTTGCCGCACTCATGGTCACCTATCCTTCCACACATGGGGTTTTTGAATCGTCTATAAGGTATGTCACCCAAATGATCCATGAGCATGGGGGCCAAGTTTATATGGACGGTGCCAATATGAATGCACAGGTAGGCCTTACCAATCCGGCGACCATAGGGGCCGATGTTTGCCATCTCAATCTGCATAAAACATTTGCCATTCCCCATGGAGGTGGAGGTCCTGGCGTTGGGCCTATATGCGTTGCGGAACAACTGTTGCCTTTCCTTCCAGGGAACCCAGTAATCAAGACTGGTGGCGAAAAAGCCATTTCTGCGATCTCTTCGGCACCTTGGGGAAGTGCCCTGGCCTGTCTTATTTCCTACGGATATATCAAAATGTTGGGGGAAAGCGGACTGACCCAATCGACAAAAATTGCCATTTTAAACGCCAACTACATCAAAAATAGACTACGAGGTGGGTTTAATGTGCTATATACCGGTGAAAATGGTAGGGCTGCACATGAAATGATTATCGACTGTCGACCGTTTAAGCAAAACGGTATTGAAGTGACCGATATTGCAAAGCGATTGATGGATTACGGATTCCACGCACCAACGGTTTCCTTTCCAGTGGCGGGAACCCTTATGATAGAGCCAACGGAAAGTGAGAGTCTGGCGGAGTTGGATCGTTTCTGCGATGCCATGCTAAGCATTAGACAGGAAATCGATGAGGCCAAAACGCCCAACAACGTCTTAAAAAATGCGCCACATACGTTGGATATGGTGACCAGTGATACCTGGGACTTTCCATATACACGTGAAAAAGCCGCATTTCCGTTGTCCTATATCCGCGAAAACAAATTTTGGCCTAGCGTAAGAAGGGTAGATGATGCATATGGAGACCGTAATTTGATATGTACCTGTGCACCCATACAGGCCTATGCCGAAATATAAGAACCGTAATAAATTAGGTGGTTTAGGGGTTTTCTGGCACGTAATCAAGGTTTTTTGACCTTTGTTATCCGGTTTTTGACCGTGGTGGATATCGTATTACATCTTATGCGCGCATAAGATGTAGAGGAATGTACCCTATATTTGGTTTCTACAAACCAACATCTGCTGCTATGAATATTGGTATTACGGGCACGGGCTGCTACATTCCCTCGGTGATAGCTTGCAACGAGGACTTTGGTGATCATGAGTTTTTAAATTCTGACGGCACCCCTTTCACGTATTCCAATGATGTCATCATTGAAAAGTTTAAAGCCATTACGGGAATCGGGGAAAGGCGCTACGCCAAAAAACAGCTGAACACCTCCGACCTCGGGTACAGAGCGGCCAAAAAAGCGATAGCTAGTGCGGGACTGGATGCGGAACATCTGGATTACATCATCTTTGCCCACAATTTTGGAGACGTTTCCTTTGGCCAGGACCAAGGGGATACCTTACCAAGCTTGGCCACTAGGGTAAAACATCAACTGCAGATCAAAAATCCAAAATGTGTCGCTTATGATCTTCTGTTTGGTTGCCCCGGCTGGATCGAGGGCGTAATACAGGCCAATGCCTTCATTAAAAGTGGCATTGCCAAAAGCTGTCTGGTCATTGGGGCGGAAACGCTTTCCAGGGTGGTGGATAAACACGACAGGGATTCCATGATCTATTCGGACGGCGCCGGTGCCACTATCATTGAGGCCTCCGAAGATTCGGGCACTATTTTGTCGCACGCTTCGGCCACCCACGCCAACGGAGAAGCCTATCATCTATTTTTTGGGAACTCGTACAATAAAGCGAACGACGAGCACAGGCGGTATATTAAAATGTACGGGCGAAAAATCTATGAGTTCGCGGTTACCCATGTGCCGAAAGCCATGAAAGACTGTTTGGACCAAAGCGGTGTGGCCATTGGCGCGGTCAAAAAGATATTCATACACCAGGCGAACGAAAAAATGGACGAGGCCATAGTGCGCCGCTTTTACAAATTATACAACCTGGAAGTACCTCAAGGTATCATGCCCATGAACATCCATAAAATGGGAAATAGTTCCGTAGCTACCATACCCACTCTTTACGATATGGTGCGTCATGGAAAATTAAAGAATCAGGCGCTCGGGAAAGGAGATGTTGTTATATTTGCAAGTGTTGGTGCCGGAATGAACATCAACGCCATAGTATACCGATATTAAAAACCCTCAGGGCAAAACAATGTACGAAAATAACTTTCCAAGTAAGCGCTATGCCCGTACCCTATCCTTTCTAAAAAAACATATTGCCCCCAAGTCCTCAATATTGGATCTTGGTGTGGACAATCCTTTTTCAAAGATCATGAGAGAACAAGGGTACCAGGTTGAAAACACCCATGGAGAGGACCTGGATACGGATTTTTCCCAGGTTTCATCTTCGGAGGCCGAAGTGGTCACCGCTTTTGAAATTTTTGAGCACCTCATTGCCCCTTTTAATGTGTTGAGTGCTATACCTGCCGATAAGTTGGTGGCGAGCATCCCCTTGCGATTATGGTTTTCCTCAGCCTATCAGAGCAAAACGGACCCGTGGGATAGGCACTATCACGAATTTGAGGATTGGCAGTTCGATTGGCTGTTAGACAAAGCCGGATGGGAAATAAAGGACCGGGAAAAATGGACCAATCCCGTAAAAAAGATCGGTTTTAGGCCTTTGCTCCGACGCTTTACCCCTAGGTATTATATTGTCTATGCAGAACGGAAAAAGCCAAACCCTTAGGTTTATCTATGAAGTATTACGTGGTTATCCCTGCGCATAACGAAGCTGATTTTCTGGCGGGTGCACTGCAGTCCGTTGGGGAACAGCAATTGTTGCCCAAGCGTGTAGTTGTGGTAAACGATAATTCAACGGATGCCACGGAATCCATAATCGATGATTTTGTGGCCCGGGATACCTTGTTTCAAAAAGTAAATATCAGTTCTTCTACCCTTCATTTGCCAGGAAGCAAGGTAATAAACGCGTTTAATGCAGGCTTGGATCAGCTGGATTCCGATTTCGATTTTATTGTCAAGCTCGACGCCGATGTGCTGCTGCCCAAAGACTATTTTGAGCAAATAGCAACTATCTTTAGCAACCGACCCAAGGTGGGTATTGCCGGTGGGTTTGCCTATGAGCAAAATGAACATGGGGAATGGAAATTGAACCATCCCATGAACAAAGTCTTCGTTCGAGGTGCTTTTAAGTCGTATACAAAGGCCTGTTTTGAAGCCATTGGAGGCCTAAAAAATGCCATGGGATGGGATACCTTGGACGAACTGTTGGCGCGGCACCATGGGTTTACTACCTATACCGAAGAATCGCTACATGTTAAACAACTGAGACCAGTGGGGAGGGCCTATGACGCAAAAGCAAAATTATTACAGGGAAAAGCGATGTATACCTTGCGATATGGTTTTTTGATCACCACTATAGCTTCGGCAAAAATGGCGGTCAAACAAGGTGCTCTCCGCATTTTTTTCAACAATATGGTCGGGTACTTCAAGGCAAGAAAAGAACGCACCCCCTATCTGGTCACCCCGGAGGAGGGAAAGTTCATTCGCAAATTTCGTTGGAAGGGCATACGGGACAAATTATTCCAACCTTAGGCAAAAGGCCTTGGGAACGGAATACGGGTCTTAAAAACAAGTGACAGACATAAGATTTGCAATCTTAATCCTGGTCCACCACGGTCCTCCTAACATGTTAATCAAGCACCATCTCCAAGGGTGTGCCCGTGGTGCCATTCGGAAATGCGATGCCCAGCAGTACAGCTAGGGTCGGGGCAATATCCGGTATTTCTGTTCTTTTCACCGTACTTCCCTTTTTAAAACCCTTTCCATAGAACAAAAGGGGCACGTGGGTATCATAGATCTGCGGGGTACCATGGGTTGACCCCGTTTTTGGGTATTTTATGAACCCGGGTTTTAGCACCACCAAAATGTCGCCAGAACGTTTTTGGTTGTACCCGTTTTGCAAAATGTACGGTATGCCCCGTGTATATTGATTTTGCCTCATTTGATCCGCGGTATATACTTGATACACGGCATCATAGGTGAGTAGTTCCTTGGCAATGCGCTCCTGCACCTGTCCTACCTCCAAATCTAGATTCTCTATAATCTTGTGGTCCAGAAAAAATTGATAGTTCGAAAAATGTTTAACAATATCCGTGGTGCCATAGGTATACTTTAGAAAGGTATCAAATGTCGATTTTATATCCTCGTATTCCATATAGCCGGCAGGGATCTTTTTGTCCTTTAAATAACTTGGGACCTGGACGGCCCCATGGTCTGCCGTCAAAAAGACGCTGTATTCATTTGCCCCCACCTCCTTATCCAAGCTATTGAGAAGACGTTCCAAATCCCTGTCCAATCGCAGATAGGTATCCTGAACTTCCTTGGAATCCACACCATACATATGGCCCACATAGTCCGTACTGGAAAAGCTGACCGCTAAAAAATCCGTAATGGTGTCGGCTCCCAAATCTTCGGCCACCAAGGCGGCCAAGGCAAAATCTGTTGTAATACTATTCCCGTAGGCGGTAGATTTTAAAATATCGAACTGTTCATTGGCGTCCCACAGTGCTACCAGATCATGTGGAAAAATAGGGGCGTTTTCCCCTTGGAACAGGCCCTCGTAGGCATTATTGTCCAAAACACTTTCCACATAGGAGCCCTTGTCCTTGAACGTGGTCCATGGTTTTTTGTACTGCGCTACCGCATCCGATAGGTTGTAATCCTTGACCCACTGGGGCAGGTCGTCCATGTAAAACGAACTGCTTATCCAATGACCCTCTCCGGAACCGTGAAACCAGTATGCCGCATTGGCCATATGCCCGCCAGGGAGCACTGCCCCACGATCCTTTAAGGCGACCGCTATCACTTTTCCCCGTGTTTGGGTATGCAACCGTAGCTGATCGGTTATGGTGGTCACCTGCATGCGGTGGGGAGACATTTTTCCGGCCTCCGATTCGGTTCCCAGAGATTGATAGGTATCATCCGATGCACAATATATTTCTTCGTCCAAAACTTTGTCGTACCAATGGTTGCCAATGATACCGTGCGTGGACGGCGTAGTTCCCGTATAGACCGAGGCGTGTCCTGGTCCCGTACTCGTAGGAGCATAGTTAAAATGGTTGTTCCTGCAATTGAACCCATCATTGACCAAGCGTTTAAATCCGCCTTGTCCATAGTGCTCCCAAAAGCGCGTAAGATAGTCGTAGCGCATTTGATCAACCACGATTCCAACCACCAATTTAGGGGCAGTACCAATGGTAGGGGCAATTTGTTCTGGAGGGCCGTTCTTTGATTTTCGTTGGGCCTCCACTTGATGTGAATAGCCTACAATCAGAAGAACGGCAATGAAACGAAAAAGGCGCATGTAATCCATATTGAAAATTTGATGCGTAAAAATAACCAATAAAACTCGTTTAACTTTAATTGGAAATTAAATGATGGCTAATATTGTTATTTTTACATGAAGAAGTCTATTTTTACTCCATGAACTACATAGCATCCATTGGCAGCTATTTTCTAATGCTTCGCGAGGTTTTAAAAAAACCTACAAAATGGCCGGTAATGAAGTCCTTGATTTTAAAGGAAATAGATGAGCTAATATTCAACTCCATGGGCATCATCATTTTTATTTCCTTTTTTATCGGTGGCGTAGTGACCATTCAAACGGCGCTGAACCTAAACAGTCCCTTGATTCCAAAGAGTTTAATCGGTTTTGCCACAAGACAGTCCGTAATCCTCGAATTCGCTCCTACTTTTACTTCCATTATTATGGCCGGAAAGGTAGGATCCTACATTACCTCCAGTATAGGCACCATGAGGGTTACCGAACAGATAGACGCCCTGGAGGTCATGGGGGTCAATTCACTTAACTACCTGGTATTTCCCAAAATAATAGCGATGCTCATTTACCCTTTTGCCATAGCAATTGCCATGTATACGGGCATCTTAGGTGGTTGGATTGCCGGAGTGATCGGCGGGTTCAGTTCCAGTGCGGATTTCGTAAAAGGGGTACAACTGGACTTTATTCCATTCCATGTTACCTATTCTTTTATCAAAACCATTGTATTCGCCTTTATTATCGCTACCGTCCCTTCTTTTCATGGTTATTATATGAAAGGCGGGGCCCTGGAGGTAGGAAAGGCCAGTACCACTGCCTTTGTTTGGACCAGTGTGGTCATTATTATCTTAAACTATATTCTAACACAACTGCTATTGGGCTAATGATAGAAGTAACCAACATACACAAATCGTTTGGCGACGCCCATGTTCTAAAGGGTATTACCACTTGTTTTGACAAGGGCAAGACCAATCTGATCATCGGACAGAGCGGATCTGGCAAAACGGTCTTTCTCAAGTGTCTTTTGGGCCTCTTTACTCCTGAACAAGGTTCTATCTGTTACAATGGCAGAGTCTACTCCGATCTTTCGGGTGACGAACAGCGTGATCTGCGCCAAGAAATGGGTATGGTATTCCAGGGTAGTGCGCTCTTTGATTCCATGACGGTAGAGGGCAATGTCATGTTTCCCTTGGAGATGTTCACCCATCAGTCCAAATCGGAAATGCGAGATCGAGTGGATTTTGTACTGAAAAGGGTAAACCTGATCGATGCGCATCACAAATATCCTTCTGAAATTTCGGGGGGCATGCAAAAAAGGGTGGCCATTGCCCGGGCCATTGTGATGAACCCAAAATATCTTTTCTGTGATGAGCCCAATTCGGGTCTAGATCCCAAAACCGCAATTTTAATTGATAACCTCATCCAGGAGATTACCAAGGAATACGATATCACTACTGTTATCAACAGTCACGATATGAATTCGGTAATGGAAATTGGTGAAAAAATCATCTTCTTAAAGGATGGCCACAAAGAGTGGGAAGGCAGTAACAAGGAAATCTTTAAGACCGACAATGAAGCGGTGACCAATTTTGTCTATTCTTCCGAACTCTTCAAAAAAGTAAGGCAAATGTACATTGAGGAAAGGAACTAGTTCTTTATTTGCCTAAGCTGAATTTTATTGTCCTTTACCCGTAGCTTTAACCATTCACTTAACTTTTTGGAATCTGTGTTTATCTGGTTTCTTGTAGATCCCTCCTTCCAAGCTACCTCAAAAACCGGAATGGTATCTATTTTCTTAAAGTCGGTAAGTACGGTATAGGAAAAACCCAAAGAGGAAATATTGTCGTAATTGGCCTTTGCCTCGGCGCTGATGTCCTGAAACGGAATCTGCTTGGATGCCCGTTTACTAAGGTTGGCCACTTCGGCCTCAAGAATACGGATACGTTCATCCTTATTCAAGAGTTCCGCTTTTTTGGACTCGTACAGCTCGTTGACAAAATTGAACTTTTCCTCCGAGTCGTCCTTTCCTCCCTGTACTACTCTCAATTCCGTATCCTGCAATTTGGAGTAGTTGTTTTTTTGCGTTCGCCAGGTGGCGATCACGTTTTCCGGGATGAGTTCGTCTCCCATACAGACCAGCTCAATTACAGATCCCTCGTCCGGTCTAAAATTTATGGCGGTAAGGTCCTTTAAATACCTGCCACCACTTTGGAACTGATAGACCGCGATGGTCTCGTTGATCAGCTCTTGGGCCTGTATCTTAAATCGGGATTCTTGAAATACGTTGTAAAAGGTTATCCCGGCAGGAATCATCACCAAAATGGCCAATAAGGAGGCCAAACGCGCAATAAGTCGCCTTTTTTTGGAATTTACATAGCGTACCATGGGAAACCGCAATAGTTTCAACACCAGAAAAGTAGCCAGTGCAATAAAAATGGTGTTGATACTAAAGAGGTACATAGCGCCCAGGGCATATTCAAAATTCCCTATCGCCAGTCCAAAACCCACAGTGCACAGGGGCGGCATCAAGGCCGTAGCAATGGCAACACCAAAAATCACGGTGGCAATGGTTCCTTTCTTCGCCCTCGCAATGACTAAAGCAAGACCCCCAAAAAAGGCAATAAGCACATCCCGAATATCCGGGGCCGTGCGGGCCAGCAGTTCAGACGATTCATCACGTAGTGGGAAAAAATAAAAAAACAAAAAGGCAGTAATGACACTGAGCACTACCATCACCGCGAAATTCTTAAGGGAGCGCCTCAAGGTATCTATATCATTAATGGCCAAGGACATACCTATCCCCAAAATAGGGCCCATGAGCGGCGATATTAACATGGCGCCAATAACCACAGCGGTAGAATTGGCATTCAGCCCGACCGAAGCTATGAAAATGGAACAGATAAGAATCCAGGACGTATGCCCCTTGAACGGAATATCGGTCACGATAGAGGCCTTGGTAGCCTCCTGATCCGTATTTTTTCTAATATCGAGAAGTTCTGAAAGAAACTTTTTTGAACTCCCGAGAAGCCCTTTAAAGTCTTTCTTTACATCTTCACCTGTTTCATGTACATTGGGTGAATCAAAATCACCCTGTTCCGTATTTTCACTCATACTTAGGTGTACTGGTCTCCGTATTTGTCTTTTACCTTGCCAAGCATTTTTTTAATGTCCTGTTCCTTGGATTTGGGAAAAATCAATAGCACTTCTTTTTTGTCCACAATGATATAATCGTTCAACCCATCTATGACCACGACCTTTCCCTTTGGGGAACGGATCATATTTCCGGAGGCGTCCTCACTGATGACCTTACTGTTGACCACTGCATTTTGATCGCTATCCTTACCCAGCTTATCATAGAGAGATCCCCAGGTACCTAGATCGTTCCAATCAAAGGAAGCCGGAAGTACATATATGGCCTTGGATCGTTCCAAGATAGCATAATCTATTGAAACATTTTCGGCCCTGCCATAATTTTCCTTTATAAAGGCTTGTTCATCCTCTGTATTGTAGTATCCCAAACCGGCTTGAAATAGCACGTGCAATTGTGGTTGATATTGTTCAAAAGCGTCCACAATGGTACCCACGCCCCAGATGAATATACCCGCATTCCACAAAAAATTACCTTGCTTTAGGAACTCTTTTGCGGTTTTATAATCCGGTTTTTCGCGAAATTGGTGCACTTTCCTAAGTCCTGTCTTTTCTTCCTGTCCTTTCTCACATTCGATATAACCAAAACCCGTATTGGGAAAGGTTGGCGTAATTCCCAGGGTACACAGTACCTTTTCCTGCCCGCATTTGTCAAAACAGCTTTCAACATCCGAAGCAAAGGCTACTTCGTCCTCGATCCAATGATCACTGGGCGCAACGATCATTACGGCATTCGGGTTCTTTTTCTGGATCTTAAGGGATGCGTACAGAATACAGGGCGCCGTATTTCGCATGGCAGGTTCAAGAACCACCTGTTCCTGTTCCACTTCGGGCAATTGTTCCAGCACCAAATCGTTGTATTTCTCATTGGTCAGGATCAAAATATTTTCGGAGGGCACAAATTTGTTAAGCCTATGGAAGGTCTTTTGTATCAAGGTTTCCCCTGTTCCCAACATATCGTGGAACTGCTTTGGATATGAGCTCGTGCTTACCGGCCAAAATCTGGAGCCGACCCCGCCGGCCATTAAAACGGCATAATAGTTTTTGTTCATATTTACGATCAAAAATTAATCCGCTGCTCCGTTTCGGACAGCGCTGGTATCATATTTCTATTTCAATTGGCCTCCTCGCCTTCAACATTGGCTGGTGCCTTGCGAATCACAGATCCAGTTTTAATCACGGATGGGTTCCACTTCGGCATTTGGTTGAAAGAGATATAGCTTTCCCGTAGCGACTTCCATACACTCAAACCGTTTTATTCGTTTGTTCCCCTTTCTGAATAATTTGCCGTTATAGATTCGAAAGACGCTTCCAAAGGGAAGTTCAAAAATATGGGTTTTATCCGTGGCCGCATCAAACTGTTTCAAAGCTATGGATAAATCAGCATCCGTGCTGCTGCTTGCCTTCGGGTTTCTAAAATGTTTCGCCAAAAGGGGTAATAGTTTCGATGGAAATACCTCTGGCCGGATAAATGGTAGCATTAAAAATTGGAATGTCCTTTTCCATTCAAGCCCATGAGGTTTTATTTGGCGTCCATATTTTTCGAAGGCCACCAAGTGCGCAATTTCATGAATCAAGGTAATTAAAAATCGATATTTATTGGATGTGGCGTTTACCGTGATTTGATGTGATCCGTTCGGCAGGCGCCTGTAATCCCCATGACGGGTAACCCGCTGATTTACTATTTTAAGGTTTACCCCGGTCTCCTTAATCAGTTCCAAACAGGGTATCACTGCCCTTTCCGGCAAATATTTTTTTAAAACAGCGTCCATTAAGGGGTGGTACTTGAAACCTGTAACAGCTTCCCGTTGTACATTTTATTTCCGTCCAGGGCAAAATCTTTGATATAGGCGGCCATATCCCGGGCCGATATAGGGGCTTTATAACCGGGAAATGCCTCTTCCAACATTTCGGTTTGCACGGCCCCAATGGCCAAAACATTGAAGGAGGGACCATTTTCCTTAAACTCCTCCGCCCATACTTCGGTCAATGTAATGACCGCGCCCTTGCTTGAACTATAGGCCGTAAGACCGGGAAATTTAAGACTTCCCTGTACCCCACCCATGGAGCTTATGGTGACCACATGGCCATTTTTTGTCATATAGGGCAACAGGGTCCGGGTGATGTTGGCCACGCCGAACACGTTAACCCGGTAGACATCCTCAAATTCCTTGGAGGTTATATCGGAAAAAGGCTTGTTCAGTAAGCTACCGGCATTGTTGATCAAGACATCCACCTTGTCCCAGTTCTTCTTTACGAATCCATCCACCTTTTCCAGGTCGGCCTGGTGGGTGATGTCAAAAGGGAAACTGGAAATATTGGGATGTCCCAAATCTGCCATGGGCCCATCATTTCTGGACAGGGCCAAGACCTGATGCCCCTCGTTGGCAAACAAACGGGCCAGTTCATAGCCAATACCCCTGCTACAGCCAGTTATGATTACGCTGGACATTATTTATATTTTATTTCCCTGGTCGTCGCGTTGATGATACCGCTAAGCACAGGTATCGTCTTGTTCACTACAGTGGCCATATGCCCAAAATCCATTAGGGAAACCTCGTCCCCTACCTTGTGATATTGGTCAAAATTGGTGAAATCAAAGGTGCAGTACGTTTGGGAAGGTACTCCGAATGCTTCGTGAAAAGGATAATTATCCGACCGTTTGAACAAGTTGAATTCCTTGGCGGTAGGTAGAAAACCGATCAGTTTCTCGTTCGTATATTGATTGCTGATCTCTGCGAGATTCGACATTTCATAACCTGTGACATACATAAAGTAGTCCTTGCCCACCAAGGGAACCCCGACCATTTCAAAGTTCAGCATGGCGTATAGATCCAAATTTTGGGCCTTCAACTTTTTGGCCAAATGATTCGATCCCAAAAGTCCTTTTTCCTCGGCACTGAACAGTGCAAAAATCAGACTTCGCTTATTGGTCCTTGCGTTTCCGAAATACCGGGCCAGTTCCAACACTACGGTGGTACCTGAAGCATTGTCGTTGGCGCCATTGGCTATGGTATCCCCGTTGACCGGGCTAATGATGCCAATGTGGTCGTAATGTGCCCCGATCACAATGAATTCGTGTTTGAGCTTAGAGTCGTTTCCTTCCAATACACCAACAACATTATAAGCCGGTTTGGAGAAATTGGACAACGTATCCCTGTAGGTCACAAAATAGGGCGCAATACGGTTCTGCTTAAAGATAGTCTCGATAAAATCTGCAGCCTTTGCTATGCCCTCGCTTCCCGAATCCCGGCCTTTTAATGCATCCGAAGCCAAAAAATTCATAATTCCCCCGATCCTGACCTCATCGGAAAAATCTGCCTTGAGGCGTGTTGTATTTCCATTGGTTTCCGGGTTTATAGCCTTATTTCCGTTGGTTGCATCTGAGGCAACAGAAGCTACCCTAGCTTTAAGGCCCTCAGGACCATCTACAGTATTCGAAGGGGTTTCCCTCACTTTTGTTGACCCGCAGGCCACGAATACCAAAAGCATTATAAGCCGAATTACTTTTCCCATACCTGTACGAATTTGATTTTTAAAGATAAGGTATCCCGATGATATGGAGAAGTTTTGATTAGGCCAATAATCAATCTTGGTCTCCAGCGCAAAACTGGGACCTGCTTGATCAACCATTGCCCGGAAACCAAACTCGGATTGCTAGGCCAGCATGGTCACCGGATTCTCCAAAAATGCCCTCAGTGTTTGAAGGAACTGGGCTCCTGTGGCGCCGTCTACCGTCCTATGGTCGCACGCCAGGGTAACCTTCATAGTGCTTCCTACTACAATTTCACCGTTTCTAACGACCGGCTTTTCCACTATAGCCCCTACGGATAGGATAGACGAATTGGGCTGATTGATAATGGAGGTAAATTCCAAAATACCGAACATGCCCAAATTGGAGACCGTAAAGGTACTTCCCTGCATTTCGTCAGGGGTAAGTTTTTTGTTTCTCGCCCGGCCTGCCAAGTCCTTGACATTGGCCCCAATTTGTGTTAGACTCATCTGATCAGTGAACTTGAGTACGGGAACCACGAGTCCCTCATCAACGGCTACGGCCACACCTACACTTATATGGTGATTATAACGTGTGGTGTCCCCGTTCCAAGTGGTATTGACCTGAGGATGTTTTTTAAGTGCCATGGCACAGGCCATAACAACCATATCATTAAACGACACCTTAGTGTCGGGAAGGCTATTGATTTGCGCCCTGGAGGCCTTGGCGTTGTCCATGGCCACCTCAATGGTCAAATAATAGTGCGGGGCCGTAAACTTGGATTCTGCCAAACGCTTGGCAATGGTCTTGCGCATCTGGGAGTTCTTCACTTCCTCGCTGCTTTCTTCACCAACTGCCAACTGTACGGGTACTACTGGGGCCGCCTTTTCCGCAGGAGCGGACTGCACTTCTGTGACAGGGGCCGTCGCCGGTTTGGCGGAAGGCTGATAACTTTCCACATCTTTTTTCACGATTCTACCGTGGTCTCCGGTACCCTTGATTTCAGCAATATTGATGCCTTTCTCCGCAGCAATCTTTTTGGCCAGCGGGGAAGCAAAAATACGTTGCCCATCAGAAGTAACCGTAGTTTCCGGACTTGCAGTCTCTTTGCTTTCGGCAATAGGAGCTTCCGTCTTATTGGTTGAAGCGGCATCCGTATTTGCCGGACCGGCAGAGGGTTTGGCGTTCAACACAGCATCTACGTTGGTCCCCTCAGGGCCAATAACGGCCAAAACCGTATCCACGGGAGCAGACTCGCCCTCCTTTATACCAATATAAAGTAAGGTGCCTGCATAAAAGGACTCGAATTCCATGGTGGCCTTATCGGTTTCGATCTCCGCAAGGATATCGCCCTCCTCCACAGTATCGCCCACTTGTTTTAGCCATGAGGCCACAGTGCCTTCTTCCATGGTATCGCTAAGGCGGGGCATTTTAATAATCTCGACGTCTTCAGGAATTTCTTCTGATGTTGCAGCGGCTTCACCATCCTGGGCAGGAGCTTCGGGTGTAGCCTCGGCTGCAATCTCTTCCTTTGGAGGTTCTGGGGATGATGTGCCTGAACCGTTCAACAATCCGGAAATATCTTCCCCTTCTTCGCCAATAATGGCCAAAAGGGTATCTACAGGAGCTCCGTCGCCCTCTTGAATCCCTATATGCAACAAGGTGCCTTCATGAAAGGATTCGAACTCCATCGTTGCCTTATCCGTTTCAATTTCTGCCAAGATATCCCCTTCTTCCACTTTGTCCCCTACATTCTTAAGCCACTTGGCAACCGTCCCCTCTTCCATGGTGTCGCTAAGTCTCGGCATGTTAATAACTTCCGCCATTTACCTATAATTTATGTTGTACAAATGGATAGTCTTCCTGCTCATATACCATGTCATATAATTGGTTTGCAGGAGGGTAATCCGAATCCTCAGCAAATTTTTCGCATTCCTTCACCATATCCTTTACCCGACCATCTATTTCCTTGATCTCGTCCTCTGTAGCATAGTTCTTTTCCATGATGACATCGAGCACTTGGGTAATGGGGTCAATTTTTTTATACTCCTCTACTTCTTCTTTTGTTCTGTAATGCTGTGCATCGGACATGGAATGTCCTCTATAGCGATAGGTCTTCATTTCTAGAAATGTAGGTCCGCCGCCACTTCTGGCCCGTTCTATGGCCTTGCTCATTTCCTTGGCCACCGTTACGGGATCCATACCGTCTACCGGACCGCATGGCATTTCATATCCCAGGCCAAGTTTCCAAATATCTGTGGAATATGATGTCCGGGCCACAGAGGTTCCCATGGCATAGCCATTGTTTTCACAAATAAACACCACTGGTAATTGCCACAGCATGGCCAAATTAAAGGTTTCGTGCAGGGATCCTTGTCGTACCGCACCATCACCCATATAACACAAGGTTACCGAGTCCCTTTTAAAGTATTTATCGGCAAAGGCCAAGCCTGCACCCAAGGGAATCTGTCCTCCTACAATGCCATGGCCTCCATAAAATCGATGTTCTTTGGAAAAGATGTGCATGGATCCACCCATACCCCGTGAAGTACCGGTAACCTTGCCGTAAAGCTCGGCCATAACCTTTTTGGGATCTTCTCCCATACCGATGGGTTGCACGTGGTTCCTATAGGCCGTAATCATCCGGTCCTTGGAAAGGTCCATCGCGTGTAACGCTCCTGCAAGTACGGCTTCCTGCCCGTTGTACAAGTGTAGAAATCCCC
Source organism: Eudoraea algarum (assembly GCF_050589645.1). Lineage (NCBI taxonomy): Bacteria > Pseudomonadati > Bacteroidota > Flavobacteriia > Flavobacteriales > Flavobacteriaceae > Eudoraea > Eudoraea algarum. The sequence continues at coordinate 15,142 of NZ_JBNGOQ010000003.1, read as the reverse complement.
TAACCTTTTGTTGAATGTAAACAGCGGCAAGTTTATCCTCGAACTTTCTCCAAAACAGCATGTCCTCGTACCATTTTAGGTAAACTTCCTTGGTAATCTTTTCCATTAACACATATTTTATTTGTAGTATTTCCTTAAATCGGAAAAACAAAAATACACATTAAATCAATAGCGGAAAAAAAATAGAAGCGGATATAATTTAAGCTACTTTAGGAAAGAATTATCAAAGGCCAAGGGAAGGATATCGACAAGGGAATCGCACTTGAAGACTTCCCCCGTTTCGCCCATAAGGACCAGTGCTATTGGGCTATGTTGTTTTTGTTCATATTCGGCGATAGACTGCCTGCAATTCCCACACGGGGCAGCTGGGGTATCCACCGCATAATTCTTGGAGGTCGCCGTGATGGCAATGGTCCGTATGGCTACCCCCGGATATTTAGCCCCAGCCTGAAAAACGGCCACGCGTTCTGCACAGAGCCCAGATGGATAGGACGCGTTCTCCTGGTTGTTCCCAATGACAATTGATCCATTTTCCAGGAGCACCGCTGCGCCTACTTGAAAGTTGGAATAGGGCGCATAAGCATCACCTCTCGCTTTTATGGCTTCCCTCATCAATTGCTGGTCTTCGACCGGAAGGTCTTTCAAGGAATCGAACACGGTCAATTCAAAAGCTATTTGACGTTTTTTCATATCCGGATATTGTTGCAATTTTAGTAGGGGATTGGGACAAAAATAAGTAAAACCTGCACAAAGGCAGGTTTTAAAGGACGAATAAAGGGGTTTTACCCTTAATCGTTAAAATATTCCTGGCCTAGGCTAAAGGTAAGGGAAAAACGCAAGGTATTCTCCAAAGGGTTTCTTACCTGAGAAGTCGAGAACAAGTAGGACAGATCGATCTGGGCCGCCTTGAACTTAAAGCCTGCTCCCAGGGTAAAGAACTTTCTGGAACCCTTTTCCTCGCTTTCATTGAAATAACCGGTACGGATCATAAAGGCGTCCTGATAGGTATATTCCGCACCAAGGGCCCATGTAAATTCTTTTAATTCTTCGCTGAATCCATCAGGAGCGTCACCAAAGGACTCGAATACCCCATTTAAAAAACTGATATCCTGGTACTCCGCATTGTCCTCAGAATCCACATCCCCATCCCCATCAAAATCCCTGGGGGTAGGTACTAATAATTTATTGATTTCTGTAGTGATTCCCAACACATTATCCTGGTCCAAAATAAAATCGAAGCCGGCTCCCACTTTTAGGTTGGTGGGCAAGAAGTTTTCCTGGCCTCCTTCATCGTACTGGATCTTCCCTCCAAGATTGGAAAGGTTGAATCCAGCTCTCCAGCGTCCATCAAAATTGTTGTAGGCTATTTCCCTTGAACGGAAGTAACCGGCCACATCAACAGCAAAGCTGTTTCCTGCCTGTGAATTTCCTCCGATTTCCTGAAGTTCCAGATTAGAGCTGATAAACCTTCCTGCAACCGCCATGGAAAATTGATCGCTAAGTTTTAGGGAATAGGATCCATCAATGGCCAATTCGTTGGGTTTGGCCGTTGTTCCCGGATCGTTGGCAAATTGCCTTAACTCTATTTCTCCCAAGGTGAAAAAACGTAAGCTTACGGCAAATGCGCTTCGATCGTTTATTTTATTATAGTAGTTTCCGCTTAAAAGGGCAATGTCCGTAATAATGCTCTCCAGATAAGGGGTATAACTTACCCCAATGCCCATTTTGCGCTCCGCAAAGGCAAATTTGGCCGGGTTCCATTGCTGCGAATAGGCATCGACGGAAGTAGCTACACCCATATCGCCCATACCCGCGGCCCTTGCATCGGCGGCAATGGTCAAAAAGGGCACTGCAGTGGTGATAACCCGATCTTCCTGCGCCATTGTTCTGCCAAGGCACACAAGCAAGGTTAGTGTCAATAATTTTTTCATTTCTTTCATGTAAAATTTAGTTGGGTACAAAAATAAGCTTATTGAACAACTTCGATAAATTTTAGTCGTACTACATGTAAACGCCCTTTTTAAAAATATCTTGTGTTATGGGTATATTATTTTTAAAAATCCATGAACAAAATCCCGTCCCAAAGCCATTGTTTTCTAATCTTATCGATAAAATCCCCCGCTCCTTGCAAGAATTCGCCCTTTATTCGGGATAGTAACAAAAAGAAACCCTTTTAACCCATACTATAATAGCTTTTACTTCGTTATGAATTTACACACGGAATCTTTTTAAAACTTATGCCGCGTGGATTTTGTAAAAAATATTTTTTGGGACCATGAAATATTATGTGCAAATCCTCGTTTTATAAGCCGAAAGTGACACACAAATTAATTAAAATATAATCTCCAAGCCGCTTGAAACGTGGTTTGAATTTTGAACTCAAGTCCTAATTATGAAAAAACAATTTATCAAAGTTGTACTCTCTTGTTTAGTGGTGGCGGGAAGTTTTAGCAGTTGCAAAAAATCTTCCGGGACATCAAAGAACGTTTCAAGAGCCACCGGCTGGAAAATCAATGCCAAGGAGGGTGGTTTCCAGTACAACACAGATTTTAAGGAACAGGCCACTGCCCCCGGTTTGGTGTTTGTTGAAGGAGGTACCTTTACCAAAGGGAAGGTTCAGGATGATGTGATGCACGACTGGAACAACACACCAACATCGCAGCACGTTCAGTCCTTCTATATGGATGAAACCGAAGTGACCAATGTTATGTACTTGGAATATTTGGATTACCTAAAGAGTGTATACCCACCCGAAAATCCAAAATATGCCAATATCTACAAGGGAGCACTGCCGGACACCTTGGTCTGGAGAAACCGATTAGGATTTAACGAAACCATGACCAACAACTACCTAAGGCATCCTGCCTATGCAGAATATCCTGTAGTAGGGGTAAATTGGGTGCAGGCCGTTCAATTTTCAGAATGGCGTACGGATCGTGTCAATGAAGCCATGCTGGAAAAGGAAGGATATCTTGCCAAGGATGCCAAATATCAGGCCGTTACAGGTGAGGTAGAGGGCACCTTTAGCACTGAAGCCTATCTAAACAGGCCCGAGTCGGTCTACAACGGTCAAATTGATTCGCTCCAGGGCAATAAGAAAAAAGATTCCGTTTCTACCTTTGCCAAGCGCAGTAGCGGGATTATTATGCCAGAGTACCGCTTGCCCACAGAAACCGAATGGGAATATGCAGCTGCGGCCCTTCAGGGTTCTCGGGAATACAATAACTATAGAGGTAGAAAAAAATATCCTTGGGAAGGCGAGTATACCCGTAACGGGCAACGCGTGGGCCGAGGGGACCAATTGGCCAACTTTAAGCAAGGAAAAGGTGACTACGGCGGAATTGCCGGATGGTCCGACGATGGTGCGGATATTACCGCAGAGGTTAAGTCTTACAAACCCAACGATCTTGGCCTTTATGATATGGCCGGTAATGTGGCCGAATGGGTAGCCGATGTGTACCGACCCATAGTTGATGATGAAATAAGTGATTTCAACTACTACAGGGGTAACGTATATCAAAAAACTGCAATAGGCGAGGATGGAAAGGTAAATATCCTCAAAGATGAGATTGTCTACGATACCTTGCCCAACGGTAGAATAATTGCGGTTAACCTACCAGGCGAGATAAAAATGGTACCCGTGGACGAACAGGAAACTTATCTAAGGACCAATTTCTCCTCTAGTGACAATAGAGGATACAGGGACGGTGATCCAGGTTCTTCCAGGTTCTTTGACAGATTTAGTGATGAAGAGCAGGAGCAAGAAGGGAATGGTAGATCCATGTACAATTCACCCAAGCATAATGTTGAGCGAGATTCTGTTGGCAACATGATACGCCAGTACGATACCTCCAATAACAGGACTACCCTGATCAATAACGAAGTTAGGGTTTTCAAAGGGGGTTCTTGGAGAGATCGAGCCTATTGGTTAGATCCCGCACAACGTAGGTACCTGCCTCAATACATGGCCACGGATTATATCGGATTCAGATGTGCCATGTCCAGAGTGGGATCAAAATCCAAAACAAAGAACAAAACAGTTCGGGGAAAAAAGGTTAAATAGTTTTCCCAAAAAATATAAAGCAAGGCCCCGACTTTCCGTCGGGGCTTTTTTTTAACTTTGTGCCATGACCATAGCTGCACTGCACAAGCTCTTTTTGGAATTTCCCGCCGTTTGTACCGATACCAGGAAAATCACGAGAAACTGTATTTTCTTCGCGCTAAAAGGCGCCAATTTTAACGGTAACGAGTTTGCGATGCAAGCACTTCAAAACGGAGCTTCCTTAGCGGTCGTGGATGAAAAGAAGTACAGTGCCGCCGATGGGGTCATCCTAGTGGAGGATGCGCTTAAGACCCTACAGGAACTTGCCAATTATCACAGGAAGTATTGCAATACCAAAGTAATAGGCCTTACAGGAAGCAACGGGAAAACTACTACCAAAGAACTGCTTTCGGCAGTGTTGTCCAAAAAGTACAAGATTGTTGCTACTCTTGGAAATCTTAACAACCACATTGGTGTTCCCCTAACCCTATTGTCCCTAAAAGAGGACACGGAGATTGCAATCGTTGAAATGGGAGCGAACCATCAAGGAGAAATCGATTTTCTTTGTACCATAGCGGAACCGGATTATGGGTATATCACCAACTTCGGAAAAGCACACCTTGAAGGTTTTGGAGGTGTAGCCGGTGTCATTAAGGGGAAAAGTGAACTCTACAGATATCTTCTGAAAAATGACAAGCATGTATTTTTGAATGCGGACGACCCGATACAGGAAGAAAAATTGGGAACGTATATCAAGAAGTTTGGGTATAGCAAGGTAAACCGTGATTACTATATCATTTCGGCCCTGGATGCCGATCCCTATGTTGCCCTGGAAGCCGAGGGCATCCAAATAAGGTCCCAACTCATTGGAAGTTACAACTTTTCCAACTGCGCCGCCGCCGTGCTCATGGGAAAATACTTCAATGTTCCATTGGCGGATATCAAGGTGGCCATTGAAAATTATATTCCACAAAACAACCGTTCCCAAATGCTGGACCGCAACGGGCATCACATCATTTTGGACGCCTACAATGCCAATCCTACCAGCATGAAAGCAGCCCTCGATAATTTTAGCATGATGCAAGGAGCTCCCAAAATAGTACTCCTGGGGGATATGTTCGAGCTGGGCAGTGCTGCACAAAAAGAGCATCAGGAGATTTCAGATCTGGTCATGGAAATGGCTTTTGACGACGCCTACCTCGTGGGAGAGCACTTTACCAAAACAAATTCGCCCTTAAAAAAATTCAACTCCTTTGATGACCTGGCCAACTTTCTGAAAACGCATACGTTGCGAAAAAGTCATATTCTAATCAAGGGCTCCAGGGGAATGGCCCTGGAACGGGCGGTGCAATTGCTATAAACATGAGCGACTCCTCTGGGCAGCCATGGGCACAGAATATTCCCGCACGGTTCCCAGTGTAATTCCCAAGCTATTTACACGACCCATTTCGTATGTCGAAAAACGTATTCAATAGCGTAAATCTGTTTATTGCCTTTCAATACCTGGTCGCGAGAAAGAAGCAAAGTATTCTTGCCACGCTGGGCGTACTCCTTGGCGTAACCATTTTTATCGTTATGATCAGTTTTATGACCGGGGTCAACGGTTTTTTGGATGATGCCGTGTTTAATGGAAGTCCGGACATTGTTATACACCAAAAGCCAGATAAGGTCAAACTTAAAGGCCTTTTCGGAACTAAGACCCCTGTGCTTCAACAGGTCTCCGATATCGCAACCTCCTTGGGGAGACATGACAATGTAAAGGGGTTTGCCCAACAGACCCTTTCCCCGGCCATCCTGCTCAGTGAAACACAGCAGCTGCCAGTGAGTATAAACGGTGTTTTCCCGGATAGGGAATACAAGATGGTAGATTTGGAACGGAGGCTTGTCCATGGAGATGGCTTTGAAAGTTTGAAAGATGAAAACGCTATTCTTCTTGGCGTTAGCCTCGCCAAACGGCTTCAAGTTTCCCAAGGGGACGAGCTAAGAATGATCCTTCCCAACGGAAGAAACCATAGCTTGACCGTATCGGGCATATTCAGCTTTGGGATTTCCACAATAGATAACCTCCGGACCTATGTAAACGCAAACACCCTGCAAGGGCTTTTGGAAAATGAATCGGGTATTACCAATATTCATGTAAAACTCAAAGACCGGGAGGACCTTGGCTTAAAAAATGCGTTGTTGCAACAATACGGGGGGATCATCGTAGATGATTGGATGGATGGCAACAAAACCATAGTAATAGGGAACAAAGTCCGCAATGTAATGACCTGGACCATCTCCTTTGCCCTGCTACTGGTGGCCGGATTTGGAATTTACAACATCATGAACATAACGGTAATACAAAAACGAAAGGATATTGCCGTATTGAAGACCATGGGCTATGCGGGCAAGGACCTTGTTTTTATCTTTTTGGCACAGTCCTTTGTCATTGGTTCCATAGGTTCGCTGCTGGGGAGCTTTTTTGGCTATCTGATCAGTTACGCCATTTCCCTGGCCCCCCTGGAAACTTCGGATTTTATCATTGTGGACACCTACCCTATCACTTTTGAGGTAAAATTTTACCTGCTGGGGGCCTCTTTTGGGATACTTACCTCCCTACTGGCGGGTTATTTCCCGTCCAAAAAAGCAAGCAGGGTAGATCCGGTAACGATTATTAGGGATATATGATATTGAAGGCGGAACATATCAGCAAGTATTTTCACAATCCAAAGAAACATAGGGTTCTCAACGGTGTTTCATTGAACGCAGAGGCTGGGGAGCTAATTTCCATCTTCGGGGAATCGGGCAGTGGAAAATCTACCCTCCTGTATATTCTGTCTACCCTGGATATGGATTTTGAAGGAACTTTGGAAATATTGGGGCAACCTACCAAGGCATTGTCGCAAGACGGCCTGACCGATTTTAGAAACCGGCATATCGGATTTGTATATCAATCCCATTTTTTGCTCCCGGAATTCAATGTATTGCAAAATGTGATGCTTCCGGCCTTAAAATTGGGCGAAAAGGACAACCAGGCCCTTCGGGAAGATGCGCTCTCCTTACTTGATGAAATGGGGATGAAAACCTTCGCGGATCGTCCTTCCTACCAGCTGTCTGGCGGGCAACAACAGCGTGTTGCAATAGCGCGCGCGTTAATCAACAATCCCGTACTGATCGTTGCGGACGAACCTACCGGAAATCTGGATCAAAAAAATAGCATGCTAATCTTTGATTTACTCTCACAAATAACAAAAGAAAGGAGCAAAACCGTAATTATGGCCACCCATAACCTCACCATACAGAAAAAATCCCAGCGGTTGGTTGAAATTATTGACGGTTCCATCCGACTATAGGATAGAAAAGATTGCTATGAAAACGATTATGGAAGCAAAGGAAAATATCATCATATTTGACGGAGAATGCAATTTGTGCAATGGGGTTGTCGGCTGGCTGCTTCGTTTCGCACCCGGAGGTATTTTCAGATACGTTGCATTTCAGTCCACCGAGGGACAGCTGCTGTTAAAAAAATACGGTTTTCCCACCGAAAGCCTGGAAACGGTGATCCTGTTGGATGATAAAGGGGTCCATACCCATTCTGATGGTTTTCTGAAAATCGTTTCCAAAATACCAAGGTGGCGCTTGGTCGCCGCGCTTTTGGCGTTTATCCCAAGAATTATCAGGGATACGGTATATAATCTAGCCTCAAAAAATAGGGTGAAATGGTTTGGGAGATCAAAAAGCTGTACCCTTGTCTTTAAGCACCCGCTAACCTCATAGTCCCATTTTTGTATAGGTCCTGAAGAAAAAACCACCCGTATTTATCGGGTGGCATTTTGTGGGATATACTGGATTCGAACCGGTGACCTCTGCCCTGTCAAGGCAGCGCTCTAAACCAACTGAGCTAATATCCCATTTGGGCCTGCAATATCGGAAAATTATCCAAACATTAAACAATTTGATCGGAATATAAACCTTCCGTGAAAACTGTCCAGAATTTTGTCTATACTGTTATTTAGTTTTTTCCATCATTCCCCGTTTTCTTTGTATCATATTTTAACATGGAGGTCGAAATAAGGAAAACCCCATCAAATTAAAAATAACGATTTGTTCAATTTTGGTTGTTTATTTGGCTTGAATGGGGTCGGGTACGATAATATAGCACCTGGCCCCTTTATACCTTTTAATACATGAAAAAAGTAAAAGAACCTGCGACCTATATGTTTTAGCAAATTTCTATTTGGCAAAACCTACTATTTATTCACTTTGGGGAGTGATTATGTAGCCCAAACCTACTTAGTCTTTTGTTCCGGTTTCGGGGCATAGGGGATAGCTCGGATAGGTTATGGATACATACTGAAAAAGCAACAACTTTTTCTTTGTGTAGGTAGAGGGGGGCATTGGTATTATACCAGGCCCCTTTCTTTTTGGTGACCGCCCATTTCGAAAGGACTCACTCTGCCCTAGGGAATCATACCTTGGATTCTCTAGCAAGCATGTCTAGGATTTTGTCTAGATTTTTGTCTAGACTCCTATGGGGTGATTTCTTTTTTTATATGCTTTTTTTGAAAGGTGTTTTGCAAGTAGTATTGGCCTGCATCAATCGCTACTTGGCTGCGACGGTATGGCAATCTGAATTAAGTGCGTACGTAGCAATTGCCAGGCGTTCAATTAACGTGTGGAAGAGAACGGAATTAATTGTATATCTTAATCCCACGGTATCACTTTACAGGAGATGAATAGGACGAACAAAAGTCGAGTCAGAGTATGCATAGCGTCAATGGTGTTCTTTTCAGTTTTTACCCAGGCGCAAACCAAGATAGACTCGCTCATACAACGACTTGAAAATTCAAATTCCGATGTCAAACGATTTGGCATTTTGGATACCCTGACCGAAGCCATGGTGCGTAAAAACCATCCGCAACGGACGTCCTACCTGAAGCGTACAATCGATTTGGCAAGAGAATTGGGTGAATGGGACAAGGCCGTTCTAAAATTGAGATATGTCTCGCAAGAGTATCTCTACACCCGCAAACCCGATTCGGCCATCTATGTACTGGATGAGATGTTGGGCCATCGATCCAAATTCAAGAAAAGACGATCGGTAGCTCATTTGTTGTTAAAAAGGGGAGGTGCCTACTTTAACAAGGAAGACCTTAAGCAGGCATCCAAGGACTATGAAAGAGCCGCGCATATCTTCCATCTTACCAAAGATTCAATATTTGAAGCCGATGCCATCTATTTCAATGGCCAGGTCCAAAGCGATCTGAGAAATTTTCCGAAGGCGGTAGACCAGTATAATAAGGCATATGCGCTCTATAAAAGCTTAGGCGATGTTACGTATATGACCCATACCCTCTCTGCTTTGGCTTCCGCGTATGCTTCGAATGATTTTGTGGAAAAGGCCAATGAAGAACGTCAAAAAATCATCGCTTCTGGATTAAAAAATAAGGATTACTATGTGGTAAGTGTAAATGCCTTTAATATCGGAGGTGGTTATCTTAAGCACAAGGACTACGGGAACCTAAAGAAATATGTGGACATGGCATCCCACTATTTGGATAGCATTCCTGAAGGAAATTCAAAACAAGTACTTCAAATGATGATTGCCACAGGTTATGCCCAGTATTATCTGGAACAAGGCGACCTTGAAGAAACCTGGATGAATCTCAAAAGAGCGGATAGCTTAAGAAAAACCACGGATGCACCCAAATATTATGAAAACAACATCCTAAATGTTACAGCTTCCTATTACCTCAGGATTGGTAAAAACAAAAAAGCCGAACAGGCCTTGCAAAAAATACTGGCAAAAAAAGATCGTATAAGCAATAAGAAAGAGATGATCAGGGCCGAAAAGCAGATTGCTGAGGTATACGCCGCCCAAAAAAACTTCAAGAACGCATACCAGCATTTGGAGCGCCACCTGCAGGTAAAGGATTCTGCCTATAACACCATAAAGACCAACGCTTTTTTGTACTATCAATCTTTGTACGAGGCCGAACGCAATGAAAATGAAATTTACCGGCAAAAAACGACCATAAATTTATTGGAAAAGGACAAGGAATTGGCCACGGCGCTAAGAAGAACGCTTTGGATTGTACTGTTTTCGGTGATTTTGGCCGGTACCGGCATTGCTTACTACATCTGGGAAACAGGAAAACGGAAGCGTCGGGCGTTGGCCTCCCGATTGGAACGAAATAAAAATGAGCTACTTGAATTCACCAACCGCTTGCTACAAAAAAGCCAAGAACAGGAGGTTCTATGCCAAGAATTGGAACAATTGAAGCTGTCCTTTGGGGAAAAGGAGGAACTGAATACCATACAGGAACTGGTCAGGTCCAAAATCCTTACCCAAGACGACTGGGAAATTTTCAAGGAAAAATTCACCCTGGTATATCCTTGCTTCTTCATGGGAATATACAACAAGGGGTTTCACCTTACCAACGCAGAAGAGCGCATTCTTGCTCTGGAGCGTTTACATCTAAAGACCAACGAGATAGCACATATGCTGGGGATTTCCCCAGATAGTGTCCTGACCGGACGGTACCGTTTGCGCAAAAAACTGGGTGCTCCCAAGGACATCGGGGTAATCGACTTTTTACAAAGCTTGTAATTCATCCCTTTAATGGGCACAAACAATTGTCTAGAGTTTTGTCTAGCTTTTATATCGTTTCATGATCTTTTTTTTCTATAGTTTTTAAGCTTCCTTTATTTTTTGCTTTACGTATTCAGCAGGGATTGTCTAGAATTTTGTCTAGGCCATATATTGGCTTTTTATTTCATTTTGCCGTGACTTTGTATACCAAGTAACCCCCTCTGTATATGAGAGTTCGGTGAAAAATCAAAACAAACACATATTTAAAGAATCCGGAACATGCAGACCCAAAACAAAAAAAACATGGATATCGTGGCCATTTTAAGTGACCTTGTTTCCGTCAAAATTCTAACCCCTCAGGACTGGTCCTTGTTTAAGGAAAAGTTCTCATTGGTGTATCCTTCCTTTTTTCCTTTAATTTTGACCAAGGGCTATTATTTTACCAATTCCGAAGAACGTTTGCTGGCGCTGGAAAAATTAAATTTAACCACAACACACATAGCCAATATTCTGGGCATTTCCCCCGAAAGTGTGCACACAGCACGTTATCGACTTCGAAAAAAATTAAACGTGTCCTGCAATAAATGTATCATCGGATTTTTGGAAGGGCAAATGGAAATGTAGCGCATTCCCCAGTCGGGTTGGCCGAGTTTTATTTCCCAACCTCCTTTAATATCCATGCGTTAGTATTGTGCACATCCCGAGCGATTCAAAGGCACCTTTTCACCTCTGTTTGGTTTTTTGCCTAAACGGAAAGAACAGTGCCTCCGATACCTCACAAATTTAATTGGAAATAAGGCTCGGGTAGACTGTATCCCGTTCAATTTCCCGGTAACACTTTTACACAGTTCCAAAACAACATAAGCTTTCCCCTTTATTAAAAATCCAGTAAAAAAATGTTGTCAACATAAGGCGTAACTACCTATAAACAAAGGTTTTTTGACGCCTTCTTCAGTATTTTCATTTTGTTCTGTATAGACTTTTGTACAGATTTTTGTCCAGTTGTCTTTGTTGTTTCCCGCGCTGTTTTGAGTGTAACTTCGCCCCGTCAAAACTTACGTTTGACGTAAAAAACCTCTTATTGCCATCAAGATCAAAAAGGGTATAAATAAGATGGATCTATTAACTAATAACCTTTAAAAAAAGTAAACTTTTTGCTTATGAAATCAAACAGACTTCTCCTTTTCTTTATGTCCTTATGTATTTCCATAGTTTCATATGGGCAGGTAAGTATTGGAAGCCCGGTTCCCGATGGATCGGCGCAATTAGACATTACCGCATCGGATAAAGGGGTGCTCATTCCCCGTGTGGCATTGCAGAACACCACCGATGCCACAACAATTACCAATGGAAACGTAAATGGCCTTGTTGTATATGTCCCTACGGCAGCAGGCGATATTGTACCGGGGTTCTACTTCTGGCAGGATACCACTTGGGAACGACTGCTCAACCCCGGGGACGTTACCGGTTTGGAAACGGTGACCGTCCTGGAGGACAGAGCGGATGGCTTGATCACCTATATAGATGAGGACGGAACAGTACAAACGGTAAACAAATCCGATATCACCGACAACGGGGACGGCACCTATACCTTTACCAATAATGATGGCAGTGATGTTCTTATAAACACCAATGGCATTACCATTACTGATTTGGTAGTAGGTAACCTGATCGCTACAGTAACCGAAGCGGATGGTACAATAACCCAAATCAATGAGACCATTGCCACCTTCGTGGACAACGCCGATGGCACCATCACCTATACCGATGAAGGGGGTACGGCTCGTAATGTGAACAAATCCGATATCACCGACAACGGGGACGGTACCTATACCTTTACCAACAATGACGGCAGCGACGTAACGATAAACACCAATGGCATTGCCATCTCCAATGTCATCGCGGGAAACCGTATCGCAACGGTCACCGAGGCGGACGGTACGGCGGTGGACATTGACGAGACCATCACCACGATAACGGGGACCGTGACCGGGAACCAGATAGCCACCTATACCGCCGAGGGAGGCACCACCACGGCCATCAACGAGACCATTGCCACCTTTGTGGACAATGCCGACGGTACTATCACCTATACCGACGAGGGGGGCACTGCCCGCAACGTGGACAAAGCCGATATCACCGACAACGGGGACGGCACCTATACCTTTACCAACAACGACGGCAGCGACGTAACAATAGATACCAACAGCATAGCGATCTCCAATCTAATTGCAGGAAACCGTATCGCAACGGTGACTGCTGCAGACGGTACCACAGTGGATGTGGATGAAACCATTGCCACCTTTGTGGACAACGCCGATGGCACCATCACCTATACCGATGAGGGGGGTACGGCTCGTAATGTGAACAAATCCGATATCACCGACAACGGGGACGGTACCTATACCTTTACCAACAACGACGGCAGCGACGTAACGATAAACACCAATGGCATTGCCATCTCCAATGTCATCGCGGGAAACCGCATCGCAACGGTCACCGAAGCGGACGGTACGGCAGTGGACATTGACGAGACCATCACCACGATAGCGGGAACCGTGACAGGGAACCAAATAGCCACCTATACCGCCGAAGGTGGCGCCACCACGGCCATCAACGAGACCATTGCCACCTTTGTGGACAATGCCGACGGTACTATCACCTATACCGATGAGGGGGGCACCGCCCGTGACGTGAGCAAAGCCGATATCACCGACAACGCGGACGGCACCTATACCTTTACCAACAACGACGGTAGCGACGTAACTATAAACACAAACGGCATTGCCATCTCCAACGTCATCGCCGGAAACCTGATTGCTACCGTAACAGAGGCAGACGGCACCACTGTGGATATCGATGAGACCATCGCCACCTTTGTGGACAACGCCGACGGCACCATCACCTATACCGATGAGGGGGGCACCGCCCGCAACGTGGACAAAGCCGATATCACCGACAACGGGGACGGCACCTATACCTTTACCAATAATGATGGCAGTGACGTAACCATCACCACCAACGGCATTGCAATCTCCAACGTCATCGCCGGAAACCTGATTGCTACCGTAACGGAGGCAGACGGTACGGCAGTGGACATTGACGAGACCATCACCACCGTTACCGGGACGGTGACCGGGAACCAGATAGCCACTTATACCGCTGAGGGAGGTGCAACCACGGCAATCAACGAGACCGTGACCAGCATCGCTCTAAACGCCGACAATACCAACCTGGATTACGTGGATGAGGACGGAACCACCAATCAAGTAGACCTTACCAATGCCATTACCAACTTGGAAACGGTCACCTCACTGGCCCAAAATGATGCTACCGGAGACATCACATATACCGATGAAGACGGGGGCACTTCTACCGTTGATGTCATCAGCACCAATGCCGGTAACCTGATATCCGCCGGCACGGACGGCGGGGCATTTGTAAATGCTGCCGGACTGACTGGTGATGGTTCCATTACTTCCAACGACCTTACTGTAGGGGGAGGCACCAATGCCACTTTGACTGATGTTACTTTAGAGATTGCCGCTGGTATGGTAGGTACCACAGAGCTGGCAAACAACGCGGTGACAACAGCCAAAATTGCCGATTCCCAAGTGACCAGTGCCAAAATAACCGATGGAACCATAACCGGCAATGATATTGCCAGTAATACCATAGAGACCGGTAATATCTTGAACGGGACCATCGCCGAAGTGGACATTGCTAATGATGCGGTAGCCTTGGCCAAATTGGCCAACGGTACTGCAGCAGGACAGCTTATGCGCTGGAACGGTACAGATTGGTTGTTGGTAACCGACACCTCTGTGGGTACGGACGACCAGACAGCAGCTGAAGTAACGTATGATAATACAGTCTCCGGCCTGCTAGCAGCCGATGTGCAAGATGCTGTAGATGAGGTCTTGGCAGCAGCACTGACCGTAGACATTACAGATAACGGCGATGGCACACTTACCTTCACAGACGCAACAGGAGGTACAGCTCTTGTTAGTCAAGATTTCCTAAGTACGGATGCCAATAATGATATCTCTGCCGGAACCGATGGCGGAATCTATTTGGATGTATCTGCAGCCACAATAACAGAAGCCGACGGAATCGTGGGCAACGAGGTCACCAACGCCACCGATGCCACCCTTACGCGCTCGGGCACCGGGACCGCAGCCAGTCCGTACACCCTGGACGTGGCCGCAGGTGGGATCGATACCGCCGAGCTCGCCGACGATGCCGTGACCACCGTCAAGATCACCGATGCCAACGTGACCCTGGCCAAACTGGCCGATGGGACGGCCGACGGCAACATCATTCAATGGAACAATACCGCCTCCGCCTGGGAGGAGGCCGCACTGGCCGCCGAGGCAGATGGGATCGTGGGCAACGAGGTCACCAACGCCACCGCCAGCGGATCGCTCACACGATCGGGGTCCGGTACCACAGTGGCGCCATATACCCTGGACGTCGCCGACGGCGGGATCGGTACCGCGGAACTGGCAACGGACGCCGTGACCACC